>JBCCFY010000045.1:0-33566 GCA_039110515.1 Pseudomonadota bacterium
GCGCAGGCCGACATTTTCGAAACGCACCAACGGTTTTAGTCCCTGAGCCCGTGTCCTCGTGTCCACTTTCGCACGTTCGGCGAATCTTGCCAGCCACCGCGCCCTGGGATGACTTGCGTGTTCAGGGTCTGCCAAAGTGTGATGCGGTCGTTAATCTAGCCGGCAAGCACATATTAAATCTGCGCGAGAAATGGGATGAAAGCTATCGACAAGAGTTGTTGGCATCGAGAATCAGTACTACACGCTCATTAGTAGCTGCCATCAATCACGCCAAGCAACCGCCAGAAGTATTCATCTCAACCGCAGGCAAATGTTTTTATGGAACACCAGAGCAAACGAATGGCGCGGAGTACCCAGAGTTAGATGAGTACTCTAAACCGATGCACCTGGACTATGCAGCCGAATTGGTCAGTCAATGGGAGGCCGCTGCAGATGAGCTAGACAGTGGTCGAGTCCGACATGTGCGGCTGCGCATAGGTATTGTCCTGGGTAGGACTGCAGCGCATTTTCGCTTTAGCACACTGGCTCTCGACCCTTCACAAAACGGGATTATGCCGGTGATTCACTCGCTGTTCAGTGTTGGAGTCGGTGCTGTGATTGGTCATGGCAAACAACCGGTTCCGTGGATACACATCGATGACATGGTGCGCTTATTGGTGCGGACAATTACTGATTCATCCATGCAGGGGCGCTACAATGCGGTGGCACCCGGGATTGTCAGCAACCGTGAATTCACTCGGGTTTTTACCCGACTCCTAAAGCGGCCAATGTTGTGGTCAGCACCAAGATGGCTGATCAGGTTTATTGTGGGGGAGCAGCGCGCGTCGATTCTTTTGGAGGGGCAGAATATCGTACCGCGCAGAACGCTCGCTGCGGGTTTCCGTTTCCAGTATCCAGAATTGACCTCTGCCCTGAGTAACCTTGTTGGACTTTAATTTTAACAACGATGAGAGTGATCAATATGAAACAACAATGCCGCCATTCCGCAGATCCTCTGCGTTCGCACAAACCTGGTCAGTGGTTATTTTCGCTGATGAGTCACCGCCTGTACGATTTTTTCCTGTATTGCTTCGTCAGCGGTTTTATCTGGCGCTGTCCGCCTGGTGAGTTATCCGCTGCCTACCGTGAATACAGTGCGTCAAACCATCTTGAAATCGGTGTTGGCACTGGCTATCTGCTTCACCAACAGTCACGGTACCGGAATTTTGAACGCTTAGGCTTGATGGATTTGAACATGGCCTGTCTCACTAAGTCTGCCCAGAGGTTGGTACTGCAAAAACCGGAGACCATGCAAGTGGACATTACTTCCGTGATGTCAACTGATGGTGCCTGTTTTGATTCCGTAGCGATGAACTTCGTCTTGCATTGCGTGCCGGGCACATTTATTGAAAAACGCCAGGCCCTCAAAAACGTTCACCGACTGCTTAATCCAGGCGGCGTGTTTTTTGGAGCAACATTGTTGGCAACAGGGGTGCGCCATTCCAAGACCGCTCGCATATTAATGACCATCTTGAACAGGCTTGGTATATTCAATAACAATGGTGATGCACTTCAGGAGCTTGAACATTGTTTGAAGGCGGAGTTTTCACAGGTTCGGACAACGACTTTGGGCTCGGCGGTATTGTGGGTGGCTAACAAATGAGTGAGTTTAATAAGACCGATCCGCCAAGCGCCACCGAAAGCCAGGTCGAGGTATTCTTCAACAGCGCCTGCCCGGTCTGTAATTATGGAATAAATCATCAAAAATGCAGATCAACCGATGTTGAAATTCAATGGCTGGATGTGCATGAAGACAACAGCCTCGTGCAGGAACTGGATCGGAACCTCGTAGAAGCCCGTAAGTACTTGCATGTTCGGGATGCCAACGGCAACCTCCATATAGGTATTGATGCGTTTATATTACTCTGGCGAAACTCGCCCAGGGATGCCTGGCTGGGGCGGCTGTTCAGTTTGCCACTGATCAATCAATTGGCGCGAATTGCTTACTTCGTTTTTGCCAACGGCTTGTATGGATTTAATCGGTTATGTCGGCGGTGGTAACCTCAAACTGAATCAAGTTGCGTCGCAACGGTTCCAGGAGTCAGCGACATTTTTGGATTAGGCCGAATTCACTGCTAAGATAAGGGGAGCCACCATAATTCGGCACGGTTTCTGCACTAAGTAATAACAACGGTGGCGGGGGCATGATTGAAGTTTGACCTGCGCAAATTAAAACTGACGCAACGTCGCCTGTTGATTGCTGCAACAGCGGCATTCACTGCGCACTTGCTGTTGATGATATTTGGTCATTGGGGCATTGAGTTTATCTCGATCCCTTCAAAAGAAGAGCGCCCCTTAGTCCTTACCCTTGAAACTACACCACAGGATGGCGTAAAGCGCAGCCAGAACCCCGCAGATGAAACCCTGAATGAAGTGCGCAAGGGCGAGGCAGCGAGTATCGCCAATGATCAACGGCAAAATCAGATCACCTCGGCCCCCGAACCGGGCCTGGAATTGGTAAGCGAAACTCAAGCGACGGAGCAAACGGTTCCCGAGGAAACAATTACTGACCCCGTTCCCGAGAATATCGAGGCGACGGAGTCAGAACCTGAACCCGGCCCGGTGGAGACCGAGGCAACGGAATACCCGCCCATTGAAACCATTGCAGCTCAATCCGAGCCAGAAGCCAGTGTGGAAACCGAGTTTGAGGTCACGGCTGAATCCCTGGTGACGAACACCAGCCAGGAATCCGCCGTACCAAAAGCGCCCACCCAGGATATTCTGACTGCCAGCCAGGGAGCGGTGCAATTACCAAGCTTCCAGGAGTCGCCGCAAATAGAGAGTGTGGCGAAAATCTCTGTCACGGCTGAGCAAAAGAAAATGCTAAACCGCAAGATCACCAAGGCAATCGAAAAGATGATCAAGCGTGAACTGGTAACAGAGTCGTTGAGCTGGCAGAGCAGGGGCCAGGTCTATGAGGCCAAGCTCAGCCATGAGCCAGCCAGTGGGGAAATGGATCTGGATGAAATCCGGGTAGAAGTTATCACCGAAGAAAATGGCAATCGCCTGAGCACCGAAATGCGTATGAAAAAACTGGCGTTCTCAAACTTTGCCCAGTTCGTGCATCGCTGGAGTCCTAACGTACAAATTCATGACGATGTGATGGATGGCCGTTTTCATTCCAACACGGAGATTAACCTCGACTATGACCGCAAGGCCATGTCAGTTTTCCATGGTAAGGTGACCACCTCATCGCGCAGCATTAATGTAGAGCGTAGCAGTGCAGGCTATAAACGTAAAAACGTGTTTCGCGGAGGCCTGGAAACCGGGGTAAGGCGTATCAATATGCCCAAGCCGCAACATCTGTTTGAAGCACCCGCGGAGCAAAATGCCAGTAGTGAGGTTGTGTTCGAACAAGACACCCGCATCCTGTTCCGGGCTGATGGGTATTACCTGCATCAAGCAATGGACGCGGTCGGGCCGCCGAGGCTGCGATCGATTGGTGATCAGCCCCTTTATCTGATCGCAGCAGAGGGCGTGAGCTTGCACATCAGCGGTACGTTGAAAGGCAAGGTGTTGGTGTACTCGCCTCATCGAATTGTGATTGAAGGAAATTTGCGCTATCAAAACCAGGAGAATCTGGATTCTTCGTATGCCGATGAAGACGGCGATATCCTGGGCCTGGTGTCGGGCCGGGACATTGTAATCGCCGAGCCTGAGGTAACCGGACCCGGCGATTTAACCATTAATGCGTCCATCTATGCGCGCCGACGGTTCCTGGTGAAAGATTACCAAGATAAGAATAAGGGAACTCTGCATCTTAACGGCAGCCTGAGTGTGGGAACCTTGAGCGCGACGGAACCTCGCTATGCAACCCGCATTGTCTTCGACCGCCGGCTGGAGAATCTGCGACCACCAGGCTACCCGGTTACCGACCGCTACGAGTTGGCCATGTATGATCGTGACTGGACTACCGAGCCGGCACCACAGAACCAATAATGTCCTAAGCGAACCTCGCTCTGAGACTCTGTTCTCCCCCAGATTAACTAATTGTCAGAAAATAAGGCTTGACCCACAGAGATTACAGGCGTAATCTTTCGCACATTGATTACAGTTGTAATCATTTAGTCTACTTATCAATTCCATGAGCAAAGTATGTCTAATCGAGTGAGTGAGTCGGAAAAGTTAGTGATGGAGGTTCTGTGGCAGGAATCTCCGCTAAGCAGCACTGATGTGGTTGATCGCCTGCAGAATCAGGGCTGGAACGAAAAAACCGTCAAAACGTTTTTAAACCGATTGGTGAAGAAACAGGTGGTGTCGTTTGAAAAAGACGGCCGCCGTTATCTCTATTCTCCGGTCGTGGCACGAGAGGCGTTTTTGACCGAAGAGAGCGAAGGCTTTTTAAATAAGGTCTTCAAAGGCGATATGAAAGAATTGCTGGCAACGTTTGTGCAGAATAAACAGTTGTCAAACCAGGAACTGGACTACTTAAAGGGGTTGCTCAACGACGAGGAGCCGAACTCTTCCAAGGGGAGTGGGGACAATAATGAGTAGTTTTATCCAATCATTTTGGCAGGCGAATATCGAGTTTAGCCTGTTGCTGACCGGCATTCTGTTAGCACGCTATGCGGTGCGCAAAGGCACTCGTACTTACAATGCCTATCTACTCTGGTTGAGCATCCCGGTGGGCTTGCTGGTGGCGTTGATAACCGCACAAATTGAACTGTCGAAACCGCCTGTAGAAACGGTCAACCTGTTGGTGCAAAGCTATATCGTTCAGCCTGTGGCAACGTTTGATGGCTGGTTGCTGGTGGCCTGGATTTGGGTCACGATCACCGTATTGCTATTGGTGAGGTTACTGCAACAGCACCTGGATCTGCGTCGGGAGTTGGCCAACATTACCGTGGCTGAAATCCCCGAACTTCGATCAGATTATCCGGTCATTGGCATAGACAAAGAGAACTTCTCCCCCGCCGTGTATGGGTTCTGGCGGCCAAGGATCTTTTTTCCATTGCAACTGCATCGGGAACTGCCGCTGGAGCAACAAAAACTCATTATTCAGCATGAGGAACACCACATCAGTCAGCGTCATCTATGGCTCAATTTATTATGGGACATCGCAGTTTGTTGCCTGTGGTTTAACCCGTTGATCTATATCTCACGTCAAAGCTTTCGACATGACCAGGAACTTTTCTGTGATTACCTGGTCCTCAACCAAACTCAACCGCAAGCTCATCAAGCCTATGGTCTTGCACTTCTAACCACTGTTTCTGCCACTCATTCGGTTAGCCTGCTTTGCTCATGGAAAACGTTTAATCAGCTTGAGGAAAGAATCATGAACATCAAGAAACCCACCAGTCTTAGTAGCAAAATACTGATGGTGCTGGGAGGCAGCGCGATTGTAGCAGCCACGTCTTTTTACACGGTGAGCGCTGCAGAGTATCGCAATGGTGACCCCGTGATTATTGAATCCGAACCGCATGATGAATCACATCATACGAGTAATGGTTATCTCTATCATCATGAACATGATGCTCACGAAAGTCATGCCGACAGTCACGATGAACACGAGTACCGCTACGAATCGTTCCGACATGAAGTGGATGATGATGGCAGCACGGAAATTAGTTGGAGTAGGGACGGCACTATGTACGTCTCGACCAATGGTGAAGGCTTTGTGTTTGAGGGCGATGAGAAACGGCCAATGACCGAAGAGGAGCGCTTGAAATTAGAGCAAAAAGTCGAAGATTCGCAGCGCCGCTTAGCGGAACAGCAACTTCATCGCGAAACAGCTGATAAACAGCGAAGAACTGCCGAGAGCGAAAGAAGAAAAGCCGAGAGCGAAAGAAGAAAAGCTGAGCGCAAAAGGGAAAAAGCTGAGCGGGAGCATCAAAGAGAGGAACTCGCCCAGGAACGTCGTCAACGCGAAATGGAGCGAGCGCAGTTACAGATGGAACGGGAACAAGAGCGTCAGGAACGTGAAATGGCCCGATACGAAAAGCAAACTGCGGAACGAGAACGTATCCAGGAGCGTGAAATGGAGCGTCATCAGCGGGCATTGGAACTGCAGGAGCGCATCCTCGAGGAGCAAGAACTGATGTTGGAGCAGCATCAATTGGAGCTTGAACAAGCAGAATTGTCGATTGAAGAGGCGCGCCAGGACCTTAAGCAGTCCTACTCAGACGGTGATATTTCTGAACTGGCCCTGCGTAAAGCGGATGCTGAGTTGAAGGCAGCGCGACGTGGATTGGAGCGTGATCGGGCAAATTTGTTGCGTGATACTAAGCGAGCTCGGGAAGATATGGAACGGGCACGCAAGCGGTTGAACAAAAAAGCAGTTCACCTCAGTGAGCCAGTCAGTCCACGGCCGGTGGTTGCCCCTCGGCCGGCGGTTGAGCCTCGTATAGCGGCCGCACCTAGACCAGTCGTGGCCTCGAGACCGGCTCCGGCACCACAACCCAAACCGGTTCCCGATCCCTTGATTGACCCAGAGCTTCCGGTGCTGCAACCCGTTGAGCCTGCTGCGCCACCCGCCCCAACAGCGAGTGCGATTGATTCGCAATGGCGGCCAGCCCTGTTTCAATCGACACGCAGTCAAGCTGCCGCGCAGGGTAGAAGACAAGACGTGTCGAGCTTCGATACCAGTATTTCTCACTAGGCAGATACCAATAGCATCCCCAGCTGCGACGGCAGCTTAGCCATACGTTAACTAGAGTTGCCCATCGCTGCTGATAGCGGAAAGCTCGCTCATCAATTGTGCATTGTCGTAACGCCCCGGCGCCAGGTAGCGGGCATAGCCAGGAAGTGTATATTGACCCATAATGTTTGCCAGCAGTTCACCAGCGGCACAGGCTGACATGGTTCCGTAGCCTGCGAAACCCGTCATCAGGAACAGGTCTTGATACTCAGTGTTTCCAATCAATGGCAGGTTTTCCGGGGTGCGCGTGTAGTAGCCAGAGTAATGAACGATCGGGGTGGGGATGCTGGCAAGGTATTGTGTCAGCCCCGGGATAAAACGCGTGGCTCCGCGCATCACTATTTCCACGAATTCATCGTTGGATGCAGGGTCCCATTCCGGTGAACTGGGTTCCCGATTGAACGCCCAACCCATCTTGATATGGCTGCTTCCCACCGGTTTAATGTGTAAACCTTCAGGGAACTCAGCAAGCAGGTGAGCGAATTCAGGCTGATCGTTAATGAGTTCAAGTTCTTCATCAGTCCAGTCCAGTTTTTGCGGGTCGGCGAAAATCGTAAAGGGTATGTTCTCTGGAATGACATTGGCCGGATCAGGAATCACAAATTTCCGCTGCAGAATATTTTCCAGGGGCAGTTGCAGGCCAAGCATCGCCGCGAGGTTTGGGCTGAAAGGGCCGGCGGCTATCACTAATTGATCACAGTTATATTCCTGGTCGGCATGAATCGTAAACCCGCCATCCGGTATATGCTGTAAGTCCTTGATCGTTGTCTGCTGGAATTTTACGCCGGCTTTCTTTGCTTCACGCAACATAAAGGATCCCAGCGCGTTCACATCCATCTCGCCTGCGCGATGAATATGTACTACCTGGTCTACCGAGTCGGCCAAATAGGGGCGAGTTGATTCTATTTCCTGTTTATTGGTAATGCGCGCCAGGTATTGATCTATCTCAGCTTCTGCATAGGAAGACGGAAATACGTCATTGCTGTTCTCGCTGACGAAGTCATAACCAATGCCGTGCATGGTGAAACCATGGTTGTCCTCGATCGCTTGAATTTCTTCCATTAAATCCATGCTGTGAGTCGCAAATTCCGTCATGACTGGCTGTGGCCAGTAGTCTCGATAGTTCTCACCCGATTTGCTGGTGGTGAGTGACATCGGCATATTGCGATCCAGCAACAAAATGTTTTTCTGACCGTGTTTTACCGCCAGGTAATAGGCGGCCGAGATTCCAGCTATGCCGGCTCCGCAAATAATGGTTTGTGCTTTCATGGAAACAATATTCGAACTGATCTATAAACAGAGAACCTGACTGGAACATTATCCACCAGCGTGTATAAAAATTTCTTGTCCACGATTTATTGTTCTTATTTAGGTAAGATGACGCAAACTATTTTAACGGAGCCTGATATGACCCCCGCAATTCTTAACCGTTTCATGGTATCGCTATTGATTTCAGCCATGAGCCTTTTCGCCAGCAACGCGTGGTTCGATGATCAGGCGGTCGCAGAAATGGAGCTGCCCACCGATAAAGTAATCCTGTTCTGGAGCCAGGAGCAACGTGACTACGCATTTCGCAATATGCATTTGGTGGCCCCATCGCGGACAATAGCAGCGGGAGAGGTGCGTAAAAGTTTTAATGTAGGGGAGCAAATTGATCCAGAGTGGGAGCTTGACGGTCAGAGCTGGAACATTCAGAGCTATATGGAAGACCAACACGCGGCTGGCGTAATAGTGATTCATGATGGCAAGATTCGCTTGGAGGAGTATCAACGCGACTTCAGTGATGAGCAATTGTGGACCTCGTTCTCGGTTGCCAAGTCGCTCACTTCAAGCCTGGTCGGTGCAGCCATCAAAGATGGTTACATCGACAGCATGCAAGACCCCTTGACAAAATACATTCCTCAATTGGCTGGTAGCGGATACGAAGGGGTCACGGTTGAGCATTTATTAACCATGAAATCCGGAGTGCGCTGGAATGAAGACTATGGTGATCCGGAATCTGATGTGGCCAAGTTCAGCCTGGTAAAACCGGAAGATGGGCTCGACCCGGTGGTCGTCTACATGCGTACCCTGGAAAGCGAAGCCAAGCCAGGTCGTCGTTGGCAATACAATACCGGGGAGACCAACCTGATTGGTGTGCTGGTTGCGAATGCTACGGGCAAGACCCTGTCAGAGTATCTGAGCGAAAAGATTTGGCAACCGTATGGCATGACCAGCGACGCCCAATGGATGTTAAATGAAGGTGGTAATGAAATCGCCGGTTGTTGTATCTCGGCCAGGCTGCGCGATTATGCTCTGTTCGGCATGTTCGCCCTCAATGGTGGAGTCGTTGGCAGCGCATCGATTGTGCCAGACGGGTGGTTTGATGCTGCAGGTAGTAAACAAGCCGGCATCGGTGTGCGTGGACGCGGTTACGGCTATCAATGGTGGACCTATGATGATGGCCCCTACGCGGCACAAGGTATATTTGGTCAAGGGATCTTTATAGATCCTGAGCGAAACCTGGTGATCGCAAGCAATGGAAACTGGACTGAGGCCAGTAGCGATGAGATGAAGCAACGGCGCAATGCTTTTTATCGAGCAGTGCAGCAAGCGGTAGAGAAAGAGCTACCGCGTCAATAACAAGAGTCTTTTGAAATCACCCGATTCGCCACTACTATTAAACGAACTGGTACTTATTTTTACAGGTGATCTATGGAAGTTCTGATTGTTGGTCTGACTATTTTTTTCGGCGCCCATTGCTACTCGGCGTTTCGTTCACGTGAGGCGGGCTCAGATATCAAAGAGCGTCTCGGTGAGGCGAAGTACATGGGGATTTATAGCCTGGTTTCATTGCTGGGCTTTGGCCTGTTGATCTGGGGTTACAGTCTGGCCCAGCCCGGACAATACCTGTTTGTTGGCATTGCTGGCGCACGTGATGTCGCGGTGTTGGTAATGGTACCGGCACTGATCCTGCTGGTGGCCTCACAACTGCCGCCGGGACACATTAAAAGCCTCAGCGTTCACCCCATGTTGATCGCGATTGCCCTGTGGGGTATAGCGCATTTGCTTGATGGTGCAGACCTGCGACAGTTATTGCTGTTTGGTACCTTTCTGCTGTACAGCCTGATCGATATTCCTGCAGTTAATCGCCGCACCCGACAGGCCTCGTCCGCTGGCAACAGTGGGGCTCAATCCACTCCGAAGTTGAGTTATGACTTGATTGCAGTCGCCATAGCCGCGGTGGTGTTCCTCGCCTTGGTATACGGGCTGCACGATTGGTTATTTGGTCGCTCAGCGCTGGTGTAGTTCGTCCCGACCAGACTCTACGCGCTTTGTTGCGCACCTATCTTGGATCTGCTGCGGTTGGTTGCCCGGTCAAAGCGTGCTGCGTACTGTGGGTCTTCGGTGCCCATCACACGGTCCCAAAAAGTGAAGTAAAAAGCATAGTTACCTTTGCTTTTTTCATGATGCAGATCGTGGTGAGTTACCGTGGTAAAAATTCCTAGCACTGGGTGCTGCACCCAGCCCCGAGGGAATATCTCGTAACCACAATGGGCGATGGCGTTTCTGAAAATCTGTACCAGCATTGCGCAGGTAAAAGCCACATCGTGCATCGGTACGACGGTAAAAAAGATCGGTACAAACAGGTATACCAGCACCGCTTCGGGAGGAGCGAAGCTGTAAGCAGTAAACGGCGTCGGGTTATGCGAACGGTGGTGTGTCAGATGGAAAAACCGATAGAACCGAGGCATATGCATAAAGCGGTGCGTCCAGTAAAAATAGGTATCCAGGCCGACACTCCATAGAAGCACGGAGAAAATCAGGTAGGGCCAGCCATAGGTCTCCACGTCGGCATAAATTTTGAATACCGGACCGTCGAAGATCTCCTCCAAGGCGTAATTTGTAATGCTGTAGGCTAGAACAAAAACAAATATGGTGATGGCCGAGTTGCGAATCTCTCGTAACATTTGTTTATTGCGCAGCTTGGCAGGCAGCGGTTTGCGAATGCGTCGGTTGGACAGCAATCCAGCAAGAATCACCCAGGTCAGCAGGAATATTCCACCAGCTCCGAGCAGGTAGCGCATGCCTTCGATGCGCAAACCGTCTGGCAGGTTGGTGACAAAGCTGTTCAAGGCGCCAATAACAAATTCCATAATTTACTCCGATCCATACGACGTTTTCGGCCGTATTGCGTTTGATAATGATGGATCAACAGTATCGTCAGGCAGGACTAAAAGCTGCTCACTTTCGAAAAACCCTGATCTTTTTCAAAAACGATCAGATGTTTTCAGAATCGCACAGTCTTGGAAGTCAGTTTCCGTCCTGAGAATGCGTATTACGGTACTCAGTGGGAGTAAGGCCCTCGCTGGCTTTGAAAGCTCGCTGAAACGGTGCCAGGGAAGAAAACCCGGCTTCCAGGGCGAGGGTGAGAATGGGAACATTGCTTTTCTCTGGGTTAGCCAACATTTGTTTTACTTCACGGATACGGTAATGATTAACGAATGCCGAGAAGTTTCGATAGCCCATGGTCTGGTTAATGAGTTTTCGCAGCTGGTGTGGTGGAATAGCGACTCTTTCCGCCAGGTTGCCGATGCTCAGGGTGTGGTCCCGATAGGCTTGTTCCTTATCGACAATGGTAATCAGACGCTGATAAACCTGTTGCTCCCAGGAACTCATCTCCGACTCCCGCACCTGCCGGGTAGAACCAGTTTCAAACGCCAGCAATTCTGGATGTAAGCGGGTGAGCCACAGGATGGCCCAAATTCCGAGCGGGAAGGTGGCCACATAGGTAATCAGAATTGTGTCAAATACCGGGGTCGGTTGTCGCGCGGCTATTTCTTCTGCCACAATCGACACAAAGACCAACAGGGCTACCGCAATCGCGAAGCGAATCCGCACGCGGCGCCGGTTTTCCAGCAGATCTTCCTTCCGGCCGACGACAGCCTGGTAGGCCAGGTGCGCCATCATGGCCAGGACCATGGAGACCGCAACAGCATCGAGCCATTCATGCCAGTAGAACTCGATGCCTACATGATGCAGGCGGCTCGGAATCCCAACGCATAAATATAGCGCCAGCACGGTCCATTCCCGAACGCCGATTTGAAAATCGTCATCAAACAGGGCGAGTCCCAGCCACCAGACGAATATGCTGTTGAGCATGTCAAACATGCGCAGGGCAGCGGCTGGCTGGCCACCAATACTGATCTCTTCGGAACCCGTGGTTAAGAACAGGCTGATGATGCTGGCGATCAGTAGCAGACCGATGCGTAAGGCCAGGAGTTGGCGACCATCACGCAAGATTAAAATCGCGATGGCAAACAAAATGCCCACAGAGCCATAACGAAACAAAGCTTCAAACACTAGCATAGTGCCGAAGTCTAACAGTTTGTCAGCCAGCGGACATGATCTGCCTGATTATTTGTGAGTAGATGTTAGCTGTTGTGTTGTGGGAGCAGGGCGAGAGTACTCGGCGCGCTAGAATGCGCCGAGAATAGCCCCCATGATGGTCAGCGCCACCGTGCAATATCCCGCGTTGATCAGGAATGCCTTCAAGGAACGAAACTCGAAAAGGTAGAGGATGCCCAAAAACATACCCACCCAGCCAAAGCCAGCGAAGAATCCGGCGCTAATGCCGAATGCCAGGTCAGCTTCTGGGCCCAGGAATAAGGCAAGGTTGATCGAGGCGATTAATGCCAGTAGTAACGAGCCACCAAATACCAGGGGCAGATTTCGTTTTTCCAGGTCGGCTTCACTGAACCCAAACTCGGTCATCCACGCTCGTCCGAATAATGGTCCGTACCAGAGTCCGCCAACGAAAAAGCTTGAGAGAGCTGCGCCGACCACGGCCAGCCAGTTGATAGTTGAGAATGCGCTTGCAATATCCATAAGTATTTCCTCTGTTAGTGTGGGCTGAAAACTAACAAAGAAAAATCGTGCTGAATTGTAAAAAATTAACCGTCGCGATCCAGCGGGAAAAAGTTGGGTTCACCCTGGTTAAATTCCTGTTGAATATATTCCGCCGGATTCATTCCTGAGAAATGTTTAAATTCGCGGATAAAGTGGGGTTGATCGGCGTAACCGCAATCATAGGCAATCTCAGCCCAGGAGATTTCTTGTTGCTGCTGGATTTTCAACAGCAGTTCATTGAAGCGGACAATGCGTTGATACCACTTTGGTGTTAGGCCCAGGTACTTTTTAAATTGTTCGATCAAGTGCTTCTGACTATTACCGTGATCGGCAATCAGCTCGTGCAGCTTGGCCACCGGCTCTTTTTGTAGCACGTCGACAAAATCAATCAATTCCTGGGGAGGTTGCCTGCTGGCATCGAAGCGTTCCAAAAGCCAGGCTTCTGCCAATTCGAACTTGTCTTGCGGAGTATCCGTTTTCAACATCGCCTCGCGCAAATCCAGCAAGCTGGTTCCCAGCACCTCTTCAATGGCAATTACCTTTTCATTTAGTTCCGCGGTGTGCAAATGAAGAAAGGGGCGACTGCCGTACGGTTTAAACTGGATAACAAACATTTCAGAGTTTTCGTGTGCCGAGATAGAGATATGGCCACGATGCATGCCGGAGATCCAAACTTGCGAGTACTCAGCATTTGGCTCCAAGGTTTGGTTATCGAAGGTATTACGAACAAAACCATCCAGTTCAAAGAGGATGAAGATATGCCCGGTGGGTACTACGCGCTCGATGGAGTGATCCGGGACAAAGTTCTGATAGTGGAAAATGGCTTCAATGTATGGCCCCAGCGAAGCGGCCGGTTGGTGAGCAGTAAACTCCAAGATAAACCCTTAGCTGCTTTTTTGTTGGTAAAGGGCTCTGAAAGCGTTATAGCGCTTGCGATTGGCGCCAAGGTCGCTGTGACCCACTCTTGATGCCGAGCGAAAATGTACTTGTTGATTTGCCTCATCAATATAAAACTCAACATCATCTTTAAAGCGCATCAAACGCGTGGTAAAGACCGCATGAACATAGGTGTCCGTCTCGCTTTGAACTACATTGCCACCCATTTTCTGCAAACACGCAAGGATGTGTTGTTTGGTTTCCGTCACGCTGCCGATCATGGCAAGGTCAGCGACACGTTTGCTTTCCTGGTCAGTGTGGGTGCCTACTGCGTTGGGGCTGCGTGGCATGGGGGCAAGTTTACCGTTACTGACCCCTAAAGAATGTTTGCTCATAATGAATGCACAGATTTATTAGTTGACTTATCGTTGCTAAGTCAGGGCATTCTATTATGTTTCGTCTCAATACATTGAGCAACTACAACCGTGACTGCGACTATATGGCACTTAATACCAGGCATCGGCAACCGCGGATTTCCGATCCGCGATAAATTTCACTAGTTGGTGGTCAATGGCCGGATCCAGTTCGGGGGGCTGGTAATCTTCCAACATTTGTCGGCAACGTTCATTGGCGCGGATCAACATGTCCTTACTGCCGTCTCTGCTCCACTGCTCAAATGAATTAGTGTCAGCCAATGGCGCATCAAAATTTGCGTTTCTGAAATGTCTCATCGTGTGGCTTACGCCAAGAAAATTACTACCCGGGCCCGCTTCCAGGTAGGCATCACTTGCGAAATCCTCTTCATCCAGCCGCATGCCCTGCACCAACCGACCGACTGCACCGCAGCGATCGAGATCCATCACGAACTTCTCATAGCCAATAGTCAACCCGCCTTCCAACCAGCCCGCAGCCTGAAAGATAAAATTTGCCCCACCCATAATAGCCGGTTGCATGGTTTCGATGGATTCCTGCATGGCCTGTGCGTCTGCCAGTTTTGAGGCCGTTAAATGACCGCCGCATCGAAACGGCAAATCCATGCGCCGGCACAGTTGCGCGATGGCGAGGGTAGCCAATGAAGATTCCGGTGTGCCGAACGTGGGTGCGCCAGTTTTTAAATCCATGGTGGTCAGAAAACTGCCATACACCACTGGTGAACCCGGGCGGACCAACTGGGTCAAGGCTATGCCAGCCAATGCCTCAGCATGTGCCTGCGCTACCAACGCTGCCATCGAAACCGGTGACATCGCGCCAGCCAATATGAATGGCGAAATGACATTGCCCTGGTTGGCCGACGCGTAAGTGCGCAGGGCGCTGGACATGATTCCATCGTAAACCAGTGGCGAGTTGACATTGATATTACCCTGGATCACCAGGTGGTCTTGCATGAACTCCTCACCAAACACGATTTCAGCCATTTTGATTGAATCGGCGGCGCGCTCTGGTGCGGTAACCGACCCCATAAAAGGCTTGTCCGAGTACTTGAGATGGGCATAAACCATATCCAGGTGGCGCTTATTGACCGGAATGTCGACGGGTTCGCAGACAGTCCCGCTCTGGTGATGCAGCCAGGGGCTTTGGTAGGTCAGTTTAATGAAGTTCTCAAAATCGCTTAGCTGACCGTAGCGCCGGCCCTGCTGCATGTCGGTTACGAAGGGCGAACCATACGCGGGAGCCAGGACCAGGTTGTTGCCGCCAAACTCAATATTGTTCTGCGGATTCCGTGCATACATGGTGTACTGGCTCGGCGCAGTAGCGCACAAGTCTTTTGCCAACCCTGGGTCGAACTTCACCGAATCACCATCTACACGCGCACCTGCCTGGTCGAACAGGCGCAGAGCGACCGGGTCGTCCTGGATCAGGATGCCGATGTTATCGAGGATCCAGTCTGCATGGCGTTCGATCTTGTCGAGAGCATCTAGAGAGAGCAGATCGTAGTAGCCGATTTCTCGGGTAAAGAATGCTGCAAAATTACGGATTTGTGCACCACACGATTGGGAGTGCTGTGGTCTGCGACGAGAGCGTCTGCGTCGATCTCTGTCGATTGCCGGCATTAGTTCAACCTACAGACGGAAGAAACCGCGGGCTGGTTGTCGTAAACCATTGTTTTCTGGGCAAAAATCATCGCGATTCGGAAACGAAACATAATAAATAATTGGAACAGTTGCTCGGATAAAATAATGCTCTTCACTGTATGAAACTGTATTTATTAGGTTTTATTTCGTCCATCCCAATGTTTTAATATTACTGTTCAAATAATTTAAACAAATGAATTTTCGACACTTTAATGCCTTGCGGGTTTTCGTGGTGGTAGCAGACCACCTGAACATGGGGCGGGCGGCGGATGAATTGAATTTGAGTAAGGGGGCGATAAGCTACCAGGTTCAGCAGCTCGAAACCGCGTTGGAGCTGCGATTATTTGAGCGCGTAAACCGCAAGCTGACGTTGACCGAGGATGGGCAAAGCTTATTGTTGGCGGCCCGGTCTGGTTTTGCCACCATCGAGTCGGAGATTGCGCGGTTGACACGCGCTGGTCGGAGTCACATCACCATCGGCATGGCAACTTATTTTGCCTCTCGCTGGCTATCACCTCGACTGATGAAGTTTATGGCCGCCTACCCAAGCATTGATTTGCGCATTTACCCTTTGGTTGATTTGCTCCAGGTCAGTGATCACAACCTGGATATGTTGATTCGCTGGGGTACCGGCGATTGGAATGATGGAGGGTTGCAGAAAGAGCGCATTTTTGACTGCCCGGCCATGTTAACCGCCAGCGCCGCAACAGGTCGGCGCATTGAAGCCGAAGGCATTGAAGCGGTAGTGAATTCCACGCCCTTACTACATGATCGTGAAGGCAGTGAGGCCTGGGCGGATTGGTTCGAAGCCGCTGGCCTTGAGATCCCAGAGTCAGCTCATCGCCTGGTTATTCAAGACCCCAATGTGCGGGCGCAGGCGGTAATTGATGGTCAGGGGCTGGCTCTGTACGACAAGCTCATAGAGGATGAAGTTGAGAATGGGCGGCTATATCAGTACCGGGATATTCAGCTGGAAAACTATGGCTTTTACGTACTCTTCCCGGAAGCCTGTGCGGATGACTCCAATGAAATGAAGTTTCGCAATTGGCTATTGGAAGAAGGCCAGGAAATGGCATCCTGAACTGATTGAGACCGCTTTGCTACTGTTCAAATATCTGTTGCCGGTCAAATACGACTTCGCCCCCAAGCAGGGTCGCCAACACCTTGGTGGAGCCGATTTTCTTCGTTGGAATTTGGGTGATGTCCTGGTCCAGCACAATCATATCGGCCCATTTACCTACCTCGATAGAGCCCGTTCGATCTTCCTGCTTTAAAGCAAAGGCAACATCAATGGTGGTCATCTCGATGGCTTTCTTCAGCGTTGGGACTGCCATCTTCTTGTTGTCTCGCCGCGTCAATGCGCGTTCAATCGTACCCAGCGGGGACAGTGGGCCAGCATCGTAATCGCTGCTCAGTACGACCTTAACATCGGCATCTAAAAGTGGCCGAACGGGTAGCAGGCTGGCTTCACGCTTACTGCCGATAATTTCGCGCAGAAAAGGGCGGTAGTAGGTTCTGTCCAGTGCGCCTGGGTTGAGCTGAATATCGGCAGTCACCCCAAACTCTCTAAAGCGTTGGAAGTCTGCCTCATCGACCAGGAAGTTGTGGGTGATACGATGACGAGAGCGGCTTGATTGAGCAGGGTCTTGCGCTCCGGCAATGGCGTCCAGCGCAATACTGGCGGCTCGGTCGCCGGTGCTATGAAAGTGCAACTGAAAACCGGATTTCACAAACTCGCGGCTATACAGCTGCAGTAAATGCGGATCAAAGTATTCAAAGCCACGCGCAAAATTCAATTCTGGAACCACGATTCTTCGATAGGACTGTCTTAATGCCGACGTGCCGAGCGACAAAATTCCGTCGACGTAGATTTTTACTGTATTGAAGTGAACTCGTGAGTTTGGATCATTCCTGAATAGGGCATTGATCTGCTGTATCTGTTTTTCGTGTGCTCGATCAGGAAACAAGTAGAGCGCATTGAAGGCTCGCACTGTCATCCGTCCAGCTTGCTCTGCGCGAAACCATAGATCTTGGTCATTACGGGTCCAGTAGCCCCCCGCATCACTGACCGTGGTGACCCCATTTTCAGCCATCGTCTGCAACCCCTGCAGCAGGCCCTGGTAGGCGATAGCCTGATCTGGATCGCTCTCCATAAACGCGAGGTCGCGCAGGCGTTGCTGCGCATTCTCGAACAATTCCCCGGTTGCTTGCCCCTGGTCATCGGTCAAAATAATGCCACCCGCTGGCTGACGGGGGTTCTCCAGTGCATAGCCAGCCCGTACCATGGCCAGGGAGTTGGCCCACGCCGCATGGCCGAGGTTATCCAGGATCAGCACCGGCGTTTCCGGGAATAATTCATCAAGAAAAGCCCGGGGCGTCTGGCTGGTATCTTTGAGCATGTCGTAGACCGCAATGCCAACACCCAGAATCCATGGGCCATCTTCCTGTTCGGTTAACTCGGCACAGTCAATGAACTGCCTTTTGTATGCCGAAATCGACGGCGCAGTTTCATCGAACAGGCACATCATCTCAAACAATCCGGCTTCAGCAACATGAAGATGCGTATCCTGAAAGCCCGGCATTAAGAAACGCCCATCAAGATCATGTACGACTGTTTGTGAATCCAGGCCCGCCAGGATTTCTTCATCGCTGCCGACCCGGGTAATCACACCATCTTCCACCAGCACCGCTTGTGCCCTCGGGGCGGCATCGTTAACCGTATAAATATTCGCATTTACCAAAGCCAAACTGCTCCCCTGAGCTTGCAGCGAGCCCAGCGTTACAAAGCATAGCAACGCCAGCAACCGAAGGGCCGACCGGCTCACAAAGGAGACAATGGATTGAGGGTTTGATCGCTTTTGCAATGAAGATTCCAGAGTTAGGGAGCAGGCAAGTAGCCCAAGCCACTTGCCCGCCTTACCTTACCACGTGTGAATGTGCCCGGTCAGCCAGGCACAAGTTCGGGCGATTAAATCAGACGCTATTCAACCTTGCTGAGTTTCTTGGCGTACGCGTCTACCGAGAAGTCTCGACCGAGAAAATCCTTAACCAATTCGCTGGCTGGCTGGGTGCCGGTTTTGGCCAGAATCTTGTAGCGATAATCCGCTGCGGTCTTTTTGTTGCGTAATCCTTCTTTCTTGAATCTGGACAACAGTTCTTCAGCAATCGAGTTCGACCATTGATAGGTGTAGTACTTCGCCCCATAGCCGGCCAGGTGGCCAAACGACGCATGCATATGGGTGCCCTCGTCATAGCCATATGGCGAGTAACGGTCGAATATGTCTTTCTCAAAGGCTGCCAGGTCCATGCCTTCTGGATTGCGATTGTAAATATCAAATGACAGGGCGGTATAGGTCAGCTGTGAAGCTACGCTGACCGCTTGCCCGAAGTAACGCGCTCGATTCATTTTCTTAACCAACTCGGGCGGGATGACCTCGCCCTTATCGTTGGTGGCAAATTTGCTGAGTGTTTCATAATCCCACACCCACTCCTCTAGCATGGTCGAAGGTGCTTCGCCAAAATCCGATTCATCCTGGAAGCGACTGTTGGCAATATCGTTCTGACCAGCAAAGATCCAGTGAATCAGGTGGCCAAACTCATGTAAGAAGGTTTCTACCTGGCCGTGCTCCATCAGGCCTTTGGGAAAATTCATCAGCAATGCGCCTTCTGGAATAACAACGCCTTTCTTGCCCATTTTGACGCCGAACTGCGCCGCATGAGTGAATTTGCCCTCACGAGGGTGCGAATCCAGATACATTCTGCCGATGAGTGTATCGTTCTCAAATACCTCGTAGGCTTCAACATCTTCATGCCAGGTGCTGCCACCGTAGGGCTTGATCTCAAGATCAAACAGGTCTTCGGTGAGGCTGACAATCCCATCGCGCACCTTGTCGTAATGAAAGTACTCACGTACTTCCTTGGCATCCAGTTCGTACTCCTGTTCACGAATAATGTTGGATAAGTACGAGGCATGCCAGCTGCGCACAGCGTCAGCATCTGCATCGATTGTCTTCATGCGTTTCAGCAGGCGGGCTTTTTCCGCAGCCACCGGTTTCTCGATAGCGGCGCTCAACTTGGCGGTGAACTCCACCACGTTAGCTGGAGTTTTGACCATGGTGCCGAGCATATTGTATTCCGCAAAATTGTCATGCCCGAGGATGTCGGCCAGTTCCTGGCGCTTGTTTAACAGCTTGAGCAGTACTTCCTGGTTGTCTGGCATGGCCCGGTTGCGGCTCATCATATAGACTTCCTTGCGCAGGGAAGCATCGTGCACATATTTGTAAATTGGTGAGATATCGGAGTAGGCCGTGGTGATGGTAACCAGGCCGTCCTCGTCCGCCGGATGCGACTCCAGGTAGTCATCGGGTGCACCGGCCAGACGTTCTGCTTTAACCTTGATGGAATCCACTGCATTATTGATATTGAGGCGAAAAGTATTAGAAATCTCTGAAATTTCATCGTTTATCGCTTTGATTTTATTGCGAGTTTCTTCGTCTTTGCCGATGCCTGAGATTTGAAACTGTTCTTTCCAGTAATCAACACTGAAGGACTTGTCTGCGGGAAGGTCGCTGGTATCTATCTCGGTTATTCGGTCATACAATGCGCGATTTGCGTTCATGCTGTTTAACACCTCAAAGCCTTTCAGCGTGCAGTCCGTGCTTGCTTTGCGAATAGCTTCATCGGTGTGCACATTCTGCACCAGGTAGTCGTGCAGCAGTTCATCCAGAAACTCCATCATCAGGTTGTCCAGCGGTTCTGAAACGCTTGTGTAGCTGGCGGCAGAATCGTCGGCCACCAGTTTTTTCAGGCCCGCATCAAACTCGGCTATATAACTCTCACAGTGCTTGGAGATATCATCTGCAGGGCGATGGTAGGGATTGTCTGCGGATGCAGTAAAGCTGACCAGCGCCAGTGCGCTGAGCAGGAAACGAAGATTAGTCATAAATAGTACCTTTGTAAATTCTGAAACTTGCCCAATGGGCAAGCGAGCGAAGGCTCGCTCTAACAGAGCCAGTGTGCAAGCAGAATGCTTTTAAATCAAGTTACTGTCTTGGCGCAACGAATTAGATTAGTAGCGGGAAGAGGGCAGTTCAACATCCGCTTGCGCCCAGGCGATGGCAAATTTCTCCTGGATCTTCTCACTGTTCTTGCCCTGCGCTTTTAGCGCCTGGATCAGGCCATACATGGACCAGCCATTGCGCGGATAATGTTTTAGATCGGCGCGATAAACTGCTTCTGCTTCGGCCGCATTGTCGGCGAGTAACAAGGCCTTGCCCAGTGATTGGCGGGTTGGGTAGTACCAGAACGGTGGCTCGGTATAGGGCAGCTCATCCTGAATCTCAACCGCCGCACGGTAGTGCTTGATCGCTAGCGGGTAATTCGTTTCCGCCAGGGCAATTGCCCCCTGCACCAACTCATTGGCGATGCTGAGCAGCATGGTGGCCGGGTATTGGATGGTATCCAGGTGAGTGACATCGGCCGCCGCACGCAACGGCACAAGCTTTTCATACTCTACGCGTGCTGCTGACAAATCACCCTTGCGAGCATAGGCGGTAGCGCGTACGTAGTGCCATATGGCATTGGAGAATTCCAGGTTGGCCGGCGGTTGTGCTTCCGCGAGCACCTCATCCCAACGTCCAAACTGGGTCAGCGCCAGCAATGGAATGGTGTGGAAAAACTCCACACCGGGGAATGCATCGATCATTTCCAAACGCACATTGGCAGCCACCTTGCGAGCGGCTTCGATCGCCACCGCGCTGCGACCCTGCATGCTTGAGGCGGCCCACAGGAAGTGGATGTTGTGCGGGTAATAAGCCGCAGGGTAAAACCCTTGCGCATTACAGGCGGCGATATACGCCTCATCGACCGCTGCTGCTTTCATATTTGCCTCTGAGGCATCGGCATAGCGTCCCACGCGCCAATAGATATGCGATGGCATGTGTACCAAGTGTCCGGCACCTGGTACCAGGTCGGCAAGTACATCAGCCGGGCCTTCGGCTCGTTCGGGGGTTGAGGAGGCTTCCACCGCGTGGATATAGAGGTGAATAGCGAGCGGGTGGCGTGGGGATCGGGCCAAAACGGTTTCCAATGCTTCAAGTACCTCCTCGGTGCGGGGTTTCGGGTTTTCTGGATCGATCCAGTAGTCCCACGGCATGGTGTTCATCAGCGATTCGGCAAACAGAGAGGCGGCATCGTCATCATCCGGGTACTTGTTGTGAAGCTCGCGCATGGCGTCCGCATAGGCCAGGTCCAGGGGTTCACGGTCCGTGCTCGGATCGCCGTTATATCGCGCCGCCAGGGCGTCAATGTAATCGCGTTCCACATCGGTCGCGTAGCTTTTCAGGCTGATGGCTTTTTGGATTGCCACGTGGGCCTTTTTGCGGTCTTCATCATTCATTACCACCTTGCCATCGCTGGTGACATTGATGTTCGGGCCCAGGGCCAGCGCCTCGCCCCAGTAACACATGGCACAGTTTGGATCCAGGGTCTGTGCTGCGCGAAATGACCGCGCCGATTCAGCATGATTAAAAGGCAAAGTCGATCACCAGGCCCTGGTCAAAATACCGTTGCGCGTTGGGGTCGCTGGTGCTGATCGGATGATGGTGGTCGCCCATGCCATCAAACAGCGGTGCGCCGGCTTTTTTGGCCAGGCTCAGTTGCGCGTCCGACGTCGCTTCAGGCTCGTTGACCGATTGATATTGGGCACATGCGGACAGGGCTAAAACAAGCAAAGCAGGAACAACAATGCGGATACTTTTGAACTTCATGAAGGCCTCCTAAATTGCGAAAAATGAATCAGGTTGACATACAGTCAACCTCATAACGATGAAATCAATATAGCACAGCGCCGATTAGTCTGAGTTCTGTAGCAATGCAGGGTAAAACGGTTGAGGTAATTCAAATTCATCGGAATTCCTATATGATCTGACTATGACCGATTGCGTAGAGTGGCCGTTATCCGTCAACACAAAGTCCCGTAACGCAGTCGACAAGTGACCAACTGAACAACCATGCCATTAAAAGCGCCGTTTACCGACGTAAAAATAAAAACTGAGGAACAGGGTTTTTACCAGGGCTTTAATATTCCCATCGCCCTGGTGAGCAAATTTGCCATCAGCCTGCTGGTAGTCTGGGCCGCGGTGTGGCCCGCCAATGCGAACGATGCGCTGTCGTTTATGAATGCGGCGGCCTTGGAGCAGTTCAACACGGTCTATATATACTCAGTAGGATTTTTCACACTCTTCGGTTTCACCCTGGCGCTGATACCGCGTTACGGTTCGCGTCGCCTGGGCAAACCTGATGAGCGACCCGAGTTTTCTACTTTTTCCTGGTTTTCGATGATGTTCGGTGCCGGTTTGGGTGTGGCTTTGATGGTCTATGCCACCGGCGAGCCCTTGTTGCAATGGGGCAGCAACCCGGAAACCGTGCTCGGCAATCATGAAGGCTATTCCGCCGCCGCCGTTACCAGTGCCTATCGGTATACCTTTCTGCACAATGGCTTCCATGCGTGGTCCATCTATGTTGTGGCAGCCATCAGCATGGCGTACTACTCCTATACCCGGGACATGCCGCTGACCTTGCGCTCTGCTTTAACCCCCATATTGGGAGAGCGGACTAACGGGGTGCTGGGACATTCAGTAGACATCCTGGGCATGGTCGCGACAATTTTAGGTGTCGCGGTCACCATTGGTTACGGGATTAACCAATTGGTGGATGGCGCGTACAGCATTACCGGGATCGATTGGTTGGTGCAGCCAGGAAGTTCCCAGACTACTTTACCATTGCCCAGTACAGAAGGGCTGTTGATGGGGCTTGTGCTGATAATGGCAATGTCGATTTTGTCCGCAGTTTCCGGTGTGGGGCGAGGCGTGAAATATCTGAGTAATCTCAATATGGTTTTGTCGGTGGTGTTACTGCTCACGTTCGTATTCTTCGGTTCTTTTGCCTATGCCATGGAGATCTATGCGACGAACATGCTCGACTACCTGCAAAACTTCCTGACTCTGTCTTTCACCGCTTACGATACGAGCACGGAAGTCGGACAATGGCAACAAACCTGGACTACCTTCTACTGGGCATGGTGGATTGCCTTTGCGCCTTTTGTGGGCTTATTCCTGGCCCGTATCTCTCGCGGTCGCACCATTCGTGAGTTTGTGCTGGGCGCTGTGATAGCACCAGCCCTGGTGTGTTTCGCCTGGATGACGATATTGGGCGGCACTGCAATTGATTTGGAAATGAGCGGTGTGGCGCAGGGCGATATTATTAATGCCAGTACCACTTCAAGCCTGTTTGTGACTCTGCAAACCATGTTTGGCGACACCATGCAGTTCGCGATGACGGTACTCTGCGTGGTGTTGATACTCACCTTCCTGGTGACATCTGCAGATAGTGGAGTGTTGGTGTTAAATACCATTATGGCAGGTGGGAATATCGATACCGGCATCCCGCATCGGATTATCTGGGGGATTATCCTGACCCTGGTAATTGCCACCTTGCTCATTGCTGGCGGCGGTGGCTTGGGAGCACTTCAGAACGCCATGATATTGGGCGCCTTGCCGTTTACGGTGGTCATGGTGTTGATGTGCCTATCGTTGGTAAAGGCCTTGGTGCGGGATCATTTACGTTCCATGTAGTCTTGCCATTTCGGTAAATCAGCGTTTAGCTGATTTGTTCTTGGGGCGAACTTGACGTTGCCACTTGGCCAGTACGCATTTCATCCCTTGCCATGCGGATGACCTGGTATGCAGCAGTGAGACTCAAGGAGGAAATAATTCCGGCTACGATCAAATCCGGCCACCGTGAGGCGGATGCAAATACGCCAGCGGCGGCAATCATCACGGCCAAATTGCCGATTGCATCGTTTCGGCTGCAGAGCCAGATTGAACGCATATTGGAATCGCCGGTGCGGTAGCGAAACAACATCAGTGCGACAGACACGTTCGCTAACAAAGCCACTGCTGCAATGCCGCCCATGATGGAGGCATCGGGTTCGCTGCCATTCAGGGCTCGGTAGCCAGCGTTAAAGATCACCCAAAGCCCGAATAAACCCATGCTCACGCCTTTAATCATCGATGCTCGTGCACGCAAGCGAACACTCATTCCAAGCACGAACAGGCTTATCGCGTAATTGGCGGCATCGCCGAAAAAATCCAGCGCATCGGCCTGCAGCGACATCGAATCGCCTAAATAGCTGGCGATGATTTCAACCAGGAACATCCCGCCATTGACGATCAGAGCGATCCACAGCACGCGACGGAACAGTGGATCAGGACGATTGGGGTTGTTACCAACGTCCGACGCGCAACTACTGCAAGCAACCATCAGCCGACCTCCAGTTCCGCAGGCTCGTTAATATGCTCGGCCATATCCTCGATGACACAACGCACATGTTCATCGGCAGCGATGTAAAACACCTGTTTACCGCGACGATCAGCGCGCACCATGCGCGCGGCTCGCAATAACCTGAGGTGATGGCTAACCAGGGATTGGGATAGTCCTAACTCGCTGGCAATGTCTGACACACTGATTGGTTCATGCAGACAAGTGAGAATGATGCGCAAACGGCTGGGGTCGCCCATCAAGCTGAACAGGTCGGCCAACTGCGAAATTTTTTCCTCATGATCCATGCCGGGGATAGGCCTGCGGTTGCTTTTCATTGATTCAAACAAATAAACAATTAAATATGTGTTCATATGTTTACATAATTTGCTGATGCCGTCAATCAACTGGGTAGACAGATTTTGGGCAGCCAGGTTGTGAATCGGAATTGCAATATTCGTTTATCGTCCCAACATCCGGTTTATTGGTTACAATCGAGCGTGATTGAATCTCAAGATTAATGAACAAAATCAGCGGTAGGTAAGTAGAAGACTATGCGATCAATGGGAGCTGCGGTTTCAGGTGAGAGACTTGAGCGCTTACAACAGTCACCGATGTGGAACGGTAACGGGTTGCGCAACATCTACCCCGTTATCCCTGGATTGCGTGATCGCCACGCGCCGCGACCAACCCTCAAAGAGTTTTTCTGCGATGACTTAAATCGTATCCCCCGAGAGCCTTTACCGTTGGCGGACCCGCGAGAAACCTGGCTAAGCAAACCAGCTACCGGTTTACGGGCAACCTGGCTGGGTCACTCCACGGTATATATTGAAATTGATGGTTGCCGCGTGCTCACCGATCCGGTTTGGGGTAATCGGGCTTCGCCATTTTCCCTGGTTGGACCAAAGCGATTCCAAGCGATGCCTGTGCGATTGCAGGATTTGCCAACTGTGGATGTCGTCATCATTTCGCATGACCACTATGACCATCTGGATTATCCAACCATCCGCGCCCTGGCCAAGTCTGACGTGCCGTTTATTACGTCACTCGGGGTCGGCGCGCATCTTGAGTCCTGGGGGATCGTACCGGATCGCATTACTGAGCTTGACTGGTGGCAGTCCTGCACCGTGCCTGGCAAGAACCTGGCTGTCACCGCTGCACCATCGCAACATTTTTCCGGGCGCGGTCTCAAGGACCGTAACCAGACATTGTGGTCTTCCATGGTGATTGAAGGTGAACAGCACCGAGTGTTTTTCAGTGGTGATACCGGGCTGACCCGTCAGTATCGGGACATACGTGAGCACTTTGGTTCGTTCGACCTGGTGATGCTGGAAGTCGGCGCTTTTCACCCAGCCTGGGGAGACATGCACCTGGGACCGGAGAACGCGTTAACTGCCCATGAATACCTGGGTGGTGGCACATTGTTGCCTATTCACTGGGGCACGTTTTCCCTGGCGATGCATGCCTGGGATGAGCCCGTGGAAACTCTACTGGCGAAAGCCAATCCGAACAAGAGTCATTTGTTGCTGCCTCAACTAGGAGAAGCCGTCGAACCCAAAGAGCAGCGACCAGTCGATCCCTGGTGGCGGGCAGTTAGCGGGGAGTGTGTAAAAGAAGAGCCGGGTGAGTCTGCAGCAGTGCAGCGATTGCAAGATAAGCTACCCTGGCCACTCGATTAAATCGCTTAGGAAACAAGTTCGCGATGACAGTTGTGGAAACGAATTACGAGGCTAATGTGCTGGCCAACAATCACTGTTGTCCGCAACAGGCTCCCGATACCGTTGAGCAACAGCAAGACGACCTAATCCTGTTGACCAAACCGGATTCCAATGAGGCGTTTAGATTGAACGCTTCCGCGCGAGAAATCTGGAGCTTGTGCAATGGTGATCGCCAAGTTACCGAGATGTTTTCTCATCTACGGGCAAAATACGATGTGCCTGATGGCGAACTCAGCACCGCGCTGCTGATGACACTTGACCAATTGCAACGTAGTGGGCATTTGCTTGCGCCTGATCTGCTGCAAACAGAGAAACAGACCCAGGTCCTGGATCTTTCAGCGATTACTTATTATGTGATCAATTTGAAAGAGGATCATGATCGGCGCGAGCATATTCGCTCGCAACTGGATTCGCTGGGTTATAAATATCAGTTTGTCGAAGGCGTTCGCGAAGGAACAAAACTGAATGGCATCGCGCTGTCGCATATGAAAATTTTGCAAATGCCGGAGCTAAAAGTTCCGTTCGCAATACTTGAGGATGACAGCTGCTTTGTCAGAGATTTCCCGGCGCAGATCACTCTGCCGGCGAATACCGATGCCTACTACCTGGGTTTGTCAAAGTTCGGTATCCAGGTTCCAGGGCAGTTGAGTCGCTCTGCCTGGGATAACATCCGCTACATTAAGTATGCGGATAATTTGTACCGTGTTTTCAATATGCTGGCACTACATGCGGTTGTGTATGTAAGTGAGACCTACCGTCAGGCCGCGCTTGATATCGTGAAAAGAGGATTGGCGATACGCGGGATAGAATTTGCTGGTGACAGCTATTATGCCAAGCTGCAGACTTCGCACCTGGTTTTGGCGCCGAGACAGCCAATCGCGTACCAGGCAGAAGAACTTGGGGGAGTTGAATTTGCCACCAGGAAACCATTGTGTGAGGAGCCTGCAGGATGATTTTTAATACAGGACTGGGTGCGAGCTTGATCGCCGGGACGTCCGTGTAAGTGAAAATGGATAGAGTCGAATTTGCTGATCTGGTTGGTGAATATCAAGCCCGACTGCGACAGTTCCTGCGCACTAAAGTGGCTAATCAAGCGGATATTGAAGATTTGCTGCAGGATGTTCTGATCAAGACCTACAACAAGTTGGATACGCTGGAGGACACTGAACGCTTGGGTAGTTGGCTGTTCCAGGTGGCACATCGCACGGTCATTGATTTTTATCGCAAGCGCGCACGCGAGCAGGCTGGTGAACTACCTGAAGACCTGGTAAACCCGTCAGCTGATGATGCAGCAATCGAGCAAGAGCTAGCCTTGTGCATCGAACCGATGATGGCCGCTCTTCCAACTGAGCAAGCTGCCTTATTGCGAAGTATCGATTTGCATGGGCAATCTCAGAAGCAGCTTGCAGAACAAACTGGAGTCAGTTATTCCACGCTTAAATCCAGGGTGCAAACGGCTCGCGGTGCCTTGCGCCAGGTGTTTGAACAGTGTTGCTATTTTTCTGTAGACCGCGATGGAAAAGTGATCGATTACACCGCCAAAGCAAAGGACTGCAAAAACTGCTAATTTTTTTCGTCTTTTCTAGAGTTGCCTCGTCTTAGTGAGTGAATTCACTTTAATCGAGGTTTCTCTTATGAAAATTATCAGTTTCAAAATTTGTCCATTTGTTCAACGTGTCACTGCATTGCTGGAGGCTAAGGGTCTGGACTATGAGATCGACTATATCGATCTAAACAACAAGCCCCTGTGGTTTTTGGATTTGTCGCCGCATGGGCAAGTGCCCATCCTGGTTACCGGTGCCGGTTCGGTATTATTCGAGTCCGAGGCCATTATGGAGTACATCGATGATGTAACACCAGCCCTTGAGTCAAACGTGGGAGCAGAACAGCGCGCGGTTAATCGCGCCTGGAGTTACCTGGCTGCCAAGAATTACCTGGTGCAATGCAGCACCATGCGCAGCACTGATGCAGCGACCTTTCAGGAGCGTGTGGCTAAGCTTAATAAGGCTTTTGCCACCATCGAGAACGCTTTGGCGGATGGGCCTTACTTCAACGGTGAGGAACTCGGCAATGTGGATATCGCCTGGACACCTCTACTGCATCGAGCTGACATTGTTCGCCGGCATACCGGGTTTGATTTCTTTGCCGACTATCCAAAATTGCGACAATGGCAAGCTGCATTACTAAAGCGAGAATTCGTGCAGACATCAGTTGCTGCGGACTTCGAACAGAAGTTTGTGGATTTTTACCTGTCTGCGAACACCTGCCTGGGAAGAGGGCTCGAAGAGGATCAGCCAGTGCCAGTGAACGCCAAAACCTCTGCCTGTTGTTAGTAATAAACTCGGTTTGCTTTGCCCGAGTAACTCGGGGATACTTCAGCGAGCAAGTTAATAGTCTAATTGCGACATTTTTGCCCTGGCAGGTAACTTTCGCGGCTCTTTAGCCTGCTCATCTGAAATTTCTCTAACCCAAGCTGTTGCTATTCAAATTGAATCTGCGTACGGATACTTACCCCAGTGACAAACTATGAAAACTTTAAGTGCATTAATCCTGATTATTTTTACCTTCTTCCAGGCCACGGCTATTGCTGATGAAAACAGCAGCACCCTTTACGTGGAGTTGAACAAAATGGGAGACCCTGCAGAGGTGTTGGAGGTGAAATCGCTGGAACATCAGGTACTTGCCAGTGGTGAAGTGCGGGTACAAGTTCTCGCCACCCCGATTCATCCATCCATCTTGCTGCAGATCGCTGGGCGTTATGGCGTCGATCCAGTATTGCCATCAGTTCCAGGCAATGAGGGTGTCGGTCGCGTATTGGAAGTCTCAGAAGAAGTTTCGCACCTCAGTGTGGGGCAGTTGGTGTTGCTTGCCGGTGGCTCAACCTGGCGCGATGAAATCGTAGCGCCAGCAGCGGTGTTTGTGCCTTTACCCGATCTCGGATCACCCAGCCAAGAAGTTATTGAACAATTGTCTATGGCGGCGGTAAACCCGCTTGCAGCTTTATTGATGCTGGACTCCTACGTGGATTTGCAAGAGGGAGACTGGATTGTCCAGAGCGCGGCCAATTCCGCGGTCGGTGGTTACCTGATCCAGCTCGCCGCACAACGCGGGATTAAAACTGTGAACGTGGTTAGAAGAGAAGGTTTGGCTGATGAACTGAAAGCTAAGGGTGCTGACGTTGTGTTGATCGATGGGCCTGACCTGGCTGAGGAGATCAAGGCAGCAACTGAAGGCAAAGGTACGGTATTAGCCATTGATGCGGTAGGCGGTAAAACCCTGCCACGCTTGGTGGATAGTTTGGCTTATGGCGGCACTGCAGTGGCTTACGGCGTACTATCGGGTCAACCTTCAACGATTAACCCGGCGAAAACTATTTTCAATGATGTTCGACTCCGTGGTTTCTGGCTTTCCAAGTGGTATCAAACCGCCAGCAATGAAGAGAAACAAGCGGCATTTGGAAAAGTCATCCCGCTGGTGGCCAGTGGTGTGTTGAAAGCCGATGTTGATTCTCGTTTTAATGTTGCCGATGTGAAAAAAGCGGTAAGCCGTGCAGCGGCCGATGGGCGAAACGGTAAAGTTCTGATTGTGCCCACTCTAAAGTAGGCAGAATCATCCCAACTTCTGGGGTTTGTCTCTACGGTTGGTTGTCAGACTCAATTTCTGGCTCGATTGTTGACTCCAAAAGAGCCTCTATCTCGCTAGAGGGGAAGGGGTTGTTCTGGTAGACCAGGGCCGCCTCGTGTCGGACCAGGTCAGATGAATCCTGGAGCGCCTGGATCAAGCGTTGTTCCAGGTCTTTGCCCGGAAAACTACTCAGGGCGGCAATACTGGCCGCGCGGATATCGGTGTGTTCGGATTCATGATAGCCATTGACGGTATCGCCGATGAATCGTTGCTCTGCGGGTGACAGAGCCGAACTTTGCGCCCATGAACTGCCCGTTATGGCCCTGATCGCTGAACCCACGTCAGCCGGTACTTCATAGTAAGGCATTTCGTCTAGTAGATAGGCAATATTTGACTTGGCTTGCAGTCCCCAATTACCCATCATGCGCAACCATTCTGAGCGGTTTTCTCCCGCTTTGATTTTTTCCATCACATGCGGTTCAAGAAATGGCCGTTGCGACATATTGTTGACCATAAACAATATTTCCAACTGGCTGCGCACGCGTTCATCCTCAACATCCATTAACTTATCCAGCAACGCGTAATTGATTTCGGGAATTCCCCTGATTAAATCTCGAAGCTCCTTCTCGCCGAGGATGCGTCGTTTTGGGTCTTGCAGGATATGATCCAAGTAGGCAATGATCCTGTCAGCGGTAAGCTCGTGAAAATCTATTTCCGTATAGATCAATGCGGACAATTCTGCTTCTATGTCTACGGAGTTATCTGCTGTTGATGCAGGTCGGTTGTCCTCCCCGCTCTGCTCACTGCTTTGTACTTCGTTTTCGCTCTCCTTGGATACAGGCGCTTGCGGTGCAGCTTGCGCTAACGTAGCCACCTCGGCGGGCTGATCCCTTGGCCAGTGTTGACTCATCAACCAGCCACCGATCGCACCCGCCAGGAATGTCATGACCAAGGGGAGAACGCTGGTTTTCGGCTGGTCAGACATGGAGTTTGTTCCAACGGTTGTTTGACATGGCTATGAGTTACATCCAGGGTGAAGAGGCGCCAGGATTCTCTCGCCGCATTTGCTGTGTTAGTCGGTGAGCATGACCAAGTCTGAACTCGTAGACGGCCTCATAGTGTCTACCCTCGACTGGCAACAACTGCAGTGCAGAGTAGGAACGAACTCGCTCGAGGGCGCTTGCCGATTCAGATTGCATCCGCGAAACCAGTAAATCCTTGATTTCATCGGTGTTGATGCGATGCCGGTCGAGCATGGTCCAAAGGGCACTCAGGCGCATCGCTTCAGAATCATCGGCCAGGGCAGCTGTTATCGTGTCGTTGAGGTTATCGGCGTAGGGCGACAATGCCCGCAAGGCGGCCGCGCGCTCCAGTTCATTTTCTGAATCGAGGTATGGAAACAGTTGCTCTGCAAACTCGCTCTTTGATGCTGCTATCTCTGGAAGAATGACCCTGAGGTTTCGGGACAGGGCAAGCATTGCTGACACTCGCTCTGTTTCACTGAATTGATCAAGTGACTCAACCAGCAGGCGGGTGCTGTCTTCATAGTGGGTACCCCAATAACTTAATACTTCCAGCCACTCTGATCTTTGATTGAGTTCCTGAACCTGGTCTATGACCCAACGTTCCATGCCATGAGGGTCGAAATCTGCTCCATTTCTATGAAAGCGGCTGGCGCCCAGGTATTGAATCAGGCGATTGCGCGTTGCTGGGTCGGTGATGCTATGCAAATCTTCCAGCATTCTGAACACCTGCGTTTTGCTTAGCTGAAACTCGTCGCGCGCCAGTTCGTAGAGTAGTTTCTCGAATTCTTGCTCAGACAAGTTTGCAAGTTCTTCAATCAGGCTGAAGGAAGACCATTCCGCCTCTTGTTGAGCACTGTTGTTTTCAGTCGTGCTGCTAGTTTGTGTATCACTAACTGCTGTTTCACCGATCACCGAGGATTTCGCAACAACGGCCTCAGCGGGTTTCGGGTTTGAGACCGCTTGTGTGTCCGTCTCTGTGGCTGGTGGAAACGAAGTTGCCGGGAAGAGCTGTGTCTGCAGGATCCAGCCAACTGCAAAACCCGTTGCCAATGTCACCAGGTATTGCGTTACACGAGTCATCTTGGGAAAACCGTTCCAGTCCTTTGTTGATTGTGCTGGCCAGTGCTTAGCTCAGTGCGGAGAAAGAACTTTCGGCACTGGCCAGAACTTCATCAATTAGTTGGTATCAAGGCCACAACCAGGCAAATGTGCCCGCCGACACCGCGGCATAAATAATGGCATCAAGGATATAACGCAGACAGTTCGACCACGGCTGGCCCATCCAGATGCTGTACGGAATTTGCGCCCAGGCATAGGCAAGAAAGGCAGTGATAAACACTAATTTGAACACCGCCATAGAATCCGCACCGCTGCCCAGAGACATGACGGCTACCATGGCGATCAATAAACCCCCAAAAGCAAAAAACAGAATTTGTTGGGTCAGTAGTTTGCCCATCGGCGGCATGCCATTTGGCAAAATAGTGATCATTGCAACCGGACCGTCATTAAACTTTTTCTGCATGGATTCCTCACCCATTTGTTTCATGTCGATACAGTGGGGCATGGTATACAGCGCCGGGTCTGCATTTGAGGCACGTAGCGTAGCCGCCACATCATCCTCGTTAGCCAGTTCTTTGTAGTCGGAATTGTGGTATTTGAACACCATGTGGATCAGCGAGCTGGCGATCCAACAGAACAGCGCTGCCAGAAGAATAACCAACCATAATTCGGTAACAGAAACAGACATATTCACCTCCGTGAACGAGTTAGTTTCATCCAAGTATACAACGAACCGAAGATTACTGTTTATAAAAACAGTATTTATTTATAAAGCGGGCTGCATCCGCACTCGAGAGCGGGCAAAATGCGCGCCAAGAACGGTGTAAATAAGTTAGAGAAGTTGAACTAGGTGGGACGCGCGGCGAAACGACCAACTGCGCGTTCCTGTATAGGCAGATGGATCAGGGCGGCTGCAATGCCCAGCAAAATATTAATCAACCAGATCAGATCATAGCGCGCAGCATCGCCGTAGGTGGAAAAGCCAAGATACTGACCGCAGAAAGTACTGATCATTTGAAATGCATCGGATTGCTCATAGAGATAGCCGCCAAGCAAGACTCCGCTGAAGCTACCTAGCTGATGAGAGAGGAATACCACGCCGTAGAGCAGCGCCATGTACCGTGTGCCAAACATCACGGCTACTAGGCCAGAAGTGGGCGGAATGGTGGCTAACCACAATAGACCCATGCCAATGCTGAAAAACACCACGGAATAAATGGTGGGCGGCAGAATGATAAAAATCGCGATTACTACGCCGCGTAGCAGGTAGATCCATGCCAACATCGTTTGCTTGGGCAGGCGGCCTGAC
>JBCCFY010000046.1:0-33255 GCA_039110515.1 Pseudomonadota bacterium
CGCCGACGGGTTCTTCGCGCTCCGTCTCGCGGACGAGTTCGCGGTCGGTCCGGAGAACCCGGACGCGAGCGCCGTGTGCTCGACGGGAGCGCGGGACGACCGGATCCGGGGACAGCGGGCACGCTGGTCGGCGCACGGGGCGAGCGTCGCCGGGGCCGACGGAGGACGACGCATTCGGAATTTTCCGGGCTTAATGGCTCCCCGAGTGTTGTAAGTAGCTTGCTCATAGTCTCGATCTGTAATTTTTATGCATTGTAGTGCATAATTATACTAATATGCAAATATATATTTAAATGCTATAATCTACTACAGTAACGAAAGAAGCTGTAAAACCCAGTCATTCAGCCTTTATCCGGAGCAAATATCGTGTCAACACAAGTTGAAAACCAGCAGTTAGAATCCGAAAAACCAAACCGTATGACGCGCCGGCGGTTAAAAACCAGGGGCAAATTACTGGCGGCAACCCTGAAACTGGTTGTTCAGAAAGGCGTGGACAAAACCACCATGGATGACATTACCGAACAGGCAGATTTAGGTCGGCGTACGCTGTACTATCACTTTGCCAGTAAAGATGAATGTATTATTGCGGCAGTCGCCGACCGCTATATCCAACACGCCCAGGCCGGTGCCGACCTGGTGGCCGATATCGAGGACCCGGCCGAGGTTGTAGCCATTTCTGCACAAGTCGTTCCGCGTGCGCTGACCCTGGATCCGGTAACCACTCGGTTAAGTGCACATCCCAAGTTACTGGCTGCGGCACTGATTGAATCGATCGAAAGCTATTTCCGTCGGGATATGGACAGAGGCTTTGACCAGGGACGTTTCTCCAACCCGATCCGTGGGCACATGCTGGATACCATGATGTTATGGTCACTGGTTGGCATGATTATCGAACTGGTTGAAAACCAAACCGATGTAGATCAAACCGTGCGCGACTACGCCTATACGTATCTAATCATGTTGGGCATCGAGGGTAGCGAAGCGAAATCCATCGTTGACCATACTGCCGCCCAACTGGGTCAGGCTGCCTGAGCTATCAAGCAAGCCCGACCGTTAGATCCCGTTATCTGCGAAATTTTGTGCTGACAGCGGTGAACCGGCCTCCAGTACCTGGAAACCAAGCAGGTTGCTGTCGATATCCCGGCCAAAGAATATCTGCCCACCATCCATAGCAGTCGGCTCGGTGATCACGCTACCACCTGCGGCCAACAGCTTTTCTTTTGCTGCTGCCAGATCGGTGACGTCAAACACAATCATGTTGTAGCCCAATGCATCCAGCGGACGCGGAGATGTTGGCGAATCAGTAGGGTGGCTGGTTATTTGGGCAATTTCCAATTCCATATTTCGCACATCAAAGAAAGCCATTTTCAGTGCCGCGTCTGACAAACCCGAGACATCATCAAACTTCTCTCCTGACATGGCGAACAAACGGCCCAGGCGCCTGGGGTTTTCATATTCGAGTAACACCGAGTAGAACTTGACCAGGCGATCGATATCCGGGCTGGCCAGGGCAATATGACGGAATCGATACTTGTTTTTGGGCGGTTCCGGCAAATCCAGCTTGGCAACGTCCACATGCTCGATCTCGAACATGGTTTCGTCCTGGTTACGCGCGTAGGCGTAATAAACCGGGTTCCTTGGATTTAATTGCACCATATCCTCGGAGCCAACGTGAGTGCCCCCGCCAGCCAAGAAGTTTTGATAGGCCTGGGTCTCATGATTTACCTGGAAGCAGGCATGAGAAAAACCGGGGCCATACACTTCGGTGCGAAGCGTTTGGCCGGCTGCTTCAGAAGGATCAGCAAACTGCATCAGGCGGAGTTGACCATTCACACTTCGCATCAGTCGGCTGTTGATACTGACTCCACTGCGTCCGGCCAAAGTATCGATCACGGTCGAGTTGTTGATAGCCTCATTTTCAACCGCGGCCAGATCGAAGGAGTCGCTCAACAGCTTGCTGGCTTGATCCAGATCGCTAACGGTTAGCCCGACGTAGTGGATACCACGAATGATTGGGTTTTCGACGCGCGAAGGCTCACCCACAAAAAAGGAGCAGGCAGTGAGTGAAATGGCGATACACAAGGCCAGGATAAGCTTGTTCATTTGATTTCCAGCTAATTCTTTATTGACTATTTTTATAATAGTGTAATAAAAACGCTGGCTCTATGCAACGCCAGCATAATTAACATCGCAATAAAAAAGGGCCCCGGTAAATGCCGAGGCCCTCTTATTTCCTGGCTCGTGATCAGAAATCACGAACTGTTTTCGGACTGCTTAGAAGCTATAGCTGATACGGCCACCAAAGATAGCACCTGGATCAGTGTAGATCGCGTGTGCACCAGTCAGCAGCGGTACGTCGAAGCCGCCAGACGCGGTTTCTTCATCGGTAATATTCTTACCGTACAGCATGAACTCCCAGTTGTCTGAGCGGATACCGAGACGCACATTGATTTTCTCAAAGCCGTCCTGGAAGTCGATTGGATCCAGGTCGCCGGCCAGCAAGTAGCCATCGGTGAAGTTGATATCACCGCTCATGAAGAAATCATAGTTTTCTGAGATAGGACGCTCATAGTCAGCAAAGATCGAACCAGAGTAATCCGGTGCGTTCGCCAGTTGGCCACCTTGCAGATCCTGGTTTGCCACTGGATTACCATCGTCACCCAGGCGCACGGTACAGCCACCAGACGCTGTCGCGCCACCTGCCAGTGCAGATTGTTGCAATGCAGTACAGCCCGCTAATGGGAAATCACCGTAGCTTGCATCCAGCAAGGCGACGTTTGCGCCAATACGCAGGTTATCAGTGGCTTGCCACAGCATGTCGACTTCCAGACCTTTAATTTCTGAGGTTGCCGCGTTGCGAACCTCGAAACCAATACCTACGAAAGTCGACACCTGCTGATCATCGTACTCACTGTCAAACAATGCCCAGTTCAGGGTCATCGCACCATCCAGCAAAGTGTGCTTACCACCAATCTCCAGAGACTGCGCAGTTTCATCGTCATAGGACCAACCAGAACCCGGGATGGTAAATATCGGACCACTATCACGTGCCAAGTCTGGCGCCTGATCATCTACCGCGTTAAAACCACCACTTTTGAAGCCTTCTGAGTAGCTGATGTAATACAAGCTGTCATCGCTGGCATCCCACTCAAGGCTGAAACCCGGTGTGGTTTGGTCAGTTTTACGAGAATCCACGTAAAGGTGATCATAGGTTGTTGGTGCAACACCACGAACTACCGCGCCGGTTAACGGGTTCGGGCTTGGAACCGCCAAGCCAGTCGCGTCATTGGTGATACGCACATCGCCGATGGCATCTTTTGTCTCTTCCGTATAACGAACACCAGCAGTCAACGTCAGGCTATCCGTCAAGGCCCATTCGCCCTGGAAGAATACCGCCCAGGCTTCTGTGTCTTGTTGCCAGAATGAGCGGCGACCGATTTGATTAAAGCTGGTTAGACCATTTACGCCTGGTGGTAACCCCAGGAATGCTGCTGTTGCCGGCGGGACTGCCAACAGGGACGGCGCACCAATAAAAGGCGTCAAGCCGGTTGGTAATCCAAGCGTTCCGTCAAATGCAACGATACGATCAATCGCTTGAGTAGCTTCCTCGTAATAGGCACCCGCGATGTAGGAAAACTTGCGAGTTGGATCAGAGGCAATGCGGAATTCCTGGCTGGTTTGATCAAACTCAGAAATATCCGAACGACCAATAAAGCGAATAGGCAGGAAGTCAGCATCGATACCGTCTTCATAATCGTATTCTGAATAACCAGTTACCGAGGTAAAGGTGTAACCATCACCAAAGTCGATATCGATATTCAACGATGTATCACTGTTATCAGTGTCTGTGCCTTCTGGTTTCTCACCGGGAACCGTACCCCTACCCACATCAGCCGCCAGTGCATTTCCGCCCAGCGAGATCGCATCGCGAAACAAATCCAGGCTGTTGTTGTTGGCATTTTGTGCTACTTGCGGGAAGAACGCGCCAATCACGGCAAATGCCAGCGTACTGGCTGCACCCAAATTTTGTACCGGGTCGACCACGGTAACCACTGCAGTACCGCCAACGCGCTCGTGTGAGCCCTCAGCGTGCTTGAACTTAACGGTCACATCATCATTCGGCTGCCAGGTTGCAGCCAGACGCCATAGAGTTTCATCAGCGGTTGGGCCATCTACGCCGGTAAATGTGTTTTCAAGATAGCCATCGTCCTCGCGATCTTTAAAAGCGAAGCGCAAGGCCAGTGAATCGCTGACGCTGCCAGCCAGATTAGCCTCAATGGATTGGCCACCGAACGATTCAGCACTCACGGCGATTTTCCCAGATGTTTCATCACCAGGCATTGGAGTAGCAGAGGTTACATTGATGGCGCCCGCAAGCGTGTTCTTACCGAACAGGATGCCTTGTGGTCCACGCAGTACTTCAACTCGCTCGAGGTCAAATAAACCAGTTCGTGCCTGGCGACCTTTACCGAGGTGGATACCATCCACGTACAAACCAACCGATTGTTCGAAGGATTGGTTGGCACCCGGGCCGACACCACGCATCACGATGCTGGTGGCTACCGCGTTTTCGGTTAACTGTAAATTGGGAACGAAGGCCGTCAGGTCTTCAAGATTGTTGATGCCGGCCTGCTCAATTTTGCCGCCGTCAATCGTGGTAATGGAAATTGGAACATCTTGCAGACTTTCCGCACGCTTTTGCGCGGTCACCACAATCTCCTCCAGTGTTTGAGCGTTAACCGAACCAACCGCAGCCGCGGTGGCCAGCGCTATCGCGCTCATGCCGAACTTTTTATACAACATTGTCTTCTCCTCACCCTATTCGAGTTGGTTTTATTTTTATCCGCCAAGGCCGAGGTAACTGCTGTCACTCTTGTTTTGCTGACGGACTTTTTATGTCGCTTCAAACATCAAACGAGAATGCATTCGATACTGAGAGAAAGCATATAGATCATAATACCGGGGACTGAATCGTGATTACAGTGCCTAAGGGCAGGTAATTACGGGTATTAGTCAGACTGATAATAGTAAAATGGCGCTACTTATGCCATTAAGTTTGAGGCTTTGTTGGACGATCTGGAAGCTGTGCGGCGGCTTAAAAAAGACTGTGCCAACTCTTGATGATAGGGTGTCTTTACACTGCGGCAAGCGGCCTGAACACCTGATCTACAATCCATGCATTTCACAATCCAGTTCGGCGTATTGAGTCATGCGCCAGGTCTCGTCATTGTGGTCAGCCATATACCAGCCGCACGATATCTCCACGGTGCCGTCATCATAAACATCTTGCCATTTGACCTTGTAGGTGGCCGTAGTGTCATTGAGCAACTCGGATTGATAGTTCACCATTTTCGCTGCGATCCAGCCATCAACTCGCCATGACTCCATATCTTCCTGATACAAAGTACCATCATTAATGGTGGTTACCTGAAAGTCGTCATTGGGGTGTTCGTCTAATTCCTCTGCATAGAGAGCGGTAAGCTGTTCCCGGGTTTCCCAAGGAGTGGTCTCCCACAGCGGCACATATTCTTCCAGGTACCATCGATCATGATCACCGCTTTGGGTTTCGGTCTTGAGAAGTGGCCACAGTGAGACCAACCAGTATGCAATCCCAGCCACAAGTGCGGCCAAAATCAGGACGTACAGGAAATACAGAAACCGAATCATAAAGCTCTACCCCGAAAATTCACTTTGAGCGACACACCCCATAATGTCGAGTTAAAGTGTGTTGATCAACCCCGGAAGTGGTAATGAACATAACCAGATACGGCGTCATCAGCCATTTATCTATTTTCATTCTCGCATCCGTAAAAGTAAATTCTTTACGTGCCTATAGGCTATAAATAAATGCCGTTGCGCGACCCGATTTTTCTATGTATAACAAAGTGGAGTCAAGTTAGGGGTTATCATTTTGTCGCGTAATTATGCATTAGTTGTAGATTCTGTCGCCTGTCTGCCTGAGGAGGAATTGGCACGTCGGTCCATTCAATTATGGCGACTGCCAGTGATGATTGAAAACAATCGCTACACCGATTCGGTCAGCGAAGGAACCCTCACCAATATTTACAAAAATAAAAAAATCGGTAGAGAACCGGAACAATTTAAAAATGTCCAACTACGCAAGAGTATTCGCGACTTTCTATTCGAGGAGATTGTTCCCAAGTACGACCTGGTAGTGGTGCAAACATCCAGTGGAGAATTCACACCGATTCACTCCAACTGCGAGGCTGTCGTCAGTACTATCTATTCCGAATCTCACGAACTCCGTGAGAAGTTGGGAATCGAGAAACCGCTGGTAGTGCAGCTCTTTGACAGTGGCACTATTTCCGCAAGCCAGGGCCTGGTTACGCTGTTCATGGACAATCTGTTACGCGCGGATCGATCGATTAACGACATCAACAAAGAACTGAAGAAATTCAAAAACTCGGTCAAGAGCTATGTCATTGTTGGCGACAACCGTTTTATCCGCCGATGTCTGAAAGACAAAGGTAAAAAAGCGCTGCCATTCCCGGTTGCCTTCATGGCCGATATGCTGAAGCTGCACCCCATTGGCAAGTTTGAAAATGGCACGATGAACGTCATGGGCAGCAGCGCGTTCGGCTTTGATCGTGCGCTTGGGCGTATCCTTAAATACTGTATTGAACAGGTTGAGAAAGGATTATTGATGCCAATCATCAATATGAGTTACGCGGGTGACTTGCGGCTGATTAAGAACCATCCATTATTTAGAACACTGACCGTGGAGTGTGCGAATCAGGATGTTGATTTACATCTCAGCACCATGCCACTTGCCTCTTCCGCCAATTTTGGCATCGGCGGCTTTTCACTGGGTATCGCACCAAAGGACCAAGACGCGGCGCCCTGACAAGAGTTAGGCTGATCCTCAGCCTAGCCCACAAAATAAGCAGACAAAATTCGTAATTCAGCCTCTAATTTAGCGAGCTGGTTTTTTTCCTGATCTGTTACTGAATTTTGGCGAACGTATGCCAGAGGCTTATCCAGGTTATCCAGGCACCAACCTCGCCAGCATTTGGCGATTAAAGGGTCGCAGATGGTCTCCTGGATAATTTCAATCACTTCCAGGTGCAATTTACGCCGTTCTTCGCGGGGCATCATTAACCCGGTCTCATGGCAGAGATCTATGAAACTGGTGAGAGTTTTCGGGCAAGTACCGCATCGCCCATTACGCACAGCACGGCTGTATGGATACATACGCAGCGGTTGTTTTAGCACTCTAACCCGCCTCGGACTGCTGCTTCAGGTAATTCGAAATAGTGGTCCGAATAAGTTCAAGATCCTGCTCACTTGCCTTGCCGTCAACCGGTTCGGATTCGCTCGCACCTTGAAAGAGTGGCATAAACAAAGGCATTCCGTCGTAGGTCTTGCTCAGCAATAACGATTCGTTGTCGGCAAAGTGCTCTGCCCACACGGCTCTGACTGCTGACCAGAATGGCCCGGATTTTTCCATGTACTCGTCACCGGGAGTGAAATCCACATTCTCGGTTAACTGGTAACGGGCGACACCCAGTTCTTTTGCTAGGTAGGGTTGCACCGAGTCCCTGGCACCATTGTCATCCACAACCATTTTCCAGTTTTCTTCTTCCTGGACCCAGCCGTAGCGTGTCACAGTATGTCGATTAAACCCTTCCAACAGGTGGTAATCATCTCTCACGCTGTACTCACGGCGTGGCAAGGGACGGCGGGTGGTCGCGCTTTTCCAACTGGAAAAGCTGGCATTATGCTGCCACTCTCCGATGGATTCATAGCGTGGTGAATCGTCTACCTGAAAGACCGCCTGGCTCCATTTACCCGCTACTTCCTGCTCAGGTAGTTCACGAACCGCCCACTTATTATCAAATTGATACTCGAGAAGGCGCTGGTCCTGGTAAGTCCAATCCTGGCGCCAGTGCTTCATCACCATTGGCTCAGAAATACTGCCATCTTCCTGTTTGAAGTACATCACCATAACATGTTGCAAACTGATGAACTTCGGTTCATCGGTCAGCACGTAAACATATTCCGTGCCCCAGGATTGATAGGGCTTGTCGCGCTGGTAGTCCTCTTCAAAACCAACGGTTTCCAGGAAATCAAATTCGACCTTATAGCCACCAGCCATACCCAGGATGGCAGCGCGGTCTTGTTCAAATTTGGTCAGGCCAGCTTCGTGGATGCGGAGCCACCCAGTGTGCGCCGAGGTTTGTAAAACAACCTCGGCGCCAACACTGGAGCCCCCCCGCGGAGCATTATCGCAACCGTCTGCGATTGCCCAACTAAAAGCGTAAAATCGAGTCTCATTGTCGCAACCATCTGGTGCTGCGTAGGCCGAGAGAGGAGTTAGAATTCCGGCCAGCATTGCAAGCTTAATGAGGAGTAGAGACACCAAATTGCGACTCCTTGAAATACTCATGGATATTTACGCTTTCGGAGAACTAGAATTGATACTTGACAGTGACCGAGTAATTTCGGCCAGCTTCGGTCAAGCGATCAAAATTCGTGGTGAGAGGATTTTGCACAAACTCCTCACTCCATTGGTAATACTGTTTGTCTGTCAGGTTAAAAACACCCCAGTTGATGCGCGCTTTTTCAGTCAATTGGTAGTGACCAATGAGATCAAGCGTGGCAAAACCTGGCGTTTCGAACGGCAACACCGCTGGAGCGCCATCTGCCTGTAGTGAACTGGCATCGATATCGCTGGCGTCTTTTCGCTCAGTAGCAGTCAATATCGCCTCAACACCCCAGCGATCATTTTCTGCTGCATAGCCAATGCCCAATACCAGTTGTTGCGGGTCGATTGAGTTGATCGGCGTGCCAGTCAACTTGTCTTCGCCATTCGCATAGGCATAGGCCGCGCGCACTTGCATTCCTTCCAGTGCGGGTGACAAGGCCGCCAATTGATACTGTGCCTTAAACTCAAAGCCCTCAATTTCGGCTTCGTCGAGATTTCTCGCCTGGAACTCAAGCAGCCGCGTGCGGAAGTTAAATCCGAGCACCGCCAGACTTTCGATAAAGTCTTCGTAGCTGTTCTGGTAGGCAGCAAACTCAAGGCTGCCCGCTTCGCTGACGCGACGTAATCCGATCTCGACACTCTCTCCACGCTCGGGACGCAGGTTTGGGTTTGGCAATGTTGTGTAGCCACCAGCAAAGTTGGTGAAACCGGTATTGACCGCATCCAGTGGTGGCGCTCTGAACCCTTCAGCGTATTGCGCAAAGGCAGACCATTGATCAGTGAACTGATAGATCGCACCCAGCTTTACCGATACTTCAGACTCATCGTAGCCTTCAGGTGTTGGTGAGCCAGTGTTACCACTCAGGTAGATGGCGTCAGGCGTTGGATCCAGCTCGAAGTTGTCATAGCGCAGCGCCGGGATAATCGACAATTTGCCATCCATGAACTCGATTTCATCCTGGATAAAAATACCCAGGCTGCTTAGTTCTGAATTCGGGAAGTCCCGGGTTGGGAAATTGCTGAATTCAATAGCCAGCGAACCATCCGCACGGTTTACCGTTTGACCTTCACGCAGCGTGATTGATTCGCTCTCGTCATAGTCGACGCCGTAAACAATATTATGAGCTACTGATCCGGTTGATAACTCGCGGTTAAATTGCAAGCGGATGCCAGTATTGTCCTGCTCAAACAACGAACCTCTCTCACGGTCCTGAATTTGCCCGCGCGACAAGCGCTCGGTCAAAGTCAGCTGGGAACTGTCACTGGTTTGAGTGTAGGCCAGGATATTAAAGGTGTTAAACAAGGCCGTATCCATGTCCACGCGGTAATCAACACTGAAACGGTCACGCGAACGCTCATCGATGCCGCGTTGAGAGTTGGTCAGTACCCCGCGAGAAAACGTACCAGCCGAGCTGCGCACATCGGTCTCGGAGTCACTATCGTAACTTTCCGCTACCAGAGCCAGGCTTTGCTGCTCATTCGGCGTATACACCAGTTTAGCGTAGAAGTTCTGGCTGTCGTTATCCTGTGGATTCTGCGAGCGACGATCTGCGCCGCTGGAGTCATCGTCAAAAAAGGTTTCTGTCTCGGATGAGTCACGCAAGGTTGCCACCACCATACCTGACCATATTGGGTTACCGAAGGCGGTCAGCAGGGTTGCATTGGTGCTGGAATCAATGGAGCTAGTTCCTATTTTGATGGAACCGGCAAACGACTTATCGCCGAGATAATCGACTGGATCTTTGGTGATAAAGTTCACCACCCCGCCAATCGCGTTACTGCCATACACACTGGAGCCTGGGCCACGCACGATTTCAACTGATTTCAGCGCATCGATATCGACAAAATCACGACGCGATGACAAAAACGGTCCGAACGAAAATTCATCTGCAGTCGGGGTACTGTCCACCAGCGTGAGCACGCGGTCACCACTGATGCCGCGAATGGTGAAACCACTTAGCCCAAAACGACCACCGCCAGCAACTGAGACACCTGGCTCATAACGCACCAGGTCATCGATGCCGTTGGCGATCTCTTTTTGAATTTGCTCGGCATCAATTACCGATACTGAATTGGAAACTTCCGAAACCAGTTTTTCGGTTCGGGTGGCTGTCACCGTCACCTCTTCCAGGGTTGGGTTAGCAGAAACCGGTAATGCCAGGGCAACCCCTATGGCAATGCCTGCCCACTTGCTGAGCGATTTGGAAGTTCTGGCGGTCAGGCCAGTTCCGTCGATGTTGTTATCGACTGAGTAATTCTGAGAAAACATGTTAATAACCTGTGAAACGTTTATCACCTGCATGGGGACATAGCGGCATGCAATACCAGCCCCTGCGCCCTGCAGTAATTTCCGGCAATATAACAAATTTAATTGCAAATGCAAATGATTCTCATTAATATTCGCAGTATAAATATTTATACCTTCTTTATTACACCAATGAAAAATTATCGATTTGCCGCGTCTTCGCTGCGGGTAGCCCTCACCCTGTTGATTTTTGGCGTCTCCGCCGATGTCTTCAGCAAACCTGAACAGAGGATCATCAGTGCTGGCGGCAGTATTACGGAGATATTGTTCGGGCTGAACCTCGGTGACTCTGTGGTGGGAGTAGACAGCTCGTCTTTGTATCCAAAGGAAGCGACGGAAAAACCCAAGGTCGGATACTTTCGAAATTTGGGTGCAGAAGGCGTAATGTCACTTAACCCAAGCTTGATTATCGCGGCAAAGGGGGCAGGACCAAAACCAGTGCTCAACCAACTCAGCTCGTTGGGCGTGGAGGTCAGAACCTATGACCAGAACAGCTACACCATGGAATCCTGGCAAAAGCTGGTAACTGGACTGGGTAGTGAATTTGATCGACAGGCAGAAGCGCAAACCATGATCGAACGCGTAGTCACTGGCATCCACCAGCAACAGGAGGAACGCAAATATGCCAAGGATCATCTGAACGCCGTTGCCCTGCTGAGTATAGGACAGCGCGGTCCGGTGACAGCCGGCCAGAACACGGTCCCAAACTTGTTGCTCGAACTGGCAGGGATTAACAACCTCGCTGGCGAACTGGATGGCTACAAACCCTTTAGTAGCGAAGTGCTGGCAGAACAAAAGCTGGACCTCGTACTGGTCCCATCGCACGTGGTTGACGGGCTTGGCGGCAAGCAAGCGATTTGCGATAACCAGCTCATCAAACTGGCCATGCAAGGCGAATGCAATGTCCACATCATGGATGGCCTGTTGTTGCTGGGCTTTGGAACTCGCCTGGATTTGGCCGTTTCGGAGATTGTCGGCCTGGCGAACACGCGCTAGCACCACTGGATAGCTGTTTAGAACATCACGCACCATGTTGTATTCGAATAGAACCCGAACCATCCAGTTTCTGGGGCTCAGCTTCAGCCTGCTGATACTGAGCTGGTTGGGCTTGTCGATTGGTGCTGCCAAAACTGATCTACTGGTGCCATTTACCTCGCTCTACAACAGCTTCAGCAGCGAGGTGGAACTCAGCATCACGCAGAATATTATTGTCAATATTCGCCTGCCCCGCGTACTGATGGCTTTGCTGGTGGGCGCCGCCCTGGCCGTCAGTGGAGCCAGTTTGCAAGGCTTGTGCCGAAATCCGCTGGCTGACCCGGGCTTGTTAGGAATTTCATCCGGGGCCGCTGCAGGTGCGGTGACCATGATCCTGTTCGCCAAATACGTTCCCTGGTTGCAATTTGCTGGTCCGTATGCGATTTCACTCGCTGCTTTTGCGGGCGCCGCCATCGCCACATTTACCGTTTACAGCCTGGCGCAGGTGGGGGGTCATATCCAGATACCCACATTTTTGCTTGCCGGTGTCGCCATTAATGCCCTCTCCGCCGCCATTATCAGCGGCTTGAGTTTTATTGCCGATGACCAGGCGCTAAGACTGATCAGCTTTTGGATGATGGGTAGCCTGGCGAGCGCTACCTGGACCACCGTTGCCATCACCGTGGTGGTACTGGGCGGCACCATTGCGGCCATATATCAGCGGCGGCATGCGCTGAACCTGATACTGCTGGGTGAAGCGAATGCCCGATTCAGCGGTATTGATGTTGAGCGGGTTAAAAACCAGATTCTCTGGCTCAACGCCCTCGCGGTCGGGGTTGCCGTGGCCTTCAGCGGTATCATTGGCTTCATTGGCCTGGTCGTGCCACACATTCTGCGCCTGGCCTCGGATACCAATTATCGCTACCTGATTATCAACAGTGCATTACTGGGCGCCGGGCTGCTGACCCTGGCCGACCTGGTGTCGCGGATGGTGATTGCGCCAGCAGAACTCCCTATTGGTATTTTAACGTCGCTGATTGGCGCGCCATTTTTTATCGCCCTGCTGATCCAACAGAAAAAACGCCTGGGGTTTAGCCTGTGAGTTTGCACGTTGAAAATCTCAGTGTGGCGCTGTCGGGCACCACCATCCTGGATGATCTCAGCTTTCGTTGTGAACAGGGCGAGTTCATCGCCATTGTTGGCGAAAATGGCGCGGGCAAATCGACCCTGATGAACTGCCTCGCCGGGGCGTTGGCGTTCGACGGGAAAATCACCCTTCATGACCGTGAGTTGCATGAATTATCACTGGCAACATTGGCAGAATATCGTGCCGTTTTACCACAGCACTCAACCCTGAATTTCCCCCTGAACGTAGAAGAGGTAGTCAGGCTGGCCTTGTCACTCAGTACATTAGCCAACGCCCAACAGGACACCATAATCAAGCAATGCCTGACAATGGTGGACGCTGATCAGTTTGCCAAGCGGGATTATCTGTCATTGTCCGGTGGCGAAAAACAGCGTGTGCAATTGGCCAGAGTGCTGGCCCAGCTAAAAGCATACGACAAACCAGAGGGTCAGTACCTGTTCCTGGATGAACCCACCTCTGCGCTGGATCTCAAGCATCAATACGCCACGCTGCAAATGTTACGCGAGCTGTGTGACCAGTCCCTGCTTGGCAACCTGAGCGTGATCGTCATCCTGCACGATCTGAACATCACCGCCTTGTACTGTGACAAGGTGGTATTACTGAATAACGGTAAGCTACTCGCCTACGATTCTCCAGAGCGTGTGTTCCAGGCAGAAACGATCAACCAGGCGTTTGGCGTTGATGTGCACATCGCACGGCATCCGGATACCAATACTCCCTACCTGATACCCAGGGTTCAATCTTAACTTTAATTTTTCAGCACCATCATGAACAAACAAAAATCCATCAAAAACGCCCGCACCCTATTGCGCAGCTCGGAGCTGGGAGTGCTGTCGACGCACTCCAAAGCCAATGAAGGATTTCCCTTTGGCTCGGTATCTACCTATATGAGCACCATGCAGGGCGATGCGATCTTTTACATCAGTGACCTGGCGCAACATACCAAGAATATATTGCACGATCCAAAAATGTGTTTAACCGTGTTCCAGGGTGCCGATGGCGAATCCGCCAGCGATGAAGACCCAAACGCCGGCGCAAGATTGAGCCTGTTGGGCAGCGCAGCTCTGCTTCCCGAGGCAGAGTTGGAAGAAACCGCAGAACGTTTTTTTCAGCTTTATCCGCAGAGTCGCAGTTATCAGAAAACGCACGATTTTGCCTTCTATAAACTCACCACTGAACGAGCGCGTTTTATCGGCGGTTTTGGTGATATTCACTGGATCAGTCAGGCCGAATGGGCGCTTGAAACACCCGAATGGCTGGACAACGAGCAAGCCATGATTCAGCACATGAATGAAGATCACATGGATGCCATGCAATTAATGGTGAACCACCATTTTGGGATCGAAACCGAGCAGATTGAGATGCTGCAGATGAACCCTGATGGCTGCTTTCTAAAGCCGGATCAATGCAAACCCGTGTATATACCGTTTGACGAGTTGGCTCACACTGGCACCGAAGCCCGTGCCCGGCTGGTAAAACTCACCCATGAAGCCCGTGCCGCGCTGGCACAGAGCTCACATTAATAAATAACCAAGCTTAGGCCCAACCTGGCCTGGAGACATATGCCGAATTTAGAAACCCTGATTGCATCAACCTTGTATTTGATGACTCGCCAAAGCAAATCGTCAAAAGCTTGTCTCGAGCAGTCTATTGTTGATCATCTGCAAATGCTTGGCAGCCACCCGGATTGTGATTCGCAAGTATTAAAAGACGCCGCCGCACGCTTGTCGATGTGTTGGCACCAGGAGGCCAGGGCCAAGCAACTTGGAATTGATGCCCTGCAAAAAGACACAGTGGTTCGTAAACCCGCGCAGCCGCATTAATCAATCGGCAGAAAAAAACGACTGACCCGGTTTCGAGTCAGCCGCCTATCCCTACACCAGCCGACGGCTGGTGTGATAAAACGTTTTTGTGAGATTCTCTAAGAAGCGGCTTTAAACACACCTTTCATAATTGCCCAGTGACCTGGGAAGGAGCAGAAAAACAGGTACTCCTCATCGGCGCTAAGGATCGACGCCGCGAATGTTACTTCGGTAGATTCACCGCCACCAATCACCTTGGTGGATGCCAGTACCCGGTCATCATCAACCGGCACATAATTATTATCGAGACCAGCTCCCAGGCCTGCATTCGCGACATCCTGGAAATTCGCCGCTGTAGTCAACACCCAGTTGTGACCCATGGCGTTGGCCGCCAGGGAACCAGTATGGTTCAACACAATAGTGATGGTCTCACAATTCGCTGGTGCCACCATTTCGGACTGATCAAACTGCATCGCGTCGTTAGAGTTAATGGTCAGCTTACACTCATCGGCCGACGCGGTATTCACTGCCAGTACCGCAAGGCAGAGCGCTACACAAAATTTAAACCTGTTTTTCATAAATAGATACCTACTTGATAATTGAATTATTTCCTGGCGAGAATCTGTATAAGACCTTGCCGACAATTTCGCTGCATGAAATCTTACCGAGATCATGCATGCTCACACTCATACGATTCTCACCGTTTGCCTGCAGATAGTCGCCGGAGGCGTCTACGCTCTGCACGCGTTTAATCAAGCGACCCTGCGAAGGGTGATTCAATACAATGACATCACCCTCGCGGTAGCTCTGCTTGGTCGATCGCCGCCAACTAACCACGTAATCACCGTCTTCAAATGAGGGCCGCATGCTGTGACCACTCACCCGGTACAGGCCGATGTTCATGGTTATGTGTGCCGCATTGGGAGACTAGGCATCACCCGAGCTTAGGATACACCACCGGAACTGATGGTGGGTACGGGCATTCGGCGACGTAAGTCTCGACATCTTTGGTCTTCCAGAATATCTCCGCAAACTCATTGATTTCCTGTACCAGCTTTTCGCCGTTGAGCGGATCAATTTTCTGCTTACAGGCGCTGGCGGTTTGCATAATCCGATGCACCAGGTCGCTCACCTGCGGGTGCTGATCGATCTGCGCTTGTTTAAAGGCGTCCCCCCAGATGATCCGCACTTCAGTTTTTGCAGTCTCGGCATGTATTTCTTTCTCTCGCACCAGCCGACTCAACGTGGCCATGTCGCCCACACTCAAGTTTGGCGACTGTTCCAGTTCGTCTATGAGGTGCAGAAAACGCAATACGCTGAGCGCAGCAAGTTGCGCGCTAAACGGGTCGTAAATTTTGCAGGGAATATCGCAGTGTGCATCCGCTTGCTTAAGGCCAATGACTGAATCCAGCTTTTCTATTAACTTGTACATTATTGGTCACGCTCTTTATGAATTTTAACTTTTTTGTTTACCAGTCGAGGGAATACCGCCGTTGCCATTACCAACAATATCACTGCAGATGCCAGGATAAGAGTCAGCGGCAAATCATGGACGTGGAAGACACCACCATTTGCATGTGCCAGCACTGATGCAGGCTGCAGCAGCGCGACGTGACTAACAAAGAATAGGGAAGTAAGTTTGATGTGATTCATTAAGTTACCCAGTAGGAAATTGAGATTTAGTCAGCTACCCGACGATCGAATTTTCACACAATCGATGTGTCCCTGACGTTAAGAAACGATATAGCCTTGAGCGGGCTACATCGCTGTTAAGCTTTATTCTCGGTGAGCATAGCGGGATTCAACAATTCCTGCAGAGTGTTAAATCCCAGGTCTGTCTGCTCTACTGCAACATCGATGATAGGCCGCCCCTGACGGTAGGCGCATTTTGCAATCTCGGCGGCCTTTTCGTAGCCAATTATCGGGTTGAGCGCAGTGATGAGAATCGGGTTACGATACAGCGCTTCCGAGAGGTTGTCTTCATTAACCTCAAACGTGGCGATCGCTTTGTCTGCCAATACACGACTGCCATTGGTCAGCAATTCCAGGCTACTTATCAAATTCGCCGCAACCAAAGGCAACATCACGTTTAATTCGAAATTACTGGATTGACCCGCAACGGTGATGGCTGCGTCGTTGCCGATCACCTGGGCAGCAACCATTGCCGCTGCTTCGGGAATTACCGGGTTAACCTTGCCCGGCATAATGGAAGATCCTGGCTGCAGCGCCTCCAGGGATATTTCACCCAGGCCTGCCAACGGACCGGAATTCATCCAGCGCAGATCATTGGCAATTTTCATCATGGACACCGCACAGGCTTTCAGCAAGCCAGACACGGCCACCGCCGTATCCTGAGTGCCGATCTGGGTGAAAAAATTCTCCGCCGGCTGAAATTCCAACCCGGTATCCTGGCTGAGCACCTCGCAAAAACGCGCAGCGAATGATGGGTGTGCATTGACCCCGGTACCCACGGCAGTGCCACCCTGCGCGAGCGAATGGAGTTGCGGCTGAATTGCCCTGAGGCGCTCGATGTTCAATTTGATCTGGTCAGCCCAGGATTGCAGGCTCTGGCTCAGACGCACAGGCATGGCGTCCATCAGGTGAGTACGCCCGGTTTTTACAATGTGATCAACCGTGGTTGATTTTTCGATGATCACCTGCTGCAAATGTTCCAGTGCGGGCAACAATTCCTTTTCCAGTAAGAGTGCCGCACTGACATGGATGGTAGTGGGAATCACATCGTTACTGCTCTGCCCACAGTTAACATGATCATTGGCGCCGATGGGGGTTGCTGAATACGGGCTGGCAAGATTGGCCAACACTTCGTTTGCATTCATATTGGTGCTGGTTCCCGACCCGGTCTGGAATATATCCACCGGAAAATGCGACATCAGCTCGGGGTCCGCCAGCAACTGCTCCACCGCTGTGATAATCGCGCTACTGACTTCCGGCGTAATTTGCTCCAACTCAGCATTGGTTTTAGCAGCCGCAGCTTTCACGCTTAGCAACGCCCTGATAAACGGCAGCGGCATGGGTTTATGACTGATCGGGAAATTATTTATCGCGCGTTGCGTTTGCGCGCCATAAGCGGCGTCTGCGGCAACCTCTATGTCACCAATACTGTCTGATTCAATACGTTTTTCGTTCATGGTTTATTAATGGTTCTGTTCACTCAATAAGCTGGGGGCAATATAGTCACCCACCACTCGTAGTTCGGTATAAAGACGCATGACTTCTTCGCGCCCGTATTGATTGTCGGCAAGATTCCACAACAGACCCAACGGACGATGGATTTGATCCAGACACAGTTGCCGCCAATGGGCAGGCAGGCATTCATCAGCGGCGGTATCCATCAGCAAGCGAAACTGGTCAAACAAACACTGACGGTACTCCACCAGGGATCGATTACCGGCTTCTGCATACTCACTTAAAGCATATAGCACCAGCCCGCAGTTATCTGGCTCTTCGGCATTGCGTACTTTCCGATAGAGCTCACTAATGGTCATACAACTGAAATTACCGATAAATGAGAATGAGAATCATTATTATTTATTTGCTTATGGAAATCAATTATTGAAGCGGATTTTGATTGCCAACAAGCATGAATTCAGGCCTGCGATTTTGGCCGTCTAAAATCAGGAGGGCATATCTTTTAAATGCGAATGATAATCGTTCGCATTTATGCTACAGTACGTACTGAATTTACTATCAGGAGGAAAACCTGATGACTATGCAAGACCATCCACTGCCTCACCAACAGCAAGCCAATTTGACTGATGTGCCAGAAACCACGTTGTGGACTTTACACAACCGGGCCACTGAATCGAAGCGGCCAGATGGCATTATTAACGACCCCGATGCAGAAAAAATATTTGCCGCCATTGATTACCCCTACCGGGAGACCTTTGGTGCACCCAGCGCCTCACACGGCTTGCGGTCGATTACCTTCGATAAACACCTCAAGGCGTTTCTGCAACAGCATCCCAGGGCGAACGTGGTGAACCTGGGCGAGGGACTGGAGACGCAACGCTTTCGAATTGGCGAAAACAACGCGCGTTGGTACTCGGTTGACCTGGCCGAAACAATTCAGCTCAGAGAGAAGTTTATCGCGCCCGACGACCAACACCAGCACATCGCCTACTCGGCACTGGATCAAAGATGGCTGGAACGCGTCTCGGGTTCTACTCCCACCTTTATTACCGCGCAGGGACTGTTCATGTATTTCGATGAATCCGATGTGCAAACCCTGTTGCAGGCAATTCATCAACATTTTGATCATTATGTGCTGATGTTCGACACCATACCGGTGTGGTTTTCCAACAAAGCCATGTCAGCCAAAGGACTGCGAATGAGCAAGCGGTATGTCGCGCCAAAAATGCCCTGGGGTATTGATCGCAATAACATCAAAGAACGACTGCACTCCTGGTTGGACTCGGAATCAAAACCCACTAACGAAATATCCGATATTGGCTATCCCCTGTTCCCGCGAGGCATAGAAAGGTTTTTCAGTCTTGCCTGGCGGCGTATTCCGGCAATGGGAAAACGCGCGCCCACGATTGTAAAAATCGAGGCCAGCAATAAAAAACCAGCTATCGGTTAGCAATCTCTGCCAGAGACTCCGGGTTAAATGGCCCCATCAAATTAGTGAACACCGCGTTCTCTGGCGTGCTCACCAAGAGCGAGATACCGGCTATCTGATCCTGATCTACCGACTGCATGATGACCACGCGCTCATTATTTTCGCGCACCTTAACCAGCGTCTCCCATCCCTGTTGTGTAAGCGCTGCAGCGGACTTGTTTATCGCCTGTTCAAAAATCTCACGATTGCCTTGCACTTCGTAAACCCGTAGTTGCACACCCTGGAGTTCATCCAGCACGCCCATGAACAGGCGTTCAGGCAGTTCGAGGTTGCGTTCCGGATCATCCGCGATGCGCTGAATAAACCAGCGAATGGGTCGCACACCGTTGGGGCCCAGGTCCACGGCCACTTGGGCGCTCGCAGAATTACTGCTGGGCAAAACCAGTTTGACATATCCGGGGTTAGACTTAATCCCACTCGAGGCTAATAGATAGCCTGCGCCACCTATTAGCCCGAGTGTGATTACAGCAATGAAAAGGTATTTAAAGAATTTCACTTTGCAAAATTCCTAGTTGATGTCGATATCCAGGGTGTCAGTCACCTTGGCAATCTTGTCTGGGTCAATTTCACCCACGATATTGATGAATACTGCCTCGCCAGACTCTTTCTCTGGAGAAATTACCATCACTACGACACCGTCTATTACGTCATCAGTAGACTTGCTGAAGATGCGCACTTTTTGGTTATCTTCATTGTCATTCACCGTCACCAGGGTTTCCCAGTTTTCGGCGCGCAATTCAGAGGCAACGCTTTCCATGGTGGAATCGGCTTTTTCCACTTCACCGTTCAGGTTGTAAACGCGCACTTTGATGGATTCCAGGTTGGACAATATCTGCCCTACTTCCGGGTCTTCTGCCTTGGCAAAGCTACCAATCATGCTCATTAAGCTGGCACTGAGGTTTACTTCCACCTTGGGCTCGCCATAAAAAGCGGTGAGATCTTCAAAGTCGATTTGGCCATTCACACCTGCAAAAGCCGGTGCAGTAAACATTGTCGTGACCAAGCCAAGACATATTAGTTGCTTCAGTTTTTTCATAATTTCCTCTTGGATAAAATTTGTTCGTACGAGCTAAAGCGTACGTGTGGGTTGTTTGGTTTCGGATTCTTCTTCCAAAGATTTCAGGCTGGGAAGTACCGCATCCCGACCTATTTCTACAACCGGCTCTACGGCCGCTTTTTTCATACTCTGATTCAGTGATTGCATCATCTGCGCACGAGTGATCTCTCTAGCCTCACCCAGGTAGTGCAGTGCAGTCGCCAAATCAGCTTGTGCCTGTGCTAATTGCTTCAATGTTTGTTGTTGCTGGTAGACGGTAAAAATCACCAGGGCCGCAAGCAAGCTAGCAGCAATGCCACTGACGGCTGGCCAGGACAGCGCCCTGCGCTGAGCGGAACTTGGTGCGCTACTGACGCCTTTATCTGAGATGGCGCGGAGCTTCTCATTCAGGCCTGGCGGTACGTCCACCAATGGGAAGTCTGTCTCGGTCTCATCTGCTTCGTCGGATGAGCGAGCAAACAGTTTTTCCAGGTAATCTGATTCGGTATTTTTCATAATTCGACACCTTGTAACAGCACACGTAGTTGTTTACGGCCGCGATGGATATACACCTTCGCCTGGTTTTCATTCAGTTCCAGCGTGCTGGCAACATCTTTGATTGATCGTTGCTGCAAATCCGCCAGGATTATCAGTGAGCGATACGGCTCCTTGAGTTTCTCGATGGCATTGCTCAGCCAGGCGCTCACCTGTTTCTGCATCAGGGCGGCAACTGGCCGGGATTGCGCTGCCTCGCTTTGCATTTCGTCCAGCTCTTCATCCGCAACGGGTTTGCGTTTGCGAAGCTTGTCTATGCAGAGGTTTCTCACCACCCGCAGCAACCAGGCCTTGCCGGTATTCGAATCAAGCTGGTCTTGCTGCGCTGCATTGTTCATTTTTGCCCACAAGCGTATGTACGCTTCTTGTGTCGCATCTTCCGCATCGCTCTGGTTCGCCAGGATGTACATGGCCTGCGAATAGATAAGCTGCTGATGTTGATCCACCAAGGATTGAAACAATCGTTTCATGCTTTTTTGGAGCTACCCGAATTAGTTTTGTTGTTCGTTACTTAATAATACGTATGAGGCGGGAAAAGGTTACAAAAAGATTTGAAAGTTTTTTGAGTGCTTAGAAAAAAGACTCTTCTACTTACGAGCACTCAAGGAAGAATGTGAGCGTGTTGCACTAACCTTCTGGCTGTGAGCTTTATAGGGTTGCAAGGAAATGCGCGAATCGTTAATCAAGAAGCAGACATGACCCTAATTCTGAGACAGATGCTGGTCAGCAGGGATGGACCTGCTAATTGTTCACCACGGGCACGGTAACCGAACAGATTTGATAATGTCCTTTTCTATAGGCAGTAATGAGCAAGGATTGCCCATCTGGTGACCAGCTTGGCAGTGTATCGCCATCTTCGTTGTGGGTAACCCGCACTTTGTTTGAACCATCCGAGGTAATTACGAAAATTTCTGGACGTGATTCCGGCATCGATTGTGCAAAGGCAATTCTTGCGCCATCGTTTGACCAGGCCGGACAGAAATTGTGGCTGGGCCAATCTGTTAATCGAGTCAGTTCTCCGCTGGCTCGACTCCAGGTGATTATTTCATCGTCTTCATTATTGGAGTACATGCGAGAATGAAAAACGATTGCACTCCCATCACTCGACCAGCCCGGGTAGAAATTTCGCAATTCGGAATCTGTCACCGTTTGTTTCAATTTGCCGCTGTCAGATAAGATAGCAATATTGGCCTGCTCATCGCTTTGCCGAAGACTTACGGCTATTTCCAGGCCGTCTGGTGAATAGCGCGCGAACATCGGCGTCCCCAAATTGCTATCAAAGTGCTCAAGTGCTTTAACCGCTCCAGAACTCAGATCCAGCTCGAGCAAACTGTCCTCTCCATTCCGATTTGACTCAAAAAGAATCTGTTTACCACTCGGATGCCAACTGGGTCGTCGCTCGTCAGACAGGCTCGAAGTCAGCGCGTGTTTGCCTGATCCATCTGAGTTCATCACAAAAATATCCCAGTTTCCGGCGAGATTAGATTCATAAATGATTTTGCCGCCGTCCGGGGAATAGGAAGCATAGCGGTGCTCAGCTTTATCTTCAGTCAGACACGACTCCATGGATTTTGATGCAGCGTCCATTGCCAAACAGAATGGAGTGAAACTGATTAAAAAAATTGTAGATAGCGGTTTAAACACAGTTGTTAAATTCGGTTTCATATCTCAGAGAGTAGTAATGGCACCGGTTCAGCGCAACTAAAAAATCATCTGCTTTGACAGGTAGTAACTGCCGACGATAAGAGAAGTATTGATAACAGCCCTCACGGGCCAAGCCATGGTGTGATATTGCAAACGCAGCAGATCTGTCAGAACTACAACCAAGCCAATCACCAAAAACCAGGGAGTAATAATGAATGTGATCTCGCGGGAAATCAGTGTGACTGCCAGGTCATGAACTGCGCCGCTGACTACAAAGGTCAGGATAACCGCCAGGAAAGTTGGCAGCACTGTTCCTGCGGGACGCATGACAAATTTGGACAGGTAATAACTCCAGATCGGGTTCCAGTACCGCCAGAACAAACTAAATGAACCTGCACCCAAAGAACGATTCAGCATTTTTTGCAGAGCACCGGACGCGCCCAGCGGCACACCGTTTCGGCGTTTTACATAGGCACGCAGAGAGATATTTTTAGCCATCAATGGATGAGTTCGCTCTTAAATAGAGAATCAGGGGCCCGAAGCCCTGACTGAAATTTAAACTAAGAGACTAATCCGTAACTTCGCGATCGGCAATATGCAGAATCTGGTCCAGGATGCCAATACCAAGCATTAAATCTTCCTCACTGATGTTTAATGGCGGGGTCAGTCGAATGACGTTGGAGAAGAACGCCAGGTACAGGCCTTCTTTCATCGCCGCTGCCATCATCTCGGTCATTGGTTTTGCCGCATCACCCTTGGCACCAAACGGCACCAGTGGTTCTTTGCTATCACGATTTTTCACTAATTCAATGCCATTAAACATGCCAAGACCGCGGATATCGCCAATCGATGGATGTTGGTTGGCTAGCTTGGTGAGTTCTGCCCGCAGCTTCTCGCCCATGGCGGTAGCGTGATCCAGGGTGTTTTCTTCCTGCATGGCCCGAATGGCTGCGACACCAGACGCGCAGGCCAAAGGGTGCCCTGCATAGGTTAATCCCGAGGGCAGTGGGTAGTCATATAACCAGTCACGCAGTTCATGGCTGACCGACATAGTCCCCAACGGCACATAGCCTGAATTGATGCCCTTGGCGCTGGTAATAATATCCGGTTGCACGCCCCAGTGATCGACTGCAAACCACTTGCCAGTCCTTCCATACCCAGCCATCACATCGTCGGCAATTAACAGGATGCCGTATTTTTCACAGGTCTCCTTAATGGACTGCAGATAACCATCAGGAGGCACAATAATGCCATTGGTGCCGACCACCGGCTCAAGAATCACCGCGGCGATGGTCTCCGGGTTTTCGTACATCAATATCTCTTCCAGGTGCGGCCCACCCTGCGCGACCGGGCATTTGGCCGGGTCGGTGTGCCCGGTTGGCAGTCGGTACAGGTACGGGTCCAGCATCCGCACTACTCCCGGCATATCGCCGCGGGTTAAATGATGGCGTGGATCACCGGTTAGGCTCAAGGCTCCTCCGGTGGCACCATGGTAGCTCCGATACCGCGCAATGATTTTTGGTCGTCCGGTAAAATGCCTGGCCAGGCGTATGGCGCTCTCGTTGGCCGCCGAACCGCCGGTAGTGAAAAACGTGGAAGTGAGATTGCTGGGTGTGATCTGCTCAATCAATGCCGCTAATTCCGAGCGCACATCGGAACCCATGGCTGGGCCGATGTAGCACAGCTTGTCGGCCTGGTCCTTGATGGCCTGGATAATCTTGGGATGTTGATGGCCCAGGTTGGCATTCACCAACTGACTTTGAAAATCCAGGTAGCGCTTACCCTCGCTGTCCCAGAACCAGCTGCCGCGGGCACCGGTGATCACCCGCGGTTTGTTCCCCTGCTTGGACCAGCTCTGCAGATAGTGATTGGCATGGACCTCACGCACCCACTCCGGGTCGTCGCTGGGAAATGGCTCAATACTCTGGTTCATGGGAACACTCCAGGTGATTAATTCGGCTGTTCTGGCATTCTAGCAAAGGTCCGTTACTGACTTATGCAGCATCTGAACGCGGCAATGAACTCATTGGGTCATAGGCGGCTGCATCGAGTATTTTGCCTGCGCGTGGCTTGCCGGCAATGATTACTTCCAGGTCAAGACCCGCCTGATGATACTCCTGCTTGATAAACGCAAAAGCGAGGATTTTGCCAACCGTGTGTCCATAAGCCACCGAGGCGGTAGAGCCGATGACTTCGCCATCGACCATGATGGCTTCGCCACCATGGCCATCCTCGATTCCATCCGGCTCTATCTGCAGATAGGCGCACACCCAAGGCATGTCGCCCGATTCAGCCCGCTTGGCGCTGACCCGCGTAGGCTCCGCACCGAGAAAGTCTTTATCCAACTTTACGAAGCGCATCACGTTGGCTTCCGGCAAAGTCACCTCATTAGTCAGTTCACCGGCTCCTGGGAAGGCTTTTTCCATGCGCATTGAGTTCATGGCAAAGGAGCCATAATCGACGATATCGTGCTTTTCACCGGCTTGCCACAGCGCCTGGTACACATCCTCACAAGCCTCATCTGGCATGTGAAACTCCCAGCCAAGCTCACCGGCATAGGACATACGCAGCGCCCATACCTGGTGGCCAGCTACGGTGATTTGTTGCGCTGACAACCAGCGAAATCCGGCGTTACTTAAATCTGCATCCGTACACTCCGCCAATACTTCGCGTGAGCGAGGCCCGTTCAGTGCCAGGGCTGACCAATCGGCGGACAGTGTGGTAATGGTGACCTGCTCAGCCTCACGATTATGGTTCAGATGATCGACCAGGCGTTGCTCAAAAAAGGCCGCACATACCAGGTAGAACGTATCGTTGGCGAGGCGTACCACGGTGGTTTCCAGCTCCACTCGACCACGCCGGTTGAGCATATGCGTTAACACGATTCCGCCGACCTTCTTGGGCAGGTTGTTGGCCACCAGTCGATCCAGAAAGGCTTCTGCATCCGGGCCGGAAACAGTGACCTTGGTAAAAGCGGTGACATCCATAATGCCCACGCTCTTGCGCACCGCCTGACACTCTCCAGCAACCATGTCGAATACTTCGTTACGGCGAAACGAATAATGATCCCGTTGCTCTACGCCGTTTCGGGCAAACCAGCGGGGGCGCTCGTGACCAAACACCTCTTCATACACCGCACCTTTTTGCTTCAGTATTTCGTATAGAGGCGAAGGTTTGATGGGTCGTCCGTCCAGGCGATTGAAATGCGGAAATGGTATCTCATGCCGCAACTTGTAATCTTCGTGCGCCTTGACCACCTGCCAATCTTTAGTGGCGTAGTCGCCGAACCGACGCGGGTCGTACTCGCGCATATTAATGTCCGCTGCCCCATGCACCATCCACCTGGCCAGTTCGCGGGTTAACCCCGGCCCCCAGCCAATCCCGATCTGGGTCCCGCAGCAGCACCAATAGTTTTGTACACCGGGGGCTGGCCCGACCATTGGGTTGCCATCAGGCGGATGACTGATCGCGCCATGCACTTCCTGCGCCAGGCCGAGTTCAGCGAATATCGGCATGCGATCCATGGCATTTTCCAGCCAAGGCATAATGCGATCGTAATCGGCCTCAAACAACCAGTTCTCATAGTCCCACGGGCATTCGTCATGCCAGACCGAGTTCGAGTTTTCTTTTTCGTAGATGCCGATCAAGCCCTTCTTCTGCTCCATGCGAATGTAACCGGACACCAACTTGTCATCGCGAATCACCGGTAGCTCTACGTCCAGATCCTGGAACTCGGGAACGTTCTCGGTCACAAAATAGTGATGCGTCATGGACGTCATTGGCAGTTGCAGATCAGACCATTCACCCATTTGCCTGGCATAGGTGCCCCCGGCATTCACCACATGCTCGCAAACAATCGTGCCTTGCTCGGTTTCCACCACCCACTCACGCGCATCATTCTGGGTGATATTGGTGGCACGACAATGACGAAAAATCTTTACGCCTTTCTGCCTGGCGCCGGTGGCCATGGCCTGGGTCACATTAGATGGATCAACATGACCATCATCCGGGGTATATAAGGCACCCAATACGCCGTCGAGATTGTAGAACGGGTGTTTCTCGGCGATGAAACCCGGACCAACCAATTCAATGTTGAATCCAAGCGCCCTTCCCACTGACAGTGTATGACGCAGCCAATCCATTTCATCTTCGGTATAGGCGAGGCGAAATGATCCACAGCCATGCCAGGTGACGGCCTGACCGGTTTCTTCTTCCAACGCGCTGGAATACAGGCCGATATTGTAGTCGACCATTTTGCCCAGCCCGTAAGAGCTGGTGGAATGCGTGATTTGCCCAGCTGCATGCCAGGTGGAGCCACTGGTTAGCTCGGCTTTTTCCAGCAGGACGGTTTCCTCGCCCCAGCCTTCATGACCGAGGTGATAGGCAAGGCCGCAGCCCATTACGCCACCACCCACAATTACCACACGGGCGCGTTCCGGTAATTTCTTTGCAGACATAGCTATCTAGATATACATCAAAGGATTCAAATTCGGTAGACACGCTAACAGATCAAATGTACCATAGTCAACTAATAATAGTACAAATGTTTGGTCACCAATTTTTCGCCCATGAATCAAGCCAACGTATCTTCGCGAGTGCTAAATCGCCTGTCTGAGGAGCTCGATGAGCTGACCCCCCAGGTGCAAAAAATCGCCCGTTATGTTTTGGAAAATCCGCGAGATGTCGGGGTATCTACAGTGCGCGAGATTGCCAGTGCGGCCGATGTAAAACCCAACACCGTGGTGCGTCTGGCCCGCCAGGTAGGTTTTGAAGGTTATGACGACTTCAGGGAGCCCTTTCGCGAAGCGATACGCCAGGGTGAGGCATCACTGCCTGATCGCGCGCGCTGGTTGCAGGATATGCAAAAGCGCGATGGCATGAGTGGTCTGTATGCAGACATGATTACCAGCGCCCTGAAAAATATCGAAGATACCTTTGCCAATATTGAAGAATCGGATCTCAGCGCCGCCGCCGACGTAATTTGGAACTCCCGCAACGTCTATACCCTGGGCGTTGGTGTAAACCATGCCAATGCTTGTAACTTTACCTACCTGGCCCGCACGGGTATGGTGCAGTTTCACGCGGTGCCGCGCAGTGGCTCGACGGTGATCGACGACCTGGCCTGGGCAGACGAGCGTGATGTATTGATTGTGATGACGTGTCGACCCTATCGAACTGAGGTGGTGGAAGCGGTGCAAATTGCCAAAGAACAAGGATTAACCATTATCGCCCTGTCGGACTCACCGGCCTCGCCGATTATCCGCGCCGCTGATCATGGTTTTCTTCTATCTGTTGATACACCGCAATTCTTCCCTTCCTCGGTGTCTATTATCGCTCTGCTCGAAACCCTGCTTAGTTTTGTTATTGCTATAGCTTCCGAAAAAGTAGTCACCCGGGTCGAGCAATTTCATCAGCGCCGACACCAACTCGGGTTTTACTACGAAGAGGCTTAGAATAAACCTGATGAGCACCGAGCTGACCCATTCACTGGATGCGCGTTACTATACCGATCCCGATATCTTCCAACAGGAACTCGATGGCCTGCTATCGACTACCTGGCAATTTGCCGGGCATACGGCCGACATCCCGAATGTGGGTGACTATTTCAGTTTTGAGATCGCCGGGCAAAACCTGTTCGCCATTCGTGGCAAAGACAACGAGATCCGCGCTTTCTACAATGTTTGCCAACACCGCGGTCATGAGCTGATTAGCGGTTCCGGGAATACCCGCGTGGTGGTTTGTCCTTACCACAAATGGACCTATGAGTTAGCAGGCAAGTTACGCAACGGCCCAAACATCAAAAGCGTCGACGGACTGAACACCAACCATATTGGCCTGAGGGAGGTTCGCAGCGAAAATTTTTGTGGCTTTGTTTTCATCAATCTCGACGACGATGCCGCTTCAATGGATGAGTGGTATCCGGGCATCCGTGACGAGATCCGCGAGTTTGTACCGCATATCGATGACCTGGCGCCACTGGAATGGGTTTCCTGCCAGGAGCAGTGCAACTGGAAGATTTCAGTCGAGAACTACAACGAGTGTTATCACTGCCAGTCGAACCACCCCACATTTTCTGAAGGCGTAATCGACCCAACGACTTACGATGTGCAACCAGCAGAGCAAGGCTATGTGCTGCGTCATACAACCCAGTGCCAAAGCCTGGAGAAGATGACCTACCCGATTGACCTCGACAGCAATGAGCATGCCGGTGATTACCAGAGCTGGTTTTTATGGCCGATGTTTTCCTTTCAATGTTACCCGGGCAATGTCTTGAACACCTATCACTGGCGCACCAGCAATGTAGATAACTGCACCGTCTGGCGTGGCTGGTATACGCAAGGCGGTGTCGAAAGCGAGGTGATTCGAGGGCTGGCGGCGCAGGATCGTGCGACGACTGTTGCCGAGGACATTCTGTTAGTTGAGTCAGTACACCGGGGCCTCAAATCCAAAGGTTATCAACCCGGCCCGCTGGTGCTGGACCCAAAAGGAGGTGTGCTTTCGGAACACTCCATCGCCAAATTACAACAATGGGCCAGAGAGGCAGTTGACGCCTGAAGCCTGTTATTTACACCAAACGAGGAAATACCCATGGCTGACCTGTTTAATGAAGACCTGTTCCTGAAAGGCCTTGAACAGCGCAAAGCAACTTTAGGCGCGGAATACGTCGAGAACAACCTGGCTGCCGCCGATGATTTTACCCGCCCGTTCCAGGAGGCCATGACGGCCTGGTGTTGGGGCTTTGGTTGGGGCGATGATGTGATTGATGCCAAGACCCGCTCAATGATGAACCTGTCGATGATCGGTGCCCTGGGGAAAATGACCGAGTGGGAAATCCATTGCCGGGGCGCCATCACCAATGGCGTCAGCAAAGAAGAGATACGCGCCATTATCCACGTGATCGGGATTTATTGTGGCGTGCCGCAATCCCTGGAATGCTTTCGCGTAGCCCGAAAAGTGCTGGAAGAGAAAGGCTTGCTGTAAGCGGTTCGCCGCGCCTACTCAGGTAAAGGAATAAATTCCTCTTCGTCTCCCGGCACCAATGGGAAACGCCGCTCCCGCCAATCCTGTTTGGCCTGCTCGATTCGCTCGGCCCGACTGGAAACAAAATTCCACTCGATGAATCTAGGGCTCATGGCCTCACCACCGATAAAGGCGATTTGCGAGTCTTCTGTGGCGACCACCTCAACCGATTCCGTCGATTCCAGCACCGCCATACTGAACTGTGGCACCGCTGTATTTCCGACCTGAATGCCACCTTGTGCCACATAAACGGCGATTTGTTCGGCCTGTGGTACTGGCAGGCTTTGACCCGCTGCCAGTGCCGCCTCGGTATAGACCGTTTCAGCAAAGGTTTTCACGGGTGACGTAACACCATAGGCCGTGCCCATCATTACGCGCACGGGAACGCCATTAATATCGAGCGCTGGAATTTCCGCACTGGGATAATGGTAAAACGCCGGCTCAATTTCTTCATCTGCTTCCGGGAGGGCATGCCATAGCTGCAAGCCGTGGAGTTTATGTGGGGTATTGCGAACTTCATCACGCTCACGCTCGGAATGGGTAATTCCTTTGCCCGCCACCATCAGGTTGATATCCCCCGGTTGAATGGTGGCATAACTGCCAAGCGAATCACGATGCAAGATTTCCCCTTCAAATATGTAGGTCACCGTGGCCAGGTTGATATGTGGGTGCGGTCGCACATTCACACCCTGGCCCGGAGAGAATTTTGCGGGCCCCATATGATCAAAAAATATCCACGGTCCAACCGTACGCTGCTTGAAATAAGGCAGTACTCGTCGCACAGAAAATTCGCCGAGGTCTTTTTTATGCGGTGTAATCAGGTGTTTAATCATAGCTGGTCTCCCCAATTCTACTAATCTACTCACTCTGTTGCGGCATCGCTGCGCTGCTCCGATACTAATACAGCAGCGGTGATGACCAGGGGCACGAGCAAACTCCACCACTGCCAGAAAACCACTGCGAAACCACCGGCTGCGCAACCAAGGGCAAAGCCACCAATCAGGATGAGAGGCTGGGTGCCCTGAGCGACTTCGCGATTAACTGGAAACCCCATTAGTTTCTGCGTGTACCCCGCCATGGTATTCATGACGGTACCGGTCATTACCGTGGTCATGGGTCCTTCAACATAACGATGCACTGTGTTTTGCATGGCCATTGCCACCACCAGCAATAATGTCAGGGCCGCATCAACGTTGAAGTGAATATGGTCACCCGCCGCAAGGAAATTTATCCCTTGAATCACAAGTAACACGATCAACACCGACATCAGAATGCGCCGCATTGCAGAAGCTGAATCCGGTTTCCTTCCAGCACATACTACGCCCAAAGCCACACCGAGCAGGAACACGGGAAACGTCCACAACTTTAAATAGTCTTCGGCACTGATGCCTTCCGCGAGCGCTGCCGCAAAAAGGACGAAGTTACCCGTGACGTGAGCCGAGAAAATACCGCCCATGGCTATGAAAGTAGCGGTATCACAAAAGCCGGCATTCAAGGTCAGGGCAATTCGGCTGGTCGGACGCATAGTACAGAGTTGACTAGTAGATAGACTTGTGGCTTTGCATTTTGGCAGGTTATCAACCGGGATCGAGCTAAGCAAGTAGACAGGAGTTTTGTAGGATATGGGCGGAGCGCTACTTGACATGTTCAGCGACCTTAGTTAAATTAACATTGTTAATTTAACTAAGTGTATTTAATAATGGCCAGACCAACCCTGTCACCCGAAAGCATTGCCAGTCGCCGTGAGGAGATTCTCAAGGCTGCCATGCAGGTTCTTGAAGCTAACGGCAGTACGTCAGCCGTTACCCTGCGAGCAGTTGCCAAGGTTCTGAACTGGAGTTACTCCACAACCTATCGCTACTATAAGAGCAAGGAGGAATTGCTGGTTGCCCTTCGCACCCTGGCGTTTCGTTGGATGCAAGAGGAACTGGATAACGCGGTTGCTGGAGCAGGTTCTGAGATTGAAGGCATTGAGCGGCTGACACATGCCTTTATCAATGCGGGTTTGCGTCGCCCGGATTTATATCAACTGATGTTTTTCGAGCTAACACCCGCCGAAGCCACCGAGTTACAGGGTGAGCTGGAAATTGCCAAACGAGATTGCCTGGATGTCTGCACCCAGGCAATAGTACGAGCCCAGGCGGCCGGCGAGTTAAACGCAAGCGCTGACCCACTGACCACCGCTCATGTTTTCTGGGTTAGTGCGCATGGCACTGTTTCCCTGCAGTTAGCCAATCAACTGATTATGGGCCGTGATTTACAGGAAGTAATTCACAGCATGATTAATACCGTGTTCAGTGGCTTACAAACTCCTGGAGAGTGCAGCGAGTATTTTCTGCGCCACTCCCCCGCCGAACAACCCACCGCTAAAGTCGAGGCAACACAATGAACCACGCACACATGCCTAAACTGGAAGGGAGAAAAATCCCCTTTGAATTTGCTGACAACATTGAAGCATGCTGGATTCCGAATCAGCCGCAGTTATCGGCCATGATGAATGGCGCGTCACTGACCATGCCGTATCTAGAGCCGTTTTTGATTCGCACCATCCGGGAAGCCAGCAAGCAAATCGACGATAAACAACTTCGTGCCGATATCGCTGGCTTTGCCAGCCAGGAAAGTTACCATTTTCGCACCCACCGTCGCTTCAATGATCTGCTGACCGAGCAGCACTACCCCGAACTAAGGAGGCTGGAGGAAAAAATGCAGGCCTCTTATGCGCGCCTGAACAAACGCTCACTGCAAACCCGCATGGCCTACACCGCTGGCTTTGAAGCGATGACGATGGGTGTGACGCGCTGGCTGATTGGTGACCGGGTAAAATTGTTCGCTGGTGCGGACCCGGCCGCAACGTCATTTGTGCTGTGGCATATGGTGGAGGAAACCGAACATAAACGAGTTGCCTACGATGTCTACCAGGCTCTGTATGGTGATGGCATCAGGGCTTACTTCCGACGAGCAATAGGCGTTTTCCATGGCTCCATGGATGTCGTGCGATTCAGCCGGCAGGGCTACATCATGATGCTCAAGAGTGACGGAATCTGGCGGAACCTCAAATCACGACTGCGACTCTACAAATGGGTCTGTGAGTTCCTGGGCAAGGCTATGCCCTTCCTGTTAAGAGCAGCACTGCCAAATCACGACCCACGCGATGAGCAAGATCTTGAATGGGTGACAGACTGGCTCGAAGGCTACGATCACCATCCAGAACAGGTTCCCATTGTTGACACCAGTGACCCCATGATGCCCGTTCCATTCTCTGCCAATGCCAACGAGGTACCAGCATGAGCGACAACATTTCCCTGTATCAACGCCGCCTGATTGGACACGGCGCCATACTTATTTTTATAGCTGGTGTACTGGGTTTTGGCTTCCTGTTCTTTCTAATCGGCAAAATCGAACTGTGGCCGATTCCCGGCTCTATTGACTACCAGATGCCCGGCACTTACGACGCATGGCGCATGGCACATATGGAAGGCATCACCAATGGCCTGCTCCTGTGGTTGACCGCTGCCGTTTTACCTTCACTTCCCTTTACCGAGCTTGGCAAAAAGCGGACTGCCCACTGGATCATCATCGTGGGCTGGACCATCGTAGTCGCGTCAGCGCTCGACCCACTATTCCCGGACAGCCGCGGACTGGCTTTCGGTGGACCACTCACCAACAAGGCACGCAGGACTGCGTGC
>JBCCFY010000047.1:0-32413 GCA_039110515.1 Pseudomonadota bacterium
AAAAACAGCTTTGACGTCCTGTATGACAGGCAATGCCACCGGTTTGCTTCACTTTCAACAATATGACATCAGCGTCGCAATCAAGCCGCACTTCTTCAATAATCTGCTGGTTGCCGGATTCTTCACCTTTTCTCCACAGTTTGGCACGCGAGCGAGACCAATACACCGCACGCTGGCTATTGATCGTTTCCGCCAGTGCATCGCGATTCATCCAGGCCATCATCAGGTTAACCCCGGAATCCGCATCCTGGGCAATGGCTGGTACCAAGCCATCGTCATTCCACTTAATTTGTTCTAACCAGTTTGTCATAGAGTAGATATGGGGTTTTAGAGTCGAACCTCAACGCCTTTGGCGTGCATCGCCAGTTTGGCCTGTTCAACCGTGTACTCGCCAAAGTGAAAAATGCTTGCAGCCAGTACGGCATCCGCACCACCCTCCAGCACGCCCTCAGCTAAATGGTCCAGGTTACCCACGCCACCTGAGGCAATCACTGGCACAGGTGCGGCATCAGAGACTGCTCGAGTGAGTTTTAAATCATACCCTGCTTTGGTCCCATCGCCATCCATACTGGTCAGCAAAATTTCACCTGCTCCAAACTCAGCCATTTTCCTGGCCCATTCGACCGCATCAATGCCCGTTGCTTTACGACCGCCGTGGGTAAAAATTTCCCAGGCATTAGCTTCGTCCCCCTGATCCTCAAACCGGGTCTGCTTGGCATCTATTGCCACGACAATGCACTGCGAGCCAAAATGCTCGCTGGCCTCGCGAATAAAATCGGGATTAAAAACGGCTGTGCTGTTGATGGAAATTTTGTCGGCACCGGCATTCAATAGTTTTCGAATATCACCCAGTTCGCGTACCCCACCACCCACGGTCAAAGGGATAAACACCTCGGCGGCCACCTGCTCCACAACCGACAGGATGGTATCGCGTTGATCGGACGTAGCGGTGATATCAAGAAAAGTGATCTCATCAGCGCCCTGCTCATTGTACCGCTTGGCGACTTCCACCGGGTCACCGGCATCACGGATATTCACGAAATTAACACCCTTCACCACCCGACCGTTGTCCACGTCAAGACAGGGGATTATTCGTTTAGCCAGTGGCATCGTGATCGGCTCTGAAGTTGTGGGGTTTTAGCGTGCGCTCTAGGTGTAGAGCTTGGGTACCGCATGCGCATCCAGGTATTTCTGCCCTTCTGCAAAGTCCAGTGTGCCTTCATAGATAGCGCGCCCGGTGATAACTCCGGTCACGCCAGATTCCTCTATTTTTTGCAGCGCTATTAAATCATCCATATTCGTCACACCGCCCGATGCGATAACCGGGATACGCACGGACTCAGCGAGCTTTTGCGTTGATTCGATGTTAACGCCCTGCATCATGCCGTCGCGTGAGATATCGGTGTAGATAATGGCGTGCACACCATCCTCCTCGAAATGCTGGGCGAGGTCGATCACGTCGTGTTTGGACAGTTTTGACCAGCCATCGATGGCGACTTTACCATCTTTGGCATCCAGCCCAATAATGATATGGCGCGGGTATTCAATCGCGATATCACTGACAAAATGCGGCTCATTCACCGCGCGGGTACCAATAATGACGTATTGCACGCCAGCATCAAGATACGCCTCAATGGTTTTTTCGTCCCGTATGCCACCGCCGATCTGGATTGGCACATCAGGGTGGTGCTCTGCAATCTCATGAATGACGTCTGCATTCGCTGGCTTACCTGCAAACGCACCGTCTAAATCCACCAGGTGGATACGCTTGGCGCCCATTTCCACCCATTTATCCGCCATCGCCACTGGGCTGTCACTGAATACGGTGGAGTCTTCCATAATGCCCTGCCGTAGCCGAACGCATTTTCCATCTTTAATATCTATCGCGGGAATTAACAACATGATTCTGAACGAGGTCTAGCGGTTTCTGGGATTCGTCGCCACTGAATTACGACTCACCATTCCACCGCGCGAAATTTTTCAATAATTGTAAACCATCTTGATGACTTTTTTCAGGGTGAAACTGAACGGCGAACAGGCTACCTCGTCCAACTGCCGCAATAAATTCATGACCGTAATCCGCCAGGCCATAGACCGCTTCATCAGTGTCTGCCGAACCACTGTTCGCACAATAACTGTGGACAAAGTAAAAATAAGCGTGATCTTCAATGCCCTGCCATAGCGGATGGCTCTGGTCACTTGCACTACGCTGCTGCACCCGATTCCAACCCATTTGTGGAATTTTCATCTTTTGTTGTTGCTCATCCAGTGGAGGATGAAAATTGCGAAAATGCCTGACCTCCCCATCGAATACACCAAGACCATCGATGCCACCGTCTTCTTCGCAGAAACTGAACAAGGCCTGCATGCCCACGCAAATTCCTAGCATGGGTTTTTGCTCGATAGCCTTTTGGATTACCGGTCTCAGCTCGCGATCGTGTAACGCCTGGAACCAGCTGCCCACCGCGCCTTGACCGGGCAGCACAATCTTGTCCGCGGAGAGAAGATCAGCCTGCTTATCGGTCACGATAACATCAGCATCCGGCGCAACATGGCTAAGCGCCTGCTTCACCGAACGGAGATTGCCTATTCCCAAATCAACAACGGCGATTTGCATAATCGAATGACAGCTAGATTAATAACTGGAGGATTAGAACAACGGCAATGTTGCTCAAAGACTGCCCTTAGTGGAAGGTATGACGCCAGCAGTACGCGGATCATGTTCCAGGGCCATACGCAATGCGCGACCAAATGCCTTAAAGATGGTTTCTGCGATATGGTGGGCGTTTTTGCCGCGAATGTTATCGATGTGCAACGTCAGCCGTGCATGGTTGACGAAACCATGAAAAAACTCATCAAACAGATCCACATCGAAACCACCGATGCGTGCTCGGCGATAGTCAACCTGATGCATTAAGGTTGGTCGACCGGAAAAATCCACCACTACCCGGCTTAGGGCCTCATCAAGAGGTACGTAAGCATGCCCATAGCGACGGATACCCTGCTTATTGCCCAAGGCCTCTGCGAAAGCCTGCCCTAGGGTGATCCCGATATCTTCAGTTGTGTGGTGGTCGTCTATGTGTAGATCGCCTTTGCAAGTAATCTCCAAATCAATCAGCCCGTGCCGACCAATTTGATCCATCATGTGTTCTAGAAAGGGAACCCCGGTGTCAAATTTGCACTGCCCAGACCCATCCAGATTCAGGTTGACCGAAATCTGGGTTTCGCTGGTGTTTCTAACCACCGAAGCAGTGCGTTGACCGCTGATGTCTACGGCAGAAGGTTGGGTACTAAGTGTCATGCGGGTTGGTCTATCGCCACGTCCGATCTGGGAGTGGCTGCAGAGAGTAAAAACGATTGTGACAAAATTTTACCAAACTTAAGCATTACCAACTATTTAATTTGCCGAATTGGCTTGTTAGAACCCTATACTGCACCCATAAAACACTATAAAAGCGAAAAAATACGCGGAACAGGCGTTCACCCTTACCAAACACCCACTACTGGCATGCCTGGAATGCATGAATTAATATGAATATCACTATGTCATCAAAAAGCCTGACAAGCCGAGTTAAAAATCTGCCTGTGGTAACTGCGATTCCGCGCAAGTATCGCAGCGCTATTCGTGAAAAAGCGATTGAACGTGCCCGCACACGCATCATTATTGCTGGCAGCGATCCCATCCAGTTCAGCCAGGAAGACCTGGAAGTGGTGGTTCGCGAAGAAGAAGACAAAATCAAAGGCTCTATTCGTGAAAAAGGGTTGCTTGCTGTACTGGCCCTGCTCGGACTGAATTTCTTCGGTTAGTGGGCATTGGTGCGTTAACGGCAATCTAATCGAGCAAGCTTATGTTCAAACAGATTTTCAGACTTACGTTCATCACCCTGGTTTGGAAACAATACAAGCACGTGATTGTTTCTACAGTGATCCTGTTTGCCTATTTGTGGCTGGTCGGCAGCGTTCACGCCGACTACTTAAGCTATGCAGAAATGCAAGAAGATGATTCATTGGCTGGGGCCAGCTTTCTGATGAAGTGGGCTGCATTTATTGTTGGCGTCGTTGTCTACATTGGCTTCCACTGGTTGCGCGGACGTAAGGAAAAAAAGTCCGAAGCAAAGTCAGGCCCGGTATTCAGCCCCAAGTCAGGCAAAATTGACTCGTTTAACTCGGTGAAAAGCAAGGATGGACAGGTAGAGGAAATAGATCCGTTTGCTGAAATCCGGGCGCGCGAGAAACTCCGCACACGCGCTGAAATTATGATGGAGAAAAATAAGGAGTAGTTGAGTCAGCCAACGTTTGGAGAGGGTGATTATGTCGCTTTGTATGCACCCAGATCGAGATTGACGCACCGCAAAGAAAAACCCTCTGGAGGGGTTGGGAACTCCAGAGGGCTCAAAAAAGGGTGTTACCCCCCATTGACCTAAACTTAAAACACGGGTTGGAGTCATTCCAAGCCTAGGGCAATTCTTACTCGGTCGACCGGGTTCGAAAACGAACTACTTGAATTTTGGCAGATGGCTAATCGCTTTTTTTCCCATGCTGCCGTCAGTCGGACCGTGCTTATACCCCTTGGTTAAAGCACTCTGATCACATCAGGATCAGGCCAGCAACATGTGAAATGATTTTCAACCAGATTTCTGACCACGTAGTACCCACTACGGAGTGCCCTGCACGCTATTAAGCTACTCCTTATTCCAACAGCTTGCAATATCTGGGTGTCAATTTTTGTCACAAGCGTAATTTGTGGCCTGAAACGGGCCAATATCGGACGATATGTGCGATAAATCAGTTTAGTAATGTCGTTTCATCTCCGACAACAGCGAACCCACCATGCCGGCATAGCCACTGCCGAACAGATTGAAATGATTAAGTGCGTGATACAAATTGTAGAGTGGTTTGCGCCGTTCGTACCCCTCGTGCAATGGGAAATGTTGTTGGTAGGCCGTGTAGAATCCGGCTGGAAAGCCACCAAACAATTCTGTCATCGCGATATCTGCTTCACGATCACCAAAATACGGCGCCGGATCGAATAACAGGGGCTTTTGGGTGTCGAGGTCGATAGAAAAGTTGCCAGACCACAGGTCTCCATGCAGTAGTGAAGGCTGCGGTTCATAATTGTGGAAGAAAACCTCCAAATGGTTCATCAGTTCAACCACCCCATCGTTCAGTTGTTTTGACAAGCCACGATTACGCGCCAGGCTGAGCTGCGATTCAAGCCGTCGCTCTCGATAAAATTCTACCCACTGGTCACAGTGTTTGTTTGGCTGAGGAGTGAGTCCAATGAAATTGTCTTCCATCCAGCCAAATTGTGAGTCAAATATTTTGTGTTGCTGCGCCAGCATCTCACCCAATTCAGCACCGATTTTGTCAGCAGAGATTGTGGCAAACCCACCACCCAATCGATGGAATGCCATAAGCAGGTAACAAGCTTGTTCGGACTGGTAAAACCCGATTGGACGCGGATAATCGAGACCGTATTCATTCACCATCCTCTGCAGGGAACTAAACTCCGATTCGAGCACCGCAGAGTGGGAAAGGTCGTTTTGTTTTATAAATACACTCTTGGTATCTTGATCCGGCAGGCAGTAGCGCGCTGCAAAACTACGATGTATATCACCGCCATGCACCGGCAGGATTTCAATATCGGCGTCTGCCAAGTCCAGTTTGGTACGCAGAAGGGATTCCAGCTCTTGCATAGCCGTTTTAAACACCTGCCCTTGATTGATCTGCTTTACTCATGCGGCGCAAGCACTTCGTCATGGATTCGAAATCCAGCAAGCTCAGTAATTCCGACATAGACATCGCCTCCTCACGGTCTACCAGAGTGAGATCGAAAGCCATCTTTCCTACTAACTGCTCTCCGTTCTTGCCAGCCGCCCGCCAGGCTCGTGCCGACTCTGAACCGTCGCGTTTAGCCATCCGGTTTCCTTCTTCGTCCAGCATTAAAGGCACATGCCAGTAGTGCGGCGCATCCGCGCCCAGCTTTTCAAACAGGTAAATTTGCCTGGCGGCGCTATCAATCAGATCGGCTCCACGCACGACACTGCTGATACCCTGCTCCAGGTCATCTACCACTACCGCCAATTGATAAGCAAATAATCCATCCGCACGCTTGATGACAAAATCACCGACCTCAGAGGCAAGGCTTTGATATTGTGCGCCAAGACAGCCATCGTCAAACTGTACGACTTCATCTGCCACCCGTATCCTGGTGGCGGCTGGCTTGAGTGCAGATTTCTCATCTATTTCTCTAGGGGTTAACGACGTGCAAGTACCAGGATAAACGCCAGGCGCAGAATGCGGTGCACTGGAGGCCTCTCGGATATCCTTGCGGGAACAAAAACAGGGATAGAGCAGTTGCTGATCCTGCAATTCTGCCATTGCCACTTGATAGAGGGACTGGCGCTTTGACTGATAGACCACTTCACCATCCCAATCCAGGCCCAACCACTCCAGGTCGCGCAAGATTTGCTCAGCACTACCTGGCACACATCGAGGGGTGTCCAGGTCTTCTATGCGCAACAGGAACGTTCCATTTTGCAGCCGCGTGTGCAACCAGGCAATCACAGCGGTGCGCAGGTTACCCAGGTGCAGATCGCCCGTTGGGCTGGGTGCGTATCGACCTACTTCTGCCTGCTCTGAATCCATTGCCGAAGCATACCGTAATTCCATTCCATCGTGCGCCCGGTAAGCACAATAGCGATATCAACCCAACAAAAAACGGCCGCCAGTTTAACCTGACGGCCGTTTCCTTACCGGGAGTGATGTTTGTCTACGCTGTAACCGAGAAAGTTTCCCGACCACCGCTGGGTACTAAACCTTGCGCTTTAAAATCAAGTTATCAACCGATAACTTGCCGCCACCGTAACCCACCAACATGCCGAGTATAATCATCCAGTAATAGTGTTGGATCGTGCCAGGGAATACCCATATCTCGATAACCACCGCCATCACAAACAAACCAGCTGCGCCGATGCGGGTAAACAAGCCCAGGAACAGCATAACCGGAAGAATCAACTCACCAAGGGTGGCAAGATAGGCAGATGGTTCGGGTGGCAGGAATGGCAGCGCCCAGTCATCTTCGAACAGCTCGATGGTCTCTTCAAAATCATCGAGCTTGGCCAGGCCGGAGCGGAAAAAATCCATTCCCACATAAATACGTGCAGCAAGGTTTGCTAACGGCGCGATCAGGGTAGCGCAGAAAGTACAAAAAGCATCATAAAGTTTAGTCATTGTTTTACCTTTGAATTGGCTTGTTTCAGTTTGGCCAGCTTTGCCCTTCAGGGATTTCCGTGCCTTCTAGCCTGCTTCGGCACGGATGCAGTAATCTGCTGGCGCTTTATTATTAAAATCTCAAAGTCGTCAATGCTGACGCAAACACTGTTATGAGGCAATTTCCATAGCAGTCTCGGCAGGCGCATCAACAGTATCTACTGCCAACAAACCAAGTTCAAACACCATGGCAAGGGCGGCGGATAGTGATTCTGCTGATAAAGAACCTTGTAAGGCCTCAATTCCTTGCAACAAAGTGTCAGAATTTTGCAAATTCTCTAAAAAATGTGCCTCTTCCTCACTTAGAACGCGGGTTTTAACCTCAAATTGCTGTTTATACACTAACAGTGAGTCCTGACTCTGGCCCAGGTCGATGGCTACCTCGCCTTTGTAGCCGGGTAGTGATTGCCGATGAATTTCGTAGATTGGGTATTCCGAGCGAACAAAGTGCGTGCTGGGATTTAGAACCACGGGCAAACTGAGTAATTCGGCCTGCTCATAATCTGCGGGGTTTATGCCTCCGGACATATCAGCGAAATAGGCTGTATTCAGCGCCCACTCATACTCAACTAGATCATGCAGGTATGGCATGTTCTGCAAGGCTTCAAACTCGTTGAGTATCTCCGCGAATCTCTCACCGTATAAATACACGTTGCCGGCGCTCGGTGGCAACTTCTGAGCGAACAACTGCGATAACTGTTTGAAAAACACTTCCCCGACCACCCCACAGGTTGCCGGGAATGTTTCCTGCAGATAGTCCTTGATCGCGGCAAACACGTTATTCTGATATACCCAGAGTCGGCCCTGGTGGCAATCGATTGCACTGGGTAAGGTCTCCTCAAGACCAAGCAATTGATCCAGGAAGCCAGACTGCGCCTCGGCCAACTTCACAGGGGACGCTGGTTCTTGTGGAGTTTTGGTTGCAACGACTTCCGCTGCCAGCGGTTCTGGACCCGCATCTTCGCCATGCTCAATCAGAATCTGATTGGCTTTGACACACTCAGCCAGTAATACCGAGAACTCGGGGAAATCGCTGTCCCATTCAAGCAGGGTCGGTCTGGCACCGTGTTGTTTGATGGCCGATTCATACAGCTGCCAAACCTGGGGGTAAACGGTTTGATTATGGGTATCTATCAGGACTGATTCGCCGTTCTTTTCAACCTCCACGTAGCCTGCCAGGTGATATTGCTTTATATGCCCGGATTCCAGCTGAGCGAGATAGGATTCTGGATCTCGCTCGAGGTTAGTAGAACTGACGTGAATATTATTGACGTCCACCAGCAGGCCGCAGCCGGTGCGTTCAGCCAAAGTGTTCAAAAATTCTGGTTCGGGTATTTGCAATTGATCAAATAACAGGTAATTTGATGGGTTTTCCACCAGTACCTGGCGCTGCAATGTGTCTTGCATTTGATCAATGTGATCACACATCACTGCGAGTGATTGCTCAGTGAGTGGCAGCGGGAGCAAATCGGGCAGATGTCGATGTGAGTACGCACTCCATGCCAGGTGCTCCGATACAAGGATCGGGTCGACCTCGGCAACCAATTGTTTAAGTTGCTCTAAATGAAGTTGATCCAGGTGATCGGCTCGCCCCAGCGACAAGCCGACCCCGTGGAGTGACACTGGATAGTGCTGGCGCAGCTCAAGTAGCTTGGCGCGGGTAATGGAATCCCCGAAGTAATTCTCGGAATGTGCCTCTAAGAATCCCAAAGGAGGTAATTGACCCGAGATCGGTTCAAAAAGCTCTGGGCGCACTCCCAATCCAGCCTGCATCGCTCGACCCCGCGCTATAGCAGCAACATCAAAGGCTGTAATTACGACTCAGCGGCTTCGTCTTCCGCTGCTTCAGCACCCTTCACTGAACCGCCTACGATTTTCTCGCAAGTACCTTCAGGCACATAAATCCATTCATTCGGATCTCCATCCACAGCGGCTTGACCAGCGCAAGAATGGCCATTCGCGCCACAGTCATTCATGCCCGCTTTGGCAACGCCTTGGCATTTTTCATAGCCTTCTTTGCCGGCATGAGCCACACCGACGTTTGCAATGAGCGCTGCTGCCAGAATGGAGGTTGCCGCTGCTGTGGTAATTTTCTTGTTGTTCATGAGGTTCTCCTGTAATTGGTGGTAAGTTTTGGTGGTTATTGGTTGTGATATTGATAGTTGTTTTGATGCAAGACAACTGCTTTCAGAATTCAAGCATATCAGCGCAAAAAGGGGTGATTGCTCACCCCTTTGTTCCGACTATTAACAAACCTGGTTACACATTCGCTAGTAACCAGGATAATCTGATTTAGATGCTTTCGCCGAACTTGTCTACTAAACGACCACCAGCAACGCCTTCTTCCTGATCAGCAATTTTGCCGCAGGCTTTTGCTAGTTTTTTCTCTTTGGTGCCTTCTGGCGCTTCAGCCTCACCCGCACAAATCGCTACGATGTTGCCGCAAGTACCGGCAGGTACTTTAATCCAGGCGCCGACCATGTTGTCTTCGGTGGCATTGCCCTGGCATGAAATACCAAGCGATTTTACCGCGCAGGTATTTTTACCGCCTTTAACGATGTCTGCACAACGTTCAGAAGATGCAGCAGAAGCAACGGTTGGCGCGCTCATCAACGCAGCAGCGAGGATAGAAGAAGCAACGGCAGTGCCCAGCGCTTTTTGAGAGTGTTCTTTTACTTTCTGAGTTTTCATTCTGTATTACCTATTTAGATTAAGCTTTCTGAGCTCTTTATTGGATTGTTGGAGTTTGTTGATTATTTAAACGGCAAAAAACCACATCGGTGCCTCGCTTGCTCAGAGTAACTACGCAGCACCCGAATATTTTCAACGACTTTAAATGTTACACTTCTAGAGAACTTTAAAACAAAAAAATGCTTACATGTTTTTTCTATCAAAGCGTTAATCTCTCAAGCAATACAATCACTTGGCAGTTTTCTGCCTGATCGGCTCCCTCGTTAACCCCCCAATCTTAGAACACCCGATGCAAGAATTCGTAAAGGACAGCAATATTTTCACCGTGGATGCGCTTTATTACGAGCCGCAGCTCGCGTCCATTCACCTGATTCGAGAGGCCGACAAAATCGCCCTGGTGGATACCGGCACCCAGTATTCTGTGCCACAGGTTGTACAGGCGCTAGCTCAGCTGGGGCTGGGATTTGCCGATGTAGAACTGATCATTCTGACCCATATTCACCTGGATCATGCCGGTGGGTCCAGCGCACTAATGAAACTCTGTGAAAATGCACAGTTAGTGGTGCACCCCAAGGGCGCGCGACATATGGCAGAGCCCGCCAAACTGATCGCAGGCACGGTGGCCGTGTACGGCGAACAAGAGTTCCGACAATTATACGGAGAAATTGTGCCGATCGATGCCGCTCGCATCGTCAGTCCGGCAGATGGCGAAGAAATCAGCCTCGGCAATCGCACCCTGCGCTTTATCGACTCACCTGGGCATGCCAATCACCATCACTGCATTGTGGATAGGCAGAGCAATAGCATTTTTACCGGTGATACCCTGGGCATCGCTTACCAGGCGTTGCGTGACCCTGAGCATGCCTTCGTGATGCCAACTACTACGCCTGTGCAATTTAATCCCGAGGCCCTACATCAATCAGTAGACAAGGTGATGAGCTACAAGCCCGACACTCTCTACTACACGCATTACAGCACTTTGAAGCCGAATGCGCAGAACATCGCCGGGTTACACGAGCAAATAGATGATTATGTGATGCTTACCCAGCAGGCAGCTGAAACCCCAGGCGATGCGTTTGAAGAATCGCTAGGCAAAGAGCTTTACGAATACCTGGTACGCCGGGCCATGAATGAATTGGAAAGCGTGTCAGAAGATGTGATCCGACACTGGTTAAAGCTGGATGCGGGCCTTAATGCGCAAGGCCTGGCGTTCTGGTGGCAGCACCGGCGCGGCTAGCGATGCGTATGGGGAACCTATTCGTCGTCGGCAACTATCGAAACGATTAGATCATCCGATACCTTTTCCAGGGCTTCTTCGAATTCTTCCACGGACAGATCGGGTGGCAAGGCGACCAACAGGTTGGCAATGAACAATTGATATCCCGCCATCGAGGCGCTCTCACAAGCGGTTTCCATTTGTTCAATATTCACATTGACGTCGGCCAGTGCGCTGGCGATTTCATCGATGATACCGGGGCGGTCATTGGCTTCAACAATCACCTCGATTGGCGTGCCACTTAACTCGTCAGGACTTACCGCGAGTTTGTCATGAATGCTAACCGATATACCCTCAGCGGCCAGACCTTCAAGCGCCGTCTTCAGGGCAGCTTTCTTGTCCTTGCCCACCGCCAGATGCACGATACCGGCGAACTGACCACATAAGCGCGACAGACTACTCTCCAGCCAATTGCCATCATGCTCCAGAACGGTATCTGAAACCTTTTGCAATACGCCGGGCTCATCCTCGGCAAACAGGGTGATGATTAACTTGTCGGCATTCATTTCTGGACCTGCGCACTAGTGCTCATTGATAAGACTGAAAGACTAACTTATCGGGTTGCTGAGGGATTAGCAACCGATTGAATCCATTCAAACGCGAGCAGGTCGCATTGCAGATGTTTTTGGTGATCTACCATCTACCTTGGAGGGTTATCTGGTGGTGCGCAAGAGAGTGCTCCTGCGCATCACCAAACGTGTATCTAGGCTACTTCAAATAGGCCTGCAGCACCCATGCCACCGCCTACGCACATGGAGATCACCACGTATTTCACGCCGCGACGCTTGCCTTCGATCAGCGCATGCCCAACCAGGCGTGAGCCGGTTAAACCATAGGGATGACCGATCGAGATACTGCCACCGTTCACATTGTAGATTTCTGGGTCAATGCCCAAGTGGTCACGACAATAAAGCACCTGGCACGCGAAAGCTTCGTTCAGCTCCCACAGGCCAATATCGTCGATTGATAAACCATGGGTCTTTAACAATTTAGGGATTGCGTAAATGGGCGCAATGCCCATTTCCTCTGGCTCATTGCCCGCCACGCTCATGCCACGGTAGATACCGAGCGGCTCTACGCCACGTTGTTCGGCGAGCTTACCTTCCATCAAAACACAGGCCGAAGCACCATCGGATAACTGACTGGCGTTACCCGCGGTAATGCAACCACCTTCGATAACTGGCGCCAAGCTTTGTAGGTTTTCCAGCGTCGTGGACGGTCGATTGCCTTCATCTTTTTCCAGGGTTACATCTTCGTAGCTGACTTCCTTGGTTTCTTTATCGAACACAGCTTTAGTGGTCGGCAGAGGTACGATTTCATCATCGAAGTAACCAGCTTCTTGCGCCGCGGCGGTCCGCTGTTGAGAAGACAAGGCATATTCATCTTGTGACTCGCGAGAGATATTGTATTTTTTTGATACAAACTCAGCGGTCTGCAACATCGGCATATAGGCATGCTGGGCGTGCATGATGACGTTTTTATCAATCGTTTTTGCTGCCCACTCTCCATAAGTTTGCTGGCAGGCCGAGATATTGTCTTGCCCCCCACCAACTGTGATTTGCATACCATCCACCATGATTTGTTTGGCCGCGGTGGCAATTGCCATCAGGCCAGATGAGCATTGACGATCAATAGTTTGCGCGGATACTGAAACCGGCAAGCCAGCAGCCAAGCTGGCTGTGCGAGCAATATTCCCCGCCGCCGTGCCACCGTTTAATACTGATCCAATCACTACATCGTCAATTTCAGCCATTTCAACACCGGAGCGTTCAACAGCATGCGCGATGGCGTGTCCGGTCATGGTAGGTGATTTAGTGTTATTGAATGCACCCTTAAAGGCTTTGCCGATAGGAGTGCGTGCGGTAGAGACGATGACTGCTTCTTTCATGGTAAATACGAAATGAGTTAAATAGAAGGCGTAAGACTAGCAAGAAACAGGTCAAAATCCAGTCTCTGGGGTGACAATTGGCCAGCGTGCGAAGCAAATGAAAGCAGAATTACAAAAGCCACCCGGAGGTGGCTCTGCAAACAGTGCAACGAAACATCATGTTGCTATTAATCATCCTGATTCTGCTCTGTGATTAGAATATTAGGGTAAGGGTAAGTTCTGCGCTTCACCCAGCTGGGTGATATTTTTGAAAACTTGGATTAGATATCGAAAGGTTAACTCGTAACGTATTTTTCAAAAAGCACACGACTACGCTCTTAAACTTAAATTGAAAGTGTTGTACTAATTTATGTACACCGAAAATCTCTCAGCGCTGATTCATCTGCATCAAAAGGCATAGATGGTGCTCTACAAGCAATATGACCTTGACCGACAACCGCAGCTGTCGTCGATTGATTATTATTCAAAGGCTCAATCCTGGTGATTGACGTAATTCCTATGCCTAAATTGACTGGAAAACCACAGGCATTGGTATAAGTACGAGTTAGTATTCCCGTGGAATTGGGCGCGTCAGACGTGGGGACACACGACGTGACGTTGTTATCTTGCGCACTCGATCCACTGGAGGACCCACCACCGCCACACGACGCTAACAATAAGATGTTCACCCCGACCAAGGCGATTAAACAATCTCTTTTATGCACAAATATACTCCTGAGCTAAAGCTCATTGTTTTTAAGAATTAGGTTGAAATTGACTACAAGGTCTTCCTTCTACTGGTGAGCCACTCCCTCATATTTAGCTCCACCGCACTGACTACTAATTTCTCTTTTGCTTACCAAGAGGTTTTACATTTTTTGTTTGATACGTACACGAAGCACATTTTCAACTTAGGAATGGTTTGGATATTCTCGATTTATAATGCATTGTTTCAGATTCTAAAATCGAATCGAACCTCCCCACTGTATCTCTAGATTTCCAAGGCCACGCGTCGCCAACAAAAAAATCTTAAGTGCTGCCCAAATAGATTGCTTGCCTAATAGGTCTCTTTAATATGTCTATGTGAGAACAGGGCATTTGTCGCTATTTAAGTTGTCTTATTGCTTCAATCATTTTTTGGAGAGTAAGAAGAATAAGGATTACAAAACCGACCACGAAACATTTTGCCGCGAAACTCGCAAACCCAACCATGAGCAGTCCAGCACCCACAAAGAATAATGCGATTCCTATATAGTAAAATCGCTGCGCATTCCAAACCACGATATCTTTCCTGCCGTCGCTTCGAGTAGAGGCAAAAGTTCAATGCCTTCCTCCTGCTACCACCCCTCACTGCGTCTAATTCGAAATATGTCGGTTTTTTTATTAATCGACGTGGTAACTATTTCAACAACCGTTTAGTCATCTTGGCTCTCTGCTTTTTAAGTAGTAGACCCAAATTAGATAGTAAAAATTGAAGATTATGAGAGACAACTTCGCTTGTGCCTTATTGTCAGCATTTGATCGACCAATACGGATAAACTCCATAGCTGTACACAAAAAGCCTACGGAAACAAAGACAAAAGCCAACGCCAATTTATACTCTTGAAAGCCATTTACCCAAAAAACAGTAACCATAAGAAGAATAAAGACAACAATGAGCAACCCGACCAAAACTTTATTATATACAAACAGGTTTTCTTCCGACGTCATACAGCATGTTAAAGATTAGGTGCACCAAGTGAGACTGTCTATTAAATTAGCAATCTGTCCCAATTTGAGGATTAAATTTCACACGAAATCTTTTCATTAATTAGATCCAGCACATCGTTTAAATTATTACTGGTTTTAGATTTTTCTTTTAGTAATCCTACTTTAGAAAATTTATCGATCTTTGAAAGGACAAACCCATGCTGATCAGATTCAAACTTGAGTTTGCCACTCACAAATACGTACGAGTTTAGGCAGCCCTCCATTTCTTCTAAATACTCAACTCCGATTGAGGCGTGAAGATTCGCTAGCTCTGACTGTTCAGAACTCATGTAAAAGCGCTTATCCATTGCAAAAAAAGCTGGAAAAGTTACTTCTCTGGTGTCCAATAATTGGTAGTCAGTAATTGACAACAGCTCAACAAAAGAAAGAATTGGTCTTTGTAAAGTTTGCTCCAACCTAATGTGAGAAAGGTACAAGTTCACCGCCACCGAGATCGCAATTGTAAAAATACTCAGCAAACAAAGATAAATAATTCTTCTAAACAAATTCTTCATCAAGCTAGACCTCAAAGAATCAGCAGGAGCTCACTGTACACACCTGATAACCCCACGAGTCAGAACCTTGTCTGTGGATCATATTGATCGTTTGATGAGTATCATATGGATTATGAGTCCGTACGATGATATCTACATCATGGACATGAGATAAGGCTGCCATACCACCTGTCTGAAACGCCTCAGGACTGAATCCTCCATGCAGATGGACATGGATTCCGACCAAGGTGTGCCCTTCCAAGTTTCTGTAGGCATATTCACCGCCATCTCCACCCAGTGAGCCTGGTGGATGAGTCAATCTGGCCACAGCTCTTCCAACACTAGGGAAACTGTAACCATACAGTCCTGAATCGTCATCTAGCCATATATTAACACCCACATCATCCTGGACGCCTAAATCATTAGCATATTTCTTCGCTGCTCTGCCAGCTGCTATAAATGCCGCTCGCTTTGATTTAAACCCACCACTTGATAGACGGTCATGTCTATGAGGCGTTGCACCTAGATCAAGAACATGATTTACCGCAAAGGCCAATCCCGCAGTTAAAAACCCTAGCTCAAAACTGCCACCTGCTAACGACGACGCTATACCACCAGCAGCAGCGACCAATAGCCCTTGAGCTAATGGAGAGCTTTTGATTGTGTTAATACCATTGATGCCTATGGTAAGAATTTTCCCTACACCTGCACTTATTGCCCCTGCTAAAAACTTACCTCCGTTGACAACCGCTCTGGCTCCGCCTATTAACGCATGGCCTGCCACCAACTTGATATTTGCTGCCACTCTTATCGACGAAGCGACCGCCGCATTTGCACTGTCCTTCACAATTGTGCCCAAGCTATCAATTTTTGCGGCAGCTTGAAGGTTTACATATCGTGCAAATCCGCCGGTAACCGCACCGAAAAAAGCTCCCTTCAGCGCACCTTTGATACTGCCTGTGGCTACCAGACCAGAAACACCTCCCGCTAACGCACCGGCTGCGACAGCGCCTTTAATAGTGAGCGCGCCAGTTCCTTGCAGGAGCCCTCCCGCGACTCCCGGGTTTGCCCCAGCGGCCAGGAATATTTGCGGGGCGAAATAGGCCACCGCGACAGCTGCCACTACAGCCACTATCACCCGTGCATACTTCTTAATAAACTGCCCTATCTTCTTAACCACCTTGGCGATGGTCTTCAGCACCTTCTTAACCACATTCAGCACTTTTTTGATGATATTTTTGATTTTGTTGAAAAGCTTTTTGAGAGACTTCAATATGGATTTAAAAATGTATCCACTGGGGTCAGTAAAGCTGAGTGGGTTATTAATCGTGTAACTGTATCGGTTTAAACTTTGGCTATTCAACGGCGCTTGAATATGGGGGTCTGCGCTCAAGAATCGACCAATGGCAGCATCATAAACACGCCCACCCATATGAATCACGCCAGCCGCTACCATGGTCCGATGACCGGTGAAAGCCATTGTGGTTGCTGAAACATAACCCACCCAACTTGAGTACTGCCCAGCCGTCTGGCCGATGTAGCTCTTTATATCGCCAAAGGCATCGAAGTATCGCCGTTCGGCGATTTCTCCATTCGCATCGCTGATCGCCAACACGCTACTCTGATGATTCTTATGCAGGTAGCTTTCCTTGGTAGCCACCAACGAACCAGGCTGGGTTTCAACCACAGCAATGGCGCTGCCTGCTACAGCGATATGATGGCGATTAACAACGCCCTGCCCCAGCGTGTTAATTTGCTCGAAAAGTGCACCGACATATTTCGTGGTTTCCAACCCTTGCGGGGTAGGTTGCTGCTGTTGCACAAGTTGACGTTCCGGTCCATACCACATACGGGTATCTTTGCCAGCTTTTGTGATACGTGTTGGCTTATTATAAGCGTTATAGATAACCGTGCGCCCGTTTCCGGTCAGCTGATTACCATTTGCATCATAGGTGAAACTTCCCAATCCGGTAACACTAGTCACCGCGTGGGGACCGGCGTGTTGGCCGCCGCTAGCTTGCCCATAGATATATTGGCCGTTTACACCACCGCCGTAAATATCCGATTTATAGGTCAGATTTCCCAGATCGTCGTAATCATACTCCACAACATTTTGCTGGACGACCTTGGCCATTGAGGCAGCCGTGCCGCTTAGATCGTTTTGCACCAGTCTATTGAGTTGGTCGTACGTGAAGTCTTCGGTTAAGTCCTCAACATTGTCTACCCGCTGGATGAGATTACCAATGGCGTCGAACTCATAGGTATTGCTAAGCAGAGTCTGTCCATTCGCATTCTGGGTGAAATGTCCATTGATTCGCCCAAACTGGTCATAGCTCCATTCAGTAACAGTACCGTTACCATATTTCGCCCTCTTGATCTGCCCTTTGGAGTTGATGTCTTCTGCCTGCCAGTAAATCTTCTTTGTTTCATTGAAGACATTGTCATCAAACTCGTCATCGTCTGAGGCTAACGCGTAGGCCTGATCGATTTCTTTATAGAGTGTGTCCACCTCCTCGGCTTTGTCTTGCACTGCCAGGTAGAGTGCTTCATAGGCGGCAGCATCGCCCCCGCTTATCAATTGTGCAATGCCAAACTGGTGGCCCTTGAGGTCACGATCAGCTTCTCGCGCCACACTGTCCATCTGGTCATAGGCCAGAAGTTGTACTTCGCCCTTGTAGAGTAAAACGTAGTCTCTTGGGTCAACATCACCAACTTCCACATCCGTTGGAGTGGTTGCCTGCCAAAGATCTCCGCCCGGTTGAATAATATCGTGGTAGTCCGTTTCGGCATTGTAGGTATTGTTCGTGGCATTTGTCACCAGGCGTTCTACTTCTGCCTGATGCTTTGAAACCAGTGCAGCGTAAAAGTCATTCAGGCTGTTGGAAACTTCGGCAACCGCACTAACCAGGTAACTGTACTTTGGATACGTATTCCCATCATTAGAACTCACATAGGTGTCGTTCCACTTGCTCGTTTCGCACGGCACAGAACTGTCCGCCTTCTGTGCGGTCGTCATTCGTGCGCATTGACGGGTGTGGATAGTTTTGGCTACCTGTTTGATCTCGTCTCTGAACATAGACGGGCAGGAATAACCATAGTAAACCGAGCAGAAGAAACGGTTGGTGCTCCAGAATTGTTTCACATCCACCAGCTCAGTGCTGTCAATCTTGTCTCTCGCCTCACTCTGTTTGGTTGTATCAACACTACCGTCATCGTTTAGCACATGGACCAAATTCTCGGCGTAACAATCACCTGTGGATTTATTACCTTGATCACGCAAACAACGGGCGTACTCAACATGATTTTTAAACGGCCTGAGGAAGTTTTCGCTCTTTAAATCCTCTCGTACGGCATAGCTCCCAGTGAGTTTAGAAAGTTCAATGGCGTAGGCTCGTGCACGATCACTGAATGAGAGAATGACATTGTTATGCGACTGGGTTAGCGGGACCAGCCAGTTGTTAATTCGGTCTAAATCCGGTTGAACCCGGGTGTTTAAGGTATTTGCCTCCGCAGCATATTGATTAATGGCCGCGGTGGCGTTTGCCATTTTGGTTGCTTCACTGGCCCTGCGGGTTTCGTAGTAGTCATACCAATATTGATATTGATTATCATCAATGATCTGTTGGTGGTGTTCCATATGACCAAACGACGTCGTGATCACACCTAGCCAGTTGTTGATCTGGTTTTGATGGCTGAGAATCAGGTCGCCATTTTGGGTTTTCATAAAGTTATTGATCACATGTTGCGTACAGCAATCCAGGTCATAAACCATCACTTCAATGCCGGACATATCCATATTCTCCGGGATCTTGTAGCGCACCGCTTGTTCCGGCCAATACAATGAATCAATGAGGTTGTTGACGTGAATCCGAGCCGCCTGGGCATTACCCAGATGGTGATTGATCACACCAACATGGGTATTTATTCTTTCGGCAAAGTGATTTACCTGCCCAACGTATGAATCATGTAATGCTCTGGCGGTGTTATAGGCGCTCTCATGTGGAGCAGAGAGGCCGGGAATAACCTCGAGTCGGGCTAGGTCATCCTTTATATTGTCATAGCGGTCCTCGAGTTCTTCCTGGTAGATGTTGTACCAGTTTCCATGCTGCGTGAGCTTTTGTTGCACTCGACCCACCAACTCCGAATAGTGATTTGCATCATCTTCATGCTGTTCCTTAGTGGGGTTAGTTTCAAACTCGTCATAGAATTCAGATAGGGCCGTACCCAGGAGGCGTACTTGGCGTTCATGCTCTTCGAGATCAAAGAGTTGCTGATCGGTTAGATTTTCATCTTTGTACGCTTCTAACTGGCGCTGCAGGTCATTGAGTTGGCGAGAAGCCACCTGAAACTGCAGGTACTTATCGTAGTCGAGGGTAATTCCCTCGACTGTTTTTGGGAATCCGTAATCATCATAAGTATTTCGGACTGACAAACCTGAGGGATATTCAATCCAGTCCACTTTGTCAGCTGTACCCAGGTAACCCGTACGCTGCGTAAAAGGATCACCATTGATGGTAGAGGTTGCCTCTACCACTCGGCTCAGATCATCGTATTTTACTGTTCGCTCATAGCCAGGTGATGTTACTCTGCTTAAACCACCAATCACATTGCCGTTACCGTTGGTTTCTGAATAATCCCAAGTTGTAATTTCTTCTTTATCACCACCAACATCATCCACACGTCGAACCAATCGATTTAGAACATCGTAGGTCATTTCGGTGCGCTGTCCTATCGCGTCCGTTTGGGCGACTAAATTGCCCAGCGAGTCATACTCATAACTCCAAGCCCCTAAATCGGGATCATTCATTGCCTCCTTTCGACCAAAGATGGGATCGTACGTAATGGTGGCAAAATTGTCCTGAGAATCAGTGGTTTTTACAAGCTTGCCGCGTCCATCGTATTGGTACTTGGTTGAATTTTGATCGGGGTCAATCGATTCAATTGGCTGGCCAAATAAATTATTTATAACCTTTGTGATTTGTGGCGCGGTGTCTTCATTACCCGGATTTTCCGTTTCAACGGTTAAATAGTTGTAGCGTGTGAAAAATAAGCTACCTTCAGCATTCTTTCGTTGAACTTCACGCCCCAGCACATCGTATTCGTACTCGGTCCTGGGAACAGGGTCAATTTGTTCTTCTTTGTAATAGGGCTGAGTAACGCTCGCTACTTTGCCTGTGGCGTTATACTCAGTTTCAACAACAATAATTTTGCCTTGGAATCCATAAGTCTGCCTTCTAAGTTCCCGGCCGTTAATATCGTAATAAGCAATTTCTGGCGCCTCGCCTTCATCATCGAAGGCGGCTATGAAATAAACTGCCAGATTTGGACAGTGCACTACGCTTTGTCCGTTCTCACCATCTGACACGGAGCTAGCTTGTTCGTTACACCATTTAGGCACAACGATTTGTCGTCCACGTGTTGCGCCATTGTCTTGATGAGCCTTTGTTTCTTTAACCACGGTACCGAAGCCGTCATAGAGAAATTCTTTCGTGATGCCATTGGCATCAGTCACCGTCCGCGGTTTTCCTAAGATTGCATCAAAGGTGCTGGTGATGGTGTGGTTCAGGGCATTTTTTACTGTTTCCGGGAATCGCCCATCGCTGGTAAAAGTGGTGGTACTGGTACGAGCTTCCGCGATCCCGCCCGCAGTAATGGTGCTGGACGTTCGGTTACCAAATTCATCGTAGGTGTAGGCCTTTTTCACCCATTGACTTGAATTGGGTTCAAGGGTTTCATTTTTGGGCTTGCCGTCCGCATAGAATTCCGCGACGGCAACATTGGTGAACGTGTCGCCTGTTGCCTGATCAAAGATCGTGGACGTGACAGTTTCGGGCAACCCCAGCAGCCAACGAGTCAGATCAGGCGCTTTGTAATCCACATCCTTGGTGCTGCGGCGCACCAAGTTGCCTGCCGCATCAAAGATCGATTCGATGCTTAACGTTGCATTACCAAAATCATCAATTTCTGATGTTGATTCAGTGGTTTTGATCAGATTTCCGTCCAGATCATAGGTTTTGGACCACGAACTGTTAGGGTGTGGGTAGAGCGTCGATAATCCATTTCTGGTGATGGTTTTCAACTCCATTTCGGATGATGACTCGCTGAAATCCTTATCGCCGTAAACTTTACTGGATGATTTAACACGCCCTGCAAAAGGATATGTCTGATGAAATACCGTGGTGACTATAACCCCGGTAACACCATCCTGCATGGCGTGATATTCATAACCCAGACCGCCCTGCCCTAAAACATTAGCCTTCGCCTTACCATACTTATGCAACGCCGAAATCATTCCGCCGATACCATCAGAGGCCGCCACCTCAGACACCAGCCGGCTCGGTGAATTCACGGCAACATTTGGATAGGCAGATTTTGGTGCCAACTCATAGAGAGCGTCATCGGTGCTAATTCCATATGTCAGTTCGGTAACCGCACCAAGAGGATTGACCGTTCGCACCAGCGAGCCAGGAAATTCGCTTCCCTGGGTTGTTTCATAGGTCGCGCCAGTTAGTGTATTGATCAATTCCGGGTAGCCATCATGATTCAGATCTGCACCCTCTGCACTGGAAATACCAGATCCGTCTGCTTGTATCTGATTATTGATGAACGGCAGACCATAATCCGAACTCAAGTCCCAGATCTGCGAATCTTGATCATACTCCCAGAATCCTTCGACCGTCGTTGTGGCATTTTGATAACTCAACACAAATTCTGGTTGGCCATCACTATTAAGGTCAATCAATCCTCCCACTATTGCGATTTCGCCACTTTCACTTACTAGCGTCGATGCCGCTGGCAGCTTGTAACTGGGATCTTGTTGCCAGGTTAGGCCTGTGTGAATCCAGGAATCAAAAGCTGCGATGCCATCAATTTGTAGTGCCTTGCTCAAATCCGGAAGACCATCACCATTAACATCACTAAAGGTGTATTCCGCAACACCATCGGCGGTGAGGTCATAATTAAAAAGTGCGGTGGTGTCGGGTAGTGAATACGCAGCGCTGGCAACCGGGTCAAAGCCTTGACCATTATTGAGCCAAGTCACATTGCTGGTAGTACCATTGACCCGGTACGACTGCACCCAATCTACCAAGCCATCCGCATTCACGTCTTGCAAAGTCGCGAGGACCCGCCCCTTGGTTCCCTGCGTGAAATCAGTCGCGATGGATCTGGCCTTATAGGCCGTTGAAACGGGCCAGGCGTGATTGTTCTGTTGTGTTTGTTCGTTCCAGGTCGCCGTTTGCAACCAGCTTGTTTGTGCAACCCCCGATGCTGTCTGTACAGATTGAAGCACGTCAATCAAACCATCGGCATTCAAGTCCGCGACATCAGCAAGCGACCGCGAAGATCCATCTGACTGCAAAGAAACCAATGCCGTAGGCAGCGCCAAATCTGGATCGGGATTACTTGAGATGCTGGTGCCATTGTTTGGCCACGTTTGTGTTACGACGCCTGCATCCGATTGATAGGCCTGCACATATTCAGGCCAACCATCACCGTCTACATCCATGAGCATGCCTTTGGCAAACCCGTCGGCACTGGCAAAATAGTCGAACATTACATCAGGGAGCTTGAAGTCATTGCTCGCTTGCCAACCAGAGTTCGTGCCCAGAAATGTTTCGAGATGTACCGACCCGGCAGCAGATTTATAGGCGGTCACCCAATCAGATCTTCCATCATTATTGATGTCAATCAAAATCCCTAATGGTTTGCCATCCACTGTTTGTGCTGCAGCCGGCAAAGCTAACGAAGACGCAGTCCAATCGGCTTCGGTTTCAGGTGCGTATTCAAATTGTGAGGGCCGATAACAATTATTATTGCCCGCACACAATTGAATTTCTTTTAACCGGGATGCATTTGATATTGCCCCTTGTTCATAGAACAGGCGGTAGTTTTTAACTAAGGTCGTCCCTACTTTGGTTTGGATTCGGGACACACGCTTGGTTTGCGAATATTCCTGCCCTCGGCTCCAGCTTGTGAAGGTATCAGGCCGGTCTTCATAAATGAGTTGAACTCTTAGGTTTTCAGCCACACCCATATCCACATTACCTCCGTAGGTAATATGTGTGAGTTGGATTTCGTTGTTACCGCTGACGTCCCCGTAGTGGTAATGCAGAGTATTCGAGTTTGAATCAACAAGCTGATCGACTTTCCAAACTGCTACGGCGCTACTTGCAGAATCTACATCACGGGTTGAGGATCGTTTCCCGTAAAAAGTTGTTGCACCGTTCCGATTGGTGACCTCAAAGTAAGCAGGCCCTTTGCCAGCCACGCTTTCATGGGCTCTAATACGCTGAAAGGATTCGATCTCAGTTCGGTATACGCTACCAGCGGCCCCATAGGTGCCAGTCTCGAGAACCAAGCGCGCGCCATCAAGACAATAAGCATCCGTTTGCTGGAATTGTGGCGCTTGAAAATAACCGTCCTGGTGAACGGTCCTGCCGCATCTGCTGATAGCCGACAAACCAGACAATCCACCACCAATTCCCAGGATGCCATTGCCACCAGTACTCGAGACACTCAGTGTTAAGTTAGGTGCAAGTCCATTGATACCACTCGGCACCTCAACCGGCATACTCCAAGTCGCCTGACCCGAATTTCCCACTGAGATTGATCCGCCGTCCGAACCAACTAACTCGTCTGCTTGAGAGTAAGATGAGATGAACAATAAAAATAATAACTGAACGGTTTTGATCCAATTTTTTCCTGGCCGTTTTCCCAAATCCTTTACCATGATGTCCTCATGTAATTTCTAAATATTCAAAGTTTGTCGTTGACCGACACTTGTTAAAATTATGCGTCTAAAACACTCTGCTCAAAATACCGCTGCAGGTATCCACCCCGTCACAGTATTTGGGGTTATCGGTTCTGGCGGGACATAGTCCCATGTATCCAATTCATAATTGCGATACACCAGGCACTCACTGGCAACGGTTAGCAAATCATCAACCAGATCATCGTCGGTCACCGGTAACATCTTCACCGTCTCTATCGGACTGACGGAAGAAAGATGCGTCCTTGCTAAGTCCTTATCATTCGTTGCTACGCCCCACGGATCGGTAGTGGAAGCAATTACCGGAATCGTTTTATTTGTAAGTGCCCAAGCGTCTGGGCAGGCCTTGTCTTTGCTTGCCGTATAGGGCCCAGCCAAAGACGGTGTGGTGGACGCGGCTATCGTGAATGCACAAAGTCCAATGATTGCGTGACTGGATTTCATGATGTCTGCTCCTTAGAAAATTCGATGGTTAAGGCCTGAGCTATTGCTTACCTGGTTCTCGCTTGTCGACGGCGACAATAACTACCTGATAATTCTCAAATGGGTAATCTTTGGATAGGAACCTAGACAGCCATACACGTTTGCACTAACTTTCAATCCGCTGGCGATAGCAGTTAGCGCTGTCCTGTACATTTCCTTCGCGTTAACAGAATCAGCCGAAATTTTGTAGGGTCTGGCAACTGCGCACCCATCGGGATTTATGTGCTCGGCGGTGGCCTTGTGATAGAAGTAGTAGTCGCCTGAATGGTGTGTATAGGCAATATGCACCATGTGCCAACCACCCCAGTCGGCCTTGGTAACACTTGAAAATGAAAGAAGTGCGGCCAAAATCGCCACTCTGTAATTTAACTTTCGCATTTTGAAACTACTGTTTCTTTGAGATTTAATCTGTTACTGAGAACCTTCTAGAAAAGGTCTATTTCGTGATTGCAAAATGCGGGCTTCAGAACAAGCATCTATAACAGCTTGAATTTTCTCCCCGACTTCTTTACCACTATGTTCTTCCCGCGCTAACAATGCCTTGATCTGGCTGGCTGACTCCTCACTCAATAACTCACTTGAAAAATCTGGGTCACTTGAGAGTTCAAACACAAAGTCCACCACGTCCAGATCGGTTTCACAGTGTGTGGTCAAATCAAAATTGTCTTGCGCCCAAGCCCCTGTAAAACACAGCAACACAATAGATGCTAGATAACGTATTTTCTTGAGTTTCATATAAATAATCTCCTTAGACGAATTTACCTGATGTGCCGCAACCATTCTGGTCTTCACATTAGGTCCCAACTGACTTGTCCTAGTTGGCCATTATGGCGTTATGCACAGCTGGATAATTGCCTTCACAGCCATATACGTGAAAATTGACCTGCTTCCCTGCGGCCATAGCAGTCAGAATCATCTGATAGAGTTCTCTTTTGTTGCTCCGCGTCGCAGGAATTCTCAACCAGTATGAACTGATACACCCGCTCGGATTAATGTTTTGCCCAGGGCCCGCCATTACATAAATACTTTCATCGGTATGGGTATAAACATATTGAATGGTTGAATATGCATTCCAACCAGCAGACGCTGGGTTAATAGCCAAAATCATGAAGATGGCCAACCAAAACATTTTGAATTTCATAATTAGTTCAAACCCTTAAGTAAATTAGTTTTGATTAAGAATATGTTGATTACGATCTTGAAGGATTCGTCCATCTATGCAGGCTTGCATGACGGCTTCGTACTTGTCTTTCAGATCGAGACCTGCGTTTTCCTCCATGCTTAGCAAGGTTGCAATTTGCCCTGCACCTACTTCGCTAACCACCCTTGGTGGCGCGCTTTCTCCCTTGGCGACCAGCACAATATAGTCGGTGAGCTCAATATCGCCATAACAAGCGTTTTTGAGTTCCATACTGACATCGGCCGAAACAATTGAAGGGAAACAAAGCGCGGCAAATATACACACTTTAATCTTGATCGAAGTCATTCGTTGTCTCCTTAAAATGAGAACTATTATTTGTTCAATAATTCGTTGATCTCTTCCGCAGTAATGCCAGTTGTTCTTTGCACGTTGTCCAACACCGTTTGTGGAATAGGGTTTCTCGCGGATGTATTCCGACTTCGATTTGAAATCAATGCTTGCGCATCCTCTTCAGTCGGTACGTCTTGATCCATCTCTAGTGCTGCTTCAATATCAGCTCGGCGAGCAGCTTCAATGGCACTATGTGCTTCAACGGCCGAATAGTCCTGCGGAAGTGATTCTTGAGTTGACTTGGTACTCAGTACCAACGGGCGAGCTTTCTCAAGCTTTTCCAAATTCTGATTAAACTGACGCTCCCGAGCCTCATTAACCGCTATTTGGTTTTTAATCTCTAAGTGCGCGTTGAGATCTCGGGCTGAATTGATGGGTTTTAGCTGGAGGTAGCTATCAGGGTCGTTCAACAGCTTTTCACCCACTCGTGACACTAATTCCACATCAACCGGTGGTTCGCTTTTAGGTGTGTCAGAAAACAGCGATCGCGCGCCCATATTTGCCCCATGCCAAACCGCCTGCGGGTTTAATTCCAGGGAGCGGTAGTAATAAGACGACAGTACAACCGCAACGATTACGCCAATTCCTAAAATTGAAAAACCAGGGACAACCCATCTTTTTACGATGCCTTTATTAGAACTCTGCATAATTCAAACCATATCCGTGCATAAACGCGTTAATCTCAATAGACCCTGAATGCATACCTGACGTAACTACCTGGGTCTCTCAGCCGATCAGTTATCGAAATTTTCGTATCTCACCAGTATCTGACCGACTGGCTGTACAAAATAAGGGGTAGGAATTGATTAATATTTTTCCGCACAAAAAATGATCACGTGCCCTGGATATCTCAGATTCATCTGAACAAGCCCTGACATAGTAGAATTCGCGTACCTTTACCCTTTGTGACCCTTTGAGTCCAACCCTTGATCGCTCCGTACCAACCAATAAATCCACCCTTAAAACTAAACCAAGTAAACCTTACTCTATCAATATCTACAGAAGACTCTATTAGCTGTTTAAACCAGCCCAATACAAGTACTAAAGTAAGGTTCCATTATCAGCAATATCATCACTGTATTGATACCGCTCTGCCCTCATGGCACCCGGATCCGATCCGGGTAACAGCTGGCGGTATTCTACGCCTATCTATGAAAGCGTTGCAAGTTCTTTCTCTGTCTCACCCTAAGCTCATAATTTTACAGCCAATATTCTCAACCCTTCTGAATCAACAGAGTCTAATTGAACATTAAATTGCACAAAATCCATGAAACGACCTGCGTTTTAATCAAGAAGGCCAACTCATTTTAAGACGACCAGGTTCGCATCATACCCCGGTAGAAAGTCCTCCTTAGCCCTTCCTACCCGACCCAAAGCTTTAAAAGCCAGTTTCTGCATAAGTCTACTGCGAAAATGATACAAATGACCAAGCCGCGCTGAATCATTTTGAATCTGCGCGGTTCGTCCATAGCGGTTGCGCTGGTAAACATCCAGCGCGGTTTTTACGTCGCTGTTCTCGTCCAGCGAGCGCTGCATAATACGTGCGTCTTCAATGGCCATAGCGGCACCTGATGCCATAAACGGCAAGGTTGCGTGAGCGGCATCACCTAGCAGCGTAGCGCGCCCCGAACTCCAGGGTTGAAACGGCTTGTGGTCGAACAACGCCCAGCGATAACACTCGCCTTTATCCACGTTGTCTATTACCTGTTGCACGGAGGGATGCCAACCAGAAAATGCGTGTTTCAACTCTTCCCAGGGCGCTTTGCCTACCCAGGATTGTTCCTGCCATTGCTTGTCCTCTGTCACCGCTACAAAGTTTACTAATCGCTGCTGACGCAAGTAATAGATCACCATGTGCTTGCCGGGCCCGACAAAATTGCTGACTATCTTGTCCATAAAATCTGCCGGCAATCGGCTGGTAGGCAACACGCCACGCCACGCCACATTGCCAGTAAACCTGGGTGTTTTCACACCCACAATCTGTGCCCGTAACGCCGATTTAATGCCATCTGCTGCAATCAATAGTTCCCCTTGAACAATCCCGCCTTCGTGCAGATGCACGGCAACCTCCGTGGATTTTTCTTCAAAACGACTTACCTGTGCATTGAACTGTACTTCGCCGCCGCGCGCTAAAAACGATGTGTACAAAACCTTATGCAAGTCCGGGCGATAAACATGCAGATAAGGCGCACCATATTTTTCTTTGTAGGCCTTACCAAAACCGGCCGAGTAAATAGTATCGCCGGTCTTGTGATCTCGAAAATCCGCCCGCTCAGGGGCGACTGAAACTTCTTCGATGGCGGTCAGTAAATCCAGGTATTCCATCACCCGTAGTGCGTTTGCGCCGCATTGCAGCCCGGCGCCTACTTCGGCAAACGCACTGGACTGCTCAAACACCGTGACTTCGTGTCCCGCCGTCTGCAAACACAGCGCGGCGGTAAGCCCACCGATTCCAGCACCAGCAATGAGTATTTTCATGGCGCTATTGTAATTCTTTCCCGTTGGATCGCACCAGCGGTGAATTAGTTTGCAATCGGTGGCGTATTTTGCATCGTGGCGACCTAATCAATTTTTTGCGCAGGGCGAGATAATTTTCTGTTTGCATGTCACTGCGTTGATACGTTAGGGTTGATGATTATCCACCCTGACCGCAAGACACTCTGGGTGTTCCGCAAGTGAATAATTCTGATTGAAACCAAACGAGCATAACTATGATTAATGCCTATGCCACCCATGAAGCTGGCGCTGAGCTGCAACCTTTTCAATACGACCCCGGTGAACTGCAACCCAACGAAGTAGAAATCGACGTTCTGCACTGTGGTATCTGCCACAGCGATTTGAGCGTGATGGACAATGAATGGGGCAATGCCCAATACCCGGTGGTTCCCGGTCATGAAGTGGTTGGCACGGTCAACCAGGTTGGCGCGCAAGTTTCCAATCTAAAGGTTGGCCAGGCAGTTGGGCTTGGCTGGCATGCCGGTTATTGTGATAGCTGCCATTTATGCCAGAGTGGTGACCAAAACCTGTGTGCCAGAAAACAGCCCACCATTATTGGGCATCATGGCGGTTTCGCTGACAAGGTTCGCGCCAAAGCCTCCAGCGTGGTTGCTATTCCGGATGGCATGGACCTGGAATCAGCCGGGCCCTTGTTTTGCGGTGGCATAACGGTCTTTAACCCATTGGTACAGTACGACATCAAACCCACCGCGCGTGTTGCGGTGATCGGGATTGGCGGCCTGGGCCATATCGCCCTGCAATTCCTGAATGCCTGGGGTTGCGAAGTCACCGCGTTCACTTCCAGCGAAAGCAAGAAAACCGAGGTGCTGGAAATCGGCGCTCATCACGCATTGAATTCCCGCGATCCGGATGAGTTAAAAGCGGCCTATGGTCGTTTCGATTTGATTATTTCAACTGTTAATGTGCAGCTGGAGTGGAATCGATACCTATCAACCCTGGCTCCCAAGGGTCGTTTGCATTTTGTCGGCGCAACCACTGAACCCCTGGGCATCAATGTGCCCTTGATGCTGTTCAACCAGCTGGAGGTATCGGCTTCACCAGTCGGGAGCCCGGCGGTTATCGCGCAAATGCTGGAATTTGCCAAGCAGCACAATATCAAGCCAATCATCGAAAAATACCGGTTCGATGAGATTAACGATGCCGTGGCGCGTCTGCGCAGCGGTAAGGCCCGATACCGGGTGGTGGTGTCGCACAACTAAGTACGTGCCGCGAAAAACCAATATCGACATAAAAAGCACCGCAGATGCGTTAGAATTGACCTTGCATTGCAAGTGCGCCGAAGCCGTTCAGTGAGAACTGAGCACCAGGCTTGAAGAGGACTAGCAAGATAGCTAGTAAAAATAGAGTACCGGCTGATAGCCCGCCGGTTGCGTAGGTCATGTAGTTTTAGGTCCCGTTGTTAGAGAGGTGATAAATGGTTGAGCTTAACGTTAACGGTGTAACAAGCCAGGTAGAGGTGGAAGCGGATACCCCGTTGTTGTGGGTGGTACGCGAACAACTCAAACTCAATGGCACCAAATTTGGATGTGGGATGGCGCAATGCGGCGCCTGCACCATACATCTTGATGGTGTGCCGATTCGTTCCTGCATTACGCCGGTGGCCGCGGCCATCGGCAGAAAGATTACCACCATTGAAGGCATCGGCCAGGCTCCCGATAAATTGCATGCGGTGCAAGAAGCCTGGATAAAGGAGCAGGTACCACAATGTGGTTATTGCCAATCTGGGCAGATCATGTCGGCGGTTGCGCTATTGGAGCGAAACCCCTCCCCATCTGATGAGGATATTGATAAAGCCATGTCCGGCAACGTCTGCCGCTGTGGCATGTATGGCCGCATACGGCGTGCAATCAAGTCAGCCGCCGAGATGTCACCTGCGCCGGAAGAATCACCGCGTGAAACACCTCTCGACGACTCAACAACTGAATTACTGAGCCAGGCCATTATTGTTGAACCAGGCGTTGTGGGAGGCCAGAACAATGGGTAAGTGGACCAGACGAGCATTTCTCACCACCGGCGCGTTAGTCGGTGGCGGACTAATTGTGGGCGTGGCGATTCGCCCCGGCCACCGTACGCCGGAGTTGGCCGAGTTTATGCAGGGCGATGATGAAACCTTGGTAAACGCCTGGCTGAAAATTCTGCCCGATAACAGCATCAAGGTCATCGTACCGCATGCGGAGATGGGCCAGGGTGTACACACGGTGTTGCCAATGATGTTGGCTGACGAAATGGATGCCGACTGGTCCAAGGTTTCTATGGAACAGGCACCAGCACATGAGGAATATGCGACGTTTCATGTGGCACGCCAGTTTATTCTACCGAGCCCGGCACTGGGTATTGTCGAAGACACACTCAAAGGTATGTTCCTCAAAGTCTCGCAAAGCATGTCCCTGCAGATCACCGGCGGCAGTTTCTCGGTTCGCAGTACTGGCGCGCTGGGTATGCGCACCGCGGGTGCGGCGGCTCGAGAAATGCTGATGCAGGCTGCTGCAGATGTGTGGGATGTGCCGGTAACCAGCATCCGCACCGAGAACAGTTATTTGTATCACGACGCTTCTAATCGCAAAGAACCCTACGCCACCTTTGCATCGGCGGCGGCAGCGAAACGTGGGCCGGACCAACCGGTTCTGAAAACGCCAGATCAGTACAAGATCATGGGTCAGCCGATTCCGCGTTTTGATATCCCGGAAAAAGTAGATGGTACCGCGATCTTTGGCATGGACGTGGATCTGCCAGGAATGAAATACGCCACGGTCAAAAGTGCCCCGGTATTTGGCTCGACTGTGCAATCCATGGATGCAGCCGAAGCCGAAGGCATGCCTGGCGTGGTCAAAGTGGTTGATATGGGCACCGGTGTCGGCGTGATTGCCGACAGTTACTGGCAAGCCAAAAAAGCCATCGCCAAGGTGAAGATGACTTATACGCAGGGCGACGCCGACGCGCTGAATACCGAGAGTTTGTTTACCCAGTTCTTGCGCGATATGGACCGCGCCCTGAGCGATGGCGATGAGCAGGAAGATTTTGCCAAAGGCGATGCGCGCAAAGTACTGGCTAACTCACAAAACCTGGTGGAAGCCGAATATCGCGTGCCGTTTTTGGCCCATGCCTGCATGGAACCTCTCAACTGTACTGCCGTGGCGAAAGATGGCGAGGTGGAGATCTGGTCTGGCCTGCAAAACCCACTTGGGGTGCGGGACTATATTGCTGATGAGTTCGGCTATGACAAAGACAAGGTCACTATTCACAATGTCTACCTCGGGGGCGGTTTTGGACGCCGTGCCAATACTGACTATCCGCACCAGGGCGTGCAACTGGCGCAGGCCTTGCCTGGCACACCAGTAAAAATGATCTGGTCACGGGAGGAAGATACGCAGCAGGACTTTTATCGTCCTGCGGTGATCAGCCGTTTTAAGGGTAGCTTGAATGCCTCCGGCATGCCCGACGCTTGGGAACACCAGTTTGTTGACAAACATGAGCCGATTGAAGCACCGACTATTCCTTACGCCATCGACAACCAGTTTATTCATTACACCGACAGCAACACCCACGTTCGGTTTGGCCCGTGGCGCAGTGTCGATCACACACAACACGCCTTCTTCACCGAGTCGTTTATCGATGAGCTGGCTGTCGCAGCCGGAAAGGACCCCTACCGGTATCGACATGACCTGTTAGACGCCGAACCACGCATTCAAAAGGTATTGGATACCGCGGCAAAAATGGCCGACTGGGGCAAGCAGTTACCAGACGGCTGGGGTCAGGGCATTGC
>JBCCFY010000048.1:0-31730 GCA_039110515.1 Pseudomonadota bacterium
AATAACGTGTGCCTAGATTCCGACGCGGATATGTGCGATGACTGTACCTCTGGCTCGTTCAATCCTCTAGCCGACGGGTTCGACAATGATTCCGACGGCTTATGTGATATTGGTGATCCAAATGACGACACTGACAGTATTCTCGACTCGGTCGACAACTGCCCTTTTATAGCCAATGAAGATCAAGCTGACCTCGACCAAGACATGGTAGGCGATCTTTGTGATCCAGACGCTGATGGCGATCAAGTTAATAGCGCCACCGACTCAAATGATTTGGATGCGAATGTGTGCCTGGATTCAGATGCAGACATGTGTGACGATTGTGCGTCGGGGGGGTTCGACCCTGGTAGCGATGGTTTAGACACCGACGCGGATGGCTTTTGTGACTTAGGAGATGCTGATGACGATGATGACGGATTTGAAGACGAGCTTGATGCTTGTCCCTTGGAAGTAAATCTAGACCCAGAGTCTGATGGATGCCCTGCGCAAATTAATACCGATGACGAGATTTGCATTCCTGTTCAAACAAATAGCGGCGAAGTTACCTTGGTATGCCTTTAACCCATTGGAAAAAGCCTATGGGTTCCTCCGAATTCCCAATTGTTTAATCTATCTCTCAGGTTGTGGATTCTCGTGCATCGGCTTAGTGGTTAGTTTCAGGCTAAAGGATGCTTTTTTTGCACTGCAATTGAATAAATGGCCTCATGGTAAATTGCATATTGTTATGCTTTTTGTGTCAGAATTGAGCGGTATTCAGGGCTGAATCTACAGCGCGCCAAAATTAGTTATTTATGTTAATTTCATTGAGAGCTTAGCGTTGAGGTCGTAGCGGACATAAAAGTGACAAAGAGACACCGGCAACTTGTGTTCGGCGCTCATAGAGGTGACAGGCTCAGACGATACCAAGCTCCCTTTTTCTGATTTGCTGCCTTTATGATGGCGTAGTATTTCTTTTCTATTTGTTGGGTTTAATAAAAATCAATTTATGAAAAATAAAACATCAGCAGCCCTGCTGTTTTTGCTTACGTTGTTAGTATTTGCTCCATGCGCTGCAGATTCTACAAAAGCTACTCCTGACAGTCACACTTTTCAAATTGAGCAGCTGAATTTAAAAGCGTCCTTAGATACTTCCTGGCGTTCGCGCAAGTTGGATGCGCTGGGTTATTTTCATTTACTCAACTCAAAAGCAGCTGCGATAGCGGTGCGCGCCTTGCCTCAGTTCGGGTCTGACTGGGACTTACCTGGTACATCTGACGAGCTAATGGAGTTCATCAGGATGAATTCATTGGCCTCGGTACGAAAACGAATAGCAGCTACCTATCATGGTCAGCCACAAAGCATAGATAAACTTGAATATAATGAGCTATCTGGCCCCGCGCTGCACTTCTCAAGCGAAAAGCTGGATATGGTAATGTGGCTGGTTAAAACAGCAGAGAACGTATACTTGATTGCCCTCTCTGATGGCTCGAAAAACAGCTTGGAAAGGTTGGATAAGATGACGGGTTACGCGGCATCGCTAAGTGAAATTGTACCCGGCCAAAAGCTCAAGCAACCTACAGTTTCACTGGATCTGGATCAATCCGGGAGCCCGATACAAATCACGGGCGCAGACTACAAATTTCCGCAGTTAAAAGGCTTCGTCAATGTCCCCGCGACTGAAATAGGTCTCGCAGAGGACGAAGATATTTTTAGTCTTATCTTGCTCAATATTTTGTCAAATAGTTTGGTAATGAATACTGTCTACTGCGAAGAGTTCGACGCTCAACAAAAGGACTTTATTGCAAAAACAGACCTTACGGAAGCCACTGGCTCGGAAATAACGCATGATCTGTTCACATCTGAACAGGGGGAGAAACTCAAAATTTATCGGTCAGAGGGCGTGGATAAAGATTTCGGAATGATCTACGTAGTAGCAGCTTTCAAGGAATTGGAGAATTGTTCGATCTTCGTTTCTTTCTTATCCTCTGTGCCACTGTTCGATACTTCGAGGTTTGTCGATGTTTTGAATGAAATAGAGAGTGCCGGATTAGGAGAAATGGAACTTACCAGTGTTGCTAATACCGAGGCCATGTCTCAATTTTATAGAGGGATGGGTTTGCTTGCAGGAGAAGACGGTCTGGACGAACTTGCCTTTTTTAGATTTGCGCACAGGATTTACCCATCACCAGAAACATTGGCTGAGCTATTGGGGTACTTTAACGCCAAACAGAAATATTCTGATGGCATACGACTAATCGAGAGCGCGAATAAATCCATTCGTGATTCTCAGGATATTGTTTCTTGGTATGCCTGGATGCTGTCCAAATCTGAGCAATACGTTAAAGCTGCAGACCAATATAAGCTTCTATTTCAAAACGGGTACGTTGGCGATGAGGACTTCTTCTCATTGATTGATGTGTTACTGAGTTTGGAAGAATATGAGTCCATCGCTAAGCAAATCGAACTGCATTTGGACAGCATCACAAAACGTTCGACAGCACTCGGTTATCTCGCTAAGTATGCAGGCATTGCCGGCAATAAGGCGTCTGTTCAGTTCGCGGTAGATCTGGTCAACAAGGAAGATCGAATAAATTCCGAAAACATGTACGACCTCCTGTACGGCTTGTTCACAATTGAAGAGTATGAGCAAGTGCTGGCGTTAATAGAATCGCTCATAAAAAAGTACGAAGATCATTCGCTACTTTGGTATTACCAGGGAATTACTTATGTCGATCTGAAGAAGTATCCTGAAGCCAAAGTGGCATTGGGTCGTGCCCTTGAGCTTGAACCCGATAGTTCAACAATTCTCCAAGAGTTAGACAATCTCGCATACCTTGAGGGAGCTGGTAACTATAACCCTGATGCTAATCAGATAGAACCAGTCCCGTTACCTGTAGAAGTAGAAAAACTAATTGTTGAGACTGGCGTCGAAACACAAAATTACGACGCAGAGTATGGATACAGAATTAAGGGTTTTAGCTTTAAATCAGAGGAATCACTAACCACTTCGATGTATGGCGAGGTGAAGATAAATTCGGTGAGTGGAGTCGAGAGATTCAAAACTTTGTCATTCGATTTTGATGAATCTTACGAAATGATTCATGTGAATTACTTGCAGGTATTTGATCAGGATAAAAAATTACTCGGTGAGTTCGATCCAGCGACGTCATACATAGCTACGAGCAGGGATGATACTGCTGCGGATACTGATATGACGCTGCATATACCGATTCCCGAAATAGCTCAGGGCGTCTCAATAAAATATCTGGTCTCTTTGCAAACCAGGAATCCTGTGTCTCGCTTTCCGTTTCATAGATCCAACTTTCTCTATCAGGATTACACAGAAAATTCGGTAGTATTTGTGTCTGGTGATACTGACCGGGTGTCTGCGCAATCCGGTCGAAAAATATTGCATGTTGATGAAGAGAATTTGAAGGTATGGTCCGAAACAGATAATACGGTATATCGTGCTCGAGATTATCTTCCCGAATTTGAAACGATAGCGAATTGGTTGTTGCTGAGTGACGCTTCCGAGAATTGGAAAGAAATAGGCGGAGAATATCTGGAGATGATAGATGAGAAATTGGCTATCGAGCTCTCCGAGGGACAAATTAAAGCAGTGTTTGGTGAATCAAGTGGCTCAAAAGATAAAATTCTTCGAGCAGCCGAGTATGTGCAGCGGAATATTAACTATCAGGCAATAGAGTTTGGCAGCCGTGGCTTAATTCCTGCCGACGCGAAAACCACGATAAAGCGTAAGTTTGGCGACTGTAAAGATCACTCAGTCTTGCTCTACAAATTGCTGAAGTCATCGGGTGTGGAAGCCAAGTTAGCACTCGTCAGCACTGAAGAGCAGGTTTTTCCAAATACACCTTCTCTGGATCAGTTCAATCATATGGTGGTATATGTGTCTGATTTAGGAGGCGGTGTGTTTCTGGATGCCACTGAAAAAGGGTTGGCGATTGCTCCCAATGTGCCCCCGAGTTCCATACAAGGGTCGAAGGCTTTTATTCTCGATGCTGAAGGTAGCTATTTTTTGGATGTCCCATCTATCGAAGGTGAACATAATAGGGTAGATATCGAGCGGAAAGTTTCTAGAGCAGAGAACGGACTTGCACTAAATGAGACAGTCACTGTTCGGGGTTATTTGGCTTCCAGCTTCAGAAACTTTTTAATAAATCATCAGGCTGACGATCTTGATTCAGTGATGCAGAAACAGGTATCAAATTTTTACCCTAAAGCTTCATTAACTTCATTCGACTACTATGGGGTTGAAAACCCGAGCTCGCCATTGATTTTGGAAATGGAAACACATTTTCCTGGAAATGGTCAGACCTCAGTTATTCCGGTATTTTTCGAAAAGCTCTATATGAATCAGACAAGGTACACAGATAGAAAAGTGGGGTATGAGATCGACCAACCGTATCAGGTTCGAAGCCAAACAACGCTTGCGAAAGATGTCATCCTCGACAACACACTACAAACGCAAAAGGGTTCTCATTCTTCGTTGACATGGAAGCTAACCAGAATTGACGACAACGCTTTTGCCTACGAATCCAACGTGGAACGAAGCAAAGGCGATTCATCAGAATATCGAATGTTTGTGGATGAGGCGGAGAACTCCCTTTCTGCCCTGGAACAAGCGGTAATTAATTAGTTCAGCCTTGTTGTTGCCCTGAGCAATTTATTACTCAACTGGGTGCTGAGTCGCTAAAGAGAAATCAACTAGGACACCCATCGTTACTCCTCCAGCTCCCGCAACTGCTCCTCCAGTTGCCGTTCTTCAATGGAAAGCGCTTGATCTGCTCGTGCAACAGCTTGTTTTTCAGCCTCCAGTTTTTGTCGCTCTGCTAACAGCGTAGCTTCTTGAGCGCGAATCGCGGCGGCTAGTTCTGCCTGTGCCTGGCTTTCCCTGGATTGTTGTTCGGCCTCTTGCGGCGGAGTTGCCGGAACGGGTTGATTTCTTGCTGGTGCTGGTGCTGGTTGGGGTTCAACCGTGGCAGTGCTATTCGAGCTGAGGACATCAAGGACTAGACAAACGGCTATCGCCATGTCCATTTTGCTTGGTTCGCAAGGCAACTGCTGATCTTCCATGCACCACTCTTGTTCCTTTCTCTTTTGTTCAATCGTGAACTCAGTCGAACTGCCTTCGCATTTAACGGTGGCCTGCCAATACGCATCGTCTCCCTTGGGCACCAATTTGTCATTAGACAAACTCTCCACATCTGCTGCCTGAACACAGTTGGCTGCCAGCGCAAGAATAATGGCGAAGGAAGCTGGTCGGCTGGTTTTGAACTTTCTAATAGCTGAAAAGCCTTTGCGCGAGTGGATGTTCATTGATGAATCCTCTTACTGCAGCTTCGCTTTTTGTTCAGATAATTCACTTTCACGCGCACTCAGCGCTTGCTCTCGCCGCTGCAATTCTGCTTTGCGACTGTCAAGTTGCCGCCTTCGCTCCTGCAAAACTGCTGCTTGCTGCAACAATTCTGCTTTCAGCCTGTCACGCCTGGCCAGCTCTTCAGCTTCCAGCGTCTGTTGTCTCTGGGCTTCGGCAATCCTCTCGGAGAAGCTATCATCGCAAATATCGAATGCCAATTGGACCTTCTCTTTGGCACACAAATCGGGTGCCTGCTTTGCGCACCATGGTGCTGATTCCTCGTAGCGAATCATATAGCGGAAGGTCTTGAGATCGTTACAAGTTACCCGAACCTCCCAATATGGGCGCTCTTCGTCCTCAATGTACCAGACCTGACGCAACGAGTACGGCACCAAATTTTGCGCCGATGCCGTTGCACTAAAAAGAATAAAACCAGTCATGGCCAGACCGATAATGGCCCTGGCCCTTTTGGGAAAAGCAGTAAGTTTCAAAACACCCTCGTGTGGGAACTACCCAACATTTGCTAGACACCTAGTCTATCATCGCCATTCTACAATAAATCTATGAAACATTCGCGAAGGCGAGCCTTATTTTGGATATCTAGGAATCAAATACAATCCAGTGAGCTAGCCCGAGAAAAAGCTTATTGTTTTCAGTAAGATTCCAATTTGTTGCACTAGAATACCGAGGACACCCATAGTAAAAAAATATTAGCGCAAATTGTGAATAGTACAATTAGCTTAAAACTAGTCATCAGCTATGCAGTCGTGGTTGGCTCGGTCACGATGGAAGTTTCTGCATGTCAGTTTGATCCTAAAAGTTTCAAACTAAAAATGAGTACAGTAAATGAGGGAGTCGAACTGCGCGCGAGTAACCATGGTGATGATTACATGTATATATCTGGTGGGTTTGATTGGGGTGGAAAAGTAAGTATAAGTCCAATCGAAATTCAAATTATGGATCTAAATCAGAACAAGTATCTGATTAACGGGGTAGTGAACTCACATATTTCAAGGAGCGAAATAAAATTGGATAGAGGTCATTCATACGGCAGAATCTATAAATACAGTTCAATGGTGCACTATTTCGAGTTGGTGCCTGGTGACTATCTGATTAGAGCCAAGTATGAGCATGATCGATTTCGACGACATGGGTGTCAAAATGTGGAGCCTGTTTTTTCAAATTGGGAAGAAATTGAAATTCAGTAGAGCTCGTTTTGAAGACTTTGAAAGCAACCAACGCCTAGGACTCCCATTGCTATAACAGACCGCCTGAAACGCGCTGAGAGTAGGGCGAATGTGCTAACTCTCCACAACCTTTTATTTCGTCATATCTTCCAAGTACTCATCCGAAAAGTCGGTTTCTAACTCCATCCATATCGGCAGGTGATCGGACATTTCCAATTCCATCCAGGCTTTGTAATTGTTTTTATGATGAGTGCCGAACCCCTTGCCACGCATCGCAATTTTCACCTGTTCGTAGAAATCCTCGTCTTCAGCCCGAAAAACTGAGTCTCGCCAGTCAAACGATCCGTGATTGAGGTAGTTCACCCTGTTTATGTTGTCTGTGTAGTTGATTTTGTCGTAGGCTGATGTGGATTTGCCCGTGGTGGTATTACCAAAATCCTTCACCTCCCAACCATCCGCACGCATTTCTTTGAAGACATCATCGTCGTTACTCTTGATGTTCATGTCTCCCAACATAACGAACACTTCTTTCATCTTCTCAGCGCGCGATTTCAGTATCTGTGCAACTGCTGAAATCTCCGCTCGGCGATTATCCACATCATCATCAAAGGTGATATGACTACTGCACAGAGTAAAGCGGAACCACCCGGCCTGGAAGGACGCAAAAAACGGGCTGCGCGCGACAGACTGCTCTTCTGGTATTACTTCGCCAATCTGGTTACGAAAAATAACCTTGTTTTTATTGAACAGAAACGCCATTCGTTCACTGTTGCCATCATCGCCCATGGTGATGTCGGAAACAAAATAATCCCAGTTTGGCCCCAGGAGAGACTTTACCCGCTTCAGTGGTCGCAGATCTTCATTGACCTCCTGGATAGCACATATATCAAATTTGTCGATGATCTCTGCAATGTAGTGAAAACTTTCGTCGATGCGTGACATGCCCTCGTCGAAGTTCTGAATATTCCAGGAACCAATAATGAGTGAATTGGGTTTTTTTCGCGGTATTTTTTCGTCGAGCTCAGTCCGCAGCTTCAACAAACTGGTAGCAATTTTGGAAGTTTTATCCGGATAATCGAACGCTGTATCGTTAATCATCTCGATATCTTTATACTCTTTGATTGATTTATAAAATGCCATTTTAATTTCCTCCGCTTATATGTCTTGAATCACCTCCAATCGCCAGATTGCTTAAAACTGCGCGAAATGTGATCACCCACTCTTACTTTATATCAAAAGTTTTATTAAGTGCATGGAATGTACTTACGTTTTTTTAGCGGTGAATACTAAGAGGGTTCAGAAGTGGTATAGCTTATACAAGTATGGCTAGGCGGTTAGTTTCCATTCCCACAATCTCAATAACGATAACAAGCAAAACATCAGGCTGGCGCAGAATAGTTTTGGTCTGTAAAGGTCGTCAGCTAGGGCGGTCAACTTTCCACACCACAACTCTAAAACCGCTATTCTGCGAAGTAGCAATCAAACAAGAAAGTGTTAAAAATGGTGCAAGGCGACTTCGGTATCAAACTTGTTAATTTTCCCTTTTGAATTATAGTCATTGTCCGCGACGATAACTCAATCACCAACAACTTATCTCACTGTGGGCAACTACCACTTGGATAACTCGTACAAGATCCACCAATATCAATCACGCGCAGATTAGCCACACTTTGATCCATAATTTTCAGCCGCTCCAGAAGCTTGTCTCTAATTTCCTCTGCAGTGTAGCGCCTTTTTATATAGTCCCAACGACGCCTATCCTGTTCATAAACCCCGTCATTCAACGGTGCTACCAATTTTTCCCAGCGTGCCAAAATGCTGGCATCTGATAAAAGATTTGGGTACCCATTGGCTCCTGTTCGCCAATTCTGGTATCGCTGCTTAAATGTATCGACATTCTGTTTGTCGGCCAGGTAGTAGCGAGTTAAACAGAATCGGTTGTATCCGGTTAGGTTTCCCAGGTTACGGTTGCCGTACATGAGTTGGCCTTGGTCATAGATGTTTGGCCAAGGGTTGTTGCCGTTCTCGGTATAGTACGGAGGACCAAAGGACCAGATAAAGTCCCAGATTACCGGCTCCAGCTTGTCTTCTTTATTCAGGAAATAGAACAGGTTTTTGTCCTGGTAGTAGCTATCTGGATTGGCGAAGGCGTCGGTAATTATAAAATAATCTGACTCAGCTATTTCATTCAGGTCTTCGCGCCAATTTCCACCGCTGATCACCTTTTCTTCATACGTTTTTATCTTATCCCTGATGTTGTTTTTCTGTTCCTCGCTGGCTTCCTCGCAATCAGGGTATTCATACTGCATTTGACGCCCAGACGGTGTGGTGAAGTTCCATCCGTTATCTACCAGCTTCACGATAAAACCGCCTTTGCTTTTTTTCCGGGTGTCGACTCTACCTTCGCCGCGATTTACTTTCTCGCCAAAGGTGTACAGCCCCCAATACTGATCATTGAAACACAGTTGTACATGGCGGCTTTCCGGGCCGTAGTGTCCCATTTCCGCATATAAGTCATACGACATCTTATTAGTTAGATGACTGGTATCTATATAGTTACCGATCATCACCCATTTATGGCTGGATGCCATACCCATTAGTGATAACGGATTTTCCTTGCCCAGATTGATAGAAAAACTCTTTTTCGGAAATCCCAGGCTACCTTGCCCACGCGCATGAATTGTGCCCGAGCCAGATTGGTAAGACCCATTTGGACTATAGCGCCCATTCGCACCTGGTTTATCGTAGAAGCGGTACTGGGCATCGACCCTTGTGCGATCGACCGGAATCTGTGCGGAGAGAACCCGAATAATTGGTATCGATGAACTCAAATCAGTGCAGGGATTGGGCTGTGCGGCAGTCGCTGCTTTAGGTTGCACTACCGCATTGCTGATCACGCTCGACGTGGGAGCTGGTTCGAGGTTTGTTGTGGTGCAGCCATGCACTAGGAACAGGCTGCTCAATAAAAGAGTCTTATTCAGGTTCATAAGGCGACCATAGCACACTAAAAATATTCCCTTTATTACATACGATTACAAAACCGCACTCCGGAGACTATTCCTTATAACCGGTTTCACCGCCACCCCAATATCGCGCACTCGTTCTTTCAGGAAATCATCGACAAGAATATCTGGCTGCTCTAATCCATCCAGGCAGTTGTCTCCCGTACCCACGACATTGGAATTGCGTGAGCCATGGACTAGCAGCTATTTATTATCGCGGTCCAGTAACGTTTCTGACATGCCATGATCACGCAAGATTATGAATCCCTGGTATTTGAGGTCATCAAATAATTGTAGTCAAAGTTCGGTTCGCGTTTCTGTGTTCCAGTAGCCAGCCGGGTTGAGTTCCGAAATGTCATCACAATTCATACCTATTTGTCTTTCAGTCAGTCTCTGGCCTAAACGAGTAAAGTCAATGGTTTAGGTCTTTCTGGGAGCACTTCTAATAAGCATAATTGTGGATTTTGAAAGCACGAAGCCTGCCTACTTTATTCTGCGCGGATCTCATTTACTCATTCCTCGTTATCAAGCCCCACTATCTATTTACAGGGAGACTAGTCCCGGTCTTTGAAGCTGACTATGGTTTTCGATCTGGCGGTTAAACATGAAGATGTCTTCTTGGTTTTTCATAATTTACACTTGACATGGCCTTCGGAAGAATTTTAAAGTGTATCACGAGATAAATATAATGTATCATATAGTGGTACACAGGAGAAAATTGATGACCAAGAAACTTGCCCCATTGGTGCTCACAATTTTGTTGGGTTTACCCTTAAATGCGACCGTTTACGCTGCGCAACTTGAGGAAATTCTGGTAACTGCGCAGAAACGCGAACAATCGGTTTTAGATGTGCCGATCACGGTAAATGCGATTTCAGGTGAGACGCTGGAAGAATATGCGATTGACGATTTATTTGAGCTGGCCAACCTGGTGCCCGGGATGGTTTTTTCCCGAGCACCTGATGATGGGCTTGCGCTAACCCTGCGCGGATTAGGCACACCTGCCAGAACCCAATCCTTTGACCAATCGGTTGCTTTGTTTCTTGATGGGATGTTTGTCGGGAAGGGCCGTATGTACTCATCGGCATTTTTTGATGTCGAACGCATGGAGGTTATTAAAGGCACGCAAAGCACGCTATTAGGTAAAAACACCAGTCTCGGCGCGATCAGCATTGTTTCTCGAAAACCGGGTAATGAGTCAGCAGGTAATATTCGCGTCAGCGGGGAGTTTGAAAATGGTGGCTGGGGTCTCGATGCTGGTGTAGATATACCAGTGTCAGACAAACTGGCGATTCGCCTCGCAGGGCACTACCTGGATCAAGACGGCTGGGTCAAAAATCTGTTGACGGGAGAAGATGTGCCTGCCGACGAGGAATTGGGATTGCGGGCTACTGCGGTCTACACGCCTTCAGATAACTTAACGGCAACCCTGATCTATCAGCATTCCGACAGCGAGCGTGCCGGCAACGGGTTCCAATTTGTCGACAATGGGAATTTTCTGAGTCCTGAAATTCTGAACATCCTTGGCGAAGCGCAATTGGATGACACGAAAACCGCTATTTGTCCTGAGTGTCCAGGAGGCGAAAGCTATCATGATACAAGTACTGATTCTTTATCCCTGACTCTGGATGTAGGTTTAAACGATTTAACTCTGACATCAGTTACTTCCTACGCAACTTATGATCTGGAATTCTTTGACGATTTCGATTTTGGCGCAGCGTTTGATGAAGTTAACTTTGTTATTTTCAATCCTGGGCAGGTGGTGCCCTACAGCACTTATTTTCAACGTAACGAGGACTATGACCAGTTCTCACAGGAGTTGAGAATTGCGTCTTCAACAGATAATAAATTGGAGTATTTAGCTGGGCTGTTTTACTTCAAGAGCGACTGGAATTCGGCTGAACAGCAATTTTGGAGCACCCCAAACTTTCCGCCACCAATACCGGGTCAGCTGTTCAATGGGCCTTTCACAAATGTGTTCTCACAGGAAACTGAAACGCTGTCATTGTTCGGCCAGGCGACGTTGAATTTTACCGATCGCCTGAGAGCGAGCCTCGGTTTGCGTTACACCGATGAAGAGAAAGACGTTGTATTCAACCGCGTTCAGGGATCGGTACAGACATTATGGAATACGGTTATTAACCCGCCATTTAATACACCATTGGAATTTGATGATGATTTTCTCAACGGAAACTTCAATATTCAGTACGACGCTAGCGATAACACCATGTTGTATGTCTCCTACGGCGTGGGCAGCAAAACCGGTGGGTTTGCTGAATCAGCAGAAGTCGGTAGTGGCGACCCATCGCTTGATGTGGCGTTAAACGGCGCCCGCGTTGAAACCGAAGAGGCAACGACTTTTGAAATCGGTGCCAAGATGGTTTTGTTAGATGGCGCAGCAAATTTAAACCTGGCCTACTTCAATACCGAGATCGATAATTTTCAGGAAACATCCTTCCAGGTACTCGGCGGTCAGGCATTCTTCTTAACGCGCAATATTGACGTTGAGTCGGATGGTTTCGAAATCGATGGCCAATGGCAAGTTAGTGACAATTTCAGACTTTCGGGCGGCGCTACCTTTGCCGATTCGATTAACGCTGGCGATGGCACTACTTTGGCCCAGGCACCAGAATTAACCGGAAGTTTGGGTTTTCTTTATGAAAACCAGATATCTGAAAACAGGATACTGTCATTTTCCGGATTTGCGCGATACCGCGATGAAATGGTTAGTCAGATCAATGAAACCTTTCCCAGTGACAGTCTGACAACACTGGATCTGAGTATTGGGATAGCCAATAGCGATGAAACCTGGAAACTGAGTTTGATTGGCACCAATATTACTGATGAACTCGCGACTGATTTCAGCGGACCACCTGCAGCACCTATCGCCGCTCTGTTTGGCGCACCCCCGGGTGATCAGGGAATCACTGCGGAGGCACCGAGTGCGCTACGCACCATACGATTGCAGCTGGAATATAACTACTAATTTCTAACGAACACTCTTCTCTACTCTCTCCTCCTCTACCCATAGCCCCCTGCAAAGGGGGCTTTTCTTTCGGCTTGTATCTATACATTGGACATTAATCACAGATTAGTTCAACATTCCAGACTAGTTACAAAAGGTGCCGACAAGGTTCAATAGGCAGATCATTTGATTGGCCGCCACTGGGACACATATTGATGAATGAGCCAGCCCCAAAACGTCACGGAGTTCAGGTAATTGCTCGAGCATGTGCAATACTGCGGGCGCTTGAGAATCAGAGCGATGGCCTGAGTTTGGGTCAGATTGCAGCAAAAGTGGAGCTTCCTCGCTCGACAGTGCAGCGCATTGTAAATGCCCTTATGGAAGAAAATATGCTGATCTCGGCAAGTTTGAATGCACGAGTTAAGCTCGGGCCAGCGATACTGAGGTTGGCTTCCAATTCAAATCTCGATTTTCCGACCGTGGTTCGGCCTTACCTGGAAGACTTGTCCGAGATGACTGGTGAAACGGTTGACTTATCCATGTTGCGGGGTAATGAAATGGTATTCGTGGATCAGATAGCGGCTAATCATCGCCTTAGTGCGGTGTCAGCAGTGGGTGAGAGTTTCCCCTTGGATTCCTCTGCAAATGGAAAGGCTGCGATGTCACTCATGTCGGATGAAGACCTGGAAAAACTCGCCAAGAGCGGATTTTCAAAAGACCCAAACCGATCTCAGGCAATTTTGTTGGAGCTCTACCCACAATTGGAGAAAGCGCGTCAGTCTTTTGTTGCTTTCGATGAAGAGGAACATTCAGAAGGAATCTGTGCGGTGGGTACCGCGTTTCGCGCGCCCTCCGGGAATATTTTTGCCGTCTCGGTACCAGTTCCCACAATTCGTTTCAGGCGAGATAAAGACAAGATAATCAAGGCCTTACTGCAATTCCGCAGTAACTTGATGAACACCCTCGACAACTGATCCACATCCCTCACAGGCTCTTCGAGTCTTAGAGTTTTTAATGGTGAGTCACGGAAGGCTCTCTGCATCCGGCCGCGTGTTTCTATCGTGAATATGGGCGTGTTCGCCCTTGAGTTGAGCCTGCCATCACCTCGCGTCATATTTTCCTGAAAATTAATTATTGTTCTTGCTTGACATAGTTTGCTTAGTATATATAGTATCGCTATATGGTACTTATTGTATTGCTATGTAGTACATTAAATTTAATTTGAAAGAGACACAATTATGACAGGCTGGGAACAAGGCGATTGGCGCAACGAAGATTTGTGTAAGTTTGACGAGTCAAATTTGAATAACAATATGGGGTTGGAAATGTACGACCTCAGCCACCCATGGGGTCTGGGTCAACCGTGTTGGCCATACTTCGAGGATGTAAAAATAGAGCGATTGCATGGCATGGCTAAAACGGGTGGCGTGCTCACACAAAGGATAACCACGGTTATGCATTCAGGTACCCATATCGATGCCCCTGCTCACGTTGTACCGGGAACTGCGTTTATGGATGAAGTGCCCCTGCCATACTTTTTTGGCACCGGCGTGGTACTCGATATTCCAAAAGGCAAGTGGGAGATGATTACCGCCGAAGACCTGGAAAATGCAACGCCTGAAGTGCGAGAGGGCGACATAGTGATCGTCAACACTGGTTGGCACAAATATTACGGCGACAACCAGATTTATTACGGTCATGCGCCGGGCTTCGGCAAAGAAGCCGGTGAGTGGTTTGTTGAGAAAAAGGTAAAAATGGCGGGAAATGATACCCAGGCTCTGGATCACCCGCTTGCAACCGCAATTGGGCCCCATGGCCCCGGCAAGCCACATGGTTTGCTGCCAAATGTTTGCGCCGAGTATAAAGAGGAAACAGGGCGAGAAGTGATCGAGGACTTCCCCGAATGGGAGCCTTGCCACAACACGATTTTATCCGCGGGAATCTGTGGATTCGAAAATGTCGGCGGCGATATTGATAAAGTCTCCGGTATGCGAGTAACCTTCGCGGCCTTTCCGTGGCGGTGGAAGCGTGGAGACGGATGCATTGTAAGACTGGTAGCCATGCTGGATCCTACGGGCGAATATCGAATTGAACAGGGATCAGCGCAGTAGGGGTTTTACACCTTTAAAGGAGAATAAGAGTGCAGGTAACCCGGTTTCAAGATGCTCAACCATACGAGGCGCCGAATCATTATGATATGCGCGGCTTGCGCTTACAGGGCTGGAACGTGAGCGACTGTAAAAATTTCTGGGTGGGTCTGTCTCAGTTTCTGCCAGGTGGTGGTGCAGAGATGGAAAGTTCGCCGCTGGAAAAAGTGTATATTGTTCAGTCAGGCGAAGTGACAATTATTCTCGCAAACGGTGACGAAACGGTTCTTGGCCCACGCGATAGCTGCTACCTTGCGCCAGGCGAAGCGAGAGAAATAGTAAATCGAGGAAACGAAACGGTCTATATGCTAGTGGTTATGAACTACCCCGAGGGCTACTCGCGTGGATAAACTAAAAAATCCTCACCAATTGTTTGATATTACCGACAAGGTAGCGGTGGTTACCGGTGCCACGGGCGCGTTTGGCAGTGTAGCAGCGAGAATTCTTGCTGGTGCTCAATGTAAACTGGTTCTCACCGGCGGCAATAAGTCAGCGCTTGATAATCTCGCCGAGCAACTAAACAAAGAAGGTGCCGAGGTGATCTGCGTCAACCGGCGGCCAAGTAGTGAGGCTGACTGTTCTGCTATCGTTCAAGAAGCAGTAAAGCACTTCTCTCGAGTAGACATTTTGGTTGTTGCATCCGGCATGAATGATGTTGCTCCCATAGCTGACATGGAACTTGATCGGTTTGAACGGGTGATGCAGGCAAACGTCACGGATTCCTGGCTTATGTGTCAGGCGGCAGGGCGGCAAATGATAGAGCAGGGTGAGGGTGGCAAGATCGTGCTCGTCTCCTCAGCCAGGGGCAAGCTGGGTCATCCAGCCGGATACTCGGCCTACTGCAGTTCCAAGCATGCGGTTAATGGCATTACGCGGGCCTTGGGTTGTGAGTGGGGCAAAGAAAAAATTACCGTAAACGCACTGGCACCAACCGTGTTTCGATCGGATCTGACCGCTTGGATGTTTTCTGATGAAGAACCCGGGAAAACAACCCGTGAGGGAATGCTTGCCAGAATCCCGGTTGGGCGTTTGGGAGAACCGGAAGACCTGGCCGGTCCGCTCCTGTTTTTGGTGTCCCAAGCTTCTGATTTCCATACAGGCCATATTCTGTATGCAGATGGAGGCTATACCGCAGGTTAACTATCGAAGTTAATCGCCACTAGCACAGCAATGAATACGGTTCTCGTCTTAGTAATTCTCTATAACCTGATCGTCATAGGCGGGATTGGATACTATTTAGCTCGCAGAGAAAAGGCTTCCGGGCAGGTCGTTGATATGGCCACCGGTGGCAGAAATGCCAACCTGGCAATGTTTTCAGTAACGTTGGCTATCACATACCTGGGCTCAGCTCACGTTTATGGACTGATGGAAATGTCCTTTGCCCTGGGAGCAGTCGCACTATGGTTCTCATTTGCTCACACCATCCTGATGTGTGTCATTTGCCTGGGCACGGGACCCTGGGTGCGTCGTCTTGGATGCGCAACCATCCCCGAACTGATCGGCCGCATGTACGGGCGACAAATGCGCACCATCACAGCCTGTATTGGCGCCATGGTGGTGTTTGGTCTGGTGACCCTCGAGACGCAGACGCTAGGGATTGGAATATCTGCAATCAGCGGCTGGGCACTTGGCTGGGCAGCTGTTGTGGGCGCAGCCTTTGGTGTGGCATACGTTACCCTGGGTGGCATAAAGCAAACCATGTGGGTCAACCTGGTCAATGCCGTTGTTATGTACGGTTCCATAATTATTGCTGGAATTTACCTGGCGTTTGTACTGCCGGAGGGTTGGGAGGGAGTCAGGCAACACTACGTTGCTAATGATGAAGAATTCAAATTAAGTGTCTTGGGCACACCTGATCTGCTGGTGGGTTTTTCACTTGCTGCGGTGTTCTCTGTTGTGTTCTCCCAATCAGTGAACCAACAGGGCATGGCGGCAGCCATGTCGGCCAAGAACGAAAAGGTTATTCGGCGTTCGCTTTGGATAGCGGCACCAGTCAACGGCATGTTTGGTGTATTCCCCGTGCTTTGCGGCCTGGCAGCTGCAACGATTCCAGAGTTCGCAGCACTGGGACCTAAACTGGCTGGTGCAACCCTGGTGGTGACGTTATTGCCCACCTGGCTGGTGGTATTACTGCAAGCAGGGTTTTTAGGTGCGCTGTTATCAACATTTGCCATGTCTGCGTTGGCTCCCGCGACTATTTTTGCGAAAGATATTGTTGGCGCGAATGTTAAAGGAGGGCTGTCACCCGTTGCTGAAAAGAAGTTAATCCAGCGGGTAATCCTCATCATCGGGGTGTTGGCAGCTTTGTTGACATTCTTCAACCATCCTAATGTGATCCTGGCTATTACCTGGCTATTTGCCTGGCTTGCGCCGTTGTTTTTTATCCTGATAGCAGGCTTGTTTTGGAAGCGCAATACGTCGGTGGCCTTTACTGTTGTTATCAGTGCCTGGGTTTGCAACTGTGCCTGGTCTATTGGCCCGATCAAAGCGCAAATTGTTTCCGTGTTACCCGGTAGCGCAGTTTTGGAAAACGCACATATCACGGCAATAGTCGCTTTTGTACTGACCGTGGTGCTCTACAGCATAAGCAACAACAACAAGCCTGCGTTGTTTAGCGATCAGTACCAAAACGATCTGAATGAAAAAGGTATGGCACGATGAATTTTGCTCTTGAACTATTTCTTATCTCGCTCGGCATGATTTACTTGATCGTCATAATCGCCGAATTACTGTCGCGGATACCTAAATTTTTTGGGGAGAAAACTGATGGATCAGACTGATATCTGGATGTTGGGCGTAGGTGCCTTTGGACTTGTGTTCTATTTCTTTGCTCTTTACTACCAAAAGAATGGCGAACGTGTGCAAGATCAAAAAGACGATTCTGAATAACAGGGCAGAGCAATGACAAATCCGTACTCGTCCTCAAAAGTGGTGATTGTTGGCGCTGGCTTGATGGGGGTCGGGATAGCCCAGGTGTTCGCGCAGAAAATGATATCAGTTGTTATCTGTGATCCGATTGCCGCTGCCCGTGATACCGTTTTGGATCGAATTAAATCAAATCTTGAGATGCAGGGTTTGGATGATACTTGCCTTGAATATGTTCAGGTTAAGGAAGATTTCACTCAGGAAGTGAGCGATGCAGATTATGTAATTGAAGCAGCACCTGAGCGACTGGAACTGAAACAAGGCATATTTGCGGACCTGGTCAAACACGCAGCCCCCACCTGTATTTTAGCCAGTAACACTTCGGTCATACCCATTCGCGATATCGCTGAGGGGCTAGATGGTGGCGGGCGCATTATCGGCACACACTGGTGGAATCCCCCTTACTTGGTACCACTGGTAGAGGTCATTCAATCTGATAGTTCCAGCCTGGACTGCATTCAAAACATGATTGAACTATTGCTTTATGTTGGCAAAAAACCGATTCATGTGAAAAAAGATGTCGCCGGTTTTGTTGCCAATCGAATGCAGCATGCGCTCTGGCGCGAAGCGATCGCGCTCATTGATGAAGGTGTCTGCGACCCAGAGACAATCGACGTGGCAGTTAAGAACAGCTTTGGTCTGCGACTTCCAGTCTTGGGACCAATTGAGAATGCAGACCTGGTGGGGCTGGATCTGACCCAGGATATTCACAATGTCATTCTGGCAGAGCTGAATGCCGACAAGCTTCCAGCCAAGGTGCTGAACGATAAAGTGGCTGAGGGCGTTCTCGGCATGAAGACTGGTGCAGGATTTAGAACCTGGACAAACGAGCAGGCTGATGCGGTCAGGAAAAACCTCACTCAGTATTTGCTATACGTTGCAGCAAACCCATTCCCCCACTCCGATAACCAGTAAGAGGTTTTAAAAACATGGCTAGACCTAATCGAAAAGTTGTTCTGACCTGTGCTGTGACCGGGTCAATGCACACTCCAACCATGTCGGACTATCTTCCCTTGACCCCAAACCAGATTCGCGATGAGGCAATCGCGGCAGCGCAAGCAGGGGCATCGGTATTGCATTTGCATGCACGCAACCCTGAGGATGGATCGCCAACCGGCGACCCCGAAGTTTACGCGCAGTTCCTCCCGGCCATTCATGAAGCAACAGATGCGGTGATCAATCTGACAACGGGCGGTTCGCCAACCATGAGCGTGGAAGAACGACTCGCTGCTGCTGCCCGATTTGAACCAGAAATGTGTTCCTTGAACATGGGCAGCCTGAATTTCGCAATATTCCCGATCGCAAAGAAGTACAAGGAATGGAAATACGACTGGGAAGAAGGGTATGTGCGCAACAGTGATGACTTTATTTTTCGCAATACCTTCAGAGATATAGAAACAATAATGAACACGATGGGTTCTAAGGGCACCAAGTTTGAACATGAGTGCTATGACATGGGCCATCTCTATAACCTGGCTCACTTTCTTGATAGAGGTTTGGTTAAACCGCCATTGTTCATACAAAGTGTGTTTGGAATATTGGGAGGTATTGGCGCTGAAATCGACAATCTGATGTTTATGCGTCGAACTGCCGATCGACTGTTTGGTGATGACTATGTCTGGTCAGTGCTGGCGGCGGGCAAAAGTCAAATTCCCTTGGTGACACAAGGAGTTCTGATGGGAGGCCATGCAAGGGTGGGCCTTGAAGACAGCCTTTACATTAATCCGGGCGAACTGGCGAAATCAAATGCTGATCAAATTGCCAAGATAACGCGAATCCTGGCGGAATATAACGTGGATATTGCGACCCCGGATGAGGCGCGCGACCTGTTAGGACTCAAGGGCAGGGATTCAGTGAAATTGTAATTTCGAGCGATCGAGCAGTTGGCGACACTGGTGAGGTTCGTCCAATAGTTCTGCGTTGAACGAGAGAACGAAATGATTCCAGAAACTCAAATCAGCCCAATCTGGACTCCCTCAGTAGCGAGTTTGCAACGAACCAATATGGATCGTTTCCGCGAGTCGATCAATAGTACCTATGATCTTGATTTGCAGACCTACGACGAGCTGCACTGCTGGTCGATTGAAAACACTGGTGATTTCTGGTCCGAAATCTGGGATTTTTGTAGGGTAAAGGGAGTTAAGGGCGATGCCTACTTCGAGCAAAATAGCTCGATGATTGAGGCGCGGTTCTTTCCCGATGCGAAGTTGAATTATGCAGAAAACCTGCTGAGTAATCCCGCAGTTAAGCCAACCGATGATGCGTTGGTCTTCTGGGGCGAAGATCGTATTAAACTCCGCTTAACCTGGCAACAATTACGTGACGATGTTGCGTGTCTGGCCATGGCGTTGCGACATTCCGGGGTTGTGCAGGGCGACAGGGTAGCAGCCTTTATGCCAAACATACCGGAAACAATCGTGGCAATGCTGGCGGTGAGTTCCATTGGCGCGGTATGGAGTTCGTGCTCTCCGGATTTTGGAGCACAGGGTGTACTGGATCGATTTGGACAGATAAAACCGAAAATACTGATTGCAGCAGATGGGTATTTCTACAACGGCAAGGAAATCGATAATCTTGCAAAAATTGCTGAAATTACCGAACAGCTACCCACGTTGGAACAGACCGTTGTGGTACCTTTCCTGGGTAAGCACACAGGTCGAGCTGTCGATATAAGCAAAGTGCCGCAGGCGGTTCTTTACGAGGATTTCCGGCAACCGTTCTCTGCAGAAGAAATTGAATATACGCCACTGCCTTTTGACCACCCGCTGTGTATTTTGTTTTCCAGTGGAACGACCGGTGCCCCGAAATGTATAGTGCATGGTGCCGGGGGTACGCTGCTGCAGCACCTGAAAGAACATCAACTCCACAACGATCTGAGGTGTCACGACCGGGTATTTTATTTCACCACCTGTACCTGGATGATGTGGAACTGGTTGGTGTCCGGTCTGGCCTCCGGTGCAACCTTGCTGCTCTACGATGGTTCGCCATTTTATCCTGGGCCACATATCCTGTTTGATATGGCTGACGAGGAAGGGATGACACATTTTGGGACATCCGCTAAATACATCGATGCGCTTAAAAATGAGGGCTTGAGTTTTAAAGAATCACACAGGCTGTCGACCGTACGCGTGATGAACTCTACTGGTTCACCGCTGGTTGCGGAAAGCTTTGACTATGTCTATAAACATATCAAGGATGATGTTTACCTGGCTTCAATTTCTGGAGGCACCGATATTATTTCCTGTTTCGTATTGGGTGATCCATCCAGCGAATTACATCGAGGGGAAATCGCCTGCCGGGGCCTCGGGATGGCGGTGGAAATTTGGGACGACAACGGTAAAACACTGAGTGAAACAAAAGGTGAACTGGTTTGCACCAAGGCTTTTCCTTCAATGCCGGTATTCTTTTGGAATGACTCAGAAGGTGAAAAATACCATGCGGCGTATTTTGAGCGGTTTGGCAGCGTATGGGCACAGGGCGATTACGCCGAGTTGACCAAGAACAAAGGCATTATCATCCATGGGCGGTCGGATGCGACACTCAATCCAGGTGGTGTAAGAATTGGAACGGCGGAGATTTATCGTCAGGTTGAGCAGATAGATGGTGTTCAGGAGGCGGTGGTCATTGGTCAGACATGGTCGGATGATGTGCGTGTCGTTCTATTCGTAGTACTCTCTGCCGATCGAAAACTTGACGATGAACTGAAAAATTCAATCAAAGCAAGAATTCGTCGCGGTGCCAGCCCACGCCATGTTCCCGCGGTAATTATCCAGGTAGCGGATATACCCAGAACTAAATCAGGTAAGATTAGTGAACTGGCGGTTAGAGATGCGGTTGAGGGGCGAGCAATAAAGAATACAACTGCATTGGCTAACCCGGAAACGTTGGAACACTTCAAACATATTGATGAACTGAAAAATACTAAAGGTTAAACGGGCTTAGATGACCAAAAAATTTTTAGCATCTGCACAGGTACTCGGAAATGGCAGAGAAACTAAAGAACTCTATAGAGATTGGGCCTCTAGCTATGACGAGGAAATCAGTGAAAATGGATACGCATCACCACAGCGTGTGGCACGCGCTTTGGTTGAATGCGGGGCTAACCTAAAAGCTCCAGTTTTAGACATTGGATGTGGAACAGGAATTTCTGGCCTATTTCTCAAGCACGAGGGATTTACGGAGCTGGTCGGTTCTGATTTCTCTCCAGAAATGCTGGCATTGGCGAAAGAGAAAAAAGTATACGAACAGCTGGTTCTGGCAGATTTACAGAATCCCTTCAGTTTTATTTCGGAGCCACCAAAGACTGTAACCGCGGTAGGTGTCATGGCACCTGGTCATGCTAAACCGGCTCTTATTTCAAGCGTTGTGGACATCATTGCTCCGGAAGGGCTGTTTGCTTTTTCCCTGAATGACCACACCTTACGGGATCCGGGATACTTAGCCTTGATTGATCAACTGGTTATGAATCAAGTCATAAGAATCCGATGGAAAGAATACGGTGACCACCTTCCTGGAGCGGGAATAAAGGCCTTGATAGTGGTACTCGAAAAGCTGCAATAGTAGTGCGCTGAGCAACTGTGGGTTCGACGCTGAATAGCCGTCTTTGTTAAACCCTCCTACACTGCCACACCAATATCGCGTAACCGCTCCTTCAAGAAGTCGTCAGCGAGAATATCCGGCTGCTCTGATCCATCCCGGCAGTTGTCGATGCATGACAACGTAGCGTCGGATTTGGGATGCAGAAAAAACGGGATGGAATAGCGTGCCACGTTGTCGCCTTCTGGATTAACCACACGGTGAGTGGTGGCCGGGATCACGTTGTTGGTGATTCGCGCTAACATGTCTCCCGCATCCACCACAATGGAGTTGCGTGAACCATGAACTGGTAGCCATTTGCCATCGCGGTCGAGCAATTCCAGCCCTGCGGTTGAAGCAGCAATTAGCAGAGTAATCAGGTTTATATCTTCATGGGCCGCTGAGCGCACACAGTGTGGGTCCACGTCATCTGCCAATGGTGGATAGTGCAGGGCGCGAAGCAATGAATTGCCGCCGCTGGCTAATTCGTCGAAATAGTTCTCCGGCACATCGAAGCTCGGCGTCAATGCCTCCAGCACTTGTTGACCGACCCGGTCCAGTTCATTGTAGAGGTCATTCAGGACGTCATGAAACCCTGCTGGGTTATTCGGCACCACGTTCTTCGGATAGTTCTTTGATTGCGGATGCTTGTCGGTATACTCGCGGCCCTGGTGCCACATCTCTTTTAGGTCGGGGTAGATATTACCCTTGGCATGCTCCTGGCCAAACGGTACATAACCGCGCTGATAAAACATATCAGCATTGCTGTATGCCGATTTTTCGGCTTCATCATAGGTAAAAAATTCCTCGGTAAGCGCATAGGCACGATCCAGCAATGTTTCTGAAATGCCATGATCCCGCAGGATTATGAACCCATAATATTTGAGGCCATCAAATAACTGTTCGCAAAATTCGGTTCGCGATCCTGCGTCACGGTAGCCAGCGAGGCTGAGTTCCGGAACGCCATCATACTTTGTCATCACAATTCACCCTCATTTGTGTTCTAACTGTCTGTGGCCTACATGAGTGAGTAAATGATACTAACGATGCTGGCACTCATAAAGTTAGCCAGGGTCCCCGCCAACAAGGCTTTGACGCCCAGGCTGGAAATTTCGCTCTTGCGTTCAGGCACCACTGCAGACAAACCTGCTACCAAAATACCCAAGCCACCAAAATTTGCAAAGCCGCAGAGGGCAATAGTAATAACAATTTGTCCGTGCTCGCTGAAGGTATCCATGACCGGCGCGAAGTTCGCATAGGCGACAAACTCGTTGAGAATCAGCTTTTGACCAAGTAGTGCGCCGGCCGCTTGCGCCTCTGCCCAGGGGATACCGATCAGAAATGAGATCGGCGCGAAGATATAACCCAGCAGTAATTCCATCGATAGTTGTGGGTAGCCAAACCAGCCGCCAACGCCGGATAGGATGCCATTAAGTAACGCGATTAAAGCAACGAAGGCCAACAATACGGCCAAAACACTCAGGAATACCTGCATGCCGATCATCGCACCATTCGAGGCCGCTTCGATTACGCTGCTGGCTCGTCCAATGTTAATTGATGGCTTAGGTCCTTTATCATCCTCAATATCAACCGGCTCATCGGTTTCCGGAATCAGAATTCGCCCAATCAACAGACCGGCTGGGGCCGACATAAATGCGGCGGTTAACAACAGGTCGATACGAATGCCGAGTGACGCGAAGGCAACCAACACCGTACCCGCAACACTGGAGAGGCCAACGGCCATTACAATGAATAGCTGCGAGCGCGTGATCTTCTTCAGGTAGGGCAGAATCACCAGCGGTGCTTCGGTCATGCCGATAAAGATATTGGCAGCGGCGGTGGTTGATTCGAGCCGTGATGCCCCGGTTACAAAACGAATACCGCCGCCAAGCACTTTGATAACCACTTCCATTATTCTCAGATGGAACAAAACGCTGAATACCGATGCGATAAAGATAATGATCGGGAAAACCTGGAATGCCAGTACCAGGCCGTTCTCGGGTAGAGCAAGTGTGCCAAAAACATATTCGATGCCGACATTGCCATAGCCAATGCCTTTTTCAACGCCCTGTTTAAGGACATTTAACACGCTGGCGCCAATCGGGGTGACCAGGGCAAAGATGGCCACCGCAATCTGCAAGAGCAAAGTCTTTACGACATCGCTTGTGCGAATGGCAGAGCGATTCTCTGATAACAGGTAGGCAGCGCCGAGCAGAAACAGGATTCCCAGAATAGCGATCAAGTTGATCCCCTCATTTTTATTATTGAATCGCTTCAGTATTGACTTCGCTAGAGCGTCCGTCAAGAAGCGTGTAATTAATTTGCCGAAGTCTTTTCTGATTCCCTACAATAAGGAGCACTTGGAGTTTCCTGAAAACTCATTTCAATCGACCTGCACTGCAATAACTATGAGACATTTAATAAACACAATCCTGGTGGCCAAAATGGCTGCAATCATTCTGTTTTGCCTGGTTGCCGGATTGGCGGAAGCGCGATCCTCAGAAACGGCGGTTGTGAAGGCATTTGAAGCTGCCAAGAACTCAAGGCCTGAGTTAATCCATTTCCTGCAGGGCTTTCCCAAGGGTGCAGACCTGCACAATCATTTAGATGGCACTGTGCTCAGTGAAGATGCCCTGAATTCCGCCAGGGAAAACGGATTGAACTACGATCTCAACACTAATGCGTTTACCAGCGCAGAACTTGGAGAACACGTCATCAGCCTTGATGCCATGGTGAGCAATGCGGTTCATTTTCGCGCCTTCCGCGAGGCCTTCAGTGTGCGGGCCTGGAAACAAGTCTCAGGTTCTGGGCGAGATCAGTTTTTCAATGTCTTCGAGCGAATTTTCTCCAGCGGGATTAACGAAGGTGAAATGCTGAGCAATGTTATACGAAGGGCCAGTTTGCAGAACATCCAGCATTTGGAACTTATCGCGCCTGTAGTCCCCGGCGATGTGCTGACAAAGTTTGATGCCGCACTAGTCGACTTTGATATCAACGATTTGAATGGGGCTTATGCACAGATAGCACAATTGATTAGCGAACAGGACACACAATCGTCTGTCCGCAACCTGGTTGACGGGTGGGAGAAAACAGCATTTACCCAGGCAGATGATCAAATCAACCACCCCAGTGTGCGATATATCGGTTATATAAACCGACTCATTGCCTTGCGTGATTTCTTCGTCAGCGCTGTCACCAATCTAGCCTCGGTGAATGCCGACGATCGTGTTGTTTCGGTGACCCTGGTGTTCCCGGAGGATTTGCCTGCAGCCGTTGCCGGCTTCGAAGATCAAATGAAAATACTCGATTTTCTATGGCAGAAAATGGGTCAACCCAATATTAGTCTGCATGCGGGTGAACTGAGTTTGGAGGACGCTACGTTCGATGTGCTGAATGACCGAATCCGCAAATCCATAGACATCGGTCGGAGCCGGCGGATCGGCCATGGCACGTCGATCGCATGGGAAGATGATGCAGAATCGCTATTAATACAAATGGCCGAGCAAGGCGTGTTGGTAGAGCTGTGTCTTACCAGCAACGAAGTCATTTTAGATACAGAGGGGCGCGATCACCCGTTTGACCTATATAGAAAATATAATGTGCCAATCAGCTTGAACACGGATGATGACGGAATAACCCGCAGCCCCTTAACCATGGAGTTTGTTGTAGCCACCGAGCGTTACGACCTGGCGTATTCTGACCTGGTGGAGCTGGCCAGAAACAGCCTGGAGTATTCCTTCCTTAACGGGATCAGCCTATTCCAGGACGGGGATTTCCAAAAACCGATTTCGGAATTCAAGCGTCATGATTTTGGCTCTGGAACACTCACGGAAGATCAGCAAGCATTAGTTGCGAGTAACCCCAAGCTCAGAAAGCAGGTAGAATTCGAACAGGCGTTGAGTAGGTTCGAAACCAAGTTTTCGGGGTAAGACCACTACAGGGCCATACCCCTAATCCAGCATCATTTCAGCCAGCCTGGCGCGCACCATGGCTTCAAACTGTTGAATGTAGATTGACCCTTTTTGCTCTGGCAGCAGTAAGGCTCGTTGAATGGCGGTTGCAGCCAGCTCGCACACCATTCGACAGGTGATCTCCAGTTCTTCGTCGGTGACGCGTGCAGGAAAATGCGGCCGCGCCATATCGAATAACAACTGGGTGTGCCGAATCGTAGAGGCATTGTCGATCTCGCGTACTGCTTTGCTGGTGCTGGCAGCGCGCCAGAGTTCGGCGATGGCTGGGTCTTGCAGGTTGCGTTTATAAAAGACCGCGGTCGCCCCTTCAATCGCGTCCAGCCAGCCTTTAATACTTTCGATGTTTTGAAACCGTTCTGTGAGTTCTTCGTCTTGCCAGCTCAAGTATCTCGAAGCGAGGCAGGCAAGAATGGCCTCGCGATCATTAAAGAACTGGTAGAGGGTGCCTATGGGCACATTGGCATGTTTGGCGAGCTCACGCATTTGCAGTCCCTCCAGACCTTTCTCCATAATAAGGTCGGCGGCAGCGCGCAGGATGGCCTCAACCCGCTCTCGGCTTCTTGCCTGCTTGGGTTCTCGCCAGATTGGTGGGTCTAATGCATACATCGTGCTCGATTATTGTGGTTGAGTGCTTGCTTATCGTGGCTGCCTCGCCCATAATTAAAACACGAACTATGTTCATATTAAATAACTTTCGAAAACTTTCGCTTTTTAGCGACGGGAGAGCACAACAATGACAAAACAATTGATGCTAATGATGATGGCGGCATTTTTAATGCTGGCGGGGTGCGAGAAAGCATCAGACACCGCTCAGTCTGATACCGAAGCGGCAGACACTGGACCAAGCTATGAAGAAGAGTTGCAGACCCAGTTGCTTGATGCTCAACCTGGCGATGTCATCGAGATCCCTGAAGGTAAGTATTCCTTCACCCGCAGTTTGAGTCTCACCGTTGATGGCGTGACCATTCGTGGTGCGGGCATGGATAAATCCGTGCTGTCTTTCTCAGGCCAGGTGACTGGCGCGGAAGGCTTACTGGTTACCGCCAATGATTTTACGATTGAGGACGTTGCCATCGAAGATACCATCGGCGACGCACTCAAGGTGAATGAGGGCAACAATATTGTGATCCGCAATGTCCGCACCGAATGGACCAATGGGCCCAGCATAAAAAATGGCGCCTATGGTATGTATCCCGTGCAGACCACGAATGTTCTGATGGAAGGCAATGTGGCCATTGGTGCTTCTGATGCCGGAATCTATGTTGGCCAGTCGAAAAACGTGATCGTGCGTAACAATCGTGCCGAGTACAACGTTGCCGGCATCGAGATAGAAAACACCGTTAACGCTGATGTCTATGACAATGTCGCCACAAATAACACAGGCGGAATCCTGGTGTTCAATATGCCTAACCTGCCGCAGGAAGGTAAGTACACGCGCGTGTTCAATAACGAAGTGTATGAAAATAACACAGATAATTTTGGCCACGAGGGCACGCCGGTGGCGAGTGTTCCAGCAGGAACCGGGGTCATCGTTAGCTCTAATGACCACGTAGAAATCTTCGAGAACAATATCCGCAATAACAAAACTGGCAATATCATTGTCTCTAGTGTTCACTCCACGAATTACTCAGAGATGGATGCGGTAGAAGGCTATGACCCTTACCCGGAAGCTATTTATATCTACGGCAACACCTTCGAGGGCGGCGGTGATTCACCCGATGGCCTGGAACTGAAAGCGCTAAAGACAGCCATGTTTGGCCTTGCCGGTTCATTTCCAGACATTATTTGGGACGGTTTTTACAACGCGGAGAAGTTTCCAGAGGGGTCACTCACCGGTGACCAGCGCATCTGTGTTAACAATGGCGAAGCTGTGGTGCTGAATGTCGATAGTCAAAACGGCAACAAAGACCCGAAAACCGACATGGCCAGCCACCAATGTGACCTGGAGAAACTACCAGCAATCTCTCTGGCATCTTAGTTCAGTTTAGTTTTCGTTTGAACGTGAGATAGGTGTGCCAAGTTGAACTCGCCGATTAATTTAAGAGCATTCGCAATAGCGCTTGCTGGGGTGCTGCTCCTTCTCTCGGGCTGTGGGCAGCAATCTGTTGGCACACCTATTTTTCATGCTGAAGGTAAGCCAAAACAGTTAAGTGACTGGAATTTACTGTCCGTTGCATCAGGTGACTTACAGTTGGCTGACGGTGTTGTTGCCTATGACTTGAATACAGCTCTGTTCTCCGATTATGCCCACAAGTTGAGAACGGTTTGGCTCCCGGATGGAACTCAGGCCAGTTATAACGAAACCGACACGTTTGATTTCCCGGTTGGCACCATTATCTCGAAAACGTTTTATTACCCAACCAATGCAAGTAGTGGGCCAGCTCAGGTTATCAAGGCAGTAGACACCACTGCCGAACGCCTAATTGGCGGTTTCAATCTAGATGAAGTAAAGCTGATTGAGACGCGCCTATTAGTTCATCGCGAAGAAGGTTGGGTAGCACTGCCCTATGTCTGGAATGAGGACGAAACCGAAGCGGTGTTAAAACGGGTGGGAGACATCAAGCAATTGGAATTGGTAAGTGGTGACGACAAAACATCGTTTGCTTACGTAGTTCCCAATCAAAATCAATGTGCAGGATGCCATGCCACCAATGCCACAACCCGTAAAGTAGTGCCAATCGGGCCAAAGTCACGTCACTTAAACAAAGACTATACCTATGCGCATGGAAATCAGAATCAGCTCGCCGCCTGGCAAGAGTTGGGAATACTCGGTGAGTTACCAAGCCCCTTGTTAACCAAAGCCAATGCGTCTTGGGGTGACGGGAATGCCAGCCTGAATGATCGTGCGCGTTCCTACCTGGATATCAATTGTTCACATTGTCACAACAAAGTGGGCCCGGCGGATACCTCCGGTTTATTGTTGGAGCCTGCTGATGAAGTGGGCCCAAGCCTGGGTGTGTGCAAACTGCCTATCGCGGCCGGCACCGGAACCGGCGACCGCAAATTTGGCATCGTCCCCGGCAAGCCAGGCGAGAGTATATTTACTTACCGCATGGAATCAGTGCTGCCCTCCGAGATGATGCCAGAACTGGGGCGCAGCTTAAGCCACGACGAAGGCGTGTCGCTGATTGCAGAGTGGATCGCGAAAATGGAAGGGCGCGACTGCAGCTAGAGCTCAAACTGGTTCCTGCGCAAGGGTCATCAGCTGTCGCGTTTATCCCAAGCTGCCAGCAAAGCCTCTTCGAACTCTTGTGAGACTAGGTCCCGGCGTTTGTCGCGACGTTCCTGGGGTTGCTCAATCCACCACTTGTAAGTATCTGTGACGGTTTGTTCAAACGGACGATAAGTTAGACCCGCCGCCACTGCCTTTGCGTTGCTGGGGTAGCCTCCATATTCAGGGTTGTCCTGATCCAGCCACATAGGGAACATTCTATAGTCCTCGCCCATTATCTTCTGTTGGGCGGTGAGAAATTCAGTGTCGATCCAAGTCGTCTCAACATCTGAATTGCTGGCGGTGATGCTGGATTCGAGCAACTGACCGAACGTAGCTGATTTATGTTGGTTAACCACATTGTAGGTTCCAATAATTCGCTTGCTTATCGCATGCTCTACGAACTCCGCTAAGTCTCGCACGTCTATATATGAAATTGGATTGTCGGGTTTGCCGGGTACGGCCATTCTGCCGCCCTGCAATGGGCGATGGATATAGTGAATAAACCGGTCAGTGTGATCGCCGGGGCCGATTATAAAAGTAGGCCGTAAAACCGTCGCGCGTTCGCCGTAGGCGTCGGTGACGGCTTTCTCGCACAAGACCTTCAGCCCGCCATAGGTCTCACCGGTAATCTGTTCCGTACTTGGATCCTCCAACTGAGCCAGGGGAGCGTCTTCGGTCATATCGGGGATGGAAAAATCCGAGTACACCGACACCGTGGAAATAAACAGATAATGATCGACGGCATCTTTAAGCATTTCTGCTGACGCCGCTACGTGGCGAGGGATATACCCGGAGGTGTCAATCACTACGTCCCAGGTTCTACCTTTAAGTCCCTTCAGCCCCTCATCTACCTTGGGATCACGGTTGCCGATAATCGTCTCCAGCCCTGGAAACAAGTTGCTGTTTCGTTTGCCACGATTAAACAGCGTCACCGAGTATCCCTGGCTTAAGCACTTTCGCACCATGTGAGGGCCGATAAAACCGGTACCACCCAGGAACAGGATGTTGAGTTTTTTGGCTTCTCCGTTTTCAGCAGACAGTGACTGCGGTATCAGTCCCAGCATCGATGCACCAGGAATAACGGCTGCCGCCTGGAGGAACTGTCTGCGTTTAATCGTTTTGATTTTCTTCATGGCTCGCGAGGGTGTCTTTGGTCAGCACTCAATCTAACATCGACGTCGAGGAGTTGAAAGGGGCTGGTTTATGCCAAGAAGTGACCAAGTGGCGTTATCGGCTAATCACACACTACTTGGTAGGGCTCTAAACGAGCATTACACAGGATTGAATTTGTATTTAAGAAGGAGGTTCTAACCGCAGTTAGAGACAGACTGCAGCGAAGCAGTTGTCAGCGTTTATAGATTGGTCACTAACAACCAGGAGTGGTGTGTATCTTCTGGAATTGGGAGCTCTATCTTGGAGATGTGGCGCTGGATGCATTTCGCGGCTCGATCCTTGGGAAACCAGGCGAAGTCTTCTGCCTTGCCGCTTGGGGAAACTGTGAAAAAGAAATCCAGCTGCTTTTTCGCCATCGGATTCCAACATTTCCGAGTAAATTTTTCGTCAGCGAAAATCTTTTCCTCCAGGAGTTTTTGGTACTCCTTCGAAGGATTGGTGTTAGCCACGCGGCTTAGATATTCAAATCGCTTGGAAGCCCAATCGCGTTTTTTCATCTTATTGCGGTCAATCCGTGAACCGTGAGTCTTGTTGTACAAGTCTTCCGTTTGCATACGATAGGTGGTGTTCGCAGCCTGTGCGCCGTGGAATATCCACAGTGGCGCCAAGAGCATGACTGAGAGAAGAACGACTTTTTGATTACCCATTCCTCCGAGTTTACATTAATTGCAGCCGATCCGTAACGCGGTTGCTTGCAAATTATATCAATTCTAGTCATGCAGCCAGTTCACAGTACACGCTCACTCGTTAGGTTGAAAATACAAACTTGGTCTTTTGATTTTCTCCAACAACAGAGATCAGCTCGCTGATTTCCTGGGCAAGCTTTTACAGTGATCACTGGACTTAATCGATCGTTTAAGGATAGATTGCACGATCCGTTCTACATTGAATCTTCGATGAGTTTTTACAGCCCTAAATGAGAGACGTAACTTACATGCCGCTGCTTGCCGGGGCTCTTGCGGCGATATCGACAGCACTTAGAGTTTCAGATTCACTGTTGCTCTCCTTTGATAGCTGGGTGTACTGGGAAGCAGCGATCTCGCTAATGGAATCATTGCGATATGAACATCTGAATGGAGAGGCCGTTCAGGCATGGCCCCCGTTATACTCGGTCGTGCTCGCGCTCTGGGGAAAAGTAGCCGGGCTTAGCGTGTTCTCAATTAAGGCTTTGAATGTGCTTTTGTCGTTCTTTGGAGGATACCTATGGATGCGGGT
>JBCCFY010000049.1:0-26549 GCA_039110515.1 Pseudomonadota bacterium
ACAGTAGCAAAACAAACAGCCATAAACAGCTCGGGGTTAGCCACGCCTTGAGATTGTGCCACCGCCCAGGCCAGCGGCATGGACAACGGGAAGGCAATTGCGTAAGTGCCCCAGCTGGTGCCCGTAGAGAAGGCGGTGACCATGGTGATTAACTGCAAACACACGGGCAATATCCAGAAGGGAATGGTTTGACCCAGAAGCTCAACCAGGAACAGCCCGCCGCCTACTTCTTTGCTGATTGCACCGACCGTGATTGCCAGCATCAGGATGACCGAGGCCACCACCACGCCCTTTAGACCAATGCCGAAGCCGTCGAGCAGTTCTTCCAGGCGCATACCGCGGAACAGCGCCATTAAACAGGCAGCGATAAGTGCACAACCAAAGGCCCAATTCACCTTTGGTACGCCGAGTGCAATAAATGTGCCTACGGCGATGCCAATAATCAGCCCCAGTGGCACAAAAAATTCGATTACATTGGGTATATAGCCCGCCGGTACTGACGTGACCTGCAACTCTTTTGAGCTCAAGGGTTTGGCATTCGGACCATCCAGTTCACCAGTCTCCCTGGCACGCCTGATCGCGGCGCGCATGCCCTTGCCGGAAAATCGGGTGAAATCGAGACTTAATAACAGGGTGCCAATCACCGCAAAGATGGCGTAAAAACTGAATGGCACAGCGCTGAAAAAGAAGGCGATGCGATCGGCCTCAGTCGCCAGGAAAGCTACCCCGGGCACAAAGATAAGGGCTTGCACATACGCCGGCCAGGCGTTGAAAGCCAGCAAAACGGCGATGGGTGAGGCCGTGGAATCGACGATATAACTCATCTCCTCGTGGCTGATGTTTTCCTTGTCTGCAAGAGGTCTTACTGTGGTGCCAACCAGCACGGTGCTGACCGTGCCACCCTGGAAAAACAACAGGCCCAATAACCAGGCCACAAACTTGGCTGAACGCGGACCGCGAATAAATTTGCGCGCCATGAACTCAGCAAAGGCTTTGGCGGCCCCGGTCTTTGACCAGATTCCCAACAACCCGCCTAGCAGCCAGAGATACAGTAAGAGAATACTCGCGCTGCCAGTAGTCGCGAGGTTTGGCACCAACACCTGGTCCGTGATATCAAACTTGCCCAGCATAAAGGCTCCAACCACGATGCCACCCGCCAGTGAGGTCAAAGGCTCCTTGGTGAGCAGGCAAAGAAAAATAGCGACCAGAGCAGGCAGCAAGGACCACCAGCCAAAATGAAACTTGGCCTCAAGCAGGGAATACTGGGTTGTGCTGACGCCGTTCAGTACCACCTGCTCGGATACCCACTGTTGCTTGATGGCGGGTTCAGTCTCAATGGTGTCAAGAACGGATTGCCGCAGCTCCGACTCGGCATAGGGTGTAACCGATTCAATCACCACGGTTTTCCCGGTTTGCGCATAGGAGAGATTGCCGTTGGCATCTCTACTGACTTCGTACACAGTTTTCTGCTCAAACCAGCTTGGCTCAACATAGTTGTACACGTACAAGCCAGCTAAGAGGCTGACGATGGTGATCCAGAACCCGGTACTCAGTAGCAGATTTTTATTCCGGGATTCCTGGTTGTTCTTGTTGTCGTTACTCATTGAGGATCATTTCCTGAGGATCGGGTTGGAACGGTTGAAGAGGGTTGCATTATGGTTTCGATTCGTTTGGCTTGGATATTCCTGTTAGCGAACAGGCGTTCGTAGCCGGGTGTATTTCTTTCTTCCTTGTACGCCTGTTTAATCTGTTCAATTGCGGCAGAGTCCGAGTTCTTGCTGAAGGCCATATACAAACCATCACTGAAATCTTCCAGTGCCATGACAGGAACAATTTGTGAACAGTCAATTTGTACTTGCCTGCACAGCGGGAACAGGCCTCCACTGCTGAGCGGGAACAAATCAATGCGACCCAGTAGTAATTTGCGCAAGTTTTGTTCGCTGTTATTAACCGCCTGGAAATTGTCGAACCCTTTGCCGCTTAGGTACTCGTGATGCGCATGTTTGTTCACCACGCCAATGGTGTATTGTTTCGCGTCATAGATTTCTTCCAGGGCAATATCATCACGGGCTTTTAACTTGAACAAAAAATAGCTGACCGGAATTATGCTGCCGATCCATTCAAATTGTTCTTCGCGCTCATTTGTTCTAGCGATTGGGTAAATCAGTACATTCGGTTGAGTAAGCGCATATTGATACGAGCGCTTCCAGGGTGTGTATTGAATTTCAGACTCTATGTTGGCTCTTGCCAACACATTTTTTACAAATATGGTGGCCTCGCCAGTATGCGCCTCATCGGGACGGATGACCGTGAAGGGGGTCGCCTCCGTCAATACTTCGATTGTCTCTGCGCCCTGTGCGGTTGTGTTCACCGTGCTCGCGATGATAAATAAGGCGGCCAAGACCAAATGTTGTTTAAAGAATCTCATCACGGTGAATGGTTTAATCAAGCCTGGCTTGAGGAAAATGTTCATGGAACAAGTCGAAGGATTCGTCAACCGCGTCTGGCAGTGTGTTCAGCAGTGAAGAAACCTCTGCAAACTGTTCTTGATCACATGCGGCTTCGATCGACTCAACTCTAGCGGCCAGTGCCGCCAATCCGAAATTCGCGCAGAGTCCTGCAATGGCGTGAGCCCCGTCTTTAATTCTCTCAAGGTCATTTTCCGCATGCGCCAGCAACTGCTCGGTTCGGCGAACTGCAGATGCCTGCGCTTCCTGGTACAGCAGACGGAACTGGTCAGGGCCTAGTGATTCCAGGTGTTGGTTGACCAAGTCCAGGTCGATATGACCGGTCTCTGCATGTTTTCCGAGTGATGCCTGGGCATCAGACCGAGTCTGGTTGATAACCTGGCGCAGGGCTTTGTTGAGCTTGTTTTGGTCTACGGGTTTGTTGATCACCAGATCCATGCCGGCGGCCAAACATTCGTCAATTTTTTGTGGCGACACATTGGCTGTGATCCCAATGATCGGCAAGCCTGGATTGTCGCCCTCACGAATGCAGTGGGTGGTCTCGATGCCGTCAATTCCCGGCATGTGCAAATCCAGCAGGATCACGTCGACTTTTTCATGCTCGAGTGTTTGCAAGGCGTTTTTACCATCCTCTGCCAGCAGCACTTCATGCCCATCAAATTCCAACTGCCCCTGGAGCAGTTTGCGGTTAATTTTCAGATCGTCTGCCACCAGAACCCGTAGTGGTGAGAGGGCTTCGGTTGCCGTGGCAATGTCTTCCCTCGCTGGTGCCGGGTCGTTTTGCTGGCGAAATGGAAGTTCGAAGGTGAACACTGACCCGTTACCCTTGGCGCTTTCACACCGGATTCTGCCACCCTGTTGCTCCACGATGGCTTTACAGATAGCCAAACCCATACCGGTTCCACCATACCGGGGAGCGACAGAATCATTTGCTTGTGTATAAGGTTCAAATATCCGGGTCTGTTCATCCTCACTAATCCCGATCCCGGTATCTTCAATGGCAAAGTGCAAAGGTAGCTGATTCTCAGAATCTGTTTGGACATCGCCTGCCAAGTCGATAGACAGCGTAACCGTGCCCGATTCCGTAAACTTGATCGCATTGGTTATCAGGTTAAGCAACACCTGCCGGAGTTTCTCCGGATCGCCCACTAGCGCTTCAGGTACCCGGTCGGCGATATTTGCACTTAACAATATCTGTTTTTTTTCAGCCGAGGCAGATAGTAAAAAAACCACGCCACTGACCAGCCGTCGGAGTTCGAATTCATTATTTTCGAACTTCATCTGTGATTGTTCATACTTGGAGAAATCCAGTACTGAATTCATTAGCACCAGCATGGACTTGCTCGACTCGATAATCGCATCTACGTATTCGGCCGCAGTCTTGTCCTTTATTTTTTTGTCCAATAATTCCGCCATGCCTAGAATGCCATTCATCGGCGTTCGAATCTCATGGCTCATCATGGCGAGGAAATCTGACTTCGCCATGCTCGCGTCAATGGCCAACTGTCTTTCGTGATCCAGTTCCTGGTTTCGTTCATGCAGTTGCTCGGTGCGAGTGGCAACCAAGCTTTCCAAGTTGGCGTTGTGCTCACGAATCTGTGCATTTTGTTTATCGATAATTGCAAGGTGATCGTTAAATGTACCGATCAATGCCCCGATCTCGTCTTCCTCGTGATTGTCGGGCATTTCCAGTTGCATTTGATCGCGTCCCTTTAAGATAGGCACGGTGGCAAGCAGGATAGAACGGGTAAACGTCAGGTAGAAAACGGCAAAGATCGCTAACGCCAGAATGGTGTTACGGACAATACCAGAAGCAAAGACCACGCCAGCCCGTTGTAGAAAGGATTCGGCAATCAAGGAAGGGTCGATGGTGATGCGCAACTCGCCCACGCTTTGTGCATGCACATCGGGATCATTGAGAGGGCGTGTGATGACTCGGGAAGAACCAAACACCCACTTGTCGAGTTGCGTTGACTCAGTGGTATTGGCATTCTCGGCCCGGCCCAGGATGGCGCCAAAATTGTCGACAATCGTTGCCTCTACGATGGGAATGTTGCTCACCAATCCCTGGGTGATTTGCTGGGCCCCGGTTTCATCAATATTGTAGGCTGCATGGAAGGCGGAACTATCCGCTGTCTCGAGGATATTGGTTATCGACTTGCTTAACTTTGCCTGCTCGGTGAAATAGTCAATAACAATCTGTGCAGAGCTCAATACCAGGCCAATAATAAACGCCACGATCACGGTTTGCTTGGTCTGCTGGTAGGCCAGGCTTTTGCGAATCGGTATATCTCTTGAGCTCACGGCAGTTTGCCTCACTCATGCTGAACTTCCGCCACGAAGATATAGCCAGTGCCGTGCGCGGTGTTAATTATGCGTGCTTCATCGCGGGTATCACCCAGTTTTTTTCTGAGGCGGGCGATCAGTACGTCAATGGTGCGGTCGTTTGGGAACCAATCGCGTCCCCCGATCTGGTTCATCAGGTTATCGCGACTTAGCACTTCCCCAGCGTGGTCGATTAGCGCTGTGAGCAGTTTGTATTCTCCTTCGGTCAGTTGGCACTGCTCATTTTCACTGCTGGTTAACAAGCGACGTCCTGTGTTGAGTTGCCACTCAGCAAATTGCAGGTGTTTGTGTTCGGACAACCGTTTCTTTGCTGATCCGCTACCCGTTGACCGGATCCGTTGAACCAGGTTTTTAACCCTCACCATCAGCTCCCGCGGATTATAGGGTTTGGTCACATAGTCATCAGCGCCGAGTTCGAGGCCGACAATACGGTCGATGTCATCGCGCTTGCTGGTGACCAGGATGATGCCAATATCAGATTGTGAACGAATTTCTCTCAATAGGGTCAGGCCATCCTTGCCGGGAAGATTGATGTCGAGAAGGGCTACATCAATATTGTTTTCCTGCAGAATAGAGGAAGCGGAGTCAGAATCGGTTGCCTTATAAGTTTGGTAACCATCATTTTCAAAGTAGCTGGCAAGCAAGTTCAAACTGGCAATCTCATCCTCCACTATCAGCACGGCTGGTTTGCTCATGTGATCCATAACTTAAATTACTATTCGGTGGTTGAAGGCCAGAAAGTGAAACGACTGATAGCGGGTGATGTTTAAACTCATTGAAACTGAGTGACAGAGTATTACCTGAAAAAGAGGAAAAAACGAATTGGAAAATGCATCGTTTACATCACGTTTACAATTTAGCACAACTTGTAACAACAGAATAATAAGCTGTTAACCGGGTATGCCATATAGTGCAACTATCATTCTTCCATTGATAATTTGTTAACCCGGTTCACCGTTTGTATTTAGGCAGAGCTGCAGAAACTAACCGTGGTCATTGCCACATACAAGAGAGACATTCCCATGTTACATCCACCTTTATCTAAAACCAGTAAGTTGGTACTGCTGATGTCGATTGGCGCAGTGCCGTTGATTAGCGCAAATGCACAGGACCAAATCGAGGAAGTGGTTATTGTTGGTTCACAAATCAAGGGTGCCAGTATTGCCGGCGCTTTACCGGTGACGGTCGTCGGAACGGACGATATTGTGGCAACGGGTGCGGTTTCAGGTGATGAATTGCTTCGCTCCATTCCACAGATTGGCGCCGTTGGATTCAACGAGTCAAGAACCACCGGCGTGAACGCTGCCCGCGGTGACGTTAACTCCATAAACCTGCGCGGCCTCGGCACTGGTAACACCTTGGTGTTGCTAAATGGTCGGCGTATGGTGCTACATCCTGGGACACAAACTGAAAACTTCACGCCAGTCGTGACGACAAACTCCAATACGTTGCCGGTGGCTGGTTTGGAGCGCGTTGAGGTACTGCGTGATGGCGCCGCCGCCTTGTACGGCACCGATGCGGTGGCCGGGGTGATCAATTATAAGCTGAAGGACGACTATGAAGGCTCGGAAATCAATATCCGCTACGGATCTTCGCTAGGCACAGACCTGGATGAAATAATCGTTAGTGGAGCAACCGGGCTCTCTTTTAACGATGACAAGACCCGTCTCAGCCTGATGGGGACTTATTACGACAAAACCGGCTTCGACGCCAGCGAACGAAGTTATTCGGCCAGTTCTGATTTACGAGGCTTCTTTACTGATGACCCATTGTTCGCAGGCGACACCAGCCTGGACAATCGTTCCAGCATACACGGCTGGGGCGAATTTATTTACTCGGGGGTTGGACGCCAGCATTTGCGTCCAATCAATCTGGTTACGGACAGCGGCAGAAACCTGGATATCGGTGACTGTAGTTACCAGGTAAATGAGAACCTGTGCCTGGATCCAGGTGGTGGTGATCGCATCTTGCGTGGCGATCGAAATGTCACTCGCCAATTGTCCCCGGACAGCGAACGGATCAACCTGTTCGCATTCTTGAACCATGAGTTTGACAGCGGTACAGAGTTTTATTCTGAATTCGGGTATTACAAAGCCGAAGTAAACAGAACACGAGAAGCGGCCGGGATTTTGTCAAACAGTCGCTTCACGGTTCCTGCCAGTTATTACTGGAATCCATTGGGGCCAGTGACGTTTGCCGATGGTCGCGTTAACCCCAACCGAATCGCGCCCGCAAACGACCCTGATGTACCAGCCGCAGGTTTGCCATTCACGCTGAGAACCTTTGTGCCCTACGACGTTGGTCCGCGAATGGTGACGGTGGATGATGACAGCCTGCGTTTCGTCGCTGGTTTGCGTGGCAGCTGGAATGATTGGGACTGGGATACCGGCATTGTGTACAGCGAGGCGGAAACCCTCGACAGCACCGACAACCGTGTCAGCCAGACCCTCTTTCAACAGTCACTGCTGCTGGATAACGAGAATGCTTACAATCTCTTCTCCGGGCTGGACGTGAACGATACCACCGCACCGTTTGACCCGACACCAAATCCACAAGCGGTACTGGACACTTTTCGGATCAATGTTCAGCGCCAGAGTAAAACTGAGCTGGCATTGATTGACTTCAAAGTGTCTAATCCGGCTATCTGGAGTCTGCCTGCCGGTGACGTAGGCGTGGCCCTGGGTGTTGAGGTGCGCGAAGAAAAGTTCCTTGAAAACCGGGATGACCGTTCCGACGGGACCGTACAGTTCACCGACTTGGTGACCGGTGAATTGCTTAATGTGAGCGACATTATGGGCAGTAGTGCCTCCCCAGATGCGCGCGGCTCGCGCACGGTAACCTCTTTGTATTCCGAGTTCCTGATTCCCCTGGTTCGCGATGTGCCTGGTATCCAAAGCCTGGACATGCAGTTGGCCGCACGTTTTGAAGATTTTTCCGATGTTGGTAATGTGACTCGACCCAAGGTCGCGATCTCTTACTACCCTGTTAGTTGGTTGCAATTCAGAGGGGCGTATTCAGAAGGCTTCAGAGCACCAAACCTTCTGCAATTGAATCAGTCTGAAACTTCCGTGGTTAACACCAGGAATGACCCGGTAACTGGCGAAACGGTTCAGCTGCAAGAAATTCGTCGCGGTAACCGGGAGCTTGAACCGGAAGACAGCGAAAACCTGACCTTTGGTGTCGTGCTCACCCCGACCAACAACCTGACAATTACCGCGGACTACTGGCGCATAGAACAAGATGGTGTGGTAGGTCTGTTGGGTAGCTCAAACGGCCTGGCCCTGGATGCGCTGTTACGTTCGCAGGGGTCATCAAACCCCAACTTGATCCGGGCGACAACCACTGATGGTTCGATTGGTGAACCAGTGCTGTTCAATGATATTTTCCTGAACCTGGACTTGCGTGAAATTGAGGGTGTCGACGTTGGTATCCAGTACAGCATTGACAACAGCCTGGGTGCCTTTGACCTGAAGTTTAATACCGCTTACTTGTCGAAGTTTGACCAGACTCCCAGCCCTGAACTCCAGCAGTTAATCGACGCCGGCCTGGCAGCGAACAATGCTGGCTCTTTAATCAAGGAAAACGGGCGTCCGCGCTCGAGATCAACTGCATCAGTGGTGTGGAGTAAGAACAGTTGGGGCGCCGGTTTATTTATCAAGCACGTGGGTGAAGTCGTAGACACCAGTACTCGCGCAGACCGCGACACAGCCAACCCAAACGAGCCGCTGCCAGTGGGTGACTTTACAACCGTGAGCACTAACATCAGCTATCAGTTTGGTGAGCAGGGCGGTGTCTTTGAGAACAGCCGTGTTCGACTCGGTATTCGAAACATCTTTGATGAAGACCCACCGGTAACTGACGAACAACTAGGTTACTTCGGCAGCTTGCACTCAAATCGCGGACGCTATGCGTACCTGGAGCTGAACAAAAAATTCTAAGTAAGCCGTGTGGACGTAAGTCCTTTGTGGCAAACGACCTGTTCAGACCTCTCTCTGGCAGGTCGTTTGCAAGTTTCAGACCAGCCTTCAAAAACCCTCGATGAAAAAAACAATGCCAACCAGACCTAGCCGATCCAAATCAGTGTTGCTCGCATTTGTTAGCACAGTGCTCATCAGCGCTCATGCCCCTTCGTGGGCTGAAGTTGAAAAGGCGGCTCAGAGGAAAAAACCCAGCAGCATTATCCGCTACGACACGATTCATCACCCAATCGTTGCGCGTGAAGCGATGGTGGTAAGTCAACGCCGACTCGCCAGCCAAGTGGGTGTAGCTATACTCGAACAGGGTGGTAACGCCGTTGATGCAGCGGTGGCAGTAGGCTACGCGCTGGCGGTGTTGTTACCGCGCGCAGGCAATATTGGTGGTGGCGGTTTTATGATGGTTTATCTTGCCGACGAGGATAAAACCATTGCCATTGACTATCGTGAAACTGCACCTCGCAAAGCGCATAAGGATTTATATTTAAATGCGGATGGCACGGTTGATCGCAGCGCATACAGAAGTGGTATTCGCTCAGCTGCGGTGCCAGGCACTGTGGCGGGTTTATCCCACGCCCTGGAGAAATACGGAACTCTGCCGTTAAAAACAGTAATACAACCGGCCATCGACCTGGCCGCACAGGGTTTTACCATGGACTACGACACCGCTTCGGCCATTCTCACTCGTGAATCGATGCTGAAGCGTGACCCAAGTACCGCCGAAATCTTTTTTAAAGCAGATGGCAGTCCCTATATGGCAGGTGAACCATTTGTACAGGCGGACCTGGCGCAAACCTTGAAAGCAATTCAACAAGGAGGTCCGCGCGCATTCTACGAAGGGAAAATAGCCGATCAAATTGTTCAGCATATGGAGCGCGCTGATGGATTGATTACTCACAGCGATCTGGCCAATTACAAAGCAGTAGAACGCACCCCGGTTGAAGGCAGTTATCGAGGGCACAAAATACTTTCAATGCCCCCACCCAGCTCCGGGGGTGTTCACGTTGTGCAAATGTTGAATATCCTGGAGAACTTTGACCTGGCCTCCATGGGAGCCAATTCGGCAGACGCATTGCACCTGATAGCTGAATCCATGCGCCATGCCTATGCCGATCGCAGCAGGCACCTGGGAGACCCAGATTTTTATCAGGTGCCGATTGACTGGATCAGCAGCAAGTCCTACGCCAAGGAAATTGCCGACAGGTTGTCGTTGTCGCAAGCTGTTCCGTCTGAACAGGTGCTACCCGGCGTAGCTCCACCTTACGAAAGCAATGACACCACGCACTTCTCAGTAGTGGATAAAGACGGCAACGCGGTCAGTAATACGTATACGCTTAACTTTTCTTTTGGTTCTGGAGTGGTAATAGAAGGTGCTGGTTTTATCATCAACAATGAAATGACGGATTTTAACGCCAAATCAGGAACCGCGGATGCCTTTGGGCTGATTGGCGGTCAGGCCAACAGCATTCAACCTTTCAAGCGGCCTCTCAGTGCGATGACACCAACCCTGGTGTTCAAGGATGGTAAATTGTTGCTGGTGACTGGCAGTCCTGGAGGCAGCCGAATAATTAATACCGTGTTACAACAAATCGTGAATGTGATCGATTTCAAGATGAATATTGCCAGCGCTACGCATGCGCCGCGCATTCACCACCAGTGGCAGCCTGACAAACTTGAAGTCGAGTCGTCACTGGGTTTCGATACGCGGGTGTTGTTACAGCAGAAGGGGCATAAAGTGGTGCAATCAGGCACCATGGGAAGCTTGCAATCGATCATGTTGCAAGATGGTTTGAAAATGGGTGCTGCCGATCCGCGTAGGCCGGGAGCAGGTGCGGTGGGTGTGCGTTAGGTTGAGGGGTGAATGTGAAAAATCAAAAATCCAATAATACTGGCCACATCATGGTTCAGCTGCCTCGCTGGGGCTCGCCCTTATTAAGAAAATGGTCAGTCTTGCTTAGTGGCCTGGTACTGAGTTTAGTCATTACTGCCTGCCAAGTGCAGCCAGTTAAACAACCGGAATCCGCGCCTTCGCCAGCAGCTGCACAAGCGGCTAACAGGTCAGCGTCCTCGGGAGCCGTACTCAGGTACGATACCGTTCACCACCCGGTGCTGGCCCGCCGCGGCATGGTGGTCTCGCAAAATGAATTGGCCTCGCAAGTAGGCCGAGAAATTCTCGAAGCAGGCGGTAATGCGGTGGACGCTGCCATCGCTACGGGGTTCGCCCTGGCCGTGACTCTGCCACGAGCTGGCAATATCGGTGGCAGTGGATTCATGTTGATTCATATGGCGGAGGAATCAAAAACCATCGCCCTGGATTTTCGCTCCGCGGCACCGGCAGCCGCCGAACTATCTCACTTCAAAGATGTGAATGGTGAAATAGACTGGTTCACCATGTCTTTTGGTCCCAAGGCCCCAGGCGTGCCGGGCACGGTCGCTGGCTTCCACGAGGCCTGGTCGAGATATGGCACTTTGCCTTGGAGCAGATTATTGCAACCTGCAATCAAACTGGCCGTAGATGGTATCGTTGTCAGCGATGACCTGGCCTTTGCACTGACAGAAGCACGACAGGTCATGTCCCAGTATCCCAGCAGCATTGCGGCGTACATGGGGGTGGACGGCAAAGCGCCCAAGAGTGGCAGTGTTTTGAAACAAGCTGACCTTGCTTGGTCAATGAAGGAAATCGCCGAGCATGGCGCGGCGGCATTCTACAATGGGTCTATTGCCGAAAAAATTGTTGCCTTTATGCAGGCTTCGGATGGGTATATTTCCGCCGATGATTTACAGAGCTATAAAGTGCGCGAGCGATTGCCTATATCAACCACCTTCAACGACCATACCGTGACCACCATGCCTCCGGTGAGTGGTGGTGGTATCGCGATTTTGCAGATGCTCAATGTGCTGAGCGAATTCCCGATGGAAACATATGGTGCCGGCGGTGCTGAGAGTTTGCATGTGATCGCTGAAACCATGAAACGAGTCGCTGCGAATCGGCGCGTCAACATTGGTGATCCAGACTATGTACGGGTGCCCACAGAAACCATGATCGGCAAGCGCGTTGCGCAGGCCATTGCCTCTGATATCGACTTATTGAAATCGACACCCGTGGATATGCTCGAGCCTATGGATGTCAGTCCGTATGAGAGCCCGGAAACTACGCATTACTCGGTAGTAGATGGCGAGGGGAATGCGGTCGCTACGACCTATACTCTTGGCTACTCATTTGGTTCCGGACTGGTGATTCCCGGCACCGGGATCCTGATGGATAACCAGTTGCGTAATTTTTCGCACCGGGTATTGGATCATGCAAATGTTATGCAAGCTGGGAAACGCATGGTGTCCACCATGTCGCCTACCCTGGTGTTCGATTCAGAAGGAGACCTGTTCCTGGTGACCGGTTCTCCAGGCGGGGGTCGCATCCCCAATATTGTCACTCAGGTGATCATAAATACCGTTCAGTATGGAATGAATATTGCCGAGGCAACGCATGCACCGCGCATACACCAGCAATGGCGAACACCGGAACTCGGTGTCGAGCCTGGAGTTTCGCCTGATACAATCAGGCTATTACGTCTTCGAGGTCATGATGTTGTGGAACATCAAACCATGGGTAGCACGCAGTCAGTCATGATTAAAGACGGTTATCTCTATGCCGCCGCCGATCCTCGACGTCCTGGTGCGGCTGCGGTTGGCATCGACTAAAAAGTCGATGCGCGGTGTTTTATACTGTGTGAACAACTCGTATTGATAGCATGAAAAATCGAGTGCTTGTGATAGGAGCTGGCGTGATCGGTGCCAGTACGGCATTGGCGTTGGCGGAAAAGGGCTTTTCTGTGAGCGTGGCCGAGAAGGCTTCAGGGCTGGCCCAGGGCGCCTCCGGCGCCAACGGTGCGCAACTCAGTTATTACTATACCGATGCACTGGCTTCACCCGAAACACGTCGCGCCTTGCCCAAACTTATGATGGGGCTGAATTCTGCATTCAGGTTGTCCCCGAGTATAGACATCGATTTCTTTCGCTGGGGAGTCCAGTTCCTGCGCAACACCACCTCGTCACGGTCCGATGCCAATACACTGGCGGTGCTGGAGTTGGCCTTGCAGTCAAAAGTGGTGTTGAACCAGTGGTGTCAGCAGTACCAGTTCGACTTCGACCACAGGGTGGCGCCCAAGTTGCACTTGTATGAAGATCAACGCTTACTGGATGCGGTGCAAAGACGGCTCGAACTAAAAAATCAGCACGGTGCCAACCAGTTTATGGTTACTGCCCAGGAAGCTATGGACATTGAGCCCTCCTTGCAACATATGCGGGCAAACCTGGCGGGCGCTGTGCACTCACCCGACGAAGAAGTGGGTGATGTCGAGGCCTTTACCCTGGCAGCTTTGCGCAAGGCGATGGAGCTCGGTGGCGGACGTTTGTGGCTGGATACCGAAATAACGGAGTTCCGCACAACTCAAAATCGCGCGCACAGCGTTCATACTGCTCAAGGTGAAATTGAATTTGATCACCTGGTGATTTCGGCAGGATATCAAAGCATGCAACTTGCGCGTAAACTCGGGGTAAAAATCGGCCTGATTTACCCGGTCACCGGCTACAGCCTGACCTATCCACAATCCGCTGCAACACCCGAAGTAAGCTTGACTGACACCGTTAACCGTTTTGTGCTCTGTCGTCTGGGAGATCAATTACGCCTGGCTGGAATGGCCGACGTTGGCCGAGTAGTAACCTCGCCGCCCGCCAAACGAATTCAGCAGCTGAGGGAGTTGTTGCATCAACGATTCCCGCTGGCAGGTGATTATCAGTCTTCCGAACGGGTTTGGGCAGGTATTCGACCACTCACACCCAGTGGTCGACCGTTGGTGGAAAAAACCGGGATGGATAACGTTTACATCAACGCCGGCCACGGATTCCTGGGATGGACTTTGGCGGCCGGTTCAGCGAATTTACTCGCCAAGCTAGTCGAGGAGCAAACCTAATACTTACTTAGAATGGCTTAACAACCACCAGGATCACAATGCCGATCAGCAGGAAAACGGGCATTTCATTAAGAAAGCGATAAAACACATGGCCATGTGGTATTTCATCATTGGCGAACTTTTTAACCGTTGCCATGCACCAAAAATGGTACACCACCAACAGTGCCACCAGGGCAAGCTTGGCGTGCATCCAACCGCCGGCAAAACCATAGCCCAGCCACAACCAGACGCCGAATACCAGTGAGGCAATCATCGATGGGGTCATGATGCCGTTCAGCAGCTTGCGTTCCATGATTTTGAAGCGGTCTCGACTGACCTGGTCTTCGGCCATCGCATGATAAACAAACAATCGGGGCAGATAAAAAATGCCTGCCATCCAGCAGACAACAGCGATGATATGAAGGCTTTTGATCCAGAGCATGGCGATAATTTTAAGGGCAATAGGTCTGCCTGCCTAGTGTGGTTGCATCTGTAAACGATTAAACTAATCGTCAAGCAGGTAGTCCTGCAACATGCTGTCGAGCATTTGTCGGCCACGCGCAGTGGGCGTGATTTGCTCTTCGTCAAAATTAAGTAAACCAAGCGATTGGTGGTTCTCAAGTTGTTCAGTGAGCACCTCTCTGTCTAACTGGGTTCGCTGCTCAAACAGGCTGAGGGTGAAACCATCGCGCAGGCGCAGGGCATTCATCATAAATTCAAACGGGATTTGGTTGACCAACACCAGGTCAACACCGCCCGTATAGTTTTCGGCTCTCATATAGCTGGCCGGATGCTTAATCTTCCACAGGCGAGTAACCTCGCCCCTTGGTGACGTGATCTTTGCATGCGCGCCCGCGCCGATGCCGAGATAGTCTCCATACTGCCAGTAGTTCAGATTGTGACGACACCTTCGACCGTCCTGTGCATAAGCAGAGACTTCGTATTGCTTATATCCGGAGCTTGCGAGTTGTTCCTGCAGAGCCAGCTGCATCTCCCAAATGGCTTCATCGTCTGGGGTGATGGGTGGTGAGTGATGAAACAAGGTGTTGGGTTCAATGGTCAACTGGTAACAGGATAGATGCGTGGGCTGCAGTTCAATCGCCTGGTTTAAATCTTCCAGGCATTGCGACAAGGATTGTTCGGGCAGGCCAAACATCAGGTCCAGGTTGAAATTGTCAAAGCCCGCCTCACGGGCAAACTGGGCTGCGTGAATCGCATCCTGAGGATTATGAACTCTGCCCAGCGCAGTCAGCTGGGCTTGCCTGAAGCTTTGTATCCCGATTGAAAGTCGATTGACACCTGCTTCGCGGAAACCGGCAAACTTGGCGACTTCGCTGCTACCAGGATTGGCCTCAGAAGTAATCTCCACGTCATCAGTAAATCTGATGTGTTGCTGGATGCCGTGCACCAGCTTGGCAAAGCTCTCGGCAGAAAACAGTGATGGCGTGCCGCCGCCGATAAAAACCGAGCTTATTTCGCGGTTATTTAGTTGTTCCTTATAGGCATCCAGGTCCTGGCGAAGGTCGTCCAGCAAAGCTGCGATATATTGATCCTCATTAATGGCTGCCTTCGCCTGGTGTGAATTGAAGTCACAATAGGGGCATTTTTTTTCGCACCACGGGATATGGATGTACAAGGCGAGTGGCAAATCGGCATTCATGGACTAATAATCTCATGTTGCGTCGGGCAGCCCAAATAGAACTTGATCGGACGTCGTTCTGCCATTATGGTGCAACCTCTTTAAAGTACGGTTTTGTCATGAATATTGTTTGCCTGGATTTGGAAGGCGTTTTGATCCCGGAAATCTGGATTAATTTCGCAGAAAAAGTAGGGGTGGAAGAATTACGCGCCACCACACGAGATATTCCCGATTACGATGAGCTAATGCGGTTTCGGCTCGGTTTGCTCGATCAACATGGTTTTCGCATTCAGGATATCCAACAGGTGATTGATACTTTGACGCCGCTTGAAGGTGCCCAGGAATTTGCTGGCAAACTGCGCGAAGACTACCAGCTGGTAATCCTGTCAGACACCTTCCAGGAATTTGCCAAGCCGATGATGCGGCAACTCGATTGGCCGAGTATTTTTTGCCATGAACTGCTTATTGATGAGAGTGGACGCATCCAGGATTACCGTTTACGCAAAGCTGATCACAAACGCGAAACAGTGAAGCGATTGCAGGAGCTGAACTTCAAGGTGGTGGCTGCCGGCGATTCTTATAATGACACCACGATGTTGGCTCAGGCTGAACAGGGAATCCTGTTTTGTCCTCCACAGAACGTCATTGATGAATTCCCGCAGTTTCCCGTGGCCAGTAATTATTCGGAGTTGCGAAAGCAGATTGATGACGCGGTCAACGGTTTTGGCAGCTGAGTAACCCTGGCATCATTGTGCCACTGTTTCCCCTATTCGCCTCGTTTGAGCAGTCGATTGGATCGCACCCCGCGCTTGTCGGGCTTGCGACTGTCAATATCAATCCTGGGTTGATTGGCGAGTTGTTGTTTTAGTTGCTCGCGTGCAGCGACGCTGTCGCTGGTTTCTTCATACATGGTTTGTGCGATCGTCGCTGAACCACGTCTGTCTAACAGGGCGGTTACCCGCACTGTCATCCGGTATGGGCCGCGCTTGATGGTGAGTTGATCGCCTGGTTTGAGGGTGGTGGCGGGTTTGGGGCTATTGCCGGCGAGGGTGATCTTGCCATTCTTGAGCGCTTTCACCGCCAGCTGCCGGGTTTTATAGAATCGCGCAGCCCATAACCACTTATCGATTCTCAGTGAGTCAAGTTGGCCTGGATTAACCATGGAAACGCATAAAATGGGCCAAAATTGTTACCCGAATCATTAAATTTTGATAAAAACCGGCAATTTGCCACATATTTGACACAAATCTTGGCTATACTATTTGTTGTAAAAAAGTTTCCTAAAGTTGTTAAAAAAGCAACAATTCTTTGAAAAAGAAACTATAATGGAAACAAGGGTATACGGAACAAACTGAAATTTACTTGTTACCTTGTTTCCCTAAATCGAATGCTGATTAGGATACAATAGTATCCAGTATTCAACAAAACAAATATTATACTGAACGAGTTAATAGAGAGAACCAGCAGTACAGCAACAGGCAGGACCAGCTGTTATTGATTAGGTATTGTGATGAGACGGCACATAACTAAGACAAATACGTGGAATGGATTTTCACCGAAATCGGCGCATCGATTGATGTTCCGAATTGCTGCTGTGCTGATTGTCTCAATCTTCGCTAACCTCGCAGTGACCGGGACTGCCCTCGCGCAGGACGATGAAGCACTGGATGTCCGCCCCAGCCTGATGTGGTTGTCAGGTGATACCAATGTATCTGTCTTTGATGACAGCGAATACGATTCTTTCCTGGGTAAGGGAGAATTGTGGAGCGACAACTGGGGTGTGTCAGCGAATTTGCTGCAAAACGACGACAACGATGTATTTGGCTTGCCGCGCGACAGTGAGTACTTCAATCTGGATGTAAAACGTCGCTTTGGAAAATTGGATAAATCCAACTTCGAGTTAGGCCTGGGTTGGCAGCAGTTAAATATTGAATCACAGCTTGAAGCCAGTGGTCCCAAGTTATCCTTGTCTGGGCGCCTGAACCTGAAGCACTCTATCCAGTTGTATGGGGCTACTTCGTACTTCCCGGAACTGGAAGACAATCTCCAGAACAATGACGCCACCGCTTATGAAGTCGAGGCCGGAGTGCTGTATCAGCCATTGCCTTCGGTGTCGCTAAAAGCTGGTTATCGTGTCTTCTCGCTGGATTTAGAAGATCCGCAAATCGAAGAGCTTGGTTCAAGTTCTGGATTCCTGCTTGGCACGGACTGGAGCTGGTAGCCAGCAAACCGTTTCGGATTAGCGATTCAGCTAATCACTTTTTATCCTTTATCCCTGTTTTTGGTTTTGCGTCTTGTGGAACCTTGATAAGACCTACCTTAGATCGATAGGGAAGTTGTGAACTGTTTGGTCCAGTTCTGGATTAGAACTGGTTATTCAGTCCTTCCAACATAATTTGAGTGATTCCTGCGTCTGCAAGCGCAGCGTTTTCCAACACTGCTTCAATTGTGTCGACCTGCTGATTCGCATCGCCCAATGCCAGGTTGGTAATCGCCGAGAGCCCTAACACTTTGATGCCAAGGTGTCTGGCAGCGATTACTTCCATAACCGTGGACATGCCGACAGTATCAGCGCCCCACTGTCTGAGCATGCGACGTTCCGCAGAGGTTTCCAGGGACGGCCCCAACACTCCTGCATACACGCCCGTATGAATACCCAGGCCCAGGTTGCTGCCAATGCGCAGGGCATATGCGGCAATTCTTTTATCGTAGGGTTCCGACATATCCGTAAAGCGGCTACCCAATGTGTCATCCTCTCCACGCAGCGGGTTTTGACCGGTAAAATTGATGTGATCGTTAATGACCATAATATCAGCGGGTTGATATGCCTGGTTGAGCGCACCAGATGCATTGGTCACTAACAGTGTTTGGACGCCCATCCCGCCGAGCAGGTAAACCGGCATGGCGACTTGTTGGGCTGTATTCCCCTCGTACAAATGCAATCGCCCTTGGCATACAAGTACCTTACGATCACCGAGTTTGCCCATGATGAACTTGCCCTGATGCCCAGGCACAGTGGTTTCAGTTAATCCCGGAACCTGATTAAACTCCAGTTCCGTTTCTATATCGAGATGAGTGATGATCTCGCTGAGCCCGGTTCCGAGAATGATCGCCGTATCGACCGATTGTACGAGATTGTCACGCAAATATTCCGTGGCAATGCGAATGCGCTCTACATGTGGCGTCATATCCAGTTTTTGTCAGAGGTTGTCAAACAACTATTCTAGAACACTTCACAGCCTTTTGGCATAATCCACACTAAGCTATCGAGCACGGTCGCTCCTGCCTCATGTTTTGCCCTTATTCTGCTGCATCAAATTGGACAGTAAATGTATATCAGTACTGAAGAACTAAAACGGATACAAGATCACCAGCCTGCACCCAGGGCGGATCGCAGCCTGTTGCGTGCAGCCGTTGCGATTATCTTGCGGGATGGCGAGCACGGCACTGAGTTACTCCTGATGCAACGAGCCATACATGAGCATGACCCTTGGTCCGGACAGATGTCATTCCCTGGCGGTAAGATAGACAGTGGCGATGCCTCCGCGAAGGCGGCGGCTATTCGAGAAGCGCAGGAGGAAGTGAACCTGAACTTGCTGGAAGAAGACTATGTTGGCCAGCTGGATGATTTGTACGGGATCAAAGTTGACAACCAGTACAGCGTCCATGTTGCCTGCTTTGTATTTAAGCCAGAGCGGGAGTTGTTTCCGCAAGGCAACCATGAAGTAGCCGATCTGGTGTGGTTGCCGATCAGCTTTCTGGACGATCCCGACAATGCGCATGACTTCTACCACCCACGAGACAATAATATACGCATGCCAGCGGTGTTAATCGACCAGGGCAAGGAACAGGTTTTATGGGGTTTGAGTCTGCGCATGATCAGCATGCTGTATGAGTTGATTGACCGACCTCTGCGTGTTCTGTCCGAAGTTGATTACTCCGCTCTACGCGAGATTGATAGTCGCAATATGGATTCCTCCAAACTCGACACCACGACCCAAAAGATACTCCAACGACGAGCTTAATTATGGTTGCCACCGAATCTACCATGCAGGCTCTGGGAAGCCCGATGCCAAACTTCAGCTTGCCAGATGTTGCCGACGATAACCGGTTGGTGGACAGCCAGCAGCTAACCGGCAAGCCGGTGTTGGTTATGTTTATCTGCAATCACTGTCCCTATGTTATCCACATTATCGAAGCACTAAGCGAGCTATCAAATGAATACCAGGCACAGGGTTGTGCGATCATAGCCATCAGTTCCAACGACGTCGAAACCTATCCGCAAGATGGGCCGGAAAAAATGCAAGACTTTGCTCGGCAATATCGTTTCGTTTTTCCGTATTGTTATGATGAATCACAGCAGGTTGCAAAAGAATTTGACGCAGTATGCACTCCGGATTTTTTCTTGTATGACGCGGATCACCGACTTGCCTATCGAGGTCAGTTTGATGCCTCGAGACCTGGAAACTCGGTACCGGTAACCGGGGCGGAATTACGCCAGGCACTGCAAGCTGTCAGCGCTGGGCAAGCGGTGCCCGAGGTGCAAGTGGCCAGCATCGGATGCAATATTAAATGGAAACCCAGCCTGCAGGCGGGTTAAGCAAGCCGTGCTATTCAGTCTGTTTCTAATTTTCGTTGGCGCGGCAGTCTTTGCCACGCTAGCGTTGTTGGCACGGCAGTCTCTGATAATTGGCTATATCGTTCTCGGTATCGTCCTTGGTCCATGGGGATTGAAGTGGGTGAATGACACGGAGCTGATTCAGGATATCTCCAACGTCGGTATTATCTTCCTGTTGTTTTTACTCGGCTTGAATTTGAGCCCGCGTAAGCTGCTTGAACTTTTAAGGCAAACTACGATTGTCACCGTATTGACGTCAGCGGTATTCGCTACGGTTGGCTGGGCCATCGCTACATTGGCTGGATTTGACACTCGCAATGCGGTCATCGTCGGCGTGGCTTGCATGTTTTCCAGTACCATCATCGGCCTGAAGTTGTTACCAACCACCGTCTTGCATCATCGACATACAGGTGAAGTCATCATCAGCGTATTGTTATTGCAGGACTTGATCGCCATCGTAGTGTTGCTGGCGTTCCAGGCTGTGTCCTCCGAATCCAATACCCTGGTGGAATTGGCCAAATTGGTTGTGTTGTTGCCAGCCTTGATTGGGGTGGCGTGGTTGCTTGAGAAGTATCTGCTGACCAAGCTCTTCTTTAAATTTGATCGCATCCAGGAATACGTCTTCCTCCTGGCGCTGGCTTGGTGTATTGGCATTGCCCAGCTGGCTCACAGTATCGGCTTCTCCTATGAAACCGGGGCGTTCATAGCCGGCATTACCGTTGCCACCAGTCCTATTGCTTTATTCATTGCTGAGAGCCTGAAACCGCTTCGTGACTTTTTCCTGGTGTTGTTTTTCTTTGCCCTCGGCGCAGGTCTGAATACATCAGTACTGGGGTCCATATGGGTACCGGCGGTGGCCCTGGGTATTGTTATGTTGCTGGTTAAGCCGGTGGTGTTTCGTTACGCATTGCGCGGTGTTTCTGAAACCAACAAGCTGGGCTGGGAAACCGGTTTTCGCCTGGGACAAATGAGCGAGTTTTCTTTGCTGATTATGTTTGTCGCATTGCAGAGTGCCCTGGTGGAACCAACCACGGTGTATTTTGTGCAATTGGCCACCCTGGTCACGTTTATCGGCTCCAGTTATTCCATCGTGTTGCGATATCCCACCCCGGTAGCGGTGTCTGATCGCCTGCGTCGCGACTGATGACTGACGTCGTAATTGTTGGCTACGGTGATGTTGGTCAGCGCATCGCCCGACTGTTGGATCGGCAACAAACCGCGGAAACAATCCTGGCGGTTTCGCGCAATGCCAGCGCCGATTCGAGTATTGCTGGTCTGAAGCCGTTGTCTCTGGATTTAGATCGACCGGAAAGTTTGCCTGAGGCGTTTAACCAGGCCGAGCTCTACTACCTGGCGCCGCCGCAAAAGCAGGGCACGCACGATCTACGCAGTCGCAACTTCATCTCAGCCCTTTCTGATCAACAACTCATGCCTGCCCGGGTGGTGCTAATCAGTACCACGGGCGTCTACGGTGATTGTCAGGGTGAGTGGGTAACCGAGGAAAGTGTTCCGTCACCGCAGACCGACCGTGGTAAGCGTCGCCTGGATTCCGAAAAACAGTGGCAAAGATGGTGCCGCGATTCCGGTGTCGCTTTGAATATATTGCGAGTGCCGGGAATTTATGCGAACAGCCGGTTGCCCCGGCAACGTCTTGAGAAGGCAATACCAGTTGTCAGGTCCGTTGAGTGCGGCTACACCAATCGCATTCATGCGGATGATCTTGCCATGGTGGCGATTGCGGCTATGGACTCTGAAGCAAGTGGTGAGGTATTTAACGTGACAGACGGGACGCCCGGAAAAATTTCGGAGTACCTGCAGGAAGCTGCCAGTTATTTAGGCTTGCCACCACTGCCGGAGATCGGCATGGCGGAGGCACAAGGAGTGCTGTCGGAAGGAATGTTAAGTTATCTATCTGAATCGCGAAGAATCAGTAACAGGAAAATGTTGAAGAAACTATCAGTGGCGCTAAGCTACCCCGATTTCCGGATCGGCTTGCGCCACTGAGTTTTTATCCTAAGAAGTAAACCGTTTTAAGCTGCGGTTTTCAAGGACAGGTTTTTCAGCTGGGCTCACTCGTCACAGTGATAATGATCGCCGTGAGAATAGCAGCCACGGTTGCGATAGTAGCGGGTTGAGAACCCGGGTGTGGGGCAATAGTTATCGTAGTAGCCGCGGTTATAGTAGCGAGTACGGGGACGATAGTAGCGATACCCATAATAGTCATCATCGTAATAATGGTTCCGGTGATGATTGTAATGGCGATGAGAGCGATAGCCATGACGGTGATAACGTTTATGCTTATGCTTGCGGTAGCGTTTTCGGTAACGATAGTCATCGTCGTAGAAGCCGATGCTAAAATGCGGCAAATCGATGTGCACCGAGCTACGCGCGGAGGCCGTGCTGGGAATCGCAAGTATCGCGATAGCCATCGCCAGCAGCGCCAGGGTAGTGCGTGAGTTTACAAGTTTCATAAAAATCTCCTGGTTTACCTTTAGGATGAAGCAAACTCTACCTGAACCTACCTTAACCTTAACTGAATGCAAAAGTCACTCGTGCGGCTGAACTCAAGAACACGTATACATAGCTTTCAAACCATTAAACATGTATCTGTAAACCACAGGTCAGGGGAAAGAGAATTGTGTGTTGACTAAAAAAGGAGTCCACGGACTCCTTTTTAGCTTACGAAAATCATTATCCACCCAAGGACACTGGACTATTCCCAATACTCTACTTTCTCAACCTGCCAATCAGAATCAGCCTTTTTCCTGAGAAAGCCACGTACGGTTCTGGAGCCATTCTGGCCTTTTACGCTAAAGCTAACTATAGAGATAGACTCCTTTTGGTTCGATCTAACACTTAACGAAGGAAACTTTCCAATACTTACAATCTCTCCAATTTCGGAATGAAGGTTTTGATCGTTTTGAACATAGTCACTAACTAACAGATAGGAAGGAGACTCTCTTACTCTTTCTGCTATGAAGAAAAACAGGAAAATCACTGCCGTGACAAAAACTCCTATAACAGACCACCTAAATTTCTTACTAACGTTTTTCTCAACATGTACAACGCGGCTACCGGCTAACATGTCACCGAGCCGTCTATTCTGTGAATTAAAAATTAGGATGAGAAATTCTAATGGCCAGACTGGTAAGAACAGGTGTCTTAACCCCAACCTCATAATGCCAACCGACTCGGGTGGATCTGCCAAACTGACCACCTGCAAGCCAAGAAATCGCTTGCCGGGGCTCGCACCGTTCACGGCATCTCTAAAAATGTAAGCCAAGAACATTAATACCCCAAACAGATAAAACGAGTTTGAGGGGAAGGTAGTCTCCTCTGCGATTGGGTTTGCGAATACAATGATTGCTCCTGTCCCAAATAACAGAATCAGGATGTGATCAATAATAAAAGCGAATGCTCTCCTTGAAACGCTTGCTTTTTCCATATCTTGACTCTTACCTAGGGGTTTTGGTTTTCTCGAGGACAGTGAGACTAAACATTCCACATTTTGACATTTTTGTAAAATATTCCTGTTTCAAAGAGAATTCGCTCCAACTATATTGGCAACAGTTTTTTAGATGCTTAGTGAAATGAAAAAATATAATTCGATTGTTGTACTGACGGGCGCCGGTATTTCCGCCGAGTCTGGGATCAAGACCTTTCGCGCCAGCGACGGTTTGTGGGAGGATCACCGAGTGGAAGATGTTGCCACCCCGGAGGGATATCAAAGAGATCCTGAATTAGTACAACGATTTTACAATGAGCGCCGTCAACCCATCCTGGAGAACGCCGTTCATCCCAATGCCGCTCACTCCGCGTTAGCGCGGTTGGAGCAGGAGTTTGCGGGTCGCTTTACCCTGGTCACACAGAACATCGATAACTTGCACGAGCAGGCTGGTTCTAAAAATGTTTTACACATGCACGGAGAGATTTTGAAGATTCGCTGTGCTGACACGCAACAGGTTTTCGAGTGCACCGAAGCGGTGAGTCTTGATGATCGTTGCGTTTGTTGTGATGCGCCAGGCACCTTACGGCCCCATATCGTCTGGTTTGGGGAGATGCCGTTTTACATGGATGAGATTTATCGGGCGTTGGCTGAGTGTGATCTGTTTATCTCGATTGGCACTTCGGGCAATGTTTATCCGGCAGCGGGGTTTGTACAAATGGCCAACCAGTCGGGGGCCGATACCCTGGAAATCAATCTCGAAGAGTCTAATGTGGCCACTGACTTTCGTGACGCGGTGTATGGCAAGGCCGGTGAAGTGCTGCCTGGCTGGGTAGACGAATTTTTGCGAAATCAATAAGCGCGCGCGTGTTCTACTGAGAAGCCCGCGGCGGGGTTAGCCACTATTGGTAACGGTGATTTCGCGTTTTGGATACGGAATTTCAAATCCATGCTGTTTGAACTGTTCGTGTACTTTCATGAACAGGATGTGCTTGGTGCGTCCTCGATCTTCTGGTTTTTCAATCCACGCCATTAGCTGAATATCGATGCCACTGTCAGCAAAGCCGCGTACGCGTACTCGCGGGCTGGGGTATTTACACACCAGCTCTTCTTCGTCAGCGATCTGCATCAGTAAGTCGGTAACACCTTCCAAGTCATCTTCGTAGGCGCATTGCAGGTTTAGCCGAATCCGCATTTTTTGGTAGGGTCCACCACTTTCGTTAATCACCTTCTCATTGCCTATCACCCCATTGGGGATGGTGATTTCAATATCATCGCGAGTTAAAAGCCGGGTGCTGCGAATTCCGATATGCGTCACCTTGCCGCGTTCCCCGCTACTGAGATTCACGTAGTCGCCTAATTTGTAAGGGCGATCAGCGAGGATAAAGACACCGGAAAACAGGTTTGCCAGGGTGTCCTTGGCGGCAAAACCGACCGCGATCCCGACTATACCTGCCGATGCCAAAAGACCGACCGGGTTAATTCCCCAGATCACCAACAAGATGTAGGCGCCAATGACCAGCAGCAAGAGCTTGCTAGTGATAATCAGCAGCGGCTCAGTACGCACATCGATTTTTTTAAACCGATTGGGATCCCGCGAAATGGTGGTGAAAATGATGCTGCTCAAACTCAGACTCACCCGCAGCCATATCAACACGATAATGGATGCCACGACATTGGGGATGTAGCCAGCCCAGGCGCCGGAGAACCCAGCAGCGGCGCTACCGATCAGTACCCCGATCCAGACTACGGTGGAAAAGATCGGTACCCGAAGAATTTCTATCACCTGGTCATCCAGTTCATTTTCGGTATGAGCGGTGAGGCGAATTATGGAGCTGATGGCGAATTTGCGGATAATCGCAGCCAACAGCCAGAACAGGGCGATGATGACGATGGCTTCGAGAATCGGGATTTGCTGAATAAGCTGCCAATAAGGCTGAGCGGACTCTGGGAGCAGGTCAACGATTTTTGGCAACTCCGCCGTGATCGACACTGGCGCATCAACCAGTTGTTCTGAAACCTGATCTGCGTTTTCTGCTGGCGCAGAGTTTGTGTCACTTGCCGTTTGCGTTTCGACGGTGTTTTCGGTCACTGGTTTACTGGCCTCGCTCATTATTCCCCCGGTAGTCACCCGTGTTTTGCGACTCTTTATAGCATGGCCCGACCGGATCTTGCCATAGGCAGATCCGGGCTGTGACGATGTTTATAAATTTTGCGATGCTACCCAATCCTTGATTTCCTGGGTGACCACCGAATCCCGTTTGCCCTCGTAGCTTATCTTTGGCCCGATAATGCAACGAATCTTGCCCGGTTTAATCCACAAACTGGTTTTAGACCAGTACTTGCCGGCATCGTGGGCAATCGGCACCAGGTCGACATTGGCTGCCCTGGCCAGCATAACTGCGCCACGTTTGTATTTGCCTTGTATACCGTAACTGGTGCGCGTGCCTTCCGGGAAGATCAGCACATGGCGACCCTCTGCGAGTTTTTCCTGACCTTGTTTAATAACCTGGTCGCGCGCCGTTTCTCGATCCTGTCGATCAATAGCTATCGGCCGCGTCGCCCATAAACCCCAGCCGAACACCGGGATGCGAAACAATTCTTTCTTCAGTACCCAGGCTAACGCCGGTAAGAAAGTTTGCGTGGTTATGGTTTCCCAGGTTGATTGATGATTGCTGGCAAACACGCAAGGTTCTTCGGTTATGTTCTCCCAGCCTTCTACTTCGTGAGTCAGGCCGCAGGTTACTTTCAACCACCAGGTAACGAACTTGGCCCAACCGGCGATCATCCAGGAACGGATCTTGGGCGGGCAGGGCAGAGCGACCATGGATATAAAGAAGAACGGGATGGTTGAGAGGGCTTCACCCAGGTAAAACAATATGGAACGCAGGTAAATCATTATGAATCCTGAATATCGTTGAGTAACAAGGCGTCGACAAATTTCCCCAGGCTGTCGTACACCAGGATACCTTCCAGTTGATCGTTACTCTGCTGCTTGAGCGCTTGCAGAGTTTTTTTGCCATTGCCAGTTTTAACCAGGACCGGCACCGCACCAACCGTTTGCGCCGCTACCAGGTCTCGTTGTGAATCCCCCACAGAGTACACGCCGG
>JBCCFY010000050.1:0-25018 GCA_039110515.1 Pseudomonadota bacterium
ACACGACTCGCCGTCCATCGTTCCCAAGACGAAAGTTTGTAAGTCATCTGATGCCTGTTGTGTTGATTGCAAGAGGAGTGTCATGTGTCATGTGTGAGAGCATTGCCTTCCTAACATTCTCTTTGATTCTTTTATCTTTTCATTTGATTTGCAGCCTTGTATTTGCCCCTCCTAGGCCCACCATTTATTCCGTGGTGGGCGGCAGAATGATAAAAATCGCGATTACTACGCCGCGTAGCAGGTAGATCCATGCCAACATCGTTTGCTTGGGCAGGCGGCCTGACCAAATCCCGGAATAGTAAGAGCCGATCATATTTGCCACGCCAATGATTGCCAGGCTCCAGGCCCCAACCTGTGCCGAGAAGCCAAGGTCTGACAAGTAGGCCGGCATATGCACGGTGATAAAAGCCAGGTGAAACCCACAGACAAAAAAACCAAACACCAGTAAGACATAGTGTCGATGGCCAAAGGCTTCAAAGATGGCATCCTTGATGGATTGATCAGGCATATCTTCATGCACTTCGTCAGAGCCTGAGTAGGGTGCCAGCGGAATTGCCATAATGACCATCAGCAGGGTCATTACCGAAAGAATTTGCAGAGACGAGAACCAGCCAAAGCTGTCAATTAGGGTTTGCGAGAAGGGTACGATTAAAAACTGCCCCATTGACCCGGCGGCGGTGCCGACACCCGCTGCCCATTGGCGTCTATCTTCTGGCACAGCCCGCATCAGGGCAGGTAAGACGATACCGAAGGAAGTACCAGCAACGCCGGCCCCGACAAAAAGACCAGCGGAGGTGTTAAGTGCCCAGGATTGCTCGGCGTATGCCATCCAGGCAATGCCAATCGCATACAGAATGATTGAGCCGATAATAACCTTGAGGTTGCCGAAACGATCGGCCAGACCGCCAGCAAATACCGCGACAACACCCCAACTTAGATTTTGGATGGCCAGCGCCGTGGCAATAATATCGCGGCCCCAGGCATTGTATTCCGAGATTGGTTTTACAAACAAACCAAAGGAAGAGCGCAGGCCAAAAGACATCATCAGCAACAAGCAGGCGCTGATCATGAGGATTTTTATAGCCGGGGTTAATTGGCTTTGTGGGGTGCTGGTCATCTTGTTGCTGGCAATCAGGTGTTCAGCAAATATAACCCAGGCGTCGGGCCGCAGGCGAGTAAATTTTACCCCGGCTCGTAATCAGGGCGGGAGCGAATCAGGCCGCGCTGACTCGCACCGGAACGCCATTCAATGCGGCATTGCCACTAACCTGGTCAATCAACTTGTCATCGGTGAGTTCATTGCAATTTACCCCCTCTTGCTGGCTGGCGATGCTCATCTTGATTCCTTTACGTTGATGGCCCCAGCCATGCGGCAGGCTGACGACGCCCGGCATGATTTCTTCGGTGGCGATAACTGTCGTAGTAACCGCACCAACCCTTGATTCGATGGTTACTTGGGACTCGTCCTCCAGGCCTCGCGCTTCCAGGTCTTGCGGGTGCATCATTAGTTGCCAACGTGGCTTTCCCTTCACCAGCCGGTGGTAATTGTGCATCCAGGAGTTGTTGCTCCGCACGTGTCGTCGGCCAATCAGCAACAGCTCATCGGTGCGGGTTTCAGATTGCGCCTGGCTTAGCCGTGCCAGGTCATCGATGTAAATCCTTGGCGCACATTGGATCTTGCCATTCTCGGTACAGATTCGCTCCGCGAGCCCAGGTTTTAGCGGCCCGAGGTCAATCCCATGCGGCGCGGCCTTGATCTTCTCAAAAGTAAGGGCAACATCCGGGTTTTGCTCCGGACCATACAGATCATTTTCAATCCCGTCTGCAACCATTTCATGGGGTGCAGGTAATTCCCGGTACTCAATGCCTTTCAACTCGGAAATCTTGCGGGTTACTTCATTGAAAATTTGCCAATCATGCATGCTGCCGTCCACAGGCTCGAAGATGGGCTCGTTGTATCGAACGCTGTTACGAATTGCCAGGCGTAGAAAGGCAATGTCGTAATGATCGTGTTCCAGAGCGCTGGTGGGCGGCAGAATCACATCTGCCAGTCGTGTGGTGGCGTTGATATAAAAATCAAAGGCAACATAAAACTCCAGTGATTTAAACGCTTTTTCCAATTCTGAAACGTTGGTGCTCGAGATTATCGGGTTACCGGCAATCGTAACCATGGCCCTGATCTGGTCTTCACCTGGGGTCAGGATTTCCTCTGCCATGGTTACTGCTGGCAATTCACCGGCAAACTCCGGTAGCCCGCTGACACGAGATTGGAACAGGTTAAAGTGGCCACCGGCCGGGGTGCCGGGCTTCACGTAACCAAATGCAGGTGAGGTTAGAAGGGCACCGCCCACAGTATCTAACGCACCTATCAGAATATTGATAATCTGAATTGCCCACTGACACACGGCACCGAACTCCTGCACCGATACACCCATTCGACCGTATACAACGGCTTTATCGGTGTTGGCGAGGTCGCGGGCTAGCTTGCGAATGGTGTCGGCGTCGATTCCAGTTTGGTCGGCAGCCAGTTCTGCGGTGAATTCGCTGGTCGCTGCTTCGACTTCAGCTAGGCCTTCCAGCACGTCGCCAAGATGACCAGTATCTGCTAATCCCTCGGCAAACAGGGTGTTGATTATCGCCATCAGCAGGAAGGCGTCTGTTCCGGGGCGGATAAAATGGTGCTGGTCGGCAATCACCGCAGTTTCACTGCGCCTTGGGTCCACAACAATAAAGCGTCCGCCGCGTTGCTGAATCGCCTTGAGGCGCTTTGGCACGTTTGGAACCGTCATAAGGCTGCCATTTGATGCCATTGGGTTTCCGCCAAGGATCAGCATGAGCTGGGTGTTATCAATGTCTGGAATCGGTACGGCGAACTGATGACCGTACATCTGCTGACCCGCCAGCTGATGAGGAAGTTGGTCCAGCGAAGTGGCAGAAAAATTATTGCGGGTCTTTACGGCGCGCCGTAACTGCGAGCCATGGGTAATATTCCCGTAATTGTGTACTCCGGGATTGCCTGCATAAAAACCCACCGAGTTCTGGCCGTGGCGCAGCTGCGTATCGACCAACTTCTCAGCGACCAGGTTGATCGCTTCTTCCCAGCTTATCTCCTGCCACTCTTTGCCCACGCGTTTTACCGGTTTGCGCAACCGGTCCGGATCATTATGCAAATCCGCTATGGCAGTGGCTTTGGGGCAGATGTAGCCGCCACTGATCGGGTCTTTCTTATCACCCTTAATTGAAAGAATCACATCATCCTGAACCTTGATCTCCAGTCCACAAATTGCCTCACATAAATGGCAGGCACGATGATGCGTGTTAATTTGACTTGACGATTGCTTAGGCATTGCTATGCAGGGAATTCTTAACTCTGCGCAGCAGAATATCGCAAAAAACACCAAATGTCTTTGCCGCGCACGGTCAGAAATAATGATGCTCGGGTATTTACTTAACTTATAGCAAATTGGTCTCGGTATTGACGGGGTGATATCCCCATTGATTTGCGGAAATGGTGCCGCATCGAGCTAGCGTTGTCGAACCCGGCATAAGTGGCTATTTGCTCAACGGTGCTCTGTTCAGTTTCCAGCAATTGCCTGGCAACCCTCAGCCGCTGATTAATCAACCATTGATTAGGTGCCATATTGAACGCACTGCGAAAGCGTCGATCAAAAGTCCGGCGAGACATATTGGCTTTGTCCGCCAGCATATCAATAGAATAACTACGATCGATATTGGCAATAGCCCAATCAAGCGCTTCGGCGAATCTGCCCGGGTTAGGCAAAACCGGCGTCTCAACGTATTGTGACTGACCACCTTTGCGATGTGCTGATATGACCATACGTCTGGCTACCTGGTTGGCAATTTGTCGACCAAAGTCTTGCCGGATGACTTCCAGACCCAGGTCAATGGCGGAAGCGCTGCCTGCTGAACAACCAATTTGGCCGTCATACAGGTAGAGCACATCTGGAACGTAGTTTATCGCCGGAAATCGGCTCTGAAATTTTTCCGCATAACGCCAGTGAGTTGTGGCCTCGCGTCCATTCAGCAAGCCGAGTCCAGCGAGTAAAAACGCGCCTGAGCAGAATGTCAGGATTCGCTTACCAGCTTGATAAAACTCAACAACCTGCTCGGCTAATAAACCTTGTAGCTGCGAAATCTGGGTTGGCCAGGACGGCACGATGAGACAATCGTATTCGTGCAATGACTCAATCTGACGCGCGGAAAGGGTTAAGCCGCCAGTAGTTTTCAATGGTCCGGGGTTAAATGACACCACGTCGCACTCATACCACTGCTCAAATTCGGGGCGTGGCAAAGCAAATAACTCCACGGCACAACCGAGCTCAAATAGCGCCGATCCGTTGTAGCTTAGAATGGCTATTTTCTGCATATGGCTTGATATTAACGAAAACTGTCTATTAAGCCAATAGTATCGTGACGGATTGCGCTGGATAATACGCAGCATACAAATTTCACCGGAGTAAATCATGTCCTCAGCCGTCTCTCGTACACCCGCCGCAAACAGCCAACGTGCCCTGGCGCATTTTTCAGCACTGCTTGAGTTTGAAACCGATTGCTGGGATGTGCATCACGCTGTCAGCAATCAAAGCAAAGATTTTGTGTTGTTGGATGTTCGCGGTGAAACCCTTTTCCAGGAAGGTCACCTTGCCACGGCTGAAAATATTCCCCATGCACGCTTGAACGAACGAACGCTGGAAGCTTATGCCACCGATACTCTGTTTGTCGTTTACTGTGCCGGGCCGCATTGTAATGCCACCGAAAAAGCCGCCATTCGACTGGCGAAACTGGGTCGTCCCGTCAAAAAGATGATTGGCGGTGTTACCGGATGGATTGATGAGGGATTCAGCCTGACCACAACTGAATAGAGCTGTCGACATAAACGATAAGCAGGACCGTTCGTAGAACTGGTGACGCTGGAAAGAGACGTATCGCAGCGTCTTCGCCAGGGTGGGTTGAAAACGTTTAATCTTCGTCAAATCCTACCGATTAACCTAGTTTCTTCTGCCACTTTTCTTTGACTCATGAGGTGCATCTGACTATAGTGTTCACAGCATGAACACTCAGCCTCAAAACGCCAGTGATAAAGAGCGGCAACTCACTTTGGAGTTGTTGCAGGCAATCGATGAGAAAGATGACATTAGCCAGCGGCATTTAGCCCAGCAGATGGGTGTGGCCCTGGGCCTGGCGAATTCTTATTTGAAGCGCTGCGTCAAAAAAGGTCTGGTGAAAATGAAAACGGCACCGGCCAATCGTTATCTTTACTATTTGACTCCGCACGGTTTCGCAGAAAAAGCGCGTCTGACGGGCGAGTTCTTATCCACGTCTCTCGCCTTGTTTCGTCAGTCCGGCAATGAGTACAGCCAGGTGTTTGCCAAATGTATGACCAATTCTCAGTCACGCATCGTGTTTGCCGGGCTATCCGACCTGACTGAAATCGCATATATGCGTTCTCTGCAATCTGACGTAGACGTGCTGGGCGTGGTTCAGCCGGGCGCTGGCGGAAGTAGTTTTTTTGATCTTGAGGTGGTGGAGTCGATCGCCATGTTGGATGACTATGACGCCGTAGTTATGACGTCCATGGAACAGACCAATGATTTACTCCAACAGCTACGCGAGGAGTGCGCAGAGGAACAGCTTATTGTCCCGTCACTGCTACTTAACATGAACTATCGAAACGATCCTGTGGCGGCTAACACCGCCTCCTGAGCATCGGGTAAACATATATAAACACACAGGAAACAGAACTTCACATGAACACAACAGTACTCTTAACCGGTGGCGCAGGCTTTATCGGCTCGGCACTGGTTCGCTATCTGATTAACGCTACTGACGTTCGAGTGGTGAATATTGACAAATTGACATACGCGGGGAGTCTGCACTCTCTCGGTGGCGCTGATGCCAGTGATCGTCATCACTTTCACCAAAAAGACATTGTTGATGTGGCGGCGATGCGTGAGCTGGTTAAGCGGTATCAGCCAGACTACATGATGCACCTGGCAGCCGAATCGCACGTCGATCGCTCGATCGATGGTCCTGGTGAGTTCATTCAAACAAATATCGTGGGTACGTATAACCTGCTCGAAGTGGCACGCGAGTACTATGAGCAACTCGAGGGTGAACGAAAAGATAACTTTAAGTTCCATCATATATCCACGGATGAAGTGTATGGCAGCCTGGGTGAGACCGGATTGTTTACTGAAACGACGCGCTACAAACCGAATTCACCGTATTCGGCCAGCAAAGCGAGTTCCGACCACCTGGTGAGGGCCTGGAATAAAACCTATAAATTGCCGGTGGTCATCTCCAATTGCTCAAACAATTACGGCCCGTTCCAGTTTCCGGAAAAACTAATCCCGCTGGTGATTCAGAAAGCCATCTCAGGCGAGCCGCTGCCAATCTATGGCAAGGGCGACAATATCCGTGACTGGTTGTTTGTTGATGATCATGTCAAAGCCCTGTGGAAGATTGTCACTGAAGGCGAGAACGGCGAGGTTTATAACGTCGGCGGTCACAACGAAATGACCAATATCGAAGTTGTGCAAACCATTTGCAGCATTCTCGATGAGATCAAGCCTACCGATCATGGGAAACCCTATGCGGATCAAATCACCTTTGTGGCGGACCGGCCTGGGCACGATCGTCGTTATGCGATTGATGCACAAAAAATCGACCGGGAATTGGGTTGGAAGCCTGAGGAGACATTCGAGACTGGCATTCGCAAGACCATCGAATGGTACCTGGACAACGATGAATGGGTGAACAAAGTTTCTGGCCAGTATGACGGTGGTCGTCTCGGCAAGACAGCCTGAGCCAGCAAACGCAGATCAGTATTGAACAATAAGAACAGATAAGAGGAATTCTAATGAGAGGCATTGTTTTAGCGGGTGGGTCTGGAACCCGATTACACCCGGTGACCCAGGCGGTCTCCAAGCAACTATTACCGGTGTACGACAAGCCGATGATTTACTACCCCTTGTCGTCACTGATGTTGGCAGGAATCCAGGATGTGTTGATCATCTCCACACCCCAGGACACACCACGTTTCCAGCAATTGATGCAGGACGGCTCGCAATGGGGTATGAATATCTCCTATGCGGTGCAACCATCGCCAGATGGCCTGGCGCAGGCGTTTATCATCGGTTCCGAGTTTATCGGAGCCGACGATTGTGCCCTGGTTTTGGGCGACAATGTGTTCCACGGACATGATTTGAGTAAGAACCTCAAAGATGCTGGGCGGCAGAAAAAAGGCGCTACCGTATTTGCCTATCCCGTCCATGACCCGGAACGTTATGGGGTGGTAGAGTTTGACGACAACTGGCAGGCACTCAGCCTGGAAGAGAAGCCAGCGCAACCTAAATCCAACTATGCCGTGACGGGCCTGTACTTTTATGACAATCGGGTGGTTGATGTCGCTAAAAACATCCAGCCATCAGAACGTGGCGAACTGGAAATTACCGACGTCAATAAACAGTACCTGGAGTGGGGCGACCTCTCGGTGCAAGTCTTTGGCCGTGGCCTTGCCTGGCTGGATATGGGAACGCACGAGTCCTTGCTGCAGGCGTCTATGTTTATAGAGACCATAGAAAATCGCCAGGGTCTCAAAGTGGCTTGTCTGGAGGAAATTGCCTTTCGTATGGGTTACATCGGTGAGGATGAATTGGCCAAGGCCGCCAACCAATACGGTAAGAGCGGTTATGGACGTTATTTGAAAGCAGTACTGGAAAACCGTCATCAGTTTCTCGGCATAGATTAGCGGTTTAGACCATGTTTTCCACCCTCTTCGAAAACAAGTACCTGTTCCTGCAGATGCTGAAACGCGATATCCAGCAACGTTATCGCGGTTCACAGCTGGGTTTTGTCTGGGCGTTCGTGTACCCGATATTAATGCTCCTGGTTTATACCTTTGTGTTTGGCATGGTCATGCGCGTGAAGTGGGGGATTGAAGGCCAGGACAACCTGGATTTCGGCATTATCTTGTTTGCCGGACTCTTGTTGCACGGCTTACTGGCAGAGGTAGTGCTGGGTGCCGTTGGCATGATCGCTGGTAATGCTCAATACGTTAAGAAAGTGGTGTTCCCTTTGCCGTTGCTGAGCATGGTGAGTCTCACCAATGCCTTGTTTCATATGTTACTGGGCATGTTGATCCTGATCGCAATGGTGCTGTTTACTGGCGGCACGCTGTACATGACTATTTTCCTGGTTCCGATAGTATTGCTGCCTTTTATCGTATTTCTGCTGGGTGCTTCCTGGTTTATTTCGGTACTGGGTGTGTATGTGCGTGATTTGAGCCAGTTTATGGGCGTGATTGTCACCATGTTGCTATTTCTGGGGCCGATTGTATATCCGTTTGCCTCTGTACCGGATGAGATTAAGTTTTACGTGCTGTGGTTTAATCCGCTGACGATTATCGTTGAGCAGTTTCGCGCGGTGCTGTTATTTGGGCAGCAGCCTGACTGGTACTTACTCGGCATTTACTCAATTTTCGCTGTCCTGATGCTGATAGCGGGCACCTGGTTCTTCAAAAAAACTAAAGATGGGTTTGCCGATGTCATCTAGTTCAATGCAAAACACTGAGCCGGCGGTTATCCAGGTCGAGGGCGTAAGTAAGTGCTATGAAGGCTATCGCAAGCCCATACATCGCTTATGGCAAAGCTTTGTACCCGAGGGATCCGAGAAAAAGTTCTACAGTGAATTTTGGGCCCTGAATGACATCGATCTGACTGTTTACAAAGGTGAGACGGTCGGCATCGTCGGCAAGAATGGTTCCGGTAAATCGACCTTGCTGCAAATAATTGCCGGCATCCTGCAATCCACTAATGGCAGCGTAAAAACCGATGGTCGAATCTCGGCCTTGTTGGAGCTGGGCGCGGGATTCAATCCCGAGTTTACCGGCATGGAAAATGCGCGTTTGAATGCCTCGATCATGGGGTTATCGCGCGAGGAATTTCACCAAAAACTGCCTGATATCGTCGAGTTTTGTGGCCTCGGCGAGTTTTTACATCGGCCGGTAAAAACCTATTCCAGTGGCATGTTTGTGCGCTTGGCGTTTGCCGTGGCGATCAATATGAACCCTGACATTTTAATTGTCGATGAAGCATTGGCGGTGGGTGATGTGCGCTTCCAACGCAAGTGCTTCCGCCGTCTGGATGAACTCAAAGAAGCGGGCGTATCGATTCTCTTTGTAACCCATTCTACCGACAGCGTTATCAAGTACTGTGACCGCGCCATTATGTTGGATGACGGCCAACTGAAAATGACTGGCACACCCAAGGCGGTGGTGCAGGCCTACCTGGAAATGATGTTCGATTCGGATGTAAAAGCCAGTGAACCGGTGGAAATCGATGCGGCCAACTACAAGGTTGATTTTGATCCAACGGTGGATAACTGTGTGCATCAGCCTGCTTACAACGCCAACGAGCATCGTTGGGGAGATGGGCGCGCCAAGATATGTCACTATGAATTACTCTGCAATGGGGCGCCAAATCACGGTTTTGTGAAGCGGGGCGATAAAATACGCATCCGCATGTCCGTTCTGTTTGAACAGGACATCGATGATTTGATTTACGGGGTGACGGTCAAAACCTCTGATGGCAATGCTGTTTACGGCACTAATTCACGTCTTATTGGCAATATGGTGACTCACCAAAAAGGCGGCGACCTGGTCTGTATTGAGTTTTCGCTAACCCTGAACCTGTTGGCGGGTGACTATTTCGTGTCGTTAGGTGTCGCTCAAGATCATCATGATAAAGACAACATCGCAATCGACCGCCGCTATGATTTGATCCATTTGCATGTTGGGCAGACTCCGGATGCGTTCGGCTATTCTGCATTGAACGGCAATATGATGATGATTGACTACGAGTCGGTCTAGAGTCGAGCACGCCATGTCCCGCCACACTGTCTTCACTGAAATGAATCAGTTGAGCCCTGATGACAACGGGGTGTTTAGTGCTGGAGTTTCAAACGAGTTTAATTACTCCGATGGGGATGCCGCAGAGCAACAACTGCGCTCAATCCTGCGGTCGGCAGACGATTTGAGTAGCCAATCAGTAGAACTGGCCGAGCAAATTGTAGATTGGCCCACGGAATACCACCTCTCACCAACGCGCGCGAATCTGTTGCGCGGCATGAACCTGGATGGCGTCAGCCGTGTATTAGAGCTGGGCTGCGGTTGTGGCGCAATCTCGCGTTACCTCGGCGAGCAGGCCGATATCCAGGTAGATGCAGTTGAAGGCAGTGCGATCCGCGCGGGGTTGGCCGCAGCACGTTGTCGTGACCTTGAGAACGTTTCTATCAGTACCGGCAATTTTAATGAAATGAGTTTTCCAGAATCTCATTATGATCTGGTGCTGTTTGTTGGTGTCACTGAATACGCCGGGCGGTTTTCGGACCGTGCTACCGACCAGGAGGCTTTACAGGACTTATTGGCACTGGCGAAACGAGCCTGTCGTGAGGGTGGCCGCATTGTCATTGCGATCGAAAACCGGACCGGGCTTAAATATATGCTGGGTGCCAACGAGGATCACTATGGGGTGCCTTATATCGGGATTGACAATTACCCACAGTCGAGTGGCATCAGAACCTATTCGCAAACCGAGTGGCTGGAACAGATCGAACAGGCTGGCTTCGCAGCGACTAGATTTGCATATCCGTTCCCGGACTATAAAGTTCCCAGCTTGTTGATTCGTGAGGATACGGATAACACCAAGGCTGAATTGCACAGTGTGCTGTCGAGGGTTCGCTCGCGAGACTACCTGGCCCCCTTCGATCTGGGCGAACAGGAAGCAAGACTATGGCAGGCTGCCACAGAAGCGGGGGTGTTGGGACAATTGGCAAACTCTTTTCTGATAGTGCTAGGTAGCGATCAGCAACACGTTGATGCCTTGCTGGATTTTTCCGTTGTCGAATATCCGCACTCTGATTTTTCCGTGCAGCCGCGTGAGCAAGCGATTCAAGCGGAGGCAGCAAAGCAGGGCGCACAAACGGAATCCGCGCGAAAGTTGCGGCAAATGACGGCAGAGTTGATCGCTCTGAAGGAGCATGCTCAGCACCTGCAAGGCAAGGTAGATTTGATGGCGCAGTCGCGCGGCTGGAGTTTCCTGAACTTAGTTCGCCGACTATTCGGCCGATCTTCGATCAAGTAAGCAGCAGTAACAATTGAGCGAATCCAGGTGACCGCGTGAGTATCCGTAAATCATTGATCAAGTTAGCGAATCGCATGGAATCCGCCTGGCAGCATGTTGATTTCTCGGCTTCGCCGGTGATGGTGCCTGCCGGTTGGTATGTCACCGAGTTCGTTGTACAGGGAGCAATGGCGCACACACCCAGAATTATTGTAGAGCGCCTGGACGGTAAAAAACGCGAACGCGAACTGATTGGATTTCACTCGGGTCGAAATCGAATGCTCATCTATCTTCCCGCTGGTCGCATGGAGGCCGTCAGTGAATCCATCGAGTTTGTGACCTTGGCCTGTGTGCCCTGGTGGGAGGGGAGAGCAAGAATCCTGCTAATCTGTTTTCGCTATTTGCTGGACTTCTTCAATCCTTTGGTGTTGGCGCGCATGATAGCCATGCAGTTCAAAAATTCCTTTGATTTGTCTACTGACTTACTGCAGTTTTATATGCCGCCAGCTGAGACCGCGGCACAGGGGTATTTGAACGATTTAGTGTGGTGGGACCGTTTTCGTAATTACAGCGCGCCACTTAAGTGGTGGAACCGGAATCCAAAAATCGCTGTAGTGATCGAGGAGAAATCCCAGCGGGCTGCACTGGAAGATTTGCTGGTTGTACCGGATGGCATCATATTGAGCTCTGAGTGTCAGAACATGGCGGCCAAAGACTATTCTGAGTTTGACTATGTTGTACCACTTGCCAAAACCGAAATACTGCGTAAGCCGGCGATAATGATGATCAAACGTGCGATTAGAAAAGCCATCCGGCAAGGGCAAAAGCCAACTCTGATCTACACCGATCATGATTACTATTATGACCAGCTCAAAGGCGACAAGGTGATGGAGCCGGTGTTTAAGCCGCAACCCAGCGCTGCCTATCTGCATTGTTTTAACTATATTGGCTCGAGCGTGATTGTTGCTCGCAGTGAGATTGCTGCCACCGATGTGCCAAAATTGTTTGACGAAGAGTACCTGTACCGTTTTGCACTCAATCAATTCTCGAATTTATCAGCGGTGGTGCAGGTGCCTGAGGTACTGTTCCAGAGTTCTCGTCAAACTGTCCTGCACACACCGGAACCGGATACTCAGCGCTCACATTGGCCCAATATCGATTGGCAACGAAAAGAAGACCATAATGTGCTGAGCGCCAACCCGGATTGGCAGTCCTTACCATCGGTGGATCTTATCATTCCGACCCGCGATGGCCTGGCGGTGTTGCAGCCCTGCATCGAAAGCATATTGGCGATTACCGACTATCCTGACTTTCACATCATCATTGTTGACAATGGCAGTGAAAAGCCGGCAACACTGGAGTTCTTTGCCCGTATCCAGGAGGATCCCCGAGTTCGAGTCGTTGCCTATCCAGGCGAGTTCAACTACTCAGCAATCAATAACTTTGCTATTGCCCAGGGCAAATCGGAATACGTGGCAATGATCAACAATGATATTGAAGCCATACATGCAGACTGGTTGCGGCAAATGATGGTTTGGGCGACGCAAGAACAGGTTGGCATAGTGGGTGCCAAGTTGTTATTCAGTAATGGCTCGGTGCAACATGCTGGCGTGACCATTGGCATGGGCAATGCCGCTGGACATATTCATCGTCTTGAGCAGGGAGATGCCCCCGGTTATCAGAATCGCTGTATTGCCACGCAAAATATGATGGCAGTTACCGCCGCCTGTTTGATCACACCCAGGGCGCTGTTTGAAGAACTGGGTGGTCTCGATGAGCAACACTTGAAAGTGGCTTATAACGATATTGATTATTGTCTGCGAGTGGAACAATTGGGCTGGGACATAATTTGGACACCTGAAGCACGCCTCTATCATCATGAATCAGTGAGCCGTGGTGATGACATGTCGGACAAGCATATCGAGCGCTATTTCTATGAACTGGGTACCCTGCAAAAACGCTGGAAAACCAAAGGTTTTGTTGACAAGTACTACAGCAAGCACTTACGCATCAGTGATGAAGGTGTTTACCCCCAGGTGAAGGTTCAGGGCCAGGATCAACTTCGTTATCTGTGATGGTCTCTAAATTTTCCGACGAATTCGTTTCAATCCTGATCAGTTCGCCACATGAAAATGCGCGATAAATTGGTTTTGATTAGTCCGCTATTTTTCTATAATCGCGGCTTATTTCGGGCATTGTCTTGTTGGGGCTGAGAGCAGGCGTAGTTGTGGTCTGGTTGTGTACCAGCGATCACCATGCAAACTAATAGACAAACTAACAATCGGCGTGAACGATGCCCTTCAAGCGCCGCTACAATTCTATAGGTAACTATGATGGATGTTTCTGTCGTCATACCATTTTTGAATGAATCACCCAATTTGCAGCCTCTCTGTGAAGAACTGCAGGCCAGCCTGGATAGCATGAACAAACAATACGAAGTATTGTTTATTGATGATGGCAGCACAGACGATGGGGTGGCAGTGTTGGAAGAATTCCGAGCCAAAATGCCCCAGATCAAAGTCATCAGCTTTCGACGAAATTTTGGCCAAACTGCGGCCATGGTAGCAGGTTTAGACTACGCCCAAGGGGATGTTGTAGTGACCCTGGATGCCGATCGTCAAAATGATCCAGCCGATATCCCTGCCATGGTGGCCAAAGTCGATGAAGGTTTCGACATGGCCTGCGGTTGGCGATTTGACCGTCAGGACACCTACATTTCTCGCAAGTTGCCTTCCATGTTGGCCAATAAGTTAATATCAAGAATTACTGATGTTAGCTTGCATGACTATGGTTGCACTTTGAAGGCTATGCGTAAGGAAGTGGCGAAGCGCATTACCCTGTACGGTGAAATGCATCGCTTTATTCCGGCTGTAGCCAGTGGTGTTGGTGCCAAGATTGCTGAAGTCAAAGTTAACCATCGGGCGCGTACCGCTGGCGAATCGAAATACGGTATCTCGCGCACATTCCGTGTCATTCTGGATTTGATTACGGTGAAATTCCTCTTAAGATTTCACTCCAGGCCGCTGCACTTTTTCGGTATGCCAGGATTGTTATTGGGCGGCGTTGGCGGGCTGCTCATCACCTGGCTGACGATCGAACGCTTGTTTTTCAATGTGCCATTGGGAGACCGCCCGTTGTTGGTGTTTGCTTTTATGATGGTGATAATCGGTGTACAGTTTATTCTGTTTGGTCTGATTGGTGAGATGCAAACACGAATTTATCATGAGAGCCAGGACAAACCGATTTACCACGTACGTCGTACGGTGGGTGTTGAGCAAAGCCGAGCTGAAATTGATCAGGCTAACAAGCATGCCCTGCACACTGCAGAGACCGATCAGCATAATGTCTGAGATCCATCCTCGAGGGTATAGCTAACCGGATGGCTGGCCACGACCCATCCTGGCTAACGATGAAGCAGGCACATTGGAATGAGTGAACGGGTCCTGGCCATAGTAGTTACTCACAACCCGCAGATTGCAGCGTTGCAAGTCTCCCTGCGCGCAGTTGCACAACAAGTTGACGCAGCGATTATTATCGACAATGCCTCAGACAACCTGGACGACATTCGAGCACTACTCGTCGATATTCAGGATGGCTCAGGCGGGGTACTGGCACAGAAGGAAAACCTCGGATTGGGTGCAGCACACAATATCGGTATCCGCCATGCACGCGAACATGGCTTCAGTCATTGCCTGCTGCTTGATCAGGACAGTGTGCCGCTCGACGACATGGTGCGAAACCTTGTAACTGCGAGCCAGCGTAAGTCATCGGCTAATTTGAGTGCAGTGGGTGCCACCTATATTAATGCCGACACTGGCGGTGAATCTTTTTTTGTGCGATTTGGCTGGCTGAAGTTTCGGCGTCAATATTGTGGCGAACGCGACGCCGACGGCTGCATCGAAGCGGATTTTCTTATATCGTCAGGCTCGCTTATCTCGCTCGCGGCTATCGACCAGGTCGGTAAGATGGATGAAAGCCTGTTTATAGATCATGTCGACACCGAATGGTTTTTGCGTGCGCGTGCCAAGGGATTGCGTGCTTTTGGCGTCTGTGACGCGGTGATGCAACACGGCCTCGGAGAACAAACACACCGCATCAACCTTCGGCGTCAGCGCAATATCCCGCAACATAAACCATTTCGTTACTACTACATTTTCCGCAATAGCGTTGCGCTGTATAAGCGCGGCTATGCCAGTGCATTATGGAAATGGAACGATCTACAACGCCTGATTCTAATCGCCGTCATGTTTGCCCTGTTTAAATCCCCACGTCGAGCCAATGCGAAAATGATGTTGCGTGGCGTTATAGACGGCTTTCGCGGGGTAAGCGGCAGAGTGCAGCTGGACTGAGGCAATGCAAGCATCAACGCACATCGTTGTGGTCAATTACAATGCCGGTGACTGGTTAACCCGGTCGATTGGCAGTGCGCTTGCTCATAGTAGCGGCCTGGTGACGGTGGTGGATAATGCGTCTGAAGATGACAGCGTTGATACTGCTGACAAACAGTACTCCGATGCACGCCTGCAGTGGGTAAAAAATCAGGACAACAGAGGCTTTGCTGCCGCCAACAACCAAGTGCTGGCCGAACTAGACGCTGATTTCGCTGTTTTATTGAATCCAGATTGCGTGATCAATCAAGACACGCTGCCCATCATCCTGCGGGCATTTGCTGAACGACCAGAGATGGGTTTGGCAAGTTGCCGAATTTTGAATGAAAATGGCAGCCTGCAGCCGACTTGTCGGCGCCGTTTTCCGACCCCTTGGACCGCCCTGGTACGCATGTTGCAGCTGCATCGCGTGTTTCCAGGCAATCCGAAGTTTCAAGACTTTGATTATGGGGGCAGTGTTACCGGTGACGAAGCGCTGGAATACGTCGAAGCCGTCTCTGGTGCCTTTATGGTAGTGCGCAAATCTGCTTTGCAACAGGTGGGCTTACTGGACGAGGCCTATTTTATGCATTGTGAGGATCTGGATTGGTGTAAACGATTTGAACTCGCTGGCTGGCGTGTAGGTTTTGTTGCGGCCGCCGCGGTCACCCATGCCAAGGGCATCAGTAGTCAATCAAGGCCGATCGCTGTGCTGTGGACTCTGCATCGCGGCATGGTGCGATTTTTTGACAAGTTCTACCAGGACCAGTATTCGTGGTGGTTACGCCTGGTAGTAAAAATCGGTATTGCGGCCAGCTTTATAGGACGCAGCCTACTCACTCTGCTGCGTATGACGTTCAATCGGGGCAATAGGCATTGATCATCATCACCGGGGCAAACGGTGTGGTGGGTCACCCCCTGGTGGCGCGTTTGCGAGCCAAGGATTCCAAGTGCAAAACAGTTTCTCGCGGCGCGAATGCGAACATCCAGTGGAATCTTGATCACCCGTTGGATGACTTGACCAGGTCTCAACTGCTTGGCGCAGAAAGTCTGGTTCACTGCGCACCCATCTGGCTTCTTCCACGCCACGTTGATGCCCTTGGGCAGATCGGGGTGTCTCGAATGGTTGTGTTCAGCTCAACCAGCGTCATCAGTAAGCAGGCGTCGCCGAGTCTCGCAGAGCAGGGCCTGGTAACGCAACTGGCTGAGGCAGAAGCCGCGCTGACAGCGTCCTGTGAACAGGCAGGAATCGCCTTAACCATCCTCAGGCCATCGATGATATACGGCTATGGCCGCGATCAAAACATCATGCAAATCGCGAAACTAATCCAAAAACTGTCGTTTGTGCCGCTAATCAGCTCGGCCACTGGCTTGCGACAACCGGTGCATGCCGATGATCTGGTGGAAGCGGCATTGGCGGTTATTCAGCGCACCGATACTGAAGGGAAGACGTACAATTTGGCCGGCGCTGAAACCCTCAGTTATCGGAAAATGGTTGAACGAATTTTTCTCGCTTTGAACGCGAAAGTACGCATACTGTCATTACCGCTGCCCATTTATCGCGCGTGTTTACGCCTTGCGGCCTGGTGCGGATTCTCTTTTGATGCGGAAATGGCAGACCGAATGCGACAGGATTTGAACTACGACTATGCGGAAGCGACGACTGACTTCGGTTATCGACCGCAGGCATTTTTACAACATCCTGAGCGTGACCTAAAACCCAATGCGGGCTCAGTAGGGGACCAATGAGTACTCTAGTACTCATCTTATTGCTGCTGGCTGTAGCGCTGTTGAGTGCCTGGTTGGTCGGACGTCTGATCAAATTTCTAAATCAACACCAGATTGTGGACACCGCCAATGACCGGAGTCTTCACCAGGGCAGTGTGCCACGCGGTGGCGGCCTGGTGATCGCAACCCTGTTGTTCCTGAGCCTGATCTTCATGGCGATCTATACAGAGCGCTACGCGGTATTTAGTGGGTTGGCAACCAGTGTGTTTGCCTGGGCGACCCTTAGTTGGTGGGATGATCAGCATGATTTATCGCCGCGCCGCCGGCTGTTGTTTCAGCTGAGTTTTGCGGCATTGATATTGCTGGCTTTCGGTTACGTCACGGAAATCAGGATCAGTGATCTCAGCAGTATTCAGCTCTATGGCCTGGGTACGGTAATCACTTTCATTGGTTTGATGTGGTTCACCAATCTATACAACTTCATGGACGGTATGGATGGCCTGGCAGCCAGCCAATCGGTCATTGCTGCGATTACCCTGGCATTTTGGTTCTGGCAAGCGGGTGACCCACACCTATCATTGGTATGCCTGTTGTTGGCAGCCAGTTGTTATGGATTCCTGTGGTGGAATTGGCAGCCCGCGAAAATATTCATGGGAGACGTTGGCAGTATCACCTTAGGGTCCTTCTTTGGCGTGATGATTATTTTCGCCAACACCCGTTACCAAATCCCAGTGATCAGCCTGGTCTTATTGTTCGGGGTGTTTGTGTTTGATGCCAGCCTGACAATTTTGCGTCGAATCCTGCGTCGAGAACAGTTCTGGTTGCCGCATCGCAGTCACTACTACCAACGCCTGGCTTTGTGCGGATTTGACCATGCCAAGATCGTGACCAGCATGATCATATTGATGGTGATTTGTTCACTGATCGCCAGTGCCACAGTGCTAGACCATGATAGAATTGTCCCCGGTGCGGTTGTTGAACTGCTGGTATTGCTGTTAAGCGCAGGGTTCGTGGTCCGGCAAGAGCGTAAGAAGTAAACCGCTAGGTTAGCCTGTATCCAGGCCTAAGGTTCACGCCGTAGGCCGCCCTGACTCTAATAATTTGAGCCCAATCTGATAGTAAATAATCAGGCACATCAAAGAATATGGTTAAGTCAATAAGTACCTTGATCTATCGCTGGAGGATCATCCTGCACGATATGCTGGTCATCCCAGCCGCATGGCTCGGTGCATACTGGCTGCGCTTCAACCTCGAGACTATTCCTGAACAATTCCTGATCGGCGCGATCTATGCCTTGCCCGTAGTGATCACCGTGCAAACAGTGACCAATATCTTTGTTGGTGTGCACCGCGGTGAATGGCGATTTGTTTCGCTGCCGGATTTGTCACTGATTATTCGTTCCGTTTTGATTGGCACCGCTGCCATTGCGTTTACCCTGTTCCTGGTAGCCGAACGATTGATGTTCGTGCCACGATCAGTATTTATTCTCTATGCCCTGATCCTGGGCGTATTCATGTGTGGTTCGCGGCTGTTGTATCGGCTTTTCAAGGATCGGCATTTTTCCACCCGTGCAGGCCGCAAAGTAGTAATCCTGGGTGCTGGTGCCGCTGGCGAGCAGTTATTACGTGACTTACGAAGGAATCATCCTAACCGTTACAACATTGTTGCTTTTCTTGATGATGACGGCGAAAAAATTGGGCGCCAGATACATCGCGTTCCGATAGTCGCATCGCCGGATGTTCTGGAGGACTTGATCTACCGCTGGGACATCGACTTAGTACTAATTGCCGTACCCTCGGCCAACGAAGAACAGATGCAGCGGCTGGTTACCATTTGCGAGAATTCCGGTGTTGAGTTTAAGACCCTGCCGGGCGCGCATGAACTGGTCAGTGGGCGCGTGCAGCTGGGCGATATGCGCGAGGTCCGTATTGATGATTTACTCGGCCGAGACCCGGTTGCATTGGACTGGCACCGCATCAAAGATAGTCTCTGTGACAAAACCGTTCTGGTGACCGGTGCTGGCGGATCGATCGGCTCAGAGCTTTGTCGACAGCTGGCGGCGGTGTGTTCCGCACACCTGGTCTTGTTTGATCAGAGTGAATACAACCTCTACCAAATTGAGGATGAGCTGGTAGAGCGCTTTCCCGATGTAAAACTCACATCGGTACTGGGTGACGTCTGTGATCAGGCAGCAATCAACCACATTTTCAAACAGTATCGACCCGCAGCGGTGTTTCACGCAGCAGCCTACAAACACGTTCCCCTACTGGAAGGACAGGTGCGTGAAGCGATCAAAAACAACGCCCTGGGTACTCGCATCGTGGCGGATTTGGCACACGATTACGAAGTTGAAAAGTTTGTCCTGATATCCACTGATAAAGCAGTAAATCCCAGTTCTCTGATGGGGGCCTGTAAGCGTGTGGCAGAGATTTATTGTCAGCAATTGGCCGCACTCAGTGCTACCAAGTACATCACTGTTCGCTTTGGCAATGTTTTAGGATCGGCAGGCAGCGTCGTCCCCAAGTTTCAAAAGCAAATAAAGGCAGGTGGGCCGGTCACCGTGACGCACCCAGATATGACGCGTTACTTTATGACCATCACTGAAGCTACGCAGCTGATTCTCGAGGCCAGCGCTATGGGTGAAGATGGTCGTATATATGTGCTGGACATGGGGCAGCCAGTATTAATATCGGACTTGGCCGAACAACTGATACGTTTGACTGGCAAAGAACCTGGCACGGATATCAAGATCGTGTTCACTGGTTTGCGCCCCGGTGAAAAACTGCATGAAGAGCTGTTTCATGATGAAGAAAATCTCGCCAACACCGAGTTCAAAAAAATTCATCTCGCCGCCACCCGTGACGTTGATTCAGATCTGGTCAACAAGGTTTTCAATCGCCTGGTCGAAAAGCTTGATAGTTATGATGCGGGCCTTTCCGAGTGCATAAAATTATTGGTCCCGGAATATGCGGAAGAGGGTGCGGAGAGTGCCAACGGGTCACGATCGAGTGCCAGCGATGGCACTCAACAGGAGCTTGACCTGGAGGCTCGTGCACACGCCAACAGCATGGAACATTCACAGGACGGGCAACAAGCAGACGACTCTGAGCCGCAACAGGGTACCAGTGCGGCAACAGCAAATTAGTCGTCGCTGGTCAGGGATTAGTTGACCGAGTCGCGAACGCGTTCCTGCAATTCAGGAATTACCTGCTCCAGGAACCAGGGGTTTTTCTTCAGCCAGATATTATTGCGCGGGCTGGGATGCGGTAAAGGCATCATCGCGTCGCCATAGCTGGCCCAGTTGCGCACGGTCTCGGTCAGGTTTTTGTGCTGCTTCGGTAAATGCCAGTTGAGCGCGTACTGGCCAATCAGCAAGGTGAACTTTATGTTTGGCATTGCTTCAAGTAGCCTGCTGCGCCAGGTATCGGCGCAGCGAGGAACCGGCGGCAAGTCGCCTGATTTCCCGGTTCCAGGATAACAAAACCCCATGGGTAGAATGGCCACCTTGCGGGCGTCATAAAACGTTTCCTTGCTCACGCCCATCCACTCACGCAGGCGATCACCACTGGCATCATCAAACGGAACGCCACTGGCATGGACCTTAGAGCCGGGTGCCTGGCCGGCAACCAGGATCGTGGATGACATGCTGGCCTGCAACACGGGCCTGACTCCGTGTTCGAGTTCGCTCTCACAGAGACGACAGGCTTTTACTTCGGCTAGCAGGTCTTGCATGGCTGGGAGCTATGCTTGGCTAGTGGTAAATGCAAGCGGTGCTAATCATATCTGCTAAAGCGGTGAATCTTCCGGGATCTCCTGTACACCCTCGATACTCTCGCCTGGCTGGATGTAATCACGTTCCGGCTCTTCAGGTACCAATTCTGGAATTACAGGTGATTCTGACGCCGTGCCTTCAAGTGCGCCTTCCTCGTTTTCCAGTTCCGGTTGTTCTAACCTGGAAACCTGCATAATCACCGCAAATTTCGGATGATCAAAGTAGTGCTTCTCGTCCAGTTTGATACGGCGTTTTTCACTCATTCGGTAACCATTAAAATCAAGTTCCAGGTTAACAAACAGCAACTGGCGCGCATACACTTTAATCCAACCGTTAAGCTCGACTTCGATCAGGTTAATGACGGCAGCTTCGGAAACCGGTAAGGATTCCTGGCCCCAGGAAAAATACTCTATAACCCGGTAGTCCTCAGATTCTTCCAGCTTCTTGTACTCCTCGATCAGCATACTCGGTTCCAACTGCCAAGCCAGTGCCTCGGAATTTAACTCATCTATCTCGGGATATTGATAGCTTTCATGGGCGACCGATTCCTGGAGGTTTTGAACGATAATGGCTTCAACCTTATAATCTTTGGCCGTGGCTGCACTGATGGTTAACAGTGTGACAGGAATCACCGTTAAAACGGCGATAAAAAAGCGCGTGAAGAGACGTGGCATAATTAAACTGAAAAATCAGGTCGAGTTAAGTAGTTCAGTATAAAGCGTGAAACAATCATCCCACAAATATTTATCATGACTGTAAGACAAGTGCTCAAGATCGGTGACCCGATACTCAACCAGGTGGCGGAAGACATCCGCGAATTCGATACCCCATATCTGCACCAACTAATCCAGGATATGCGTGACACCATGGCTGATCTGAATGGCGCGGGCCTGGCGGCACCTCAAATTGGCGTCTCGGAGCGAGTGGTGATCTTTGCCATGCAGGATAATCCCCGCTACCCCGACCAACCGGTGGTGCCGGAAACGGTGCTTATCAATCCGCAGATAGACGTGTTAGGTAACCAGGAACTGGGGATGTGGGAGGGCTGCCTGAGTGTGCCGGGCATGCGCGGCTATGTGGAGCGCCCGGCAAAGATACGCTACCGCGGATTTGATCAGTTTGGCAACACGATTGATCGCAGTGTGGATGGCTTCCATGCTGTGGTTGTGCAACATGAATGCGATCATCTTGATGGTATTTTGTACCCCGCCAGGATCAGGGATTTTAGCCGCTTCGGTTTCGAGCAAGAACTTGAAAACCGCCCTGACTACCCTAATTAATTAACACTCCCAGTACCTTGTTCTTGTTCGTATGAGTTTTGCACCTCCCATCGGCCTCGCCAATCGGCATGTCCAAACAATTTTTTCCAGCGTGGGACCGCGACGTTTTCGTATCCGCAGTGAATTCACGCGATTTGAATCCGGGCAGACCGAGATGATTCTCGATTGCCATGATGGCATCCGGCTGGCTGGAGTCTTGAACCAGTCGCCAGGAAGCGCCACAGGTTCGACACAGCGTAAGCAATTGGCAATCCTGATTCATGGTTGGGAAGGCAGCAGTGAGTCTTCATACATGCTGTCGATGGCCACCACGCTTCTGGATGCCGGGATAGACGTGTTCCGGCTCAATTTACGTGATCATGGCGATACCCATCATCTGAACGAGGGCATTTTCAACTCGACCCTGGTGCCGGAAGTGATATCAGCGATTGAAGACCTGCAATCAAGACTGGATTACCAGGACTATTCACTGGTTGGGTTTTCATTAGGCGGAAATTTCTGTTTGCGTGTGGCGGCGTTGTCACACGAACGGGAAATTTCACTGACCAGGGTGGTGGCGTTCTGCCCGGCTTTACACGCCAGCCGCAGCAATGTGGTGTTGAATGCCAAGTCCAATTTCATTTATGGGCAATATTTTGTGCGTAAGTGGAAGCGTTCTCTGTATAAGAAGCTGGAACACTTTCCACACTACGGCTACGGAGAGGATCTGCGCCGCATGAAGACGCTAGATGAAATGAACCAGGAACTCATCCCCGTCTATACGGAATATTCTGATGTCGAGGCGTATTTTGATGCCTACGCGGTTACCGGGGATGTGTTGGCCGCAACCATCTGTCCTTGCTTTCTTCACTTCGCCAAGGACGATATGATTATCCCTTACCAGGATGTGGAACTACTGGCTGATAACCCGGATTTACACATCACCCTGACCGACAAGGGTGGGCATTGCGGGTTTATTATGAACTGGAAATTTGAATCCTGGCAGGACTACCGAACCTTACAATTGCTGCAACAATAGCACTGCGGTGGGCCGGGCTAGAAACGGTATAAGTGACCGCCGTTTTTACTTAACCACTGCTGCTGTTCCCGCCAACCGGGCAATTGGTGTTCCACGATTTGCCAAAACCGTCTGGAATGATTGAATTCGATGAGGTGGGCGAGTTCGTGCACTACCACGTAATCGATGACTGTCTCTGGTGCCATCATGATACGCCAGTTAAACGACAAGTCGCCCCGATGGTCGCAGCTACCCCAGCGCCGTTTGTAATCGCGGACTTTGATCGTGGCCGTGGTCGGATGCTCGAACATCGCCTCGGCCCGCCGTGCCACACGGTCTGCCAGGTACTGATGGGCAGTCTCTTTATACCATTTGACCAATTTGCGTTTCACAGTTTGTTCCCGCGGTAAATGAGAAGGAACAACGGGTACCACGAGCTCCCCCTGATCGACATGCACCGACTTGCGACCTGAGGTAATTCGCAAGCGATACGTCTCTCCAAGAAAGCGTAACTCGGCACCTGTCTCCAGCTCCAGCGGCGGGGTTGGGGCCGGCAGGTCGGCCAAATGGCGTTCTATCCAGCGACGCTTGTTACGCAGGAATTGATAGATCGTGGCTTCCCGCATGCGTTCCGGTGCCCTGACTTTTACACCGGTTTGAGCGACCTCCACCGTCAGTGTTTTACGTCGCGGGCTGCGTACCAATTCAAATAACAGGCCATCCACCAGCAGCGCTTCGCCTCTCTTCTTAGAGGTCATTGCGCACCAGCTCGATGACTTCGTTGACCAGTGCAAAGCGGGCGTCGCTCGTTTCCATATCACGCATTATCTGGATGCTTTCCGCGCCGGTAAAGCGAAACTCCAATGGTCGCTCGGCGATTGCCCGCATCAGCCTGTCAATATTTATGTCCGGGTCTTTACGGAAAATTACCCGCCCACCCCGGGGCCCGACTTCGATTTCCTTGATGTCATGCCGAGCGGCTTCCAGTTTCAGCTCGGCAATGGCAAACAGATTTTTTGCAGCATCGGGTAACAGACCAAATCGATCAATTACTTCAATTTGAAGTTCCCGCAATTGCTCGGTACCGCTGGCACTGGCGATACGTTTATACATGGTTAAACGCAGGTGTACGTCGGGAATGTAGGCGTCCGGGAAGCGGGCCGGGATATGCAGATTAATCTCGACTTTTTCGTGCTTGCTGATGGTGGTGGGGGTTTCACCGCGCTTGATCTGTCGACTTCTTTGAATACTCGCAATCGCCTGTTCCAGGAAATTGCTGTACATGCTGTAACCAATTTGGTCGATCATGCCGCTTTGTGATTCGCCCAAGAGTTCGCCTGCGCCCCGAATCTCCAGATCCTGCGAGGCCAGTGCAAAACCGGCCCCCAGCGTGTCGAGCGATTCAATGGCCAACAGGCGCTTGCGGGAATTCTTCGTGACAATACCTTCGGTACTATTGAAGAAGATGCATTACGCCGTGATTTTACAATCAACTCAATGTACTACGATCTCTCCAAACAGGAAGTACTAGACTTTTGTAATGGAATAGAAGATATCGATAAGAAAATAATTCGCATGATTGGCGATGATATTGAAATGCGCTACCACGAAGATCCGGTTCGCATCCTAAGAGCTTTAAGATTTCATGCGAAACTTGATCTGGAAATTGATTCAAGCACTGCCAAACCGATTCCATCCCTAAAATATTTGCTGACAGATATATCACCCTCTCG
>JBCCFY010000051.1:0-24112 GCA_039110515.1 Pseudomonadota bacterium
AACCTTGTAGGGTTGAGGGGTTTATTTTTGTAAGGGTGCTGCTTTTAGGTTTGCATCTGGGGGTGCCGGGTTATGCGTGTGGTCACAAGTACTGAAAAGCTGCAACTGGGGGTGATTCCGCCAGTGGTGCTGCGTCTGTTGTCGCACTATGCCCATGAGCTGAAGAAGGAAACGGGTTTCGTCCTGAAGCTTGGTTCGAAACATATTATGCGGGATTTGCACTATGCCAATGTGCTGAGTGACAGCGAAAACCTGCATGGTATTTACGATGATATTTTGCTCGAAATCAATGTCCACCTCGCTGATCAGGAGGGTCGCCTGATGGACCAGGCTCACGCTGCGCAACAAGCTGCCACCGGGAAATCTTCATCCTCTGAGTAATTGCGAGTATGGCCGCTTAATATCGAACGCACGAAAAAGCCGCCAGCAACGATTGCGGGCGGCCCGAATCATGTCATATTGTTCAGGTTTTGAACGAAGTGCGTGGTTTGTGATTTAGCTGTTCTATTGAGTGCGCTTGCTTTTCGGAATCACAGCTCACTTTTTTGCTACCGCTGTGGGTGCTGGCCACGTTCAGATTGGGATCACCCGCTTTTTTTGGCGCAGGCACCTCTGGCAGTGTCAGTTTTGCGACTTTCGAGTTCGCAAAGACCAGGTTAGCCTGTTCAACAACCGCATCCGTATCGACCGCCTCGGGATGTTCTATCTCGGATTGCGCAAAAGGGTTTGGCTCAGTGCTGGCAAGTACATCTTCGCGCGTGGCAGAAGCGAAGGCATCGGATATGAACAAAGCGTTGCTGTTGCTCATGGTGCTGCCGAGCAAATTCAATCCTTCCAACATAGAAGAACCGCTATTGGCAAGAGTGCTGGATGTGGACGGTGAGTCTGCAACCACGAATCGCGCGGCGCGTTCGATAGTTTCAAATTGTAGATTGCTCTGTTGCACCGTGAGCGCCGTCAGCGCGTAGACAGCTACGGCGCCTGGCAGGCCTGCTCCAACAAGTACACAGATAATAAAGCCTTTCATTGCAATATCTCCGAAGGAAAAATGCGCGCCACCTAATTGGCGCTTGCAATGATAAGACGCTAAAAATGATGATTTGGATGCAAGAATCTTAAAGTTTTTTGAAAACTTGCTCTGAACTTAAGCGTCGAATGCATCCTGGTAAACACTGTTAATCGGCGTGGCAAACACTTTTCGAACCTGGTCTTCAAACAGGCTGAGGGACAATTTGGGTTTGCTGGCATCAAACGCCGGGTCGTCGTATCTATCAACGAAACGCTTGGTGCGCTGAAAATTTTCCGAGTCCTTGAAACGGTCGCGCATATTCCTGTCGAGGCCAAGATAGTGAAAGAAGTTATAGCCCTGGAAAATGCCATGATGCTTGATCATCCAATGGTTATCTTCGCTCACGAAGGGCTGCAATATTGCCGCGGCCACATCCGGGTGATTTGCGCTGCCCAGCGTATCGCCAATGTCGTGCAATAGGGCGCAAACGACGTATTCATCATCTTCGCCTGCTTCGGCCGCGAGTTCCGCTGTTTGCAGGCTGTGTTGTAGCCGATCTACCGGGAAACCACCATAGTCGTCATTCAACAATTCCAGGTGAGTCAGAATACGATCAGGCAATTTGCCGAAAAAACCCATTTGCTCCTGCATGATTAGCTCCCAGTCCTGCGCGGTGCTGTCTGACATTTTGCTGAATGCGGTTTTCATAATGAGTTCTCGGTAGTGATTGCAAACCGATAATTTAGCATGAGTTGAGATTTCAGCTTGACGTTTTTCTGATGTCTGCGGCCTCATCCGCCTGGAATCTCTCACTCCTTTGGTGTGCTACCATCGCCGGATGACACGGACCATTAGCAATTACCACAAGACCAGTTTCTCTGCCGAGACACGATATAAGCATGTGATTGAGCATGATGTGTATCAAGCTGGAGAGGGGCCACCAGTGGTTATCATCCAGGAACTTCCCGGTATTGGGTCGCAGACCTTCGCGTTGGCAGATGAGTTTATCGATCAGGGTTTTAGCGTTTACCTACCCCATTTGTTTGGCCCGATTGGAGAGCTAAACGTGGCTGGCAATATGGCCCGGGTATTTTGTATGCGCAGGGAGTTTCACCTGTTTGCGAAAAACCACAGTAGCCCCATAGTCGATTGGCTGAAAGCGCTATGCCAGCATATCCGCGATAGCAGTGGCGTGCCTGGGGTGGGCGTGATTGGCATGTGCCTGACCGGGAATTTTGCCCTGTCGTTGATCGGTGATGACAGCGTGTTGGCAGCGGTTTCTTCCCAGCCGTCGATGCCATTTATGGCGCAGTCTTCATTACATATGAGTGACGAGGAAATAGCCGAGGTGAAAAGTGGCATAGACAAAACAGCGCCGATAAAGGCTTACCGCTTTGCAAAAGATTGGATGTCAACCGCCGAGAAATTTGCCAGTATTGATGCCACTTTTAATACGGATGGCAAACAACGCGTTGAATTGCATACGATTCCTGGCCCTGGTCACGCGGTGTTAACCGTAGATTTTGTCAATACAGCGGGTCATCCGACTCGCCAGGCATTGGATGAGGTTCTGTCGTATTTCAGGCAACAGTTGGTTGGCCCAATCGGCGAGGCAACAACACAATGAATAAAAGACTCTTATTAATTCTTATCGGCGTGTCAGCCACGCTGGCGATCATTGCTCAGCACCAGCAAGAGGCGGTGTTTATGGCACTCAAGCCGTTGACCACGATTTTGATTATTATCCTGGCCTGGCGTGTTGGGTCAGAACAACCTCGTGAGCATGTCAATATCATGCTCGTCGCACTGGTTTTCTGCCTGTTGGGTGATGTATTCCTGCTCCGTGAAGACTATTTTGTATTTGGTTTAAGTGCCTTCCTGGTTGCGCACTTGCTGTTCGCCTGGATATTTACTCGCCTGGCTACAGTCCCGTCCTGGTCGTTGCCTAGCCTGTTATCCATGTTGGCCCTCCTGGCCATCAGCATCGTCTATTTCCGCTACTTGATGCCACATCTGGGCGAATTGTTGATACCGGTGGCGGCCTACATTCTGTGTATTATGTTTATGTGTTGGCAGGCAATTCGCGTCCAGCTGAGCTGGCGTAACCCCGGTTCCATGGCGGTCGCAATAGGCGCATTGCTTTTTGTGTTCTCCGACTCCATCATCGCCTTGAATAAATTCTTAATGCCATTTGAGTTGTCCGGGTTGGTGATACTCAGCAGTTATTGGGCCGCGATTACCCTGTTGGCTTTTAACGTGACATCGATCAAGCGCTAGACCCCCCATGTCCTGGGTAACAGGGCAGCGGCAAACGCGTTGACAGTTCGGCAATGCCTCCACACTCAGCATGCTACACTGCGGCGAAATTTTGGTCATAGCCTGATAAAAACTCTAAAAACTATCCCTGATGAAACTATTCAAAATTGTCGCCAGCCTGGTGCTTGTCGCCCTTATCATTGTGGCTGTGTGGTTGTATCAACCACTACCTGCAAATCCACCTGCCAGTGAGTTAAGCAAGGCAGCACAAGCCTACCAGGTGGAAATCATTCGTGATTCCTGGGGAGTGCCTCACATCGTCGGCCAACGCGATGCAGATGTAGTCTATGGACTGGCCTACGCGCATGCGGAAGATGATTTTGAAACTATCCAGGAAACCGTGGCGGCCACACGGGGAGTGCTGGCCAGTTACCGGGGTGCCGACGCTGCGCCCACTGACTACATTGTCTCGTTGATGAATGTTTGGGAAACGGTACATCAACATCAGTCCAAAATTCCAGATGATGTAATGGCCATGGCGGATGCCTATGCGGCCGGGCTTAACCTTTATGCAGCACAATACCCCGAAACGACCTGGCGCGGCCTGGCACCGTTCAAAGCAGAAGATGTGGTTGCTGGATTTATTTTTAAAACACCATTTTTCTATGGCATGGACAAGGTGTTGTTGGATTTGTTTGGCGATGAACGCCAGGGCGAAATCGCCCTGGATCCAAATGCCGAGCAGGCATCCTGGCTGGTACGACCGCGCTCAAATACCGAGTTGGGCTCAAATGCCATCGCGGTGAACGCCGCTCGCTCGGGGGAAGATATAACTCGATTGCTGATTAACTCGCATCAACCGATGACCGGGCCGGTTGCCTGGTATGAGGCGCACCTGGTTTCTGCCGAGGGTCTCGATATAACCGGCGGCTTGTTTCCAGGCACGCCGGTAATCCTGCATGGATTCAATCGCAACCTGGGGTGGGCGAATACGGTGAATCACATTGATCTCACTGACACCTATGTGCTGACTCGCAACCCGGATAATGAATTGCAGTATCAGCTGGATGGTCAATGGCGAGATTTCGAACAAACCGAGGTAACGATCAACGTCAAACTGTTTGGCCCATTTCGATACCCAGCCAAACGACGGGTGTTGCGCAGCGAGCACGGGCCAGTAATTGAAGCCGAGCACGGTACCTATGCCACCCGCTATGCAGGGATGGGCGAGTTTCGCCAACTTGAACAATATTATCGACTTAACCAGGCCGCAAATCTTGAGGAGTTTATGCAGGCGATGGCACTCAACGCTTTGCCCAGCATTAATTACGTCTATGCAGATCGAGACGATAATATTGGATTTATCCACAATGCCCAATACCCTGCGCGCGATGATGCCTGGGATTGGAGCAAGGATTTACCGGGAGATCGGTCAGACCTTATTTGGCAGGGCTATCGTAGTTTCGACGCGGTGCCGAAGTTGATGAATCCTCAATCCGGGCTAGTCTTCAATGCCAACAATACGCCGTTCAGTGCCACCGACGGTGCTGACAATCTACGCAAAGAGAATTTTCCACAGTCCATGGGTTTGGCGGAAAATCAAACCAACAGGGCGTTGCGATTAATTGAATTGAATGATGGCAGCAGCCCGATCGGCAAAGAACGGCTGCTGGCGTTGAAGTTTGATACGGTCTATTCGGAAAAATCTGACTACGTGGCCACTATCAACAAAGTGCTTGCTGCGGACTTTGCTGAGCAATCAGGCTTGCAGGCTGCAGTCGACCATTTACGGCAATGGGATCGAGCCACGAACGCTGAGAATCGTCATGCCGCCCTGGCGGTATTGACCTTGCGTCGGCTTGCGAGGTCTGAGAACCCCGACGACCATTCCCCGGAAAAACTGCAGGAAGCCCTGGCCTGGTCAGTTAACTACTTGACCCAATATCACAGCGGCATCGACACGCCGTGGGGTGAGGTGAATCGACTGGTGCGCGGCGATGTAAGCCTGCCGGTCGATGGCGGGCCGGATATTTTGCGAGCAATTTATTCTTTTGGGCTGCCAGAAAACGAGCTGCCGAGCGCAACCCACGGTGATACCTGGATGGCACTGGTGGAGTGGGATAGTAATGGTCTGCAAACAGCGGATGTGTTGCATCAATTCGGCACTGCAACCCTGGATGAGACCTCACAGCACTATGCTGATCAGGCGCCATTGTTTGCCGCCAAAAAATGGCGCCAGGCATTGCTGAAAATCGATGAAGCACGAGCGGAGGCAACCCGAACTTATTCGCCCACTGGGCAACCCGGGAATTCGGCTGCAGACTAGTTCGCACTGGGTGAGCCTGGTTTCGTCACTCAGAGCATGTCCAGCGTGTCGAGTGTTGTGAATCCAGGGCGTGGCACCAGGGGGGCGGGGGAGACGGGTTCAGCACAACTCGGGGCAAACCTAAGACCGCACAGTCACCTGTAAGAGATTGCCGGCGTGCCGAGAAAGGACTGCTATTGTCGTGGGGTTAACCACAGGATTAACTTCGGGATTAACTAGTGTTGCTTGGGTTTTACTAGTGTTGCTTGCCCGGCGCAATCTGTCTGGACACCGCGGTTAGCATCTTGTCAACAATCATCGCACTTTGGTTAAACGCTTCGCCAATCCTGATGGGTTTGCCCAGATCAAGTGAGCCTATCAGGCCGTTTGAGTCGTCTTGCTGAAGTTTTCGTGTCCACTCAGGACCGGAGTTTTCGAGAAATGATTGGGCTAGTTCTTTGAGCTTCTCGCGCTTAGCGGTTTGATAGATATCAAATACCAGCTCTTCGATATTAGGCGCGGAGAGCTTGAAGTGCTCTCTCATTTCGTAAGGGAGATTGCGTTTTATCTCGAGCAGATAACTCGCCATTTTTCGATCTATTTTCATATACACATTCCGTGAAAAGTACTACTCCCTACACCAACGTAATCTAGCATACTCCTTTTACCTGCTCCTAACAACTTGTTTTTGTTTAAGTTTTTGTAAATGGGTGAAAAATTGGCGCACAGCAACGAGGAAATGAAGCAATTTGGAAAATTAGTTCTATGCTAAAGTGATAGAAAATAATAAGAGGATCAACTATGACTTCGCAAGAAAATGCAGTGCCGGTATGGTTTTGGGTGGTGTCTGGATTGGCTGTTGTTTGGAATGCCCTTGGAGTGATGGCGTACATTGCCGATTTTAACCAAAGTGTGGAAGATATAGCCAAGCTTCCACAAATTACGCAGGATCTCTATGCCATGCGACCCGACTGGGCAGTTTGGGCTTTTGCCGTTGCAGTTTTTGCCGGTCTACTTGGCAGTATTTTACTCCTCCTAAAACGCAAATTAGCCAGCCAGGTATTTCTTCTCTCATTAGTCGCCTTGTTGGTACAAAATTATTTCTGGTTTGGGATGGCAAAGGCCCATCAACATTTCCCCGCCAGTTCGCAGGTAATGCCTGCGTTGGTGATCGTGATCGCAATTTTCCTGATCTGGTTTGCCAGGAACAGCACGGCCCGAGGCTGGTTGCGTTAATCACAGGAACCCAGCCTGGCGACAAAAAAAAGCGAAGACTAAACAGAGATTTCGATGCTTACTATTACCCCCAGTGGACAAGCTTGTGGTGCTTCGGTTACCGGAGTAGATATCACTCAGCCCCTGGCCGAAGATATGGTGAGTGAAATTCGCTCCGCCTGGTTACAGCACCATGTGCTGGCGTTCCCCGAACAGTCCATGAGTGACGACGACCTGGAGCGGTTCACCCTGGCCTTTGGTGGTTTCGGTGATGACCCGTTCATTGCACCTGTTGCGGGTCGAACAAATATTGTCGCCGTGCAACGAGCCGCGGACGAAACCACGCCTATCTTTGCTGAAGCCTGGCACACCGATTGGAGCTTCCAGGCGGTTCCTCCAGCCGGTACCTGCCTGTTTGGTATTACTATCCCGCCGGAGGGTGGCGATACCTTGTTTGCGGACCAGCACCTGGCGCTGCAGCGGATGCCCAGCTCTTTGAGGCAACGTCTTGAGGGCCTCCAGGCGATTCACTCGGCACGCTTGGCATATAACCCGCAAGGAGCTTACGGCGATCACGATGAGGGTCGGAGTATGGATATCCGGCCGTCTGACGAAGCCAACGCTACTCAGTTGCATCCAATTATTCGCAAACACCCGGAAACCGGTGAAGAGGGGGTGTTTGGATGCGCTGGCTACATCCTGGGTTTCGACGGTCTCGATGCGGACGTTTCTGAAGAGCTATTGATGGAGTTGTACCACTGGCAAACGCAGGAGGAATTTGTCTATCGGCACCAGTGGCAAAAGGATATGCTGGTCATGTGGGATAACCGGTCGGTGCTGCATATGGCCACTGGCGGTTATGAGGGCCATCCTCGCTATTTGCACCGAACCACCATAGCGGATACCAGTTTAAGTAGTTAGTATCCTGCTGCCCGCCAGCTAAATTCTGCTGCATCAACATTATTTGACATTATGTCAATCTGGATGGGCTATACTTGTCCGCGTTTTTTGATATCAATTAACCATGAGGATAATGGAGCATGAAGGGCTTCGGAAAATTCTGTGTCATGCCTATATTGGCGATTATTACCTTGGCGTTTGCCAGTTTTGCTAATGCGCTACCCGGTAACAAGGTCGATAATTTTGTTCTGCTGGATCACCGTGGCGATGCCCACGAGCTGCACTACTACCGTCAAAGTAAGGCGGTGGTGTTGATGGTGCATGGCAATGGTTGTCAGATAGTTCGTTCAAATCTCGAAGAGTTCCAACAATTACGTGACAGTTATGCGGCACAAGGCGTGGAATTCATGATGATTAACTCCAATGCTCAGGATAACCGCCAGTCTATAGCCGAAGAAGCTGCCGAATGGGGAATTGATCTGCCGGTATTGGAAGATGAGGGACAGATTATTGGCAAAGCCATGGGGTTGGTGAGAACTGGTGAGGTGTTGGTGATCGACACCAAGAATTGGCAAATAGCTTACCGAGGCGCTCTGAGTGACCGCGTCGATTTTGAGCGGCAAAAAAACCAGGCGAGTAAGCGTTATGTAAAAAATGCGCTGGATGCGGTGCTGGCCGGCACGCCTGTGCAACTGACCCAGGTAACGTCACCTGGTTGTCTCATAAATTATCCGGAGCCATCGGAAATAAGCTATGCCGACACCATTGTGCCGATACTGCAAGAAAACTGCATGGCCTGTCACGTCAAGAGCGGTATCGCCCCCTGGGCCATGACTGAATATGCGTTGGTAAAAGGCTTTGCACCGATGATGCGTGAGGTATTACGCACCAAACGCATGCCGCCCTGGCATACGGACCCTGAGATCGGTCATTGGCAAAACAATAAGTCGATTTCAATCGATGACAAACGCACGCTCATCAACTGGATTGAGGCGGGAGCGCCACGTGGTGACGGTGACGACCCATTAAAGAAAACACCTACGCTGGAGAATTCATGGGCATTGGGCGAGCCCGACCTGATAATCGACATACCCGAGTTTGAGGTCCCGGCCAATGGCGTTGTGGACTACCAGTTCCCGGTGGTGAAAAATCCGCTGGACCGGGATGTATGGGTGATCGCGGCGGCAATTATTCCTGGCGACCCCAAGGCAGTTCACCATATTTTGGCCGGCTCTTCACAACGCGAGGTGCTTGATGAGGAGGTTTCCGACATTTTCGAAAACTTCATCCTGACTTACGCGCCTGGCAACGAGTCGAGCTTTATGCCTGAAGGCACCGGTGTGTTTGTACCGAAAGGAGGGGTGTATCAATTTCAGATGCACTACACGCCGTATGGTAAGAAGTCGGTAGACCGCAGTCGCATTGGTTTGTACTTCGCGGATGCAGCACCAGAGAACTTTTTGCGCGAGCACGTTCTGGTCAATACGGATATTCGTATCCCCGCAAATGCCGAACGCCACGAAGAGCATGCCTACTTTGATTTCTGGGAAGACGCGATTATCTACGCCCTGTTTCCCCATTCGCACTATCGTGGCCGCAGTTCCACTTTCGAACTGGTCTACCCCGACGGAAATAAGGAAACCCTGTTGTCGGTACCCAATTATGATTTTAACTGGCAACGAACCTATAGTTTGCTGGAGCCGAAAGAAGTACCAGCGGGTACCCGCATGATCCATCGCACGATTTATGACAATTCATCCAAGAATCGTGGTAATCCGGATCCCTCAAGCGATATCACCTGGGGACTGCAATCCGAGGAAGAGATGCTCTATGGATCGATGAGTTTCAGCTGGGCAAAAGAGACCACCTCAGCCCCAATTCATCGCCCTGGATTGACCCGAATATCGCAAATAATGGGGTCTTGGGATCGCGATATTGATGGTCGCGTTACCCAGGCAGAACTGCCCGACGATGTGAGTCCTCGTGCTCGTGACAACTTACTCAAGTTTGATAAGGACGCCGATGGTGGCCTCAACATGGCAGAGTTCGCTGAGTTCATGAAACGCATGCGCGAGTCTTGATATCGGCAACCGCGTCGGGTGAGCATAATTATCAGACAAATCAAGCAGATACAGAACCATTAATTGCGCCGCATTTTTGCAAAATGCGGCGCAACGCGATATGCTTTAGGAAAGTGAGATTGGTTTTTAGGCTGATCTTCAACTATTACAGCGCGGCTTTCCTTTATTATGTTCGTTAGCGAATTTTGGCAGCGTTTTTCAACTGCCAAATAGCGATATTTGCAATGAAAGGAAGTCGACAACCACGAAAATAAAAGTCGGCTATCTCGAGACGAAAAGTATACTTAATACGATTTGTTTAAAAGGTATTCTAAAAGGTTGAATAATAACTTTAATAATCGCCTCGCAAGGATGTAATTCCAGTTACTGTGACTTCTTGGTCCGGTAGCACCTGTCTATTTTTATTCTTCGTTTTATAAGAGTCATCGCTGAGTTCGCTCGGTAGAGACTTAGGATTTGCGGTCAACATAAGCCGTAAGTAATCGATTTTTCTTGGCTTTGGGGCTATTGGGGGGAAAATTGAGTACAGGAGTATTCGGTGTGTGGCCGCAGGTTGTATGACCTGTGCTATTGGTGTGTGCGTGTCGGCTTCCTCAGCCGCGGATTTTGCTCTCATCTGTAAACCAGGACGTTGTTGTGATGCTTGTGGAATAGCTTTATCAATCCCTCTCTACTTTTAAAAATAATTAGTCCGGCCTTAGGTTGGACAACTATCCCAAACTGTTTACAGATCTAACTAGGAGATACTAAATGTTTAATCAATACCAACGGAGGTTGACTTTCATAGTCAGCGCTGTCGTTTGGTTGTGTGGAGTAAATGCGGCGTCCGCAGCGGAAATTACGCTCGCCGATACTCAGCCGACACAAGAAATTTTTGTGCCGAACTACACACCAAGTGACTTGTATATTGTCCGTCTGACCGATCCGTCCATCGCCACCTACCGTGGTGGAATCCCAGGTTATGCGGCAACCAGTGCCAAGGCTACTGGCAAAAAGCGCCTGGATACCAAGAGTAAGGCAGCAAAGAAATATGAGCGACGCCTGAAGCGCAAGCAAAAAGAACTGATGGCCAAGGCAGAAGCCCTGTTTGGTCGTGAGCTCAGCGCAAAATTTGACTATCAACATGCTATCAATGGCTTTGCTGTTGCCCTGACCCTGGATGAAGCGAAAGCTCTTGGCACCATGAACGGTGTTGTCAGCGTGCAGCGCGAGCGTATGGAGCGACTGTTGACCGACGTTGGCCCACAGTGGATTGGTGCTCCCTCTATCTGGGATGCACGTCGTCGTGGTACACGCGGTGAGGGAATGGTTGTTGCGGTGCTCGATTCGGGTATCAACAGTGATCACCCATCGTTTGCTGACATCGGTGGTGATGGCTATAACCATACCAACCCACTAGGTTCTGGCAATTATGTACCAGGCAGCTATTGTGACCCTGCATCTACGCAACAAATCAATCCAGATCCTAACTTCTGTAATGACAAGCTGATCGGCGCCTGGGACTTCACCGACGTCGACGGCACCATTCCAGAAGACGATGATGGTCACGGCAGTCACACTGCCGGTACTGCTGCTGGTAACGTGGTGCTCGATGCAGAGTTGATTGCCCCAACTACCTCGGCTGACTTTGAAATTTCTGGTGTTGCGCCACATGCCAACATCATTGCCTATGATGTGTGTCAACAAACCTGTCCTGGCGCCGCGCTGGTCGCAGCGATCAACCAGGTGGTTATCGACTCCGGCAATCTACCAGATGGCATTGCTGCGCTGAACTACTCAATCTCTGGTGGCGGTGATCCGTATAACGATACGGTTGAACTGGGCTTTTTGGCCGCAGTTGAAGCCGGTATTTATGTGTCAGCCTCAGCGGGTAACTCTGGTCCAACAGCGAGCACCGTTGCTCACTTGGGACCATGGGTAGCGACAACGGCAGCGTCTACGCACAATCGTCGTATTGCGAACACCTTGGTCGGCTTGACCAGTGATGCTGCCAGCTTGCCAGATGTGAATGGCTCCAGCTTCAGTGCTGGCTACGGTCCTGCACCGGTGATTCACGCGAACACCACGGCGTTTGACCCAACTGGTCAGTGTTTGACGCCATTCCCTGCCGGCACATTTAGCGGTGAAATCGTTATGTGCGACCGGGGTACCATTGCACGAACCGAAAAAGGCCAAAATGTGTTGGCTGGTGGCGCGGGTGGATACATCCTCGGCAATCTGGGGCAAGGCGAAGATACTGTTGCTGATGCGCACTTCTTGCCGTCTATCCATGTAGGTGATACCGATGCGCAAGTACTACGCGACTGGTTAATCAACAACACAGGCACCATGGGTACCATCACCGATTCAGCCTTTAACCTGGATGAGTCGAATGGCGATATCATGGCGGGATTCAGTTCACGTGGTCCACAGCTGGTTTTTGATGTATTGAAACCAGACGTCACCGCACCTGGCGTCGCAGTTATGGCTGCAGACGCTGATGGTTTTGGCCCTCCACCAGGCTGGCAATTCCTGAGCGGTACATCCATGTCCAGCCCTCATAATGCCGGTGCTGGTGCGCTGATGACTGCGCGTCACCCAGACTGGACTCCACAGGAGATCAAGTCTGCCATCATGATGACTGCTACTACTGAGAACACGCGGAAAGAAGATGGTGTTACGCCAACTGATCCGTTTGATCTGGGTGCTGGCCGCATCGTGCTGGAAGATGCAGATGATGCTCGATTGGTAATGAGTGAGACGATTGCCAACTTCCTTGCTGCTGATCCAGCGGCCGGTGGTGATCCAAGTACTCTGAACCTGGCCAGTATGATGGACAGCAACTGCGTCGGCGAGTGCTCCTGGAGCAGAACCTTTACCAACAAGTCTCGCCGAAGCGGCAAATGGTATGTCTACAGCACCGCTGAAGGCTTTGATATTTCCATTGATGTAGCCAACAATGGTCGTGGCAAAGGCTCCAAGGGTTCTAAAGGTTCGAAGGGGTCGAAAGGCTCTAAAGGTTCCAAGGGATCGAAAGGGTCGAAAGGGTCGAAAGGATCGAAAGGTAAGCACTATGAGGTGCTAAAACTTCGCCGAGGCGAAAGTGGCACTGTCACCGTGACCGTCAATAATCTGGCCTCTGAAGCTGGCTGGATGTTTGGTGAACTGGTCCTGGATCCAAAGAAACCTAGAAGACATTATCGTAAGGGTTCCAAAGGGTCTAAAGGGTCGCGTGGATCGAGAGGACACCGAGGCAAGGGCAAAGGTCCGGTCATGAGACTGCCGATCGCCATGCAAACCTCGCGTGCCAGTAATGCCGATCTGTTTACCAAAACAGTAGACGCTGCTACCGCTGTAGATGGTGATACCCTGACCTATGAATTGTCAGTAGTAAATGGCCAGGTGACTGGTCCGATCACAATCACAGATGTGGTACCGGATGGCGCCAGCTTTGTTGCAGGCTCTGAAACCGAGACCGTAGTGAATGGCACAACTTCTGCACCTTGGGCTTATGATGCTGGCTCCAACAGCTTAAGCTGGACAGGTGAGCTGGATCCAGGTGGTTTAGCGATATTCCCGACCGGATTCCTCGGTGGTTATGTGGCCCCACTAGCTGGCTTCACTGCGCCACTTGGTAAAGACGAAGGTGCCGGCGATTGTAACGGCAACTGCGATGATGGTGGTTACTTCTTTAACGTGCCTGCCTTCACATTCAACGGTCAAAGCTATACGCAAATGCTGTTTTCTGTGAATGGTACGTTGGAAGCCGGTGTCGCCAGTGGTGGATTCAGTAGTTTTGCTAACCAGGATATGCCTGATCCAACACCGCCAAACAACATTCTTGCACCGTTCTGGCGTGACCTGAATCTGAATGACGGCGGCAATATGTACATTGCTGTACTGGATTTTGGTTGCGGTACTGCTACTGCATACGAATGGGAAAATGTAGCTCATTTCGGAGCTGCTGCTGGTGAGCAGGTAACTATGCAGGCCTGGATCGGAAACGATGGTGGATGTCTCGCTGGACAGCAATATTTTGTTTATGGCGATATGTCTACCGGTACCGGTGCTGGTGGTACTGTGGGTGTAGAAAATGATTCTGGTACTGTTGGTACCAGCTATTTCTACAACGGTGCTGGTGTTGCACCAGTACTGAATGATGAGTTGATTGTGGTAGCCCTGAATGGTGGTTCTGCAACACTCGGATTCCAGGTGACCACAGACTGTAGTGAAGACTTAGTTGTTAACAGTGCTGATCTCAGCAATGCTGGCGCTAACGAAGAAGCGATTGCAGTCACCAGCTGTCAGTAAGATTGTGACGATGTTTGTCACTCTATGACTTGAGCCTGTCAGCCTTAGATTGCGCTGGCAGGCAGTCAAATAAAAAAGGGGTAGAGAGAAATCTCTACCCCTTTTTTATGTTGTAATGAGTCCGAATTCTCAACCGCGTTTAACTAGATTAACAGTTGTATGGTTGTGTCAATAAAGCGTGTTAGTTAATGTCACACAACTAAATATCACTATTGTCGTGAGAGGGTGACTCAGCCAGGTGATCAGGGCAATGAAATGGCTTACCACCAGTTTTAGCGTGATATCGGTAGGCCTTATTGTCTACTCGCAGCATAATGGATAAGCCGCCAACCAGTGCTTGAGTATAGAGCTCTCCTGGCTTCGGACAGCCTAATGCTCCCGACTTCCAGGTGACTGGAATTGCACCGGATAAAACTACTTTCTCCAGTGGGATATCCAGCATTTTGGCGAGATCCTCGCGCGCAGACATTACTTGTTCCTTCTGATTCATTGCTACCCACCTGTTGCCGGGTTTTTTCTTGTCATCGCCACCCAGGGTTTGTTCAGTCGGTTGCTGTTCGGCAACCGTCGGTTTGCTTATTTTTTTATCAGTATCGGTACCGGGGTTTGCCGCGCATCCCCCGGCAATCATGAACGAACTCAAGGCGATAAATAAACGCTTTTGGAGTCGTGAATTGTTACGTTTTTGCATAGATAATTTTAAATTAAGTCGCTGATTAATATTAGTTTATTGGCTCTGATGCCGAATATTGAGATTAAGTGTAGCAAATCATAAACAGACAGGAGCAAATTATTAAATATTGGTGAACACGTCGTTAGAACACGGATAAGTTTGGACTTAATGAGCTGACGGTTGGTAGCCTGATTTCGGCCAGGGACTTCACATCGGTAGTGTTACAATGACCTCATTAGCATCGCTGCTAGTGGGCATTGATTCCGAGGCGGACGATCACCTCGGCAACGCTCTCCAAGCGTTTAACTGGGCGTCACAATACAGTTACCTGAAAAAGAGAGGGGCCCGCTAGCCGATTTTTCGGTTAGCTAGAAGAAGCGGTCAGGAGCTTGCTCTTGGCCGCTTTTTTTAAACTGGATAGTTGATGGGTAACGGCTAATCTGCCTGCAGCTTTTGCATTACCTCTGGCTTGAGCATCTCATCCCAAAATCCCGATTCCTTTAAACGTACGGCAGAAATTTCCATGGTACGACACTTGTTCATCAGGTTGAGAATTGTCTGATCCTCGCCGAGTAGTTCCGGTGGCATTGAGCTTGAATCACTCAGTTGCGCAAACGAGGTGATGGTTTTCTCAGCATCGCGTTCAATTCCTGAGACATAAGCCTCGGCAACCCTTTGGCCTTTCTGTGTCGCGATTCCATCCAAAACACACTTTGACGCCTGGCGAATTTCATCATCCCAGTCCCAGGAAGGCATTTTATCTTTCAATTCGGGTACGCGACTGGCATAAAATTGACCCTGGTTTTTACCCAGTTTCTCGGTGGCATTTTCCAGGCGTTCCAAAAGTTCATCAGCAAAGGCAGCATGGCTGGTGAAAGCCGTGAGTATGAGGAGAAAGGCGCCAGGGGTAATTGATCTGTTCATAATCTGGTTGAAAGTTTTAAGCTTGTGCATAGTTTATCAATCCTGAGTGATTTGATCACTTAACAATGTGTCATAGTGGGGCATAATGACGGTCTCTATAAGAAAGCGCATACACCAGCCCAGGAGCATCCCAGCATGCTGTGAGGACTCGGAATGCCAAAAACTAGCAAAAAACGCGGAATAAACCATGAAACAGACAATCTTACTGTGCAGAGTAGTTCTTGCTACTTTGCTCTCGTGTAGCCTGGCGGCCACTTCCCAGGCGGCAGACCGGGTTACCGGAGAAACCTTCGCAACTCGATCGCCGGTGTTGGCAAGCGAGGCCATGGCAGCCACATCTCAGCCTCTGGCTACTCAGGCGGCGCTGGATGTCATGCAACAGGGTGGTAATGCTATCGATGCCGCAATTGCAGCAAACGCCGTGCTTGGTTTAGTGGAACCCACCGGGAATGGCATTGGCGGAGATATCTATGCCATCGTCTGGGATGCCAAATCCAAACAATTGTATGGATTGAATGGCTCGGGAAAATCACCAAAGTCTTTAAGCCTGCAGTGGTTTATCGATAACGGACACAAAAAAATTCCATCCCATGGCCCATTGCCAGTGTCGGTACCGGGTACCGTCGATGGCTGGTTTATGTTGCATGATCGATTTGGTTCCTTGTCGATGGCAGAGGTTTTGCAACCTGCCATTCACTACGCAGAGAATGGTTTCCCGGTTTCGCAGTTGATTGCTTATTACTGGGGCCGCTCAGTACCCATCCTGGAGCAATGGCCCGGTTTTACCGAGCAATTCACGTTGGATGGTCGTGCGCCGAAAGAGGGGGAAATCTGGAAAAACAAGTATTTGGCCAACACTCTGAAAAAAATCGCCCAGGATGGTCGAGATGTTTTTTATCAGGGCGAGATCGCCAAAACGATTGCCGACTACATGCAGGCCAATGGGGGCTTTCTGAGTATTGAAGACCTGGCGGAACACCGTGGTAAGTGGGTAGACCCGGTCAGTACCAATTACCGTGGCTATGACGTCTGGGAGTTACCACCCAACGGTCAGGGCATTGCAGCACTGCAAATTCTCAACATCCTTGAGATGTTTGACGTCGCCAACATGGGGTACGACTCGCCAGAGTACGTGCATTTATTTACCGAGGCCAAGAAGTTGGTGTTTGAGGATCGGGCCAAGTATTACGCCGACTCCGAGTTTAACCAGATACCGGTAGCCCAGTTAATCTCGAAGAAATATGCGAAAGAGCGCGCCAAATTGATTGATTTGCAACGTGCCGCCAAACAATATCCCGCGGGTGACCTGGTTTTGGAGAAGGGCGATACCATCTACCTGACCACGGCTGATGCAGAGGGCAATATGGTGTCGTTAATCCAAAGTAATTACCGCGGCATGGGTTCCGGTATGACGCCGCCAGGGCTGGGTTTTATTTTGCAGGATCGTGGCGAGTTGTTCTCGCTGGAAGAAGGGCACTTTAATGTCTTTGCCGGTGGCAAACGGCCATTTCATACTATTATTCCCGCCTTTATCACCAAAGAAGGTAAACCCTGGATGAGTTTCGGTCTGATGGGAGGCGCCATGCAGCCCCAAGGGCATGCGCAAATCGTGGTGAATATGGTCGATTTTGGAATGGATGTGCAAGCGGCAGGCGATGCGCCACGAATCCACCACACCGGTTCCTCCGAACCAACCGGTTCGGTGATGCGCAGCGGTGGAATACTTAACCTTGAGACCGGCTATCCGTACGCGACGATTCGCCAATTGATGCGTATGGGGCACAAAATTCAGTATGCCAATGGCCCTTATGGTGGCTACCAGGCTATTCATCGAGCGGACAATGGCGTGTACTGGGGTGCGACTGAATCTCGTAAAGACGGGCACGCTGCAGGATACTAGCCGAGGTCAAGCTTAGGGTGACTGACTGACGGGCGTGACGAGAAAACCCGTCACGGTCGGTTACGTCACGGTCGGTTACGTCACGGTCGGTTACGACCGAGCTTATCGTGGCTCTCCACCCAGTCACCGGCAATGACTGCAGAGGCCAGGGACAGTTCACCCGCAAGAACCGTGGCGGCGCAAATTTCCGCCAGCTTTAGCGCTTTACCCTGTCCATAGCAATCCATCATCTCCAGGCATTCGCGTTGCGTTGCTAACCCGGTCCCACCACCGTAACTGGCCACGATTACCGAAGGCAGCGTGATCGACCAGTACAGGTCACCATTATCTTGCAAGTCAACAAATACGATACCGGATTGAGATTCAGCAATATTTGCTGCGTCCTGACCTGTAGCGATAAAAATGGCCGCCAGGCCATTCGCGGCATGCAAGCCATTGTTGGTCGTACCTGCTAACATGCCGCCAACATTCGATACCTGCCGTGCGGCAAACAACGAACGAGTGTCGGCATGCATGATACTTTTTAGTGCATCATTCGGGATCACCGCTTCGGCAACCACTCGGGCACCGCGTGAGTGCAGAGTATTAATATGTGAGTGTTTTTTGTCGGTGTCGATGGCGCCTGACAAGGTATAGCGAAGTGCACCGGAATAATTCTCCATTATCCAGTTGCAGGCGGCGAAGGTTGCCTTACCACACATATTTTGTCCGGCCGCATCGCCAGTAGTGTAGTTAAAGCGCAGGAAGCGCATACGTGAGACACCGTACTGTTCGACATGGGACAACTTGCCTACTGAAGTAGTGGATTCAGCAACCGCACGCACCTGGTCGAGGTTTTCATCAAACCAGGTACCAAACTCTCTCGCCTGCTGTGCGTTTTCAAAATGAAATACTGGCGCGCGCTGCATATAGCGCTCGACCACCGTAGTTTTGACGCCCCCTATCTCAGACAACAAACGCATGCCGCGGCTGTAGCTGGCTACCAAGGTGCCCTCGGTGGTGGCCATGGGGATATAGAAATCTCCCTGTGCATGCTCGCCGTTGACCCGCACCGGCCCAGCAAGGCCTATGGGCACCTGGGCTACCCCTAGTGGGTTTTCGATATTGCCGGCCAGGCTCGCTGGGTCATGCGACGATTGTGCTACATGGTGTAGTGCCACTCCGGTTTGTTCCTTAACAAACGACTGTCTTTGCTCGATTGCCTGCTCGGAGTAATTATTGTCTCGATCACGTGGGATACGTGCTGCCGGGTCACCCTTGTTCATATCGTTCTAGTTCTCTCAAAATGTTTACCGTGCTTAGCATGATAACAAGTCAGCGGCGGATTGCTGCCCATTTTTTAATTGGTGAGCGGCAAGCCATGCATACTCTGGTTCAGCGCCTCAACTATGCCCGGTTCGAATCGGCGAGCGACCAGGGTAAAGATGACCATAATTTAAGAACATCGCGCATAAAGTACTGATATACATAGCAATGTGAATCAGTGGGAAACAACAAAAAAGGCGCTCTCTCAGCTCGAATTTCAGACCGGCCTGGTCGCCACTGTGCATGCTCACCCCCCGCTGGCGAACCGTGAGACGATAGACAATGCGGTGATCAGCTTTGATAAATCTTCTACTCAATTGGTAGCAAGGCACAAGAACTGGGCGGTCAACTTGCCCGATTCCAACGAGTTGGAAAACCTGCAAATGGAGGGGCAATACAGTCTCCTGATAAGTGACTATGTGAGTGACGAACTGGGTGCTCAACTTCGGGATCTTCAATGTAACTATCTCGACCGAGCCGGGAACGCCTATTTGAATATTGCACCCATTTTCATCCTGATCCAGGGTAAAACACCCTTACACAATTCCAGTCCTGATCGGTCGGCACGATTGTTCACCGATACCGGCCTAAAAGTAATTTTCGCACTGCTTACCAACTCAGGCCTTCTGCATGCCAACTATCGCCAGATAGCAGATTATGCCAACGTTTCAATGGGGACTATCGGGTGGGTATTAAGAGAACTGAAAGACCAGAATTTTATCTCCGAAACTCAACTCAATCGGAGCTGGAAAAACCGTTCCCGTCTTATTCGACGCTGGTGCGAGGAGTATCCCAAACTGCGGGGTAAGTATCGTTATGGTGTATTTTGTTCAGCTGATAAAGATTGGTGGAAGTCAGTTGATCTGGCCAGGTATGACGCTGTGCTCGGGGGAGAGATCGCCGCCGTTTCCTACACTGATTTGCGATCCCCGAGCTCGGGTGTGGTTTACGTCGGCAAGCATAAACATGCAGGCTTGATTCGCGATTTGTCACTGAGCAAGATCCAGGATGCGGCTTTGAGTGAACCCGCCATGATCGAAGTGTGCACGCGGTTCTGGGGAAAAACCGAGGAGCATAGTTTGTTGCGTAATTCCACGCACCCATTACTCACCTATGCAGACCTGATGGATGCATGGGATCCGGCCAGCCGCGACCTTGCCAGGCAGATAGCCGACAAGTATCTACCTGGTTCTTTTTAAGGCTTCTTTCCTGGCGCAGCGGGCGGTCAAGCCTGTTAGAATTCGAGTTTTCATCCATTAACTCGCGGCACACAGACCTGTGTCCCGAGCGCATAACTGGCAAGGTTGGTTTCATGATTGAGGGTCCGCAAAAACAAAGCGCCAAACGGTTTGTCTTGCTGACCGTCTTTGTATACTCGATGGGGTTTGGCATTATCATGCCGATTTTGCCCGAGCTTATCATTGAGTTGGAAGGCATCAGCCTTTCCGAGGCCACGCTGCTGGGCGGTTTCATAGCCGCAGCCTATGCTGTCTTTCAATTCCTGATGGGACCACTGGTCGGCAACCTGGGCGATCGCTTTGGTCGTAGGCCTGTATTCTTACTTTCTCTGCTGGGATTCAGCGTGGATTTTTTCCTGATGGGTTTCGCGCAGAGCATTATCTGGCTATTTGTGGGCCGCTCGATCGCCGGCGGCTTGGGAGCAATATTTGGTCCGGCCAATGCGGCAATGGCTGACATGTCTTCCGGGGAAGAGCGTGCCAAGGGGTTCGGCCTGGTCGGTGCTTCCTTCGGGATCGGGTTTATCCTGGGTCCGGCCCTGGGCGGTCTGCTTGGAGAGTATGGAACCCGGTTGCCATTTTTTGTTGCGGGTGGGCTGGCCTTCATCACCTTCGTCTATGGCTGGTTTGCCTTTCCGGAAACCATGGATAGCAAGGATCGCCGCAGTTTTTCGCTGAGACGTGCCAACCCGGTTGGCGCATTTCTCCACTTGCGCAAACTGGAAAACGTACTGGGCATCGCCATGGTCTACCTGTTGTGGGTGACCAGCACCAACATCTATCCAGTCAGTTGGGCCTATTTTGCCCAGGCAGAGTTCGGCTGGGATAGCAAGATGATCGGCTTGTCGCTGACCCTGGTCGGGATATCCATGGCCGCGGCACAAATCCTGTTGATCGGGCGTATGGTGGCGCGCTTTGGTGAGCGAACCACTGCAATGATCGGTATCAGCTCTGGCATGCTTGGTTTCCTGTTGTTCGGGACCGTGGGCAGCGGAACCTTCGCATTAATACTGTGCCTGTTCGTAGGAATCCAGGGTATGGCAATGCCGAGTATCAACGCGATGATGTCGCGGCGCACCCCGGCTGATATGCAAGGGGAACTACAGGGGTTCAATGGCAGCCTGGCAGCACTATCGGCGCTGATCGCACCGCTCATCTATAATACTTCGCTGTCTTACTACACCAGTGACCAGGTTGGCACCCAGTTCGCAGGCGCGCCATTCATCCTGGCCACGGTCATGGCATTAATTGCCTTGTTGGCGCTGATCGCACAGAAACGTCTGACACCCGTGCAGCCAGGTTAACGCTGCGCGTCGACCCATCGGTTGATCTTCTCTTCCAGTACTGCCAGCGGCACGCAGCCTGTTTCCAGTACTTGGTTATGAAAGATGGCAATGTTAAATCGATCGCCTAATACGTGTTCGGCCATGGAACGTAGTTCACGAATTTTCAGCTGGCCAATCTTGTAGGCGAGTGCCTGACCTGGGTTGGCCATATAGCGTTCGATTTCACGCACAATGCTGGCTTCCGGTTCAGCTTCGTTTTCCAATGAATACTGGATCGCCTGTTCGCGCGTCCAGCCCTTGGCATGCAATCCGGTATCCACTACTAACCTGATCGCCCGATGCATTTCAGCGCTCAACATACCAAAGTATTGATACGGGTCGGTATATAAGCCCAACTCGCGACCCAGCGATTCGGTATACAATGCCCAACCCTCACCATAGCCGCTATACCACAGGGTCTTGCGAAACTTCGGCAATTCTTCGTTCTCCTGGGTTAAAGAAATCTGATAATGATGACCGGGAATAGCTTCATGCAGGAATAGAGATTCACTGTCATAAATATTGTATTCAGCAGCATTAGGGATAGGCGTGTAAAAAATTCCGGGTCGGGTGCCGTCCAATGAGCCGGAGTTGTACTCAGCGCTTGCCGACTGTTCACGGAATTCCTCGGTGCGGCGCACCTCGAACGCAGTATTTGGCTTAAGGTCGAACAGTCGTTCTACCTGGGGCTTCATTCGCTCGTGGATTTCGTTAAAGTGGTCGAGCACCTGTTGTGGCTCAGAATAGGGCATCAGTTCCGGGTTCTGGCGGACGAAGTTAAAGAAGGACTTAAGATCTCCGCGATACCCTACTTGCGCTTTGACTTCTTCCATTTCACCCAGGATGCGGGCCACTTCGCTGAGACCCAACTGATGAATTTCATCCGCCGTCATGTTGGTGGTTGTGTAACGCCGAATTTGATGTTGATAAAACGCCTTGCCGCCGGGGACTGCATCGATCCCACTGCTGGTACGTCCCGCCTCCATGTATTCGGTGGCCATGAAGTCATGAAGTTTTTGATAGGCGGGGATGATTTTGTTGGTCACCATGGCGGTGTAATCAGCAGTCAGACGTGACCTTTCCGCGTCCGAGAATGTGTCCGGGATCGTGGTGGCCGGGCTGAAAAACAGGTGCTCCTCAAGGTTTTCCTCGGTCATGGCCAATAACTGAGGCAATACTTTCGCGGTCAGGGTTTTGGGTAACACGTAACCGGTTTCGATGCCTTCACGCATCTTTGTCTCGGCAGTTTCCAACCACTCAAGATAGGCATCCACACGGAGCAGCCAGCGATCATAGTCGGCGACAGTTTTAAATGGCTGGGCGCTGGCCCCACTGGCCAGCTGACCTACGATCAGATTCATTGACCACATCTGATCGATGGGAGTCAGATCGGAGTCAAATTGCATGGCGGCCTGGTTAATATCGAGCTCCCATTGCAACACAGCTTTGGACATGCGTTGACTCTCGTTCAGATCACGATCCTTGAATTTGCCGAGTTGTGACTGGTAATGGGCGTAATGGTCGGCCAGCTGTTGCTCGCCATCCTCAGACAGGTCGTTAAAGTACTCGTGATTAAAGCGGTTGTCGCCTTCGAAGGTGGCCTGCACCGGGTTCAGTTTCAGGTTGTCTTCATAATATTGATCCAGCAGGGCATCAAACTGCCTGGCGGTCTCGGCACGAAGCTGTCCGCCGGCTGCGTCGGAACTATGGTCGCGGCTGGAGTCGTCACCGCAAGCAGAAAGCACCATCACGGCCGCCATGAGGGTCAGCCAATGCATCAGGGTATTGAATTTCATTTGTGGAAATATATGCGTTTTTCGAATTAGGCGTGACCCTATCACGCCATACTCGAGATGCAAGCCGTTCCATGCTATCGCCATCAATTCGCCACAGTTTAAAAGGCGGACAAATATGGCCACCCGAAGTGGCTTAATCGTTAAGTGCCCGATCCGAGTCTGGGGTGGAATTCCACATGGCCAACCAGCGGGCCAGGGCATCGCGAGAGCCCAGAACTTGTAGCTGCTGCCGTTCTTCGGCTTGCGCTATCGACAGAGTGCCGCCGACAATAGCGCCAAAGCTGGTTGAATCGGTAGTGAAGATAAATTCAGGTTTTGCGCTGCTACCCAGGTAACTATGCAGTTCGCCTTGATTTACCTCCAAAACGAAGTGAGTTGCCCCAATGCGGAACTCATACTCTTCGTCAGGGTGGTCGGCTGCAGGAGGCGTGAACGCTGCTCGAAAGGCCACTACCAGTAGTTCATCTCGATTGAGTTTTCCCTGCTGATCCACCGCCAAATGTTGCAAGCTCCAGCGGGCCATCGAGACGATAACGGGTTCCAGTTCCTGTCCAATGTTTGTTAGCACATAGTGCTGCTCGTCCCGATCGCGCACTACGATACCTAATGATTGTAGTTCTTTAAGCCGCTGCGCCAGCAGGTTGGTTCCTATGCCTGGCAATCCCGCCAGTAACTGCTTGAAACGCCGCGGACCGATGAGCAGGTCACGCACTATCAGCAGTGTCCAGCGACCACCCAACATATCCAGGAAGTTGGCTATGGAACAGGTCTGTGAATAGCTACGGGTGGCCATAGAGCATGATTATACACTATAAAATATAGTTTGTTACTATATAAAATATATAGTAAAGTGTGACTTAAGTTATACAGATTGGTAAATTCCTATGAAAAATGT
>JBCCFY010000052.1:0-23966 GCA_039110515.1 Pseudomonadota bacterium
GTCGGAGGTTCGAGTCCTTCCGGGCGCGCCATAAAAACGAAAAACGTCACCCTTGTGGTGGCGTTTTTTGGTTTTAGTGGTGTGTCCGCGTTGGGTGAGAAGCTCCACAGGTTTGATCCGAGGAGCGCACAGCGCGACGACAAACGCGTGCTTAAGATCGTGGACTCTCGCACCCGTTAGATTGACTTCTTTACGCGCTCGCTTCCAACCGCTGCTGTTAATCGATTTCACGGGATTGCCTGACCTGATCCCCTAATACGAGTCCATTGTTTGAGTTAGGAGTTAACTTAAACTGGACCACTTGGAGGTCAGGACAGGAAAGGCGAATCCAAAGTTCTCATAAGCAGTAAAAAACTACCAGTCACGTCGAGATAGACAATCACCGCTGACGTTGCAACTGGTTACTTACGATTTAAACAAGTGACCAATTCTTCAAAACAACTAACCAGGTAGCACGCAAAGCAAAACATTGCCCGCAATTTTTGTAAGCCGTGAAAGTGTTGGTTTTACATACGAAAACTGGGTTCGATCGCTACTGAAACCACTTGCTGACTATTGCCTGATTCTGTTCAACCCACTTGGCAGCGAATAACGCCGGATCCAGCTTTTCAACAACCAGACTGTATGTCATGGCCGTGAGAGTATCAGTGCTAAATGACACCCGTGAAAGCGCCGCTGCCGCTTTGGGTTGAGAATCCTCGAGTGCAGTCGCGTAACTTATATGGAGATGAGCAGTATCCCATGCAACCGCGGCGCTCGACTTTTGAAGCCAGCCCGGAGTATCGGACGGAGGCACAATGATCCACTTCGTGGCATCGTAAGACGGTTCGTCCAGAACTACTATCTCATTTGCGGCAAACATGTAGTGTGGGGTATAGCAAAAAAAGACGATGTCCTTTTGTTGTTTGACGGCTTTATCGACTTCTGCAAGAGCAACGTTCTCCTCCATTATCCGCAGATTCATTGTCTTGTCATACCCGTACGATCTCGCTCTGATTTGTTCGATCGGTGTAGATCCCCAACCTTTTGCGCCGATCCATACTTCACCTTTACTGTCGCCGTCCGAATCGAATTTTTTGGCCATTTCAGGATTTCGCAAATCTTTAATGCTATTGATTCCGGTTCTCTCTGCTGTTCCCTTTGTTACGCACATACCCTGTGTACCGGTAGCTCCGCTCGGATGCATTTTGATTGTTTTTGTTGAGATAACGTATTTGCGCCGGAGGTGATTCAGGTTGGGCAGCCATGCCTCCGGATGAACATGCATAGTCCCTGCGTGCATCGCATCGAAAACAGCTTCGTTCGAACCTTCCTTCAATTCGACCTCGATGCCTAGATTGCTCTCAAGCGCAACCTTAAGTACATGCGCAGTTGCCTGTACAGACGGCCAATTTGGGACGCCGATAACGACGTCGGCGGCACTGGCGGCAGCGCTCGATATAGAAATCGCAACTGCACTGCACATTGCTATTAGATTACTCGATCGCATAATTTTCTCCTCCAATAATGGGAATATTGGACAACCGTATTTATTCTGAAGTTGCCGGGGAAGAAGTGGTTGCCATACCTGCTTTCTCCCGTTTTCCGTCATTGTAAATAGCTTTAACGATGGCAATACACTGAAAGACCATGACGAGTGAGAACGGCAGCGCACCGATAACCATTGCCGTTTGAATGGCCTTCAGTCCTCCCACGAGCAGCAGCGCCGCCACCACCGACCCCAGTGCGACACCCCAAAACAAAATATGCGGGCGTGCTTTCGGCCCCTCATCACCAGCAGCATTTATTGTGTTGACGATCAACACTGCTGAGTCAGCCGTCGTTACAAGGTATGTCATCAGTAACACCACAATCATTAAGGCCATCAACCAGGCAACGAATTCCGATATTGGTGAAAGCATGAAATTCGTCATCGCAAAAATTTTGTCTCCATCCGGGGCGGCAAATATTTCACTGTCCTTCACTGTATCGATTGCACCAGACGCGACTTCACCCAACGCAAGGTCAATTGCAGTACCGCCGGCCCATGTAAACCAGACAAAGCACATTAGCGACGGGACAATCATCGCACCGAGCACAAACTCTCTAATTGTTCGTCCCTTTGAAATGCGAGCGAGGAAAAGTCCAACAAATGGGGCAAATGCAATCCACCACGCCCAATAGAACACTGACCAACCACCTTGCCAGCCCTCAAGCTTTGTCGCAACACTGTCAGGGTTGCCATCACCCACCCAAACTCGAAAGCTCATGTCCGGTAATGCGATCAGGTAATCCCAGAGTCCGACGACCAGCGCTTTCAGGCCAAAAAACGTTGCACCGAACAAAAGAAAGAATGTCAGCAGCGCGATGCTGAGCCCCATGTTCAGGTTGGAGAGCCACTTAATCCCTTTGCCAACCCCTGAAAGCGCAGAAATAGTGGATGCCACCATTATTACGACAATGGCGACCAGAATGCCGGCTGTATTTGCTGTTCCGGCCTCGTTCGTCAGACCACCGATACCGATTCGAGTTAGGCCGGAGACAAATTGTTCGACACCAAATCCTAACGTTTGCGCTACACCCAAAATCGTTGCAACTACAGCGACTATGTCCACAATGTGCCCAGTTGATCCGGAGAGTCTTTCGCCAAACAGCGGGGTTAGAGAAGAGCGCATTGTCAACGGCAATCCGCGGCGATAGCTAAAAAATCCGAGTGCCAATCCTGCTATCGCATAGCAAGCCCATGCACCTAAACCCCAATGCAGAAAAGACCATTTGTATGCCATGCGGATGTTATCTGCTGTACCACCTGTAGTGAGTCCCTGAATCACTTCAGGATTGTTGTTGAAATGGTAAATCGGCTCGGCAACTGACCACGTCAACATGCCGACGCCGATGCCCGCACCAAACATCATGGAAAACCAGGAAAAATTGGAGAACTCTGGGACATCATCGGGTACACCGAGCTTCAATCTTCCGCCAGAAGGCCAGATGGCTAGCCCGATGCACACAAGCACGAAAAGCGCGACAGTCCATATGTACCAAGCTCCAAAGGAAGAAAGAATAAAGCTATTGATCCCGTTAAGTACGGCGCCCGATTGCTCCGGAAATGCGACTGCCCAAATCACAAGCCCGCCAATCAAGATTTTTGAACAAATTGTGACTATCTGACTAAATCCACGGTAAAAGCCATTGTCAGCAGTTTCGATTGGGAGCTCAGTGAGCGCTGGTTTTATCGGCATTTTGCCCCTCCTAGGGTGAATCTATGGTGATTCGTTTTAGTTCATTGAATTTAATATTATTAATGTCTCTTTATAAGTATGATTCAGCTCTAATAACTTTTGCAGACCCATTTTCTTAATGTCTGACATAAGTCTTTCTAATAACAGTTTCAATCAATACCTGTTCGGGCTGTCGGTTTTTGAAGTGGTGGCTCGTCATGGAAATTTCACTGCGGCATCGAAAACTTTGGGTCTGACACAGTCGTCGATCTCACAACGGATCAAACGATTGGAATCTGATTTGGGTGTTGCGCTGTTTACGCGCAAATCTAGGGGCGTTGAACTGACCAATGAAGGACTCCGATTGCTTTATGCAATCAGTCCGGCAATGTCTCAACTTCACGATTCGGTAACCACGCTACTTGAGCGAAAACTAAGACCAAGGGTTCGCATCTCAGCTGACTTCGCATTTTCGACGTTTTGGCTTATGCCTCGTTTATCTCACATGCGGTCGGAGCTGAATGATGAAGTTGAAATTCAAATCCTAGCATCTCAAGTTCCCCCACAAGAAGGAATCGACGATTGCGATATATCAATCCACGTTGGTGACATTGACAACATGCGGAAGGGAGATGTGCTGTTACTTGAAGAGAGAGTCGCAGCCGTTTGCAGCCCAGCTTATCTAGAGAAGATTGGTTGCATTTCCTCGGCTGAGGCACTTTTGGATACCCAGTTGATAAGCCTGTCAAGACCACCGTCTGCGAAATGGCAAACTTGGCAAGGGTGGTTTTCTAGTTTGGGCATCAATGACGATAGGTCAAAAAATTACTTTAGCGTGAATAACTATGACATGGTAACTCAGGCAGCGGTTGCAGGAGAGGGTGTCGCATTAGGATGGATAGGCCTCATTGATGAACTTCTGAGAAACCGTTCACTCGTCAAAGCAGCGGATGACGTCGTTTTGAGCAATGCCGGTTACATTATGAGTATTGATCAAAACATTGACAGGCGAGGTCCTGACAAAATTTTCGAGTGGATCGCAAGTCAGGTTAAGGAGAATCCAGCCACTTGATATTGGAGCAGGATGTATGGATACCCATCGGCTAATTCCGCAGAGCGAGTGCTAAAAACGAAAAGCACGCAATATCTCAGAGGAGCTGGCAGACTGGATTACCGATAATTAAATGAGTCATATTCCTGGTGCCCCGTACCATCCACAAACACAAGACAAGATCGAACATTGGCACCAAACGCTGAAGAATCGGATACTACTCTAGAACTACTTCTTTCCAAGTGATTTGGAAAAGCAGATTGAAGCGTTTGTCGGCCACTACAATAACTAGCGCTATCATGAAAGCAAAAACAACCTAACCCCAGCCAATGTCTACTTTGGTCGCGGACATGCTCATATTGCGGCTCCTCTGTTGCTCTTAAAAAAGTGACAGAAGTCCCTATTACCAATTCACGTTATTTGGCTCTATATGGGCTGATGGGGAACACCCCGCACACATGAATAATATACCGGATGATGAAAATATCGTGTTAAGGAAATACTGACAGGAGGGCGATTTCTAGCGCAATTAGGTGTGCGCTATAAAACATTATGTCTTTGCTCGAGGATCCGCAATGTCTTGGTATCAAACCGTCAAATTTGGACTAACCCACTGGTTGCCCTCAATAATCGATCCAACAGCCTTTTCCAACTCATCTGAAATATAGTCTTTCAACACGTAACCCATCGCACCAGCGCTCAACATACTTCTTAGATACACTGGACTCGCATATGCGGAAATCGCAATAACTCGCGCCTCAGACCAAACCTGCACTAACTGTCGGGTGAAGTCGAGGCCGCTCACCTTTGGCATTGCAACATCGACCAGGACGATATCTGGCTTGACGTCGACTACATCATCTCGAGCGAAATGGCTGTGTTCATTTGTGTACACGACTCTACCCATCTCAGACTGCTCAATGAATGTTGTAAGCGCTGAAATCACAACTGCTTGATCATCAACTATTGCAAACGTCAGCAATGATCAGTCTCCTAAAGATCAGGTTTAGCGTGTTCTTCATTAGCGATTGATAGGAGACCATGACTTTCGCTCATACTATCCGCAAAAATGCATAAGTTAAAAAGAAATCGGTCATCACAAATAAGAACTGAATGAGCAAATTGAACATAAAAAGAATGCATAGACTCACCCATACGAGTGTATTCCTAGTAGATGTCAAATAGAGCGTCGAAGCACATCCTGATCAACATGCTTTTTATCCGCTCTGAGCAGTTAATCAAACCAACACGAATTCCACGCTGTTCCGCTCGCTCCAGAAACTCGAGTAAAAATCCCAGATGCAAATTACTCAACTTTTCAACACTCTCAAAATCCAGGCACACTTTTGCGATAGAGCCGTATGAGGGAATGTCCTCATGCATAGTCAAAACAGTGTCGATTTCGTGCTTTGAGTGAGTAATCAATTCCTCTGTTACCTTAAAAATCACCCTATTCGAACTCTCCGCGTTCACAGTACGTAACCCAGCCTCTGTTAAAGATATGCGGCGAACTATAGGGTTAAGGATCACGCACAACACTACGTAGATTTACTGAATATGACAGTCGAAAATGCAGAAAAAGAGCAGCAAGAATTGTTTATTTGGACTGGCGAAATGCGACCAGCTACAGAGATGTTATGCCTGCTTTGATTGCGTACTTGGTTAATTCCGCTACAGACCGAATACCCAGTTTGTCCATGATTCGTTTTCGGTGTGTATCAACTGTTCGATCACTTAGATTCAGTGATTTTGCAATTTGCGCACTGGATTGCCCTTCCGATACCAACTGAAGAACCTCACGTTCTCGCACGGTAAGCACGTCTGACTCCGCGGTGATTTTCCCTTGTACTCGGAGTAAATAGTCGCCGACCAGAGTATCTGTAATTGAAGGACTGACATACAACCTGCCTCGTGAAATCGTCCTTATCGCTTGCAGTAACTCTTCGCTCGCAGCGTCCTTGACCATGTAGCCACGCGCGCCGGCCTCAAGCATGCCCTTTACATATACTCCCTCGGAGTGGGCAGACAAAGCGAGTACATAAGTTTCTGGCATTAGCTTCTGCAGCTTCCGTGTAGCATCCACACCGTTCAAGTCTGGCATTGCGACGTCCATGACAACGATATCAGGCTCCAGCTTGCGAGCTAACGATACAGTACTCCGACCGTTGTCTGCTTGTCCTATAACGTCAATGTCGCGCTCCTGCGCCAGCAAACTCATTAACCCGTCACGCATGATCTTGTGATCATCAGCAATGAGTACAGTGATTTTCATGCGGGTTCACAAAGTATGTCGTTCCGGTTTCAGTACAACACATTGTGGTCTGAGTGACTAGTTACTAATCAAGCCCACCTGCAATCATTGACTTGCTTGATGATCACAGGGTGCTGAGATCTTGGCTACTGTCCCGGTATCGCTCGATTCAATTGAAAGCGTTGAATGTAGTAATTTCAGACGCTCCTGCAGACTAAACAATCCAAACCCACCGTCACTGACACTGGTTTCGACTTTACTCGGGTCAAACCCTGAACCATTGTCGGAAACAGTTATTATCAGATGCATTTCCTCAACCGCTGACTTCACGGTAATTTGACTTGCTTTAGCGTGTTTATACACGTTCATCATCAATTCGCGTATCGCCTGGAATAGCACAACCCTCAAATCTGTATCAACCACATCTTGATCACTGAGGGATTCGATTCTCACCTCAAGACTCATGTGTAGCTGAAAATAGGCGACTAACCATTCGATTGCTCCATTCAATCCTAATTCATAAAGCACGGGTGGGCTGAGATCAAAAATCAAGGAACGTGTCTCGATCAATGAAGATTCTAGCAATGAGTCAATACTGGTGAGAGCGCCGATCTCATTCTCAGAAGTGAGTGATTTGGCCAAGGAAGCTGTGCGCATACGCGCCACAACAAGGTTTTGTACAGTGCCGTCATGCAAGTCTGACGCAAGTCGCCGACGCTCTCGCTCTTCCACCAAAGATATTTGACCTGCAAGTTCGCGCAGTTTGGACTCCATTTCCTTCAGAGCCGTTATGTTCTGTTCACTAGTGTAAACCCGCGACCAGTCGCCAGGATCGTCCCCCGCAATTACACTGGTAATGATGACGTGAAAAGGCTCGCCGCTCATAGAATAAGCTATTGATTCAAAAGACGCGCGTCTCGCGCCGGAGGCAAGCTTCGTGATTCGGGCAATCGCGCTTTGATTTGCTAGCTCTACAGGTTGATTCGCTGTCCATTGAATAAACGACTGCTTATCACTCGCACCGTAACTACTGATGGCAGCCTGATTCACATCCAATAGGTTACCGATGTCACTGTTGAATCGAAGGATCTCGGGATGGTCATTGAGATACGATTCGATATCTTTGATACCCCGATTATGAGCATCATCAACAATGTCTTTTATTTTTGTCCAGTCATACTCAAAAACTGGGATTGGCGCTAGATCAAACAAACTCCTATAACGCAGTTCGCTAATTTCCAAATCGAGTTTCTGCTGCTGCGATTGAGTGACATCCACTGCGATTCCACCTATGGCAAGTAACGTATCCTTAAGATCTAAAACCGGAAACTGTGTAACAAAAAAAGTGCGTTTGCCACTCGGTGTATCCACGTCTAGTTCTCGACTTAAGGTGCTACGAGTGCGTATTACACTATCATCCGCTTCCTCCATCTCACGTGCGAAACATTCCGTGTATATGTCGCGGGGTCTATGGCCGATCACATCTTCACTGGTTAGGTTGAACAATTTAAGAAAGCTTTCGTTGGCGTGGATGTACTTTTTATCCAGTCCTTTAATCGTGATGTAGTTATCTGAGTGACGCAGGAACGCTTCGAACAATGCTGAGTTTTCTCGAGCCGCCTGCTCCGCTTTAATTTTCTCGGTTATGTCCGCCTGAGTCTCCGTATACCCCCCATCAGGAGTCCGGTATCGGCGAATTTCAAGCCAGAATCCTTCGTCGGTTAGGCGATATTCAAACCGCGGAATCGTACCATCCAAGTACTGTTGGTAGCGTTGTTCAGCGACGACATCGGGGTCACCTGGGCCATGCCAGCCTTTTCGCGCCCAGTATTGCAGCTCCTCAAGCAACGGCTGTCCAACTCTCTCTAACCCGCTAACGGCTGTATACCCCTCAAGACCAGCATTCCATATTTCTAAACGCAGGTTACTGTCGTAACGCCAGTAGCGTTCGTGAATCGATTCCATTGCTACCCGTCTCGCTTCAGTTGCTTGGCGTAACCTGCCTTCGCTTCGTCGTTGTAAAAAGGCGACTACTGCTAACACTATAATCGTGGCTACATTTACAACGACAAAAATCTGAACGGCTAACACCTTCTCAAATGAATCTGAGTAAGGCGCGATGAGTGGACCTCTACCCGCAACAGCGTTAACGAAAATAAAGACGCAAACAAGTAATGTACTGAATGTCGCTACGACTGGCTGGAATCGCAACGCTGCCCAAACAAGTAACGGAGTGATTAAATAGGGATGATCAAATAGATCTCCTGATTTAGTAGTCGTGTGTGCAAAGACGTGCCAACTGATCAGCACAAGCGACAAAATGAGTACGAACAACTCGCTCACTTGATGTTTGTGTCCAAACCCTAAAACTTGCCACCGTGTTGAGGACGCGGTCAAAATGGGGGGTGCAAGTATTAACACTCCCAAAACATTGGAAAACCACCAGATTTGCCATACGGCCCAATAGCCAGCACTTGGATGAAGATCAATTACCCCGAATGCTCCAATGGTGGCTGTTAATGCAGGTGCCACAAAGCCGCAAGTTGGCATAAGCGTCACGACGTCGTCCATTCGTCCTCGAAACTTAAGGTTGTACCCAAAACACCGTGCCAGCCAAATCCCTAAAAGCGGCTCAAGCACATTTGCGGCCGAATACATCACTGAGGTGAATGGTGATCTTTCGAACAAAACAAAGTTTGTGAAAAGTTGTGTTGCAATCGCAATTACAATTATTGCTATCCACAATCGTGTTGGTGCTAGCAAAAAAGCGCTGAGTAAAACACCGCTTGCTGGCCAGACCATAACGGCGATTTCATGATCTAGGTAAGCGTAATTCCCTACAAATACTGCCACGCCATAACAGAAACTGAACGCAGCCAGCGCCAGCGATTTAAACCAAGAACGTGCTTCGGCAAGGTGAGGGGTTTCGTCAATCACGCTCTACATCCTGCACTTTTCTTTTAGGGTCTCGTGAATCGCGAAAGACCACGTACACCGCAATTGTGTTCTCTGAAACCTCATAAAGTGTAGTGTATACGGTTCTACTCACCTTTTACTGGTGACTGCCTGCGACTATAAGTCATCAGCACATTTTTCACCTAACTATCTAATTACAAACAGAGGCCCGCGCTAAATAGATAATATCTTCGGGTTTGTAAGTCTTTCTGGGTATGGCCGACCTCATAGTAGTCCAGTTTAAGTAAGTTTCTAACTCAAAAAATGGATTCGTACTAGAAGATCAGGTGTGTTCAATACTAAGAATGCGAAGTGATGTCTAACTCGCAATGAGCTAAAGCGAGTGAGTCACCCCGTCTGGTAAGTGAGCCTCTCAGTTGCGAATAGCCCTTCCAGGTGTTCCTAGATCTAACCTTGATACAAACAATACTCAACACAGAACGTTGGGATTTTTTAGTAGAGTTGACCTTGTTGATATAGTTGAACAAGCAGTGGTAGTCTTTTGTGCAAATAATAACAATAGGATATCTATTGATACGTTAACAATTACCCACGATTTCCACTTTATTGGGAGGAACTAGAATTGGCTGGAAAATTTGAGATATATAAAGACAAGGCAGGCGAATTTCGCTTTCGACTAAAAGCCGGAAATGGCGAAAATATTTTGGCCAGCGAGGGGTACAAAGCAAAATCCGGCGCCACGAGTGGGATTGCCTCAGTTCGAAAAAACTCCACACAAGACAATCGATTTGAAAGGAAAGAGTCAAAAAACGGGAAAAATTTTTTCAATTTGAAGGCGGGAAATCATCAGGTGATCGGCTCGTCAGAAATGTACGAAAGCAAGGCAGCAATGGAAAATGGTATCAAAAGCGTTGGTAAGAACGCGCCCGATGCGAGAGTAGACGATCAAACGTAAGCCGGGAGACAAACACGTTTGTTATGGCTAAAAAAATTATATCAGTACAAAACTGCGTGCTTACATATCAAAGGTCGCTGCGTGTTGACAGGGCGACGGTAGATTGCCAAAGCCCTGTTTATTTTTAATCGAATATCATATTAATTACTTTTGCTTAATCACCTTGATGTTGACAACGCTTAAAAACAACCCAATCAAAATTGCCATATATGTGTACCCAATGAGCGCTTGAATCGACGCGATCAGGCGCATTTCTGGCACAGGACTTATGTCTCCATATCCAAGTGTTGTCCAAGTAACGATTGAAAAGTAGAGACTTGTAGCGATGTCACCAAATATTACTTGACCTCCGCTATTCACACCAAAGAAGTAACACGCGGCTGCAAACAACAAAATGTTCGAAAAAGCAGTCACAAACACAAACATCAGTTCTAGGTAAACCTCCTCTTTAGAGTGTTCTCGAACGATGAATCGGTAGAGCTCTCTGAAGAACAGTCCATTCAGTAAAACGAATAGCAAAGCGAGTCCTATGCCAACACTCCATAGTGCTTTTAGTGAATTTCCCAAAATTTCCTGAAGGCTGACGAGAATCGGCAAACTTAAAAACGGAACTAAAAGGAAAACGAAAATCTTATCTTTAGAACTCACGATAATACTGTTGATTTTCACCAAAGCTGTAGCGTTACAATGGCTGTACGACACAGAGGTAATTAACAAGCGCATCTCTAACCATCTTCTTAGATTCCCTATACAGTGACTGTTCAGACCGACAGTTTATCGTGTTGGATTTATCTGTAATACATGTCTGTCGAACTTCACTCTAAAAAATAACGAGTAGAGGACTGGAACAACAATAAGTGTTAACAGGGTAGCGAACAGAAGCCCAAAGATTACGGCGATTGCCATTGTTTCAAACATAGGGTCTCTGGAAATCCACAAAGGCAACATCCCCCCAACGGTCGTGCACGTCGTCAGTAGTATCGGCCTTAAACGTTGTTGACAGGCTTCAATCACAGCTTGAGGTGGAGTGCGATCGTTTTCCTCCAATTCGATATTGATTCGATCGATTAGCACTATCGCATTATTAATAATGATTCCAGCCAAGGAGATAATGCCCAGAATCGTCATAAACCCAAATATGCTATTGGCAGCAAGCAAACCAAAAGACACTCCTATAAGTCCAAGCGGGATCGTCAACAGAATGATCAGCGTTTTTCGCACGTTGTTGAATTGGGCGACAAGAAGCAAGAATATTAGCAATCCAGAGATGGGCAGTTTCTCTGCTATTGACTTATTCGCATCATCCGACGTTTCCATCTCACCTCCCATTTCAAATTCATATCCGGGTGGCCAACCCTGCGATTGCTCTTGTAGCCATGGCAAAAACTGATTGGAGACTTCGGTTGCTGTCACACCAGGGAGATGAAGTGTGCGAACCGTGATTGTTCGTGATCGATCACGCCTCTTGACAATCGCCTCCTCGAATACCAGTTTTGTATCTGCCACTTGTTGCAAAGGAACGGATATATCACTGCCCTGCGCATGAACGATCAAGCCATCTAACGCATTAAGATTTTCCCTCTCTGAGGATACCGAGCGCAACTCAACTGGTATAACATCATTGTCTTCTCGATATTCGGTCATTTGCAACCCGGACAGCCCGGTCTTCAGCGATAAAGCGACGTCCGAATTTGTCACGCCAGCGCGGCGTGCTCTATCCTGATCTATATCGATAACGAGCTTCTTACGCTTTGAACCCCAATCATCTTTGACATCCCTAACGCCCGAAATAGACAACAGTTTTTGTTTTATCGGTCCTATCAGTTCATAAAGCTGATCGATGTCATCACCCGTGATTCTCACTTCAATTGGATAGTCAATCGGCTTACCGTTCTCCATTTTCCGCAATTTGACTTCAAGATCCGGATAAACCTTAGCTGCATACTGGGTAACATCGTCGACAATGTCAGGAATCACTTCGTCGCTTGTGGTGTTGATTATCATCGCACCACGATGCGTATCCTCTTGGTCTGGATTTATCGCCAGAACGTATCTCGGTGTCCCTACTCCGATAAAACTCAATAGATCCACGACTCCTTCACTAATCTCCTGACTATCTGTATTCGATGCAAGGTGACGGCTAATGATGAACGCCTCCAAGTCTTCCATGATTGCGTCGGTCACCGCAATATCGGTTCCTCGGGGCATGTTGAACTTCCCGTTGATAATCGGGTCCTCGCGCTCAGGAATAAATACCTGTGGTACTAATTGGAGCGCTTGGGCGGCAACGAAAAACAACCCTACGGCAACGACTATTGGCAGCCATTTAAAGCGTAAAGAAGGAAACAAAAGAAGTCGATAAATTCGATACATGAGACCTTGGTAAGGTCGCGCCTCAGCCGACTCCATTTTTACCTTCATAATCACGGTGGTGAGAATGGGTATAAAAGTCATCGCTAAAACCCACGACGAGATTAGCGCGATCGATACAACTTTAAAGATGTCAGCGGTGTATTCGCCGGTTGCCGATTCGGCAAGAAAGATCGCAAGGAAGGCAGAACAAGTCGTTAGTGAAGAGATCAACAACGGAATCGCCATTTCTCGCCCAGATTCAATTGCGGCGCGATATTTATCTTCTCCGCGCTGGCGACGGATCATAATCGCCTCAGCCATCACAATAGCGTTGTCTACCAATAGCCCGAGTGCGATGATTAATGCGGCCAGTGAGATCTGATTCACCGTAATATCGAAATACGACATGCTGAAAAACGTAATCACGATTGTGGTTGGTATAAGTGCTGCAACAATGACTCCCGTTCGCAGCCCTAAAAAAGCGAACATCACAATCGCGACAATCACCACAGCTTGAATCAAGTTCGACATAAACGAATTGACAGAGTTTTCAACCAAGGTTGGTTGCGAAAACACCCTTGTTAGCGATATACCAATTGGGTAATCAGCCTCGATTGCAGGCACCGCTGTGATTAACTCTTTATCCAGCGCGAGAATATCCCCACCTTCTTTCAGGGAGATCGCCAATACCAACGACTCCTGCCCTTGATAACGCGTCATCGACTCACGAGGCTCGACATACGCGCGCTTTATATCGGCGATATCCGACAGATATGTCACACCGCCACCCGGAATTTGAATGACGGTGCGCTCTAGATCGCTCAAAGTTTCATAGTTACCGGTTGGCTCTAGCACAATACGCTCTTGGCCTAACCGAATGTCACCACCGCTCTCCAGAATGTTTGCGCCAGCGAGGGCTTGCTGCAAGCTCGTTGGTGCAACACCCAATTCCTGAAGTCGAGCACCGTTGTATTCAATATAGATGACTTCATCCTGTTCACCGTGTATTTCAACTTTGGCGATGTTGTTTAGCGAAAGTAATTCGTTTCGCATTTCGTCTGCAATCTCTTTCAGTTCTGCGAGTGAATAGCCATCGCCACGCAACGCATAAAGAATTCCAAACACATCGCCATATTCATCGTTCACGATAGGGGAAAACGCACCGCTAGGAAGACCGCCTTTATCAACCAAATCGTCGACTTTTCTCCGAACGTTGTCGAACAAAGGCCGCATATTTTTGTATTTTTCTTGGAATGTGACTTCGACGATGGAGATACCTGTTCTAGACTTGCTTTCAACAAAATCCACTTCTGGTATTTCCTGAAGCACCTCTTCTATCGGGTCAGTAACTAGTTGTTCAACACGCTTTGGGTTAGCCCCAGGAAATATCGTTGTTACCACAACATTGCGAATCACGAATCCCGGGTCTTGTTGCTTAGGAAGGCCGAAATAACTTGTGATTCCTGTGATTGATAAAAGCCCCACGAGTACTAAAACAGTGATGAAGTTTTTCAACGCGAACGCCGTAAGGCCTTTTCCGTGGGCGAGTGACTCACTCTCAGTGCTGGTTAGAGAGCTATTCATTTTTTGGGCGCCTTTACTCTCATACCGTTTCTTAAAACCGACACACCTGCAGTAACCACGCGCATACCAGGTTTAATTCCCTCCAATACTTCTATCCCTTCTTGTCTCACATTACCCAGTTCAACAGGTGTCCTGATGACTTCGGCTCGATCATTATTAACCTGCAAAATGAAAACAAAGCGGCCATCCTGATCTTCACTTACTGCAAATGCAGGAACGACGATTGTCTCGCCACTTGGGCTTTCGAATTTAAATTCAACTTCGGCTGACAATCCTGATTTCAGGTCACCTACATCGTCTTCAGTAATGCGAATTGTGACGGGGAACGTTGTTCCCCCCTCGACTGATGAGATTCCGACTTCAAACACCTCTCCGCTAAACGTCTCACCGGGGATAGCAGGAAAACTGATTTTCACAATCGCACCATTTTCAATGAGACTGATGGCTGATTCCGGAATATCGAGTTTCACTTCCATTTCAGTTCCGCACGAGGCCACAACAACCACAGACCCAGCAGAAACATTCTCACCGGTTTCTGCCGGAATAGACGCGATCTGGCAGTCAGCTTTTGAAGTCAGTTTGGTATAGGTCAAATTTCGTTGCGCAATTTCGAGCGACTTTACGGCTGCTACCCTAGACGCTTCCGCTGTTTCTGACGCGGCACGCGCATTATCAAGATCACCTTTTGAGCTGTTGCCAACCTCATAAAGCTTTCTAACGCGTTCATATTCGGCCTTTGCGTTACGCATGAGCGATTCAGCCTCATTTACTGAGGCCCGAGATCGTTCCACCTCTAATTGGTAATCTGAATCATCGAGCACGGCAATGAGATCACCATTTTCGACGGACTGCCCGACGTTTATTGGAAGGTTTTGAATCGATCCGGCAACACGAAAACTATACCGCGTCTCATCCGCGGCTTGCAGAGTTCCAGAGAACTTACGTTCGATAACACTGGAACCCGCCTCAACAAGCACTGAGCGAACCTCGCGCAACGGCGCCGTGTTTTCTATCTCAGGCGGTTTTTCGCAACCCGCTAAAATTATTGGCAGGACAAAACATGTTTTACCGATAATTGTTTTGATTTGAATATGCATGGATTTCTCTCAGCCAAAATGGTTTAAGCAATGGATACAAGCCGGATTAATGCAGCCTGAATTGTTCAATACTAAAAATGTCAGTGATTTGGTTGACGGCGTGACTGTTGAACTAGTCGAATGAGTTCATCAATGAGATCAGATCGCTGCTCATCAGATAGAAAAAAGTCATACGCACCAATGGATCGCTGTAGATCCATTAAATCAATCAAGAAGCGATAGACCGCACTGAGCGATGCTTCTCTTGCAGTAATCAAAGCATCCTGTGCGTCGAGTACATCGGTAATACCCTTACTGCCCTCAGCATAGGATTCATTGATCAAATCAAAATTGTTTTTGGCAGCTTCTTTTGATCGCTCTGCCAAAGGAATCGAGTGATACGAAGCGTGGGTCGAAGCGACGTTGCTGCGAATTTGTTGCTCAATGCGATTTGACATATCGCGATGACTGATTTCAGACTCTTGCACAGCGAGACGACTCTGCGCGATTCGTTCGCTTCGTGCTCCACCTTCAAACAGAGGTATGGACAGTTGCACACCGACGTTCCAATCGTTTCCCTCAGCGGATGGACCTCCCGCCGTACGTTCCTCGTCAAAGGTCTCTGTGTATTCTGCAAATAAGCTAACGTCGGGAGACCAGTATGCATTGCGGTCACTTTTTAACTGCCTGCGATTCGCGCCCATCACAGCCTGTATTTGCTTCAACTCAGGCGCACGCTCTAAACCGATAGCAACAAAGTGAGCCGTCAGCACCTCAAGATCGTAAGTATTTCTGATCAAGTTGATTACTCGTGAGTCGCTGATCATCAACGTGGGATTCTGCAAATTTTCTGCTGTAGTGGAGAAGTCTTCGTCGATTGGTCGGTTGAGCAATTGGTTGAGTTTCTGCTTCTGTTGTTTAAAGCTTGATTTGGCTCGCAGGACGGTTTGCTTCGCGTTCGCAAGTTCGCTTTCCCATCGATATAAATCCGCAGCAGTTTGTACGCCAACACCCACGCGGTTCTCTGCTAATCGGTAGTTTTCCCTCGTAAGATCAAGGTCAAGATATGCTTGTTCGAGTGCGGTTTTCTGCCTAAGTACATTCAAATAGGCATTAACCGCTGCTTGTGTGATATCCAACTCGACTTCCCTAACCAGCTCCTGCTCAGACAATACAAGGTATTTTTGAATATCAATATCAGCGCGCAGTGACTCAGAGTAGAGTAACTGAGTTACGCTAATCGAACCGCTGAATGCAGATTCAGCCAAGCCACCACTCTTAACAATTTCTGTTTCGTCACGCCGAACTAAATAGTCAACCGACGCACCCACTTGTGGGAGTAATGACGCGCTCACCTCTTTTTCTACTGATTGGGCGATCTCAGACTGAATGCGTCGCAGAAAAAGTTCTAAATTCGCGTGCAAGGCCAACTCAGCAACTTTGGACAATGAGTATCGAAGTGCCGGATCATCAGTTTCAGCATTGAGCAATATGGCATCGCTTTGTATGTCAAACCCAGGCGCGATCCGAATCTGTCGGGACGTTGCCATATTGATCATTAAACGATCAGAACTTTCGAACAAAACCGGAAGCTCCGCCGCCGGTGCTCCCATCAGGATCTCTTGGATATGAAGCGCCGTGCGCCGAGCTAACTTTGCCCAGTCTGTTTCTGCGGTCTGTGTGGCAAATGCTCCCTTACGAACTAACTCTTCTCCTGTCAATGCGTAGCTCAGTATCCCCTCAGAATTGACCGCATCTATCAGCGATTGTATTTGTTTAGTATTCGCGCTGGGTAAAAATCCGTAGAGGACTACTTCCGTATCAGCCGGTAATTGTTGAATGAACAAGTCCGCATCCCCACCAAAGGGTTGTACCTGCAGCTCCACCCCAGCTTGTTTAGCTTGCACCTTCGCCTGCGAAATCACCGAAGATCCCAGATTCCGCTCCACGCTAGGATCAGCCGCGATCACCGCTCGGGTGAACGGTGCAATTGATTGGTAACTTTGAAGGACCTTACCAAAGTCAAAATCGACTGATAGATAATGCAGATTCGCCTTCCCACTACTCTCGCCAGTCAGCGGAAACCCTGCAAGCTGAGCATTGATCACCAATGGCAAAACAGTTGGTTTAGGATATTCAGATAGCAGGCCCAGACTTTGATTGGCCGCCTCATCCATGACTAGAACCAAATCGGTCTTTGACGCATTAACAACACGCTCAAATAAAGCTTGTACTTGCGTTACTGTCGACTCAGCAGGCGACGAATGCCGCGTAAATTCAACTCTTATATCACCCTCGAGGAGTGATCGAATCTCGTTCTTAAACAGTTCAACTCGAGTCGTCGAATCGTTCGAAGACGCTATTACCGCAACGTTCACAGGCTGCGCATGCACAACTGTGATGCTCGCCAACGCAAAAGCGACTGTTGACAGCAGTAGTGAGGCGTAAACCAAATGAAAGAAGATGTTCGAGATCGAGTTAAGTACACCCTGATCAGGTGATGTTTTTTTCAAATTGTGCACAACGCCAATCCCAATCTACGAATCACATAAAACGTGAAAAATAAAAACGTCTCGAATATATTCACAAAACACATTTGCTGTAAATGTGCTATTTTGTTATCCATATGTGCATTTTTGCTGCAAATAAAAAGAGGCGTACAAATGGATAACTGGGAGGAATTGAAGTCTGCTTATTCGGTTGGAATTCACGGTACAGTGACAGCTGCTGCCGATGTATTAGGCGTTCATCGTGCAACCGTGATACGTCATGTTAATGCATTGGAGGCTCGGATAGGCCAAAAGCTGTTCATCCGTCACACGAATGGATATAAACCAACTGACGCCGGTGAGGAACTGATAAAAATCGTCAAGGTAAGTGATGAGCAATTCAAAGGATTGTCAGCACGCCTGGCGAACAAAAAAGAATCGATCCGAGGAGAGTTGATAATTACCTCTGTAGACGCATTTGCTCCGTTACTTTTGCCTGCGGTCGATGCTTTCCACAGTGCCTACCCCGAGACGAGGAGTGTCTTCATATCTACTGCACGTGTATTGCGCTTGCAGTACGGCGAAGCTCATATTGCGCTACGCCCGGGGAAGAACCTAAGTGATGAGGATACACATGCGATTTTTTTTGGTGACGTTCAGTTCGGTCTTTACGCAACTAACGAATACTTAAGACGCCACGGTAAGCCGGAATCGGTTGATGATCTAAAGCAGCACCGCTTTATCTCACGCTACGATACGTATTTATCATCATTTGAGCGTTGGATTCAGCAGAACATACCAACCGAAAATGTTGTGTTACAAGGCACCTCGCCTTTCGTATTTTACCAAAGCATTCTTAACCACATTGGCATGGGATTTCTAGCGTCGTTTGTAAAACCTAATCATCCGAATCTTGTCGAGATCATGCCTCCGCGCGAGGACTGGAACTTATCACTTTGGATAATTGTTCATAAGGATTTGTACAAGACCGAGAAGGTCGCTGCCTTTCTTTCAGTTTTAGAGAAAACTAACCCTCTAAAAAGCTAAAAGTAGACAGGAGAATATCTAAAACACTCGAACACTCAGTTCTCAGGCTAGACGTCCATTACACCGCGGTCCACTGAACACCTAAAATTTTTTTGGGGCACTGACTTTAAACGATGCCGCAAATTCGCACAGCTTGGTTACAAAATCAAACGTTGTCTGTAACGAAATAACGTGTGAGGGTTCTCATGAAACGAGTTCGTATTCTTGGATCGATGGAGAACCTATATGAAATTTGCAGTGATAACCGGATCAACGGGTGGACTCGGTAAGGAAATCACCATCCTTTTAGCTCATTCAGGCTGGAACTTGATTCTGGTCAATCGCTCGAAATCCTCTGCAGAGAACCAACTTCAAGCGCTTACCCATAATTTACCAAACCAGACCTTTGTTTCATACGAAGCAAATCTGATGGACATAAACGAAATTCGCAATGTAGCCAATCAGATCAATGCTTCAGGGGCTTCAATCCAGATGCTTTACAACGTCGCGGGAGTACTGACAGATAAAGAAATGATGAGTACCCAGGGTTACGAGTCGCACTTTGCTGTGAACACGTTAGCTCCTTATATTCTTATATTGTCCTTACGAGAAAATCTCAAAAATGCTAGTTCGGAGAGACGTTCAGTGATTGTGAATTTCTCTACGTCAACCGTTCAATCGATAAAAACACTCAATGTTGAGAGTCTTCCTAAACCAGCCTACATTGGAGGGCTTATGGGCGCTTATGCGTCAAGCAAACTTGCGCTTGATGTGGTCACCTGTTTTCTAAAGGAAGAGCTTTTATCTCAAGGAATCCTTATTCAGTCAGTTGACCCTGGACCAACAAAATCTCCAATGACATCAGGGAACAACGCAATGCCTTGGTTTTTACGACTATTGCAACCAATCTTATTTAAATCGGCCAGCGTTCAGGCAAACAAACTCGTTAACGGCGTGGAGCAAGCAGTATCGCAAGCAAAGACTGGCCTGTGGATTTCGGAAGGTCGGGTCAAAAATATGCCAGAGATCGCTCGAAGAAGAGAAACGCAATCCGAGCTGCGGTTGCTTCTTGATAATATTGTGAGATCTAAAGACACAGCGAAGAGTCATTACGAACAATCGTCTTAAGCTCTTTCGAGCAATCAGTTAGTAAACCGACTGAGTCCGCATTTATTTTTCGGAGATAATCCTAATGTCAGCTCCCATCGTATCGGCAGGCCGCCTAAGAAAATCACCTTACTACAAGTCAACCATGGACGATGGCGCCGAGTCCCTGTTGACTTACAATCGAATGCTCATTCCAAGAGGTTATGGAGATCCAGAAGCGGAGTACTGGCGTCTTGTAAATAACGTCTCAATGTGGGATGTCGCGGTACAACGGCAGGTACAGTTGAAAGGTCCCGACGCAGCGCAGCTTGCTCAAGCTCTTTGTACACGTGATCTTTCACGCCAAAAAATCGGGCAAGGAAAATATGTCGCGATTTGTGATCACAAAGGAGTACTGATCAACGATCCGATTGTTCTTAAAATCGATGAAGACTGCTATTGGTTATCGATTGGCAACTCAGACATCTGGCTTTGGGCGCGCTGTGTAGCTGGAGAACGAGGCTTGGACGTCGTAGTCAGTGAACCCGATGTTTCGCCGCTCGCTATCCAAGGGCCAAAAGCTGATGATGTCGTAGCATCGATTTTCGGCGGCTGGGTTCATGACCTTAACTATTTCTGGTTCAAACCTTTCACACTCGATGGTATTCCATTGATTGTCGCCAGATCTGGGTGGTCCAAACAGGGAGGATTTGAGCTTTATTTGATGGACGGATCCAAAGGCGATGAGCTTTGGAATTTAGTAAAGGAAGCTGGCAAACCTTTTGATATTGGTCCTGGTTATCCAAATCCAACCGAGCGAACAGAAAGCGGACTTTTAAATTGGGGTGTCGATACAGATGACGAGACAAACCCATTTGAAGTTCGAATGGAAAATTTTGTGGATCTCGATATTGACGATAGTGTCATTGGAATTAGAGCCTTACGGAATATTAAATCAGAAGGCGTCAAACGGCACCAACTCGGGATCATATTAGACCTTGGTCAAGAGGATGAGCTACAAGCAATCTGGCTTGACATAGAGAAGAAAGGTGAATTTGTTGGAAAGATGACGCACAAAGCGTGGTCTTACAAACTTGAACGAATGATTGGTTATGCTCTTGTAACTACTGAAACGAAACCGGGCGATGAAGTAGAGGTGTTGCGAGGGCTAGTGCGCATCAAAGGTAAGCTCGTAGATCTTCCATTTTTTTAGTTAAACCTGCGCAAACTTAAGTCAGCAGGATACTCAACAAAGAAAGAAATTACTTTTGCGGATACGCACTCGAAAAACCAAATTACCAAGCATGCCATACGGACTCGGAATACATGGTTAATGAAATGGGGTAGTTTGTTTTTTTATAGCACTTTGAGTTGGTGCGTCTCCTTCATATTTTTTACAAGACCCTTTCGCATCAGAAGCGAAGAATATAAATCAGCAACTTAGGAAGCGGACAGGTAGTGCGGCAAAAGGGACCCCTTTTGCACCACGACATTCGGCGCAGTAAGTGGTTACCCATGAAAAAAATCGCCTGCCAATAGTCATTGCGGCAGGCGACTATAGTCGTTCTTTTATGTACGGTTACTTTATGGCGAGAATCTTGTAGTTCGTAACGTTTGCTACGACGCCGTCTTCCCATCCACCGTCAACAAGCATCGATGACTTCTCTTTTAGCAATCCAGCCACTTTCCCACCGAAGTGCGCTTCTCTGCCTGACTCATCGGTGAAAATGTCGAAGATAGCAAAGTTATTCTCATCCAGTCGAAGTGCGACCCAGTAAAGCGTCTTCGATTCAGTGTCACTGACTATGGGCCCCGCTGCGGTCAGCAGTTCAGAAAGGGTATCCCCCTGACCTGGAGCCGCCTTGATAGCGATATACGTTGCCGTCGTGGCGTCATACAGATCCACCGGCGCTTTCGCTGAAAGGACTTGGGAGTTATTTATGTTCCTAACCACGCCTTCATCCCATCCACCATCTACGAGCGCAGAAGCATTTTCTTTGAGAGCACCGGCGACCGCGCCGGAAAAGTGAGCGTTCCTTGAAGCCTCGTCCTCGAATACGTCAAAGATGGCAAGACTGCTTCCGGGAATCCCCTGTAATGCAAACCAGAGGTAGGTTCCGGGTTCGGTTTGCTTAACCAGTGGTGCTGCGCCAGTAAGGAATTGCGCGAACTCTTCGGCCTTGTTGGTTGCGGCAGTCATCGGAATGTAACTTGCTTTTTGATGCGTCATATCTTGCTCCTCGGCAATTGCGGTCGTAGTTAAAGTGATGGCGCTTAGCACGCCAATTACTGCTGTGAATCTTGATTTCATAGCTAACCCCTATTAGTTTATAAACAAGTTGTGATTTAGAAGCTGATCTCAAACCGGAGAAACTAGCACCTAGATCCCTATATTGTTGGAAGAGCGTTTATTCATCCAATCTTGAGTCTCTATTCTTCAATAGCTATTGACTATGCAAATTGAATATATGAATCTAGAATTGATTTGAAGATCAGAAGTGGGATGAATGATGGAGATGCATCAAGTTCGCTACTTTTTAGCAGTCTGTGAACACCGCAATTTCACGCATGCGGCTCGCGCATCGTATGTTTCTCAACCTTCGCTCACAGCAGCAATAAAAAAACTGGAAAATGAATTAGGCGGACCGCTGTTTTTGAGGGACAGAGCAGGATGCCGTTTGACACCTTTGGGGGCGCGGATACGACCACACATCGAAGTCTTACAGCAAGAAGCTCTGAATGCTAAAGCAGAAGCGGTGCGCTATAACCGACTCGAACGCGTTCCCATCTCGGTCGGACTCGGGGAAACGATTGGGCACAATACAATAGCGAATTCCATCGAGCGTTATCGCGTTGCATATCCAGAATCTGATATCGAATTGACCATTGACTCCATACCATCCCTTCTGGAAAAGTTGAGGGAAGGCTCCCTGGATTTTGCTGTTATTTCAGAAGAAATAAACGATGAACTATACCGAGTTGATTCTTTATACAACGAGGGATATAGCGCTGTGGTTTCGGCAGAGCATGAGTTCAGCAGTCTCGCATCGATTTCATTAAATAAATTGTCGCAGACCAACATGTTGGATCGACTTAATTGCGAGATGCGCGAATCGCTGCTTCAAACTTGTGCTTCGCGTGGTCACGACCTCTATGCTGCGTATCGATCGAATCGGGTTGAATGGCTTTTAGCCATGACGAGAAATGGATCTGGGGTGGTCATTCTTCCAAACACTGCAATTCCCAAAGAAGCGGGTCTCGTGTCGCTACCCATTGAAGATATAGAGATAGAGCGAAATGTCTCCGCAATCCGCTATCGACATCAACCATCGAGACGCGAAGTCGAGGTACTTATCAAGCAAATGGCCAGTCAGCAACCACTACCCCAGTAAGATAGGCATAGTTGCCGCTCCAAAAAAAGACTCACATTGTCTACCTTGAAAATCACACGCATCAAAAGGGAACCCTTTTTGTAAGAACTGAGTACGACCCTGTTTGGCTAGATTTCTGAGAACTATTTGAACAAATTGCCCTATAGTTATATTTCGCAAAAACTGCCCAATGTTTTGCGACAAGCTTGTTAGTGTTCTCTAGCGCGGAAGAGTGGCGTGGGAGGGTATCGGTCTTTTAATCAGATCATATCAAGGTTCAATTCTAGACTGCGTGGTGGCTGGAAGTTTCGCGATTAAATAACCGGATCACAAAGTTCTGTGTCGTACTTTTGCCGGACTCAGTTATGCATCGTTGTGCATAGTAGTACTTTTGCAACGGGCGTCACTGGAAATTAAATTAATAAATACAATGTGTTACACCCATAAACTCGAGCTTCGAATCAGGTAGTCGGAGGTTCGAGTCCTTCCGGGCGCGCCATAAAAACGAAAAACGTCACCCTTGTGGTGGCGTTTTTTGGTTTTAGTGGTGTGTCCGCGTTGGGTGAGAAGCTCCACAGGTTTGATCCGAGGAGCGCACAGCGCGACGAC
>JBCCFY010000053.1:0-23538 GCA_039110515.1 Pseudomonadota bacterium
GCGTTTAGCGTTGATAATTTTGTATAGTCTTTTCACAGTAGAGCGTGTGTTTTAAATTTTGTTTTAACACAGAACCATTCATTTCTATTTCACTCCTGCGACATTATAAAGACTGTCGAAGAACTTCGGGGTCTATACGTTTATTTTTATACTATTTTAACAATGAGTGATTAGAGATTGTATTAATAAATCTGTGTCAAACTTCCGCGGCATATCCTATCCTAGACCGCATAACAACATTATCTATGACAACAACAAAGAGTATTTCTTAGGATTAATGGCAGATAAAGATGAACTGAGTCGATTGCTGGAATGCACTTTGAATAAAGGTGATTTTGCTGCCTATGGTGACTCAGAGGATCGTCGCGGAACGGGTAGCCGCGTTTCGAATTTGCGCCGGCTCTCTGGGGGAGCAAGTATGGAAACTTGGGCGTTCAGTTGGGGTGGTGATGAGGTGGAGTCACTGATCGTTCGTTGCAGACCTACCGAAGCTAATTCCCATTCTGACACAGCTGGTGGTATTGAGATGGGCCAGATCTCACTGGAAATGGAGGCTCAACTACTGGCTGTTTTACGTGATCACGGTGTTCGCGTCCCCCGACATGTATGCGATTTACCCTTGAATAACGACCTGGTAATAGGCTACGTGATGTCTCAGGAGTCTGGTGAGGCATTGCCCACTAAGATACTCCGGGATCCCAGATTTGCAACTGCCAGAGAAACTCTTGCTTATAAATGTGGGCAAGAGTTGGCAAAGATTCATAGCGTACCAAACGCGGCACTTCCCCCTGGATTGGAGGATATTTCTATCGGGCAGCGCTTGGACAAATTTCAGGAAATGAGTGACCGGTTTGGTAATGTGTCCCCAGTGCATCAGTTGGCTATCAACTGGCTGCGAGAAAACCAACCAGAATCGGCGGCACGCTGTTTGCTTCATGGTGATTTTCGTAATGGCAATTTGTTGGTAGATGAAACAGGTTTGTCCTCAATACTGGATTGGGAACTCGCTCACATTGGTCATCCCGAGGAAGACTTAGGCTACCTTTGCAGCAACGTTTGGCGGTTTGGTGTCCCAAATCGTCCGGTTGGTGGTTTTGGGGATTATCAGCAATTACTTGCTGGGTATCAGGAAGTCGCTGGCTGGGCACCGAATCTGAAAACGCTCAAGTATTGGGAGCTGTTCGCCGCACTGTCGTGGGGTATGGTGTGTCTGTTGATGGAGGACGTTTATCATAGTGGCGTTGATCGCTCATTCGAACGTTTGGCGATCGGTAGACGTCTGTCCGAATCCGAGGTGGATATACTACTGCTGCTGGATAAATTGCAAGGCTATCAGACTGTTCCAGCGTCTGAAGACCCAAATACGACTGACGACGCTTTCCAGGCAGCCAGACCGACAAGCCTGATAGAAGGGGTTGCCGAGTATTTAAAGAATGAATTGGTTCCACAACTTGACGCCTACTCTGCCTATACCACCCGCGTGGCAATCAATAGCCTCAAAATTGCCGCTCGAGACGTCCAGTCACTCGGACAACTTACCCATCTCGATGAACTGATTGCTGAGCATCTTGGTCTGGCATATGAGAACAATCCAACAGCTTCGGTATGTCACCATATGCGGACTTCGAACGATTATTCGGATAGCGAGTTAATCGGTTTACTTAAAAGGCGAACGCTAATAGCTATGCAGGTGGATAATCCCAAGTATTGGGGCTACCTTGAGGCAAAACGAAAGTGGTAACAGAACAACTAGCCCAAGAGTTTCTATGAGTCTCACTAATCAAAATCGTTATCGACTAACTGACCAGGATGAATATACGCATCCCATCGAAGAAGCTCGAAACTTCAATGAAAGCATGTACCTCAATGTCTTCGATCATGCACAGCAGATAGGCGGGTGGTTCCGCATTGGAAATCGGCCAAACGAGGGCTATGCAGAAGTCAGTTGTTGTCTCTACCTACCCGACGGCAAGGTTGCGTTCATGTTTTCTCGCCCTAAAATAAGCAACAACAAGGCGTTTGCGGCAGCAGGGCTGAAGATAGAGGTCGTAAACCCCATGAAGGCGTTGCGACTGGAATACGCAGGAAAACTTTGCCTGCTGTCACACCCTGAGGAGATGGCTAGTCCGGCCAAAGCCTTTGCCAGCAATCCTCATGTTGAGTGCTCCGTTGTTTTGGATATTTCCAGCGATTCTCCGGCGGTTGGTGGGGAGGAGATTGATGGTAATGGTAATCCAGTTGAACAAGATCCTGAGAACTCCTTTTTTCGTGGTCATTATGAGCAACATATAAGGGGCAGGGGAAGCTTCACCCTGATGCCGATTGCTGAGGAAGAACCCGGTCCGCAGGTATTAAAGCTCGATGGTTTGGGCTTACGTGATCACTCCTGGGGACCTCGTTACTGGCAGAGTATCGAATGGTATCGCTGGATGCCAATGAATTTCAGTGACGAATTTGCCGTTGTCACTTCAATCGTCACCTTTGCTGATAAGCCCAGCGAAATATGGGCCCTGGTATTGCAGGACGGAGTCTATAAATCTACCCGGCAGGTCGAGCTGGATTGTCAGTATGACGACAAGCACTACCCGCTGCGATACACCCTGAAGATACAACTCGACGATCAGGATTTACAGCTGGACGCAGAGATAATCAGCATGATCCCGCTGCGAAATCGCCGTACCACCGACACCGGCGAACACTTGCATACCCGGATTATCGAAGGGTTTACGCGTTTTAGCTGTAATGGCTATACAGGCTATGGCATGACCGAATTCCTGGATCAGGTCATAGATGGTGTGCCGATCGGCATTGGGGTCTAGCTTGCCTGAGCTCGTATAAGCTGTACAGCGCTTGTTATCCGTCAGGTGGTCGAGGATAATTGCCGACTGAAACTGAGCCGGGACTCCCGGTATCGCACTGAGATCAGATTCCTTTGATCAGAGTCTGGTTTCTTAACATTCGGGGAGCTATCGCAACATCCCTGGTGGACATTCTATGACCGATATACACAAAGTTTTTATCAACCCGCAGGACCTCATGGACAGCTCTCTGCAATTGGCAGAGAAGATTTTTGAGAGCGGGTTTAAGCCTAATTTCATCGTGGCTATTTGGCGTGGTGGCACGCCAGTTGGCATTGTTATCCAGGAACTGTTCGAGTACTTCGAAATCGTCACCGATCACATCGCAATTCGCACCTCGTACTATGTCGGCGTGGACCGGGTAAAAAGCAAGGTCCGCGTGCATGGACTGGGTTACTTAACCAAGAATATGAATGCAGAAGATTCCCTGTTGATTGTCGATGATGTGTTCGACTCCGGTAACAGCATCCGGGCCGTGCTGGAAATGATCCAGCGTAAATCACGTAAGAACACACCAAAGGATATCCGCATCGCGACTCCCTACTACAAACCTCTGCGTAATCAAACCGGAGACCTGCGGCCTGATTATTACGTGCACGAAACCAATGACTGGCTGGTCTTTCCACATGAACTAAAAGGACTGAGTCGCGAGGAAATTCGCGAGCACAAGCCTTGGGTCAGCGGCTGGCTGGACGAAATCAGCAAGAAATCCTGAATTATGAGTGACGACAATATCTATCAGAACCTGACCCAGCTGGGCGGTGATACTGACTATGGTAAAGCACCCGACGAGGTGCTGATTGAGAGTGTGCCTAACCCGCACCCGGATTCAGACTACCTGGTGCGCTTTGCGGCTCCTGAGTTTACCTCTCTGTGCCCGATTACCGGGCAGCCTGACTTTGCTCACCTGGTGATTGATTATGTGCCTGGCGAGCGCCTGGTTGAGAGTAAGTCTTTAAAATTATACTTGGGGTCGTTTAGAAATCACGGCGCCTTCCATGAAGCCTGCACAGTGATGATTGCCAAACGGCTGGAACAGGAGATAGCGCCTAAATGGCTGAGAATTGGCGGTTACTGGTATCCCCGAGGCGGGATTCCCATTGACGTGTTCTATCAGAACGGAGATCTGCCTGGGGGAGTATGGGTGCCAGAGCAGGGTGTAGCGGCCTACCGAGGCCGCGGCTAGCATAGATACTGATACTAGCCGCGGCGACGGATAAGTGGACTTAGTCGCCTAGAACTTCATCCGTAGACCTACTTCCAACCGTCGTCCCGGAGCCGGGGCGAAGTCTTTAACGATCGACGCATGATTGCGTTGCTCGTCATCGGTCAGGTTACGACCGTGGAAGAATAGATCCAGTTCCGAGTTACCCACTTCGATCTTGCGATTAAGGAAAACACTCAAGTCATCGTATTCCTCAGTCGGCAATTCGAATTCAGCAACATCGTTTTGCGCAGAGACGCGTTTGTAGTTTACTCGCGCGTGCCACAGCAGGTTCTTCCAGGACAGGCCTAATGCCAGCGTGTCAGCCGGAATTCGAGGCAAGTCTTCACGCACTGGGCCATCAAGACGCGCGTTCACAATGTCGAATCGCACCGACATGTCAACGTCACCGCCAGCCAGGGTGCCCAGGTGTACATCGGCTGAGGCATCCAGACCAGTGAACTCTGCATCACCTTGTTCCCACACAAATACTGGCAGCTCGTCTTCTTCCTCGCCAGTCGCGGCCTGGAAGATGTAGTCATCAAACGTCATGAAATACAGGGTCGCATTCAGATTGATCAACTCGGTGCGGTAGTTACTGGTAAAACTCAAGGCAACCGCCGACTCTTCATCCAGGTTTGGATCACCAATTTCAAACGCATTAGTCGCCAGGTGAGGACCGTTGGAATACAGTTCCTCAATCGATGGTGTGCGTGAAGTGATATCCAGCAAGCCAGAGATGGCAAAGTCCTCAGATACGTTACGAACCATGCCCAGTGAGGCGCTGAAGCTGGTGAAATCCCGATCAGGCAAGCTACCATCGATTGGGCTGTGATCTACTTCTTCCAGGCGTACACCTGTTTCCAGGTCAAAGTTATCGAAAGACTTTTCACCAACCCAGAAGACGCCGACGCTGTCTGACTCAACCGGAATGACAAAGGCTTCTTCGCCGAGTGCACTGAATTCACGATTGTTCAGCTGTAGACCAAACACACCATCAAAACCACCGATCGGCTCATGACGCAGTTCAACACGGCCTTCCCAGGCATCATTGTCAAAGAAAGTACCGACTTCACCGCTGCCTTCAATTTCCTGGTGTTCATAGTCGTTGATGCCAAGACGGAAGTTGATGTACTCAAAACCAGCGAAAGGATTATTAACCTGGGCTTCAAAGTCAAAGCGGGTTTGCTCCATGTCGATCATGCCGACGCCTTCCTCTTCTTCCTCGTGCTCCTCTTCCTCATGCTCTTCGCCTTCGTGCTCTTCGTCTTCGTCATGACCTTCTTCGTGGCCATGTCCGCCCACCAGACCATATTCACGATTCAAAGTGCTCACAGAAAAACCAGCAAAACCACGATCGCCAACAAAACTTAAGCCAAAGGCACCACCATCACTGCTTGAGCGGCTGCCTTCGAGGATATCGCGTTCTTCCTCTTCTTCCTCGTGCTCTTCTTCTTCATGTTCTTCTTCCTCGTGCTCTTCCTCTTCTTCAGCTGCTCGTTGTGCAGCAGACTCCACGAACCCGGGAATATCATAGTCATCCGCATCGCGGCTGAACGCATCAAGATGCCAGGCTATGTTTTCGCTCAAAGAACCATCCAGACGTACCGCGGCGACGGTAGCGTCACCGTTATCGATACCGCGCAGCTCCAGTCGTCCGCCAATGGCTTTTTCTGGAATCTGGTTGGGGATACGACCGGTTTCTACGTCAACAACACCGCCGATGGCATTAGAGCCAAACAGCAGAGTGCTGGCGCCCTTAAGCACAGTGACCTGGTCAGCGATAAAAGGCTCAATGGTGACCGCATGGTCGCCACTGATAACGGATACATCCAGGCTGTCAATTTTATCTTCGGTGGTTTTAACCCGTGCACCGCCAAGACCATGAATAACTGGTCGGCCGACTGCGGTACCAAAGCTGGCAGAACTTATTCCAGCTTCATTGGATAAAGTTTCGCCCAGAGAGCCCTGGACTTCTCGGGCGAGTTCTTCGCCGCTTACAACAGTTGATGATTGTGCTATCCCTTCTTCTGACAAGGGATGCACGGTGACTCGAATCTCTTCAATGTCATTAGCCAAAGCCACTTGGTGGCCACAGGCTAATGCAATAATTATTAATAGTTTACGCACAAAAGTACTCCAATATTTATTCCGACATTGCCCAATACGGCAATGACAATATGATTCAGCTCATCAATCAATGAACTGAAAGTGATGGGGGAGAACTTAAGAGAGCGGGGGTGCCCTGGAGGAATAATGATTGGTGTGCGTGAATTCGGCTTGACGCAGTTCATGCTGTTCTGGATTAGCCGATATTGTCGCCAGCACAAGCTGTGTCGGTGTAGATTCAATCGCCGTATGATTATCCGCTGTTACGAATACCTCACACGCTTCGGTGTGTCCCAGGTACTGATCGCCTTGATACTGATGATCAATATCATGGGTCGCCACCGCTGACTGCATAAATAGCAACAGCGACAGTAGGGCTAAATGTATCAGGCGATTTTTATTCATGACTGTATGGGTTGCAGTTTTCCCTTTAATCGATTGCTATGTCAAGAACAGGTCTTGTCATCGCTCAAGTCAAGCAAAGGATTTATTTCAGGCAGACACAATCAACCGACAACTGCAGTAGGCGACGATTTTGGCATGACTGCCAATAGAAATGCAATAGTATTACATTACACAATTAGAGATCGATTAGCCTGGTAAATAGTTGCAGATGTGCGACTAATTTTTATTCGTGATGCCGGTCTTGACTGTATGTTTTCCGAATCCACTTAAGTGACGGCCGTGAGTCCCACTCTGATTGCGTTTGCGCCAGTCGTGGTGGAGCAAGCATCGAGGCAGCGGCGGGGTGCTCCTTCGGGCGCGCAGTGCGTGCATACAATGCACAGGCGGTGAGATCGGCACGACTAAACTGTTCGCCAACCAAGTAAGGGCGGCCATCGGCGAGCAGCGAGTCCAGCCAGCGCAGTTCATTGTCAATAATTTTTTGTGACTCCTCACCCTGTTCGCGGCCCAAATCCATAGCCTTGATCATCAACTTGCGAATAAACGGCCAAACCACGCTGATCGAGAATTTTTGCAGTGTTGGGAGATCTTTTGTAAAGATGACCTTAACCGTGCTGGAGTGTTCTACCAGCGCCTCGGAGTAGAACATCCGTCGCACGTGAACGCCGGAAACCTTATCCAGCCTTTTTTCGATCTCTCGGCTAGTTTCTTCTGAATCACCCGGAATAAGGGTGTAATCTGACCTTGAGTATTCCTCGGCCCAATCGATGATCTTGGCAGAACCCTGGATAATCTCCTGGCCGGTATCCAAAAAAGGCACAGAAGATGCTTTTAAACCGAATTTACGAGCGGTTGCAATATGCAATCCAGGAGCCAAAAAGACTAGTTCATAGTCAATCTGCAGATAATCGAGTGCCCACCGTGCTTTTTCACAATAGTGTGAGATAGCAAAAATGTATAACTTTGCACTCACGCCTCGGGCACCAGGTCGCAGAATAGCGGTATCGAGCTATTCAGGGCCGTTCAACGACCAGTTGAACTGGTAGCGAACCCGAGTGGCCCGATCGATTTGCTGGCCTTTCTCAGGTGGCAGATATTGCTTTAGATAGGTTTTAACTTCCTGGTTGTTGGAACCAAAGTCATCCTGATTCCACTTAAACATTCGCGACAATACGACTTCGTTGCCCTGAACTCTGACTGCGCGTGAATGATTGACAAAATTTCGGGCTGCCTCATCCAACTGTGCCTCAAGATTATCTGCAGTAAAGGCCTGGGCTGACAGGTTTGCCGAACCCAGAGAAGCGCGACACAGAGCAAAATGAATCCGCTCATCGGTGAAAAACGGCCGCAATATGCCGTGTTCGATGTCATTGAACGAGAGTTCTTGCAGGGCAATATTAAAGCGCTTGGCATCCCAGAACGGGCCGCGGTTAAGATTGCGAATCGAGTCAACCGGTTCACGCACTACGATGTATAACACCAGGGTTGCGTTGTAGAGGTTCAGCCAATAGGCCTTCTGCCGATCCTTACGGAGCTGGCGCGGATCCAGCTGTTGCAGATAGCGGAGATATTCCAGCAGTTTACGTTCATCGTCTGCGCTGACATTATCGTAGTCAAAGCGATGAATCCCGGATGGGTGTTCGTCTATCAGGTACTTGTCGAGTATGTCCTGCCAGGCGCTGTGATTGGGAACCAGCTTGCTTGAGGGCGTGGAATCATCCCAAAACTTGATCGGTCTTACCTCCGGTGCGGCCAGCGCGCTATTGGCCGCGGTAATCCAAAGAGCTATAAAACCGAACCATAAACCCCGTTTTATATTGTGCATTGTTTTGTATTTGTGCATGGCGTGCCTGCATGTTTATTAAAAAATCCACGACACGGTATGCCTCGACTATTGTCCGGATCGTGTACCGGCAATAAGTGGCAGTGAACAACTTTTCGTGGATTTTGGGAACTAATACTCTATGCAGTGTAGAGCAGCCTTATTATTGGCGGGAATGCTACCACAAAATACCCGCCTGCTGAATAGCGGCGGGGCCTTTAGTTGCGCGGTTTTCTAGCCGATAGTGTGTTTGTAGTGAAGTTAGACATTTTGCTCGCGAATAGACCGGATTTACGGCCATCAAACCCATGCCGTGGCGATTCTTTTCTGGGGGAAATCAGTTGGGTCGCAGCACACCGTCGAGTACAACTCCCCAAACCCCAATATCTGGCCAGTCCGATCCGGGTGTTTCCATTGGGTTGGCGTCCAACACGGTAAAATCAGCGCGTTTACCCACGCTTATAGATCCCAGCTCGTCTTCCAGGCCCAGTGCGATTGCGGCATCCAATGTAATGGCCTCTAATGCCTCGTAGGCTGGGAGCCGTTCATTGGGTGACAAGCTGCCACCTTCGCGCGTTGCCCGAGTCATATGCACTGCGCCTGCTTGCAGTGGCAAGGGCGGGGCCAGTGGCGCATCGGAGTGCAGGGTTACCGGCACCCCGGCTTGAGATAAAGAAGCCAGTGGCGATATCCAACCGCCCCTCTCAGCACCCAGTGGGGCCTGGTAGGCTTCGCCCAGGAAAAACACGTAGTGACTGGCTGCGGAAATCACCGCCTTTAACTTAGCCGCCCTGGCTATATCAGTCGGTGAAAACAGCCCGGCATGTTCGATTACATACCGTTGTTGTTTGTCTGATTTGCGCAGTTCAACCAAGGCGTTGAGTGTTTCAGTCTGAGCCGCATCACCATTGGAGTGAATGCGCACTCCCAGCCCTGCTTGCCAATAGGGTTTGATGGTCTCCACCAGGTTTTCTGGCTTGATAACCCACAGTCCTGGTGAACCCTGCGTTTGCCCAGACAGGTAACCAGGATCCGACAGCCGCATGGTTTGTGAATAGAAGGCGGCATCGGTAAAGAACTTCACTTGCGGCAAAACTGGCGCGGGAGCCCAACTGTCCTGCTTAACCAGGTCGTGAATTTCCTGGATACGTTCGTCGCCATATTTTTTCTCAAAGGCCCGATGTTCTGGCACCAGGTACAAGCGGTAGCCGCTTTTCTGTGGCGAGCCCCAATTCAGCCAGATGTTCAGGTTTTCCAGGTTGACGCTGAAAATACCATAGGCAAGGTCGGCCACCGTGGTGACCCCTCCTTGACGCAGTAGTCGCGAAAAACCTTTTACCCCACGGCGAATACTGAATGGATTCAACAAGGTTGATCCCAGTTGTTCAGTCAGATACGGCAGGGCGTCTTCAAATATTCGCCCAGTTGGCAGTCCATCAGCGTCTAAAGGTACACCCTCAAACTGGTCATGCAGCGAAGCGTCGATTTCGGTCCATTCCAAGGCTTCAGTATTCAGGTAAAAATCGTGCGAGGAATAGTGCCAGATCAAAAGCGGCCTGGAGGTAGTAATCGCGTCGAGGTCATGTCGGTCCAGGTCACCGTGCACCAGGTCATGGTAGCCGTAGATGATCAATGGCTCACCTGCCTCGGTGCTGGCTTCAATCTCTCTCACCCGTTGCAGGAATGCTTCTCGGGTGGCGAGGCCTTCGATAAATCCCTCCGGAGTGGTCATCGGCCAGGGTGGGGCAATTGGTAAAGCATATTGAATCGCCGACAACATCATGTGGATATGCGGATCGATAAAGCCAGGCACAATGAACTTCTCGGCCAGGCTCTCGTCAGCCACCGCGCCAGGGTATTGTTGCGCCAGCTTGTCGGCATCACCCAGGGCAACAATTTTGCCAGCCTGGACGACCACCGCCTGGAACGTATCGCCAGGTTTTTCCATGGTAATCACGCTTTTAGCGGCGTAGATAATGGTCTGCCCTGATGCTCGATCCGAACTGTTACAGGCGCTCAAGGCGAGCAAGAAAAAAGCCAGAAAAGGCAGGTAGGCCAACTTGTTATTATTTTGCATGGCAGTGCTCCGCATTATTGTCGACACGCTCAGCATTGCACTATACACCTTTCCATACCTGGCGGAGCAGTGCGGTGAATAGAATTTCGTAGCGGCGTTCCGAGTGACATGTGAAGTTCATTTTTGCTGCGGATATGCTAACGTCTCCGCAATAAAACCAGTTTGATATAGGTCATCTACCCAGGATGATCACACTATAGAGGAAATACCATGAAAGCATGTCGTATGCTGATTACCAATCTTGTTTTAATTTGTTTTGCTGCAGTGTCTTCTGTAGCCGCTGCGGTGGTGGCAGTCAGTAACCCAATTAAAAATGCTGACCCTGCAGATTACCTGGACTCGATGGAGATGCCAGCGGGCTTTAAAATTGAACTGTATGCTACTGACGTACCGGGTGCACGATCCATGGCCCTGGGTGACAATGGCACAATCTTTGTTGGTACGCGTGGCAAAGGCCGCGCTGCTGGAAATAAGGGGAGTATCTACGCGGTAGTTGATAAAGATGGAGACTACCAGGCTGATCAGGTCATTGAGCTGGATGACGACTTATTCATGCCGAATGGCATCGCTACCCGTGATGGCAGTCTGTATGTAGCCGAACCCAACCGAGTACTACGCTACGACGATATCGAGAACCAACTCAACCAATTGCCCGACCCGGTGGTGGTGAACGACAGTTACCCCAGCGAAACGCATCATGGATGGAAATACATCCAGTTTGGCCCCGATGGGCGTTTGTATGTGCCGGTGGGCGCGCCATGCAACATTTGTGAGTCCAGTGAAGACTATGCTGTGATCACCAGCATCAAAGCCGATGGTAGCGATAAACGCATTGAGGCCAGGGGTGTGCGCAATACGGTGGGGTTTGATTTTCACCCCCAGACAGGGGAACTCTGGTTTTCTGAAAATGGCCGCGACCGTTGGGGTGATGATCGACCACCTGAGGAACTAAACCGCGTCAGCAATGCTGGCCAGCATTTTGGTTACCCCTACGAATACGGGAATGGTCTGCGTGATGGCGAATTCAAGGTACCTGATATTGAGTTCACTGGCGCTACGGTGGAATTACCGCCGCATACTGCGCCGTTGGGATTGAAGTTTTATACGGGGGATATGTTCCCTGAGGAATATCGTAACCAGATTTTGATTCCACATCATGGTTCCTGGAATCGCAGTGAACCGGATGGTTTTTATCTTAGCCTGGTCCGATTTGATGCAGAGGGGAATCCGCAGCCGCATGAGATTTTTGCCAGTGGCTGGTTGCAAGATGGCAAGTACTGGGGACGACCCGTTGATTTACTGCAACTCCCTGATGGATCTATGTTGCTTTCGGATGACTACGCGGGTGTGATTTACAGGATCAGCTACAGCAAACCGGACAGCGAGTAGGCACAATGAGGAATTCTATTAGTGTGCGCGCAGCGCTCCTGATCCTGTTATCGCAAGGCGCACTCGCGCATGCAGAAACCGAAGATGACTTCGATTATTTTTCCAATAATCGGGGCATGATCCGCAACGGGGTACAGGCAGTTCTGAGCTGTAACGGCCTGTTTACCTCCAACCGCAGCCTGCAGCAGGTACTTGAACAGGAGTTGGCGTATCTGCAAGAGAGGGTAGGCGGACCCGCTACAGATAATTATCGTGTCGATAACGACCTACAGCTGGTATCTGTTGGCGGTGGTGACGACGGTGAGGAAGTGCAGGCAGTATTTCGACCTGGAATAGGCTGCGTGGTTCTGGGGCCCGAACAATCGGCAGAGGATATTCCAGACTTACCCAGTGTGGCGATTGCGCCACCCAAATCAGATCCCAGTGAAACTGCATGGCCCGATGGCGATCTGCTCGCAGACCGAGGACCTGGCGGAGCCATTAATGCAGAGATGTTACAGGCGGCATCCGATTGGGCATTTAAACGCGAGACTGATGAGCAGGACACCTTGAGTCTGTTGGTCGTGCACAAAGGTCAGATCGTGCATGAACGATATGCCGAAGGCGTGGATATGCATACCCGCACGCGGACCTGGTCAACGGCCAAGAGCATCGCGGTGAGCCTAATCGGCATCCTCGTCGAGCAGGGAAAAATGAAGCTGGATGAGTCACTTGGCATCGAGTGGCTGCCAGCACTCGACGCGTCAGAAGCAGATCCGCGGGATGAAATAACCCTGCGCCACGCACTGAACATGGCCAGTGGTTTGTACCCGGTAGACAGTTTCGGAATGGAGTACGCAACCGGTTCCGGCCTGGCATATTGGGCCGGGGCCAGCTCGGTTGCGGGTGCGCGCAAGCGTGGGCTGGTTCGCGAGCCGGGCAGTTTCTGGGACTATGAAAATTACGACACGCTGTTAGCCGTTTATGCCATGAAACAGGTATTCGCCGATGAAGCGGCGTATCACCAGTTCCCGTATCGGGCCCTGCTAAGCAAAATTGGTATGCACAACACTTTGTTGAGCACTGACCGGTTCGGCGATTTCATTCTGAGTAGCCAGGTGTATACCAATGCGCGCGACCTGGCTCGCTTTGGTTTGCTGTATTTACAAGACGGCGTCTGGCAGGGGGAACGAATTCTCTCTAAGGAGTGGATCGACTTTGTTAGAACGCCCGCACCGGCCACTTCCGAACGTGGAAAATTTTATGGTGGGCAATGGTGGCTGGTGCCTGATGATCGGGAAGACGTGCCCAAGGATGCGTATGCGACGGCCGGCAATCGCGGTCAATACTTGGTGGTGGTGCCGTCCCACGACCTGGTGATCGTTCGTCGTGGCCTGGATTACGGCAAGCAGGGCTTTAATCGCTGGGATTTAACCCGCGAGGTGCTAAAGGCGTTTAACGACTAATCAGAATAAACGCCTCGACCAAGAATTTTCAATTAACGGAATCGATTAATGCGCGTAGTGCGTTCTTCGCCGTCCACCTGCATCAGGTAACCAAAGGAGTCTTCGACAATCGTTACCTCAAAATCGCAACCGCCTTTATAACTGCGTTTGCGATTGTCTGCCTGTTTCCAGATCTGGCCGCCCTCGAAAATATAAAACCATTGTCGATCCAGGCCACGTTTGCAGGATTTGACCTTGCCGCGATAGGATTCGGCTTCAACGCCTGCCGCCGCGGCAAATTCACGGCCACCAATACTATCCGGAAGCGAGCCTTCCGCTGCTGGCTCGATGGATTCGGCTTCAGCTGTATTCGTTGACGCAGTATCCGCACTGCTGTCTCCTTCGCTGGCAACTGCTGATTCTCCGCCGTCATCGCCATTGCTCTGGGCTTCAGCAGCAAGAACTGACTTACCGAGATCTTCATAGCACGCTATGCGAGCGCTATCATCCGCGGTTCGAGCGCATACTTTGAGCGCATCGATAACACCGGAAGAGTCCGCGGCAGCTGGCTTAATAGTCAGTAAGATCGCAAGCAATAACAGGGACCACCAGCTCAACTTCATCACCGTCTGGAGAGTTATGAGGGGTTTTACGCGTGGTTTTACTGTTTGATGTTTCATTCAAGCTCCTCGGAGTAAATAGGCTATCCGCCAATCTTACCAAAGTTCGAAGCGCTAAGGCGTACTTGCAAGGAGAAACTATAAATCCAGCCATGTAGATCGCTTTCGCTTATACTCACGGGCTGTTGCTCATTGAACCAAACTCTAAATGAAATTTCTTCAAGACTATTATCACGAATCGGCAAATCAGTTCATCAGTGTTGGGGCTGACCAAGGCAGTGCCTTTGCCAAATCTGTCGCAGGAGATTTCAACCCGATTCATGATGCTGAATCAAAACGGTTTTGCGTGCCAGGTGATTTGCTGTTTGCCATTGCGCTGGAGCGGTACGGCCTGCATGAGAAAATGGAGTTCGGTTTTCTGGATCTGCTGGCTGCGGACAAGCCAGTGGTTTACCCGGCGGTGGATCTCAGCACTGATAGTGCGCAGCTAGAAATTGTGAATGAAAAGGACAAGCCCGTGGTATCCATCGCGTGGTCGGGCGGGCTTACCCTTGAGGCTGCTAAAGTTGAACAAATGCTGCGAAACTACGTAGCGTTCTCCGGCCAAAATTTTCCGCATATCCTGGTGCCTCTGATGGAACAACACCAGGTGATGATTAATCCTAAGCGACCTTTGGTAATCTATGAAAGCATGGCTTTCGAGTTTTCAACGCTGGAGTTTGAAGATCTGGAAATTCGATTGCACGACACCAGGCTAGAAGTGGATGGTCGTCGCGGCAACGCGGAATTATTGTTTGAACTGAGCTCAGATGGAGTCAACATTGGCTCCGGCGTAAAAAAACTGGTTCTCAGCGGTCTACGTGACTACGACCAACATGCTATACAACAGATGTGCGATGAATATTTCGCCAGCAAGGATAACTACCAGGCAGCCGAATCGTAAGTTGGATTGCACTGCACTCTAGAGCGCAAGGGGATAGTGCTCAAGAAGCCCAGTTTAACGGCGTAGTATCGCAATGTTCGTCAACCCATTGCTCCAACAGATCGCGCTGTGGCAAATGTATTTTTCCGTAACCCACCCGGATCAGCTTGAGTCTGGCGAGTTGTTTTAACACCTTGGCCAGGGAAACGCGGGTCACTCCCAGCGTATAAGCCAGGTCTGTCTGCCGACACTGGATGGTGTGCTCGCTGCCGGATGTATAGGACATGGTCAGCAGAATCTTCGCCGCCCGTTCTAACAGCGGCAGCCGGCGCAGGGCATCCAGCATTTCCAGCAGCAGGTGAGTTCGCATCAGGCTGGCGGACATCATAATATTGCTAAGCTCAGGGTGTTGTGCGTAGATGCGACGAAATGCGGGTTCCGACAGTTGATAGATTTCGGTGTTACCAGCAGCAGAAACGTCATGCGTCCTGGGCAGGTTGGTAAACAGGGTGAATTCACCAAAGCACTCCCCAGGGCCTAATAGACCTGTCATGACAAAAGTACCATCGCTGCCATAAACACCGACGTGCGCGGCACCGGAACGAACGATGGAAAGGCCTGGTTTTGTTTCGCCACGACTATGGATAAGTTGGCCATCGCCGTACTTCACAATAGTTGCGGCTGTGCAGATTTGCTCCGCCAACTCAGGTGATAACAGGTTTAGAAAGGCGGGTGAATTGAGCTGTAGCAGGTCTGACATAGTGTATTGAAATGTAAAATATTTATCATTTTAATATATTTCTTACTGCTAAGCTAAGCGCATATCGCAACTTCTAATTAATAAAGGCTTGCCATGAAACCTGAAATTCTTGTCGTTTTGTGCATCTTCCTCACCTTTATCGTGCTGGAAATCCTGTTCACCCAATTCTTCAACAAGAAGGGTCAGGAGAAATCAGATGGCATCGTCGAACTGGCCAGTACTGGCGCTCTCACGCTCTTCACCCAACCGCTGGTGCTGTTTTGCGGTGGGCTGACTGCGGCGTTGATCGCCCCTGGCGCGGAAGGCATGCTTGAAAGCTGGCCGTTTTGGGCGGTATTTGCTTTGTTCCTGTTGTTTGACGATATGACTCAGTACTGGTGGCATCGCACATCACACTCCGTGCCTTGGCTTTATAACTTGCATCGACCGCACCACAACGCACCATACTTGTCGATTCGCGTTGTTTACCGCAATAATTTCTTTTACTACCTGCTTATGCCCGGCCTATGGTTCTCCGGGGCGTTAATTTATCTGGGTGGCGGCTGGGTGTACGCGTTCTATATTGTGATCAAGATGACCGTTATTTACGGCGCCCACAGTGATGTGCGCTGGGATGCGCCACTCTACAAGATAAAGTGGTTGTCGCCAGTGATGTGGGTAGTCGAACGAACGATCTCCACCCCGGCAACCCACAGTGCGCATCATGGTAAGCACGCTGCTGATGGCGTCACCAACTACAAGGGCAATTATGGCAACCTGTTATTTTTCTGGGATGTGCTATTTGGTACAGCCAAGATCACTCGACGTTATCCAGAACAGTTTGGCGTGGAAAACCTGCCTGAGACCAGCATTGCTGAGCAATTAATCTGGCCCTTGGCCAAGGCCCCACAACCAACAGTGGTCGCCAACCAAGAATTATCCGGTTAGGAAGTAATACGGGAAACGACAAGCGTTTCCCAACATTACTTTCACAAAAACGGCAGCATCAGCCTTTCACGGCTGAGCTGCCGTTTTTTTATGCCTGCGCTGGTTTGAAAATAGACTGAAAAATAGAAGTGGTTCCAGCCGTTGCAGCCCAAGTATTAAATCTAGTTAACCTGCAACTTTCTGCCTGAAACAAGCGTCTTAGGAGAATAAGCAAGATGAGGTAAGCCAGGCTCACAAAAAAGCTGGTTTTCATCTTTTAGACAATAAACAGCGCACTAAAAACGCACATCAGATGCTTCGCTTGGTACCACACATTTCAGGGCACGAATCTACAGACGCTCAAAGCGTTTACGGCTTGCTCGAGCTGAAGCAGGGGTAGTCCTCTATGGAAATCACCAGATTTTTTATCCGCAATCCGGCCATCACCGCAGCGGTGATCTGCCTGTTATTGATCCTGGGCATCGTATCCGTACAAAAATTACCGATTCAGTTGTTGCCGAGTATTGAACGGCCAGAGCTGTCAGTCCAGGTGAGTTGGCGTGCAGCCAGCCCGCGTGAGATAGAGAGCGAGGTAGTAGAGCCGATCGAGCGCGAGCTACGTGGCATCAGCGGCATGACCCGGCTGCGTTCATGGTCAAACAATACTAATGCCTGGATCAATATGGAGTTCGCCCTGGGCACCAATATGGATCGCACATTCACCGAGGTATCCAGCCGACTGCAGCGTGTGCGCAACCTGCCGGCGGATGCGGACCGCCCGCAAATTCATCGCGATGGTGGCGGTGGTGCCGGGGAAATGCTGATCTTCCTGTTTGTGCAACATGCACCCGATTCGATTATTTCCACTAACGATTTACGTGAGTTCACGCAAAAGAACATTGCCACTGAACTGGAGAAAATTGAGGGCGTTGGTAGCGTCAACGTGCTGCAAAATGTCGGTGAGCAGATTATCAGCGTGGAGTTTGATCCATTTCTTACCGCGCAGTTGGGCATTACCGTGGATACCATCGCCGCCAATTTAAATCGGTCCAGTGATGTAAGCGGCGGCAAGGTAGAGGTCGGCCGACGGGATTTCACCCTGCGTTTTGAAGGTCGTTATGCTGCCGATCAGCTGGAACAAACCATTCTCGCCTGGCGTGATGGCGCCCCGGTTAAACTGGGGGACATTGCCAAGGTTATCGTCGGTCCTGATGAAGCCCCCGGCGTTACCTACCAAAACGGAAACCCGGCACTGGGTATTCGTATTCTCAGACAACCGGGTGGTAATACATTAGAGGCGATTGACCAGGTGATTCTGACCATGAATCGTCTGAACGAAACCTTTCCCAGCCAATATGGCGTGACAATTGAGAAAAGTTTCGACCCATCTATCTTTATTCGTCGCGCGATATCCCTGCTATCGGAAAACATGGGGATAGGCATTCTGTTGGCAGTGGGCTGCCTGTGGTTATTTGTGCGACGACTGCGTGCTACCTTGTTGATTGCCGCCGCCATCCCCATCAGCCTGTTCGCTACCTTCACGGTGCTGAACATCTTTGGCCGCAGCATTAACGTGATTTCCCTGGCTGGGCTGGCATTCGCAACCGGGATGGTGCTGGATGCCGCTATCGTGGTGCTCGAACATTATGTGAGGCAGGTCGAGAGAGGGGTTGAGGCCGCTAAGGCGGCACTCAATTCGGTAAAAAGTGTTGGCGGTGCGCTACTGGCATCGACCCTGACGACGATTGTGATCTTTGTGCCGATCGTGTTCTTTGAAGATGTGGAAGGGCAGTTATTCGCTGACCTGGCGCTCACCATCGCCATAGCAGTCGCGTTCAGCTTTTTGGTTGCCTTGTTTATATTGCCTGCTGGAGCGGCTTATTTCCTGCCCAAGAAAGAGGAGCACGCCGATTCCGGCAAGCAACTTCCTCTGGATCGTGCGGTGAATACGCTGATGAAAATCACCGATACACCGCGAAAACGAACGGCCTGGATCGCCAGCCTGACGATTTTGCCAATGGTGATCGGCTGGGCCTTATGGCCGCAGTTAAACTATCTGCCACCGGTTAAGCGTGACGCTGTGGATGCCTTCGTGTCGTTTCCGTCCGGGGCCGGGCCTGATGTGGTGCGTAAGGAGTTTGCCGAAGTGGTGGTAGAACGCCTGCAACCCTATATGGATGGCGTCAAAGAACCGGCACTGAAAAACTACTACCTGTTTACTGAAACCTGGGGTGGCAATATCGGTATCCGCGTGAAAGATCAATCACGGGTCGATGAAATGGTGAAAATCACTAACCAGGAGATCCTGTCCGGATTCCCGGATACCCAGGCCTTTGCCCAACAGGGGTCGTTGTTCGGGCGCTTTGGCGGCGGTGCAACTATCAGTATCGATTTGCAATCGGCTGAGTTCACGCAGTTAAACAACGCAGCTTTGGATGTGGCGGACCTGGTCCGCGCCAATCTGGCTGGCAGTCGCGTTACCCTGAACCCGGATCCGCAGATCGTGACACCTGAGTTGCGATTGATACCCGATGATCGACGCCTCGCTGAAGTCGGCTTAACCCGAGAATCATTGGCCCGCACACTGCGTGCCTTTGGTGATGGTCTGTGGCTGGGCGAATTTTTCCACGAAGATTCACGACTGGACATTCTGCTGCGCACAGAAGAATGGACCGTTCCAGAGCAATTGGAAACCATGCCCATTGTGACGCCAAGTGGTGCGGTCATACCATTTGGAGACCTCGCCAAAATCGAACGAGGGGTAGGGCCAAACCAGATATTCCGCCTCAATGCTCGACGTACAATTTCTCTGAACATCGTGGCGCCACGCAATATGGCCCTGGGCGAGACCCTGGCTGTATTGCAGGGTCTTGAACCAGAAATTCGTGCCATGACACCACCGGATAGCACGATCGCCTACGGTGGCGATGCCGATGCGCTGTCACGAGCGATCAACAACTTGAAAGGCAATTTTGCCCTGGCGGTCATCTTGCTGTTCCTGGTTATGGCGGCCCTGTTTAAATCACCCCGCGATTCCTTATTGGTAATGATCTCCTTACCGATGGCAGCTGTAGGCGGTGTGATTGCAGTGCGCCTGCTGGATCTGATTACGCCAACGCCCCTGGATTTACTGGGCATGATCGGCTTTATTATTTTGCTCGGTTTAGTGGTCAATAACGCCATCCTGCTGGTAGCGGAAACCCGCCGTGCCGAACGTGAACAGAATGACAAACATGAGGCAGTTCGCATCGCCCTCAACCGGCGCATGCGGCCAATTCTGATGTCTACCATGACCTCGCTGATGGGCATGTTGCCATTGGTGGTGGCTCCTGGTGCAGGCAGCATTATCTATAAAGGATTGGCCACCGTGATTGTCGGAGGTATGGCCATCTCAACCCTTTTCACCCTGATTCTTCTTCCTTGTTTACTTCGCCTTGAGGGCTTGCCCCAGCTTAATCTGCGGCAGCGCCTGGCAACTCAAAATTGGATTAAAGCACAATGATATTCGAAGACCGAATTCCGGAGACTGTTTCTCCGTGCACAAAATTAATTGCTGGGGCAGTGCTCGCTCTTGCCCTGGCCTTTGCCATCGCCGCCTGGTTCTTTGGCTGGTTTGGCAAAGGTAGTGATACCGCTGCGGCGCCATCCGGTCCGCCACCAGCCAATGTCGCCATCGACTTTGCGCAAACCATGGTTATGTCGCCGCACACGGTGCTGCCAGGCACTGTTGTCAGCGTGCGTGACGCGGTGATCGCTTCCGAAACCTCGGGCAAAGTGCTCTCGGTTGCCTTTGTTGGTGACGTTATCAGCGTAGAGGACAGCATTGCTGAAATCGATCCACAAAACGCTCAACAGATGGTTGAGCAACGCCGAGCAGAACTGCAGCGGCTGGAAAGTTTGTATCAATATCATTCCGACTACTACAAACGGGTGGGAGTGGAAGAGAATAAGCTGGGTATTCCCGAGATTGGAATCGCAGAGTTGAAATCCAATGTTGAAACCGCCAAGGCTGACGTATCTCGTGCCAAGGCTGCCTTGCGTTCGGCGGAGAACGATCTCAATCGGACCTCGATTAAAGCTCCGTTTCCAGGTCGGGTAGTTAGCCAGTCCATTCAGCCCGGTGAATACGCACAGATCGGTAGCCCAGTTGCCAGGTTGGTTGATACCGTGAACCTGGAGATCAGTGCGCGAGTGCCTGCTGCCCTGGTACAACCCATCGAGCCGGGAACGTTATTGTCGATCGAAGGCAATGGTCTGAGCTTCCAGGCACCAGTACGTGCGCTGGTGCCAGTTGGAGATTCAATCAGTCGTACCATGGAACTGCGCGTCACCTTGAAAGACAGCGGCTTGCTGGTGGGCTCGCCAGTGCGTGTCTCACTACCCAGCGCTGCCCCAAAGGAAGTAGTCGCTATTCCGCGTGATGCAGTCATTCTGCGTACTGACAGTCAGTACGTGTTTGTCATCGAAGAGGGTAAAGCGCAACGTCGAAATGTGGAGCTCGGCTATGCAGAGGGTGACATGATCGAAGTGATAGGTGATGTCGACGCCAATGCCTCGGTTGTCGTGCGCGGCGGTGAGCGCTTGCGAGATGGTCAGCAGGTGTCCTACGAGGAGTCTGGTGCGTCTTCGGCAGTTGGCTTGACCAGTGCTCCCTAAAGCGTTTTCCTGCTAAGCCGGTCCGATTACCGATTGGACTGGCTCAAGCTGTTGGTTGGACAGGTTCAGGCTGGCATTGCCTTAGTCCCGACATGCCCTTAGAATCGTCAAGACGATTCTGCGAGAGGACGCAATGCAATTCCAGACACATACCAAGGCGGCAATAACCCTGCCGTATTTTTCAGGCTTGTTGCTAAAGAGTATGACGCTGTGAGCGACGCACAATCAGCAACGGGTGGATTGGAAATCGCGATCCGTCATGCCAGTGCGTTATTACACAAGGATGCCGCGTTAGCAGCGGAGCAGGCGCGAGAAATACTGACACAAGTGCCGGACTATCCGCCGGCACAATTGGTTCTAGCCAGTGCTCAATTTCGGCAGGGGAAGCTCGATGAGGCATTGAACCTGCTTGAACAAATTGTGCAGCGAAATTCCCAGTGGGCGGCAGCCCATTTTCAATATGGGCTCGTGCTGGCAGCCAAAGGCATGGGCGATAAAGCCATTTCCATGCTGAAGAAAACCGTTGCCTTGAAACCGGACCACCCGGAGGCCTGGCGGTTTTTAGCAGATCACTTGATGGCCACCGGTGACAATGAGGCAGGCGATGCCGCCTACGCCAGGCACATTCAATCCTCCACCCGCCACCCAATGTTGGCGCAGGCTGCGGCCGCGATGGTGACCAACGAGGTACCGAAGGCGGAACGCTTATTAAAAAACCATCTGCAGCAATCGCCCAGCGACGTGCCGGCGATTCGTATGCTCGCGGAAGTGGCTGTCCGGTGCGGAGAGAACGAGGCGGCCGAAGCCTTGCTATTGCGATGCCTTGAACTGGCACCCGGGTTTAACGCTGCTCGCTATAACTACGCTGTTCTGCTGCATCGACGCAATGATTCTTCCGCCGCATTGGTAGAAGTTGAGCGCTTACTCAAAGAAGAACCTAGAAGCCCAAGTTATCGAAACCTGTGTGCGGTTATTTTAAGTCGTATTGGTGAGTACCAGCGATCCAGTGCGATGTATAAGGAACTCTTGGACGAATATCCGGCCAACGCCAAGGTCTGGCTGAGCTACGGCCATGTTTTGAAAACCGAGGGCATGCAAGATGAATGTATCGACGCGTATCGGCAAAGCATTCAGCGTGATCCTGGATTTGGTGAGGCCTACTGGAGCCTGGCAAATCTGAAGACATTTCGTTTCAGTGATGGCGATTTAAGCAGTATGGATGACGCACTGCAGGACACTGAGCTGGCAAAAGAGCACCGCTTGCATATCCACTTTGCCCTTGGGAAGGCAGCCGAAGACGCCGGTGAGTTTGCCGATTCCTTTGACCATTACCGACAAGGTAATGCGCTTCACCACAACAGTATCCATTACGATGCCGAGATGAACACCGAGCGTGCCAGTCGCCTGCAAAAGACTTTCTCAAAAGATTTCTTTACAGAGCGCGAAGGGTTCGGTTCTGAATCCGCGGCGCCCATCTTTATTGTTGGCATGCCGCGCTCTGGTTCCACATTGCTGGAACAGATTCTCTCCTGCCATTCAAAAGTGGAGGGCACCACCGAGCTGCCGGATATTATTACCATAGCCAAGGAACTGCGCGAACAAGCCGAGGCGGCTGAAGAAGACCTTGCCTACGATGATGTGCTGGCTACCCTGAGTGCGGAACAGCTTCAGGAACTGGGTGATCGCTATATCGAAACTACGCGTATCCACCGGAAAACAGATGCGCCGTTTTTTATCGATAAAATGCCGAACAATTTTCTGCATGTTGGCTTGATCCAACTGATATTGCCGCAGGCCAAAATCATCGATGCGCGACGTCATCCGCTGGGCTGTTGTTTTTCAAATTTCAAGCAATACTATGCCCGCGGGCAGAGTTTCAGTTATAGCCTGACCGATATGGGACGGTTTTATCGCGATTACGTCGACCTGATGACTCACTATGACGCGGTATTGCCTGGTAGGGTATTCCGCGCCTTCTATGAGCAAACTGTTTCCGATACTGAAACTCAAGTAAGAAATATGCTCAGCTATTGCGGCTTGGAATACGAGGAGGCCTGCCTGCGCTTCTTTGAAAACAAGCGTCCGGTGCGTACCGCGAGTTCTGAGCAGGTGCGTCAACCAATCTACCAGGGCGGGGTGGACCAGTGGCGTAATTATGAACCTTGGTTAGACCCGTTAAAGGAAGCACTGGGCCCGGTATTGGAACAATATCCCCACTAGATCCCTGCTAAAAAGAGCATTTGTGTTGACCCTGATTCAACTGCCCGAGCTAAGGTAATGAAGGCTAAGAGTGCTTCTACTTGAGTGTTTGTACGTCCCCTGACACGCAGAACTTCATTCCATTTCAAGTCATATTTGCACTCATTTACATCGCGTCTCTCAGAAC
>JBCCFY010000054.1:0-23232 GCA_039110515.1 Pseudomonadota bacterium
ATCTTCTCGGGTGGATAGTTCTTTCTGGGCATGATGACCTCTTAGTTTATAAGTTAAGTCTAACTTTAAAACTGGACTCGCTTTTTGGGGTCAGGTCACTCCTCTAACGACGAAACTTCTTAGAGCTTTACGTACAGCATTAGGATCATTAATTGGGGTTGCTACTGGCTTTTTTTTAGTTTTGGGCGTGCCTTGCGGTTTGTCGTTCGGACTATTGTCTGCTCCTGGTGATGTTCCTTGTTCGGGTTCTGTTATGCCAAGGCCGTATCTTTCACCCCAGTGGGGTTGGGGTGATTTGGCTCTTAATTGTTTGAAACCCAACTGCCCTACCCCGATATCAAACATCACGTTGTCTAGAATTCGTTTGTTCTTTTTGGGATAAAAATAGGAAACTTTGATACTAGATTCCATTTTGAGCAAAGGTGCCACTTTCTTTATGGCTTCATCTAACACGGTCAATGGATAATCGCCTGCCCATCTTTCCGCTTGTTCAGGACTAAGATTTTTTCCTGATTTGAGATATTTTTCTAATAGATCTAATGCTGGTTCAGAGGCGGCGGTTTCATTTCGGCCATATCTTGCCTTTGCTACTGAATTCCAATCATCTCTCCCACTAGGTTGATTTTTTGCATGGGTTCTTGAAACCAATCGTTGAACAAATTCTCTTTGACTACTTGGATAAACCGCACACGGGACTCGTTCGTTATCTTTTAACCATTTTGCAGGGAGCTCGTTTATTGTTTCTTGGATATCATCAGGTAACTCAACGTTCTTTACTAGAGAATGAATCAGTTTCAATGAAGCTATTCTGCGATTTCCTTCCTTTACAATTTGCCGTCCATCATTGAGCACAATAATATTTTCTGTGGGGCTATATCCGTCTGCTAGTAGACTCTTCATCAACCCCCAAAATTTGCTTGGATTGATTGCGATCAAGGCTTCAATTGCATTTCTTTCGCTGCTCTGAGGTATCGTTCGGTAATTGCTGAGATCAAGCGATAATTCTTGAACCTTTAAATTTTTTACAGTTGCCATCCTTTTCCCCGTCAAAAAGTTATCTCACTTGCATAGCTAGTGTAGCGCTATGCACAAAACGTAGCAATTATTGGAGATGTACTGTGAGTAATAGTTTTTGATAGTCAGGATGGTGAGTAGTGAGAATAAATGTTAATACTAAGCAAATTAAAATAATTGAAGGTGGGTTATAAATGATATCAATCATAAGAAATACCAGGGTAACTATTTTGATGATTTGGATATCGGGGTGATGATGATTGAGAAATGGAACGGACACGCGCAGAGGGCGCTTTTGCGCCTTCCTCAGCGCGAGCCGTTTGTCCATATTCGCCTGGTTGATAATCTGGAATGGTGTAATCGAATGAAATTATGGGGTCAGGTCTTGCAACGTGCATTCACGGCGCGACTGACGGTGAAATAAATGGGGTCAGACCCTCATTCTAAGACTCTTTTAAGTGTCTAACAGGTACTGGGCAGGTACTTTGGATCAATTCCATCAGAGCCACAGGTCCAGTCGATCAAAGATCCTGGATCTCCAGACTTATTGCCAGCTAAGTAAAGAAAATCGGTCACTGCATCTGTTTCCGGTATTTCTCCTTCATTGAAATACACCTCGATAACCACATCATTTTCCTTGTTCTTGAAGTCGATCTTGATGTCGCTTACGAACTTCGGTTTCGAGAGCGTCACCGTTCGCATATCCCCAGCTTCTCGACTGCTCCTCGGGAATCGGTTGTTCATAATGTAAAACTCGTTCAATTTCGTCTTGGCGTCACTGGCAAGCGTCAATGCCTCCGCCATTTTAGAACGCACCAACATGACCTGATACTTAGGATAAGCGACCGCAGATATTCCTACGAACACTATTAACCCAATGAGAGACTTCATGACAAAGCCACGTTGCCGCGTGATTGATTTAGACATGCTCAACTCCTAAGTTCTTATGTTGTTGTTATACTTCAATGTAAGGCGCACACTCCCCTCCCCCTACAATTGTCTTGTTACCCTCATACTAACGAATACCTAATGGGAATTCAGGTTTTAATTGACGATTGTCCAAGCAAATCGCCATATATTGCTTTGATACGGATGATAAGAACTAAACTCAGTTTTAACCTGTGTGACCATGGAAATAATTGGGCACAAGATAAACTCGTCGGGTATTTATGCATTAGGAGGCTTGGGCTCTATAATCCGATAATCACTATATAGCGGATAACGAGGAGCTAGAAATGATTAGACCATTGATTGGCACTCTAAGCCTTGTCTGCGCTTTGGCGGGCTTTGCAGGCGCGATCGACAATTCGTATGCAAATTCGGCCTCTGATGAGCGTACAGATCAGCAGGCAAATCATAAGGTGGATCGAGCGAGCGACTTGATCGAGGGTATGCCTGCCGGCAAAGGTAGTTACGCTGATTTTGTGTCACTGTTTGAAGAGTTCTTGCATTGGAAGGATCCCAGGAAGGGCCAAGGAGTGCCAACACTCAGCGTGGTTGCCGGTGAAGATGGCGAAGTCCACCCAGATTACAGTGAAGAGGCAGTTGAAACACGTCGTATGGAAATGAGTGCCCTGCAGGCACGACTCAACGATATGGCGGTTGTGAACTGGGAACAATCACAGCAAATAGACTACCTCGCGGTGCGCTCCCGGTTTGATCAACACCACTTCCGTCTAAATATCTCCAGGCCCTGGTCTCGCGACCCCGGTTTCTACGTAGATCAGATGTTACGCATCACCTTCGTTGATCTGCCGATTGAAGGAGAAGAACTGATCGAGATGCGCAGACAATTGCAGGCTATTTCGACGCTAGTTGAACAGGCCAGGCAGAATTTAACTGAGGTGGCCGCCGACTACGCAGATCTTGCAATTTATAATCTGTCCAATGCCGATGGTGTCGGACACGGCCACCCTTTTAGAGATGTGCCGCCAGCCGGGGTTATCGGATGGTATTCAGATTTGCTCGACCGTGTATTAAAAATACAACCGGAACTGCAAACCGATGTTGCTATGGCGAAAAAATCGGTCGAGAGTTTTCGGGATTGGCTAACACAAAACCGAGATGACATGACCGGTCAGGCGGGTGTCGGCCGCGAAGCGTTCAATTGGTATTTGAAGCACGTTAAATTAATGCCGTACACCACCGAAGACATCGTCGTTTTGGGACAACGTGAATTGGCTCGACTGTGGTCGGTTTACGCGCTTGAGCAGCATAGAAACCGAAACTTGCCCACCATCGAACTGCCCTCCTCTGCTGAAGAATATGCAGAACGTATCGTGAAAACCGATACCAACATACGTAACTTTCTGGTCGAGGAAGAAATCATCACCATTCCCGACTACATTAATAAACTTGGAACCAATGTGCCCTGGATTGTCCGTTCAGGAGGCCCGAACTTTTGGGAGAGTGTACAGTTTCGCGACCCTCATCCCGATCATCTGCACGCTGTGATTCCAGGGCATCGCTTTGATGGCATCGTAGCAAGGCACAACAAACACCCAATTCGAGGAAAAATAACCAGTGGTGCCCGTGCCGAAGGATGGGCTGTCTATCTCGAAGAAGGGATGATGAACGCAGGCGTGCTAGAAGGGATTCCGAGAGTTCGTGAGCTGATTTACATTTTTGGTATTTTTCGTGCCGCTCGGGTGCCGGCCGACATATGGCTACAGCTAAACGAAATGAGCGTGAATGAAGTCGTCGACTGGTGGATGGAGCGCACACCCTGGCTCGACGAAAACGTAGCCCGTGTCGACGCTGAAATTTATCTAAGACGCCCTCCTGGCTACGGATTGGGTTACACAATTGGCATGCTACAGATGCAACAGATTCTTGCGGATCGCAAACGGCAACTGGGCGATAATTTCGTCTTAAAAAATTTTCACGACGACTTTATGGCTGCCGGTAGATTGCCGCTATCGTTGATCCGTTGGGAGATGACCGGCATTGATGATGAGGTACGAGATCTGTGGTTGCGGCAACCATTGCCCTATTGAATCGGCTAACAACGAGTTAACACGAATTGAGGGGCCAGGTATGCACGCTTCCGGACCAGACCACGTAAGTTTCCCAACAATAGCCAATTTAGGCTAGACTGGCTGCGGTTGGATGGATGATTGAGTTGTTTTCTGGTAATCGAATTTTAGGTTTGACTCAATCCCCGAAATTCTATCTGTGATAATCGGAGAAAAGCAGCAAATGAGCTGGTCCCTGGGGTTTGGTCTTGAACGAATAGGTTTGATTGCCTTGCGCTTCCCGCGGTTGGCAACATCTATGTTCCTCAGCTCAATTGTGCTCGCAGCGATGATGTTGCCACGACTGGGTTTTGACGGCGATGTGGTCAATGTACTTGATCCGAGCAGCAAAGCGTTCAAGGAATATGAAACGCAGTCAACGTCGTTTCACGACTACACCAAGGACCTTGTCGTAATTCTTGAGCACGAGAATCTGACTAAAGTTGATGTGTTTGAAGAGCTACGAATCTTGCATCTCGATTTAGCTCTGGAAGACGGCGTGCAAAGCGTCTATTCGGTATATTCTATTGGCGAAGCAGCATCTGGTGATGATGACTCTGAAAGCTTGTTGCCCGCGGAATTCACCAGTACTGAGGAGGTGCAGGCTTCGCTGCAAAACCTGTTGCGTCAGGAACCTGCTGCAAGGTCGATCATAGCGCCGTCGCAGGGAGCTATGTTGATGATGGTCAGTCTGCACGGAGAAGACCTGCTCAACGAAGGTATTCTTGGCGAACGGCTAGATTCGTTGCGCAATACCATTTCGGAGTTTGCCCCAGAGGGAACCTCCGTCACCTTCTCCGGGATGCCGCAGATTCGCGTTTCTATTTATGAGGCTATTGTTTCAGACCAAACCACGTTGACGGCGGCGGGTACAGTCCTTGGTTGTCTGGTTGCCTGGTTTATCTTTGGCACGGTGCGCAGCGCATTAATCTGTACTACGCCAGCTTTTACCTCAGTGTTATGGATTCTGGCCGTGTTTTCAGCCAGCGACACCAACCTGAGTCTGTTCACCACCGCCCTGCCAAGCCTGGCTTTGATTATTACTTTTGCTGACAGCATCGTTTTGTATTTTCGCTGGCAGGCCTTGAACAAATCCTCTGCCCCTGATGGTGAAATCGACCAGGAATCGGCCGAAAAGCTGCAATTGACTAATCTCGCCATTGCAATCCGCCAGGTTGGTCCAGCTTCTTCGCTCACATCGATTACTACCGCGCTGGCATTTGCATCCTTCATCTGGGCGGATCATCAAGCGATGGATCAATTTGCTGTATTCGGGGTTATGTCGGTGTCGTTTGCGTTTCTCGCAGTGATTGTCGGATTACCGCTTGCGGGGTACTGGGCGGTTAGAGTGGCTGGCTCTGATACACAAGCCAAAGGGCCCCGGCTCACTGGTCAAGGGGAGTTCATAGCACGTGCGGTCACTGCTTCCCCAAAATTAGTGATAACAGCCGCAGTGGCTTGTCTGGGTGTGTTTGCCTGGGCACATACTCAATTGGAAGCGTCTTACACTTTCTCAGAATACTTTCCGCATCAGTCGGAAATTCGCGGTTCTGAGGCCTACGTCGACAGTGTATTCGGCGGCAGTGCACAATACTACGTGGTGCTGCCCGTCACAGAGGGTGGTTCGTTCAATGACGATGTGAATCAACAACAACTTATTGAAGTCGATGACCGTGTCTCTGAAGTGTTCGGCCGATCAAAAACACTCTCATTGGCCGCGGCCTGGAAACGCATGAACAGCCAGCAAGTTTCCGAGATGCCTGAAGCATTGGATGAAGCGCCGCCATCGGTCAGCGGACGGTTTGTCTCCAGCGACAGAAAACTGATACAGGTTGCCGCCACTACGAGTTCTGGCGACAGTACTCTAAAGGTGGATGAACCAATCCAACGGCTTGAAGAAGCGCTCAGCGACCTGCCCTATGCAGATCAAATCAGCATCACTGGCTTACGAGTGTTGATGGCCCGTTCATTCCCAGTGTTGATTGAACAACTACGCACTGGTTTGTTGGTCTCAATATTCCTTGCTGTTCTGGTGGTTGCTGTCGCTACTCGGAGCTTATCGTTGGCTATTGCCACCTTGATTCCAAATCTGATACCCATTCTTTTTGCCGAGAGCGTCATGTGGTTTTTTGGTGCCAGTCTCAGTGTTATGAATGTAGTGGCATTGACGATCGCGTTTGGCATCGCAATCGACAACGCAGTGCACGTAATTAACGCCTACCAATCCAAGGCAGGTAAGTTTGAAACCAATAAGAAAGCAGTTCGCGCTGCGGTGTCTGAAATCGCGCCCGCATTGGTTGCCAGCACTTGCATCATTTGCGTGGCTGCAATCATCACTCAATTCAGCGCACTGCCGAATGTTTCAGAAATTGGTTTATTATTGATCGCAACCTTAACGGTAGCGCTGATTTCCAACTTGCTGATTCTGCCGTCAGCAATGATCCTGGTGGTTGGATTTAGACAGAGTATGAAAACTGGTTCGCCCGGAGTAAAGCTATCGAAGCAGGATGGCGGTTTGCCAGACTAAAATACAACACGCTATACCCACATGACAAACACAACCATCCTTCGATCAATCTTGATCCTATGGGCCATTGGCCTGACTCCACCAACCGCTTTAGCCAATGGAGCGGCGCAGGCCTATGTCACCGCCCTGCAGGGTAAGTGGAAAGGCGGCGGAATTGTGACCACCGATAAAAAGAACAAGAAGGTTAAGCTTCGCTGTTCAACAACTAATACGCTTAATTTTGAATCAAGAACCCTCACCATGAAGGGCCGCTGTGCGTCTTCAATTGGTTCAAAGCCGATGGTTGGGCAAATCCAATACTCCGCTGATGGTGAATCCTTTGACAGCGTGTCCTTGACCATCGCTGGGCGTGGTGGTGAGGGTGAGGTTTCGTTACAGGGAAACACGCTCACCTTAAGTCATACGGAAGAGTCAGAAACGGGCGAAATTAAACATAGCCGCAATCTGATCACCGAAAAACAGGGCCAATACTCAATTGATTTGCAGTCCGAAATCGAGGGTGAATATGTCAGTCGCGGTGTATTGACCTTTAAGCCGAGAAAGCCGAAGAAAAAGGCCTAGATATGTTGAAGCGAAGCGTAGGACTAGATTCAGCCTCCTACATTCAAGGAACTTCACCGTGGCAAAGGTCCGTATACAAATCATCTGTAATTTAACCAACGTTATAAACGGAGAAATCTAATGACAACAATAATCCTCTACGCGTTATTACTCGCCCTATTTCAATATTGGCTAATTCCAGCCAGCACCAAGTTAGGCGATTTTGCATATTTGATCGGCAGCCGTGACGAACCAAGAGATCTCTCAATAACCCAAGGAAGAATTGATCGCGCTGCAACTAATCTGAAAGAGAGCTTGCCTGCATTCCTGGCTCTGTGTTTACTCGGAATGATAAATGGCGTTGATCTGACTCAATTAGGCATGATTTGGCTTGGTCTGCGGGTTGCGTATGTGGTGTGTTACATCTTTGGTATCAACCCTGTAAGAACAGTTGTTTGGTTAGCCTCAATAGGCTGTTTAATCATGATGGCGCTAAAGCTAATATAATCAATCCAAGAGCGAACGCCGACTTGGCTTTGACAATTGGGGTGAGTACCCTACCCCTGATTTCATTTCGCTGTCAGATCGTTCGAAAAGTTCGCCAGTCATGCCAGATTGCCACGGCTAACCCCACTACATAGGGTATCTGAACCAGGAGGCCTCCAGCGAAAACTTCCCGGTGATAAAGCACTGCATATAGGCTGATCGCTGTCATAATCCCAGGCATCACAAATATCATAATATTGAGAAGGCCTCCGAAAACAGCGATTACCCATGAGCCGTTCATGGCCATCTGCCCAATTCGTCTGAATAGTTCAAGGCTGAAGCCAACAACAAAAAGGGTTAAAGAAAAGGCAGCCCATTCAATCATCAACAAGGTGAGAGAGTGTGCTCCGCTTAGCCACCAGTGCGACGCAGCCATGCCCACAGTGCCGATGATATAAACAATGATTCCAATCCAACTGTTTGGAAGCCGACGGTAGAGCACAACCACAAAATACAGCATTAATATTGCGAGTATGGGGTACCACATCAACACGCCCACCTGCCAGCTGGTCAGCCCTTGTTGCCACTCAGGCTTTACTGCTATGTGCCAGACAGCCCAGGTTGGTAGCACCCAAAGAGCCGCTACCAACAACATGGTAAAAGACTTTAGCGAACTTGAGCCGTGTTGTTGATCCATTGTCTCGTTTGACGGTTTAAGCTCTTTCAACGTTGCAGATCCATCGGTGTTACTGCTTGTTTATTGTGTGCGAAACAAGTGTCCGCTTTTAATATAGAGCTGAACATACATTGGTTTCCGCACCATCGTAATTCAAGTGAAAAATTTAGCCTTGTCCACATTATCAAACTAAGTAATGAACTCAACTGATCTAACCTCCTTATGAGAGATGATAAGAGGATTGTCCTAGGACTTAAACTTCAAGGATTCTGTTGAGAGTTTCACCCGGAAAAATCGGGTTAACTTTGCCGGGAAGCAGATACTTAAATATGTGTTCCCCTCTTTCGTTGTGTGGTCTGATTTGGTTTTTAGTTGGTGAGTTATCCAGCTATTTCCTAGGTAGACGGATCAGCTTCCTACCCTCTCTTACCTTGATTATTGGGAATCTGCAGATCTTCGTTTTCTTTTATTGTCTTTCTAAAAGTTTAGATTAAATAGTCTTCTTGCGATACCAGTTCCTGAAACAGCCCCTTTAGCAATAGAAGAGTTTCAGATTTTCCGGTCTGTTTATAAAGTTCCCGTGAATTCAGCGTCTGTAGAATGCTCTTCAGCGTTTGGCTGATGCCCTGGCTTTGGATAGTGTATAAGTTCGATAAGGCAAATATGATGTCTATGTCTAGAGCATTAGAAACTTGAGATTGCTTAATGGCATCCCAGGCAGATGTATTTAACTGACTCTGCGTTAACCCATTGGGCATCTGCGCCCTCACCAGGGCTTTTTGATCTATGTCGGATGTGGCAAAATCATTTTTTTCCAGCGTTTGTTCAATATTGCTTAGTATCATCCGATGGTTTGTATTCCATTTCTCTAATGTCCCAAGATTGCTACTGAGCTCCATTCTAATCAGCTGCATGGCGCGATCGGTCTCTTCATTCAATCTTGCTTGCTCCCTCCATTCACTCAGGGTCAGGGCGAGTAATACGCTAAAAATGATGAGACCCGACTCGAATAAGACTTTACTGAGTTTTGACCAGTTCATGAAAATTTTATGCCTCGCAAATATCGATCAGGGGTCGGCCTTGCATTGTTCCGGCCATTTCTTACTGTCCGAGAAAATTGTTGTACGAAGGGATTTTGAGCGTGTTGTCAGTACCACAACTAATTGTTGTCACCAACAATTCCCTCTGCGCGCACCACCGGGTAGCCAAGGTTCATCCATCCAAAAATGCCTTCATATAAGACAGCAGTTTTATCATATCCAATTTCTCTCAGCTGTCGAATAATGTGCTCAGTAGAGGCCCTTGGACAGGAGCAATAGCCAACAATATAAACGTCCTTGGGTAGATCGCTTGCTTTGTCGTCCAGGTCTGAGTAATACGGAAAGGGAATGGCGCCCTCAAGGTGGGCTCTCTGCCATACCGACGGGACCCTGGTATCCAGTAATATCATCTTCTTATTGTCTTCAATGGCTTGAAACAAATCTTTGGAAGAAACGTAAATACCGTCATCCAGCTCAAACTCGGGATCACGGCTGTCTGGGTTAAGAACATATTGATCAGGAGTGGGCATTGCGTTCAGCACAGGCTTTTCTTCCGACCAGCCGCTTGCTTTGCTGCGTAAAAAGGCAGTGACATTATCGATATCGGCCTCAGAAAGTACGCCCTCGTAAGCTAACATGGGCGTACCATCCCTGCCCTTTTCAATGGTGTAACGCAGAAACTCATCTTTGTTATGAGCGAGTGCGGACTGGTTTCCTAAGGCAGGTGCATTAACACCCTCCCCATTTACTCCATGACAAGTGGTGCAGTTCTCCTGATAGACGATTTCCCCACGTTGGACGTCGCCCTCAACGGGGTCTTCACTTAACCTCACGCGTTCCGCGCCAGACTCCCAGAATAACCAGTAGGTCAAATCCCACGCTTCATCAAGCGACAGCGGACCGCCCACCTCGTCGAGGTATCCGGCCATCGCGGTACCTTGTCGACCATATGATAGTGGCCTTAATATCGAATGCGGAACCCCGGATTCAAACAGCGTTTTGGAGCGTAGCGAAGGCGCGTGGTCATTCTTATAGCCCTCACGGTTCTCGCCATGGCACAGTGAGCAGTACTTCTGGTAGTTGGCTGAAGCGAGTTCAGCTTGCTCATCAGTCAGCGTTCTTGGTGGGGATTGCCTTTCATAAATGCGTTCTGCATTCAACGTGTTGGAAAACACCACACAATAAAGGGTGGCAATTGCGATTTTCAAAGTTAGTTTGTGCATGCTCGCTTAGTTCAAAGAGATAGTTGAGGCGTAATAAAAGAGATTATGTGGTCATGCTTTGCAGGTCAGACATCATTGGTCTCTTTTTAGAACCGTACGCTATTCTCAGTGCTGCTACATTGGAACACATAATCTCATCCAATAATATTCCAGACGCATGCGCTAACTGAAAAGTTTCAACTCGAAGTTGTGTAACCGCCGATGGGTTTGAATAAGTTTGTAAATACAGAGTGTATTTCTATACTTTGCAGAGAGATTTGAAAGGCCCCGATCCTGGAATGGGAAGCAAAGGAAGAACAACAGAGGTAAAGAGCAACACTGTTTGGCAGAAAAGTGGCAGCGCTCGTTCGGTTCACTGGGCTAAGCCCTATCTAGACGACCTTAAACATGAAGACGCCCTGGTCAGATGGCACGCCATTAATAAGTTGGGCGATGTTGCAGATCCTTCCACCTGTGATCAGGTTCTTGAGTTCTCACTGACTGAAAAAGAACGACACGCTGCTTGGCGTGCCTTATGGGCCGTGTCCCGATTTGAACGCTCATTAACCTTTCCCTCACTGCGCCAGGCATTGAGGAAACGGCAGCCCTACCCTAGATGGAGAGCCGCCCTCGCGCTTAGCATGATGGATCAGGAAATCGCGATACCCGTTTTGCTGGAGGGGTTGAAGAGCCATGATGAGTGGATTCAATGGGAAGCGCTTGGCGGGTTACAGTCACTTCGGCCAGAAGGTGCCGAGGAAATGATAGGTAGATTCCTGCGCAAATCTCACCCAAAGCACCTGCGACAAAGAGCAGTTTTGGCTCTTGGGGGAATTCGGTCCAGGAAATCATTTAACTTGTTGAACAAAGCCCTGACGGATCCCTTCCCAGGGGTGAGATGGCGTGCGTCTATGGGCATTCGGAAAAATGGTTACAAGGGCGCCTTGCAATCACTAAAGGATCATATAGTTGTCGAGAATGATCCGGGCGTGCTTCGGCAATTAGAAAGCGATATTACATTGATGGAGAAATCGAGATGAAGAGTTCAAGCAAACGAGCAAATAGAACGCCGGTCATTACGTCGGTTCGAATGGCTGGATCACAACATTCCAGCAGAGAGAGGAAGAATGTTGCCGCTGGCGATATGATTGAAATAAGAGGGCGAAACTTCGGGTCAGATGCCAGTGAGGTTCGCGTATTTTTCGATGAGACCCAGGTTAAGCCGTTTAGCCATTCAATCAGTAGTAAGCGGCTGGTTGTAGTGGCGCCTCTTGCGCAAAAAACCACAAAGAGTGTCACCGTTGAGGTGAGCGGTCGAGCAAGCAAGCCATTTCCACTCAGAGTCACCCGACCGGGAAAGAGCAAAGACGCACCCGGAGCATCTACCAGTAGTTTGCTCTCTTCAATGGATGAGCTTTCTGGCATGGTCTCTGAGTTTGCTGGCGGCCTTGCGGATACTGACCTATTCGATGCAGATGACTCTAGGATGCTCCTATTGGCTGCCACCGGGTTGGATTCCTATCGCAAGGTTGGTCAGCAAATCATGGAAAAGTGGATGGAGCTCTACCCGCTTCAGAAAGATTTGGAACTGGGTGCGATGCGAGCCATTGAGTTCTACGACAGCGTGGTGGACTCTCATCGGCTCGACGACCTGATAGACGGAGTTACCGACACCTTGTTTGGCTTAGCGAGCCCAGGTGAGAGAGCCTTTATTGAACTGGGACTTGAGTTGTTTGGGGCACCGTTTTCAAGCTCTGGTTCTGGCAACGGCGGTGATGCATCAATCTCGGTGGGTGATGCGGGATTTCTTTTGCATGAAGGTGTGAAGCTGGTTAAGGGAATGGAGAACCTGTTCAAGGCCATTAAACCATCAGCCGAAGTGGGCACTCCATTCCTGGGCGCCGATGTGGAAATCAGTTTAGGTGAGCTGATCAGTGCCGTTGCCGAATTGCTGGACATTGTCGCTCAGGTTTTGCAAAAAATGTCATCTTCGGCAGCTTCCGCCGAAATGAAGGCAACCCTTAAACGAATCGAGCAATCAATTGAGCGCATGGAAGAAAAGAGTGATCGAATAGAGACAAAAGTAGAGTCGATAGAATCCCGACTTATAGAAACACGTCAGCACATGGTTGATAACTTCGAGAAAATTTGGGTCTCATTCCGAATAATGGGCCGAGTATTAGGAGAAACCCTGGTGGGCGAAGCGTGGGCGTTTAGTCCTCGGCAGACCCTAACACACTGGAAGATTCCAGACCGTGATGTAAAACTTGAACTGCACGACATTGAAGACAAAGTCGACAGGCTTGAGGAAAAGCTGGATCGTGAAGAAGATAAGCTGGATCGCCAAGAAGAAAAACTCGACAGGCAAGAGGAAAAATTAGATCGACAAGAAGAGAAACTAGATCGCCTGGAAGTGGTCTTTGCACCGGAGGAAGCCTCGCTTATCGGTCAGCGTGGTGGAGGCGATAATCTGACTGCCCTGGTAGCCACTGTGAGTACAGCCGGAAACGTATCGCTCAGGGCAGCGATAGATGTGACTCCTGATGATCTGGAAGATGAGGATAAATGGACAGATTGGGAAGCTTTTGGTTCCCCTGGATCGAATTCCGCATTGGTGGAAGTCAGTATCCAGGGTGTCTACACGGAAGAATCCAATCAAACGATTGAGGCCTTCCTAAGTGCGCGTGATGGGCACGGAAATATCTTCCATAGAGTGTTTAAACGCAAACAGGATTCATTGGTCATTGACCCTGCGCAATGGGGTGATTGGCAACATTTCCTCGAGCAACCACAATAAGGCGAATCAAGAGCCAGCTCTAATACCAGACCGTAGTAACTGCATGTTCACCAGATGGAAACCACCAAGAGATTGCAGGTAGCACTTGCGTCAGAGCTTCTCATGGCTTACCTGAAAGTCGATCAGGTAAAAACAAAGCTTGCTATGTAGCTCCCACGCTCTATAGTTTCTATAGTGCGTTCAATACGAACGTGCTGACCCTAAGGTAACTGGATAAAGACTGATGAAAAGAGAAATTGTTGTTGTCACTGGCGCATCCTCCGGGATCGGCGAGGAATTGGCTAGAAACTTCGCAAGCGGTGGGTACGACCTGGTGCTGGTGGCGCGTAGTGAAGATAAGCTAAAGGCGTTGGCGAGTGAACTTGAGCAAGTCAAGGGCGTGAAAACCTGGGTAGAAGCAGCAGATCTGTCCCGTAAGGGAGCTGCGAAAAAACTGGCCAAAAGCTTGCAGCAACAAGACATAGAGGTGGATGTTCTTGTCAATTGTGCTGGCGTGCTTGAACACGGAAGTTTTGTTGATTTCACTGAGAAATCGCAGCAGGACTTGATAGACCTCAATATTTCGGGATTAACCAATATGCTGAGTAATTTTCTACCTGCAATGGTGGCGCGTGGTAAGGGTCGAATATTGAATGTGGCCTCCATCGCCGCATTCCAGCCGGTGCCTGGTCTGGCGACCTATGCAGCAACCAAGGCCTATGTATTGTCGCTGACTGAGTCACTGGCTGAAGAACTGTCAGGCAAAGGCGTAACGGTGACAGCGCTCTGCCCAGGTGTTACCGCCACTAACATGGTCGCCACCGCACAGGAAAAAAGCGGTGGCTTGAAATTGCCAGGCTTTGTCATTGGCGAGGTTGAAGAAGTCGCCGCACAGGGGTATCGAGCCTGTATGAAGGGCGATGCTATTTGCGTTCCTGGCACTGTAAACCTGGCAGCAACCATCATGGGCAGAGCGACTCCAAAGTGGCTGTTACGCCGTGTTGCAGGGGTCATGGGGCGTAGTACGCTGGACTAGCAGCCCGCCACAGAGACAACTTACGGCCGAAATATGGCCTTTTGAGCTATCCTCTAATTCTGCAGCAGACTGTCTGTAACTCAAGGTCACGTATTAAGTTCAATCCCAATTCAACTCAAACTCGCCTACCCGCTGAGATGAGAGGCAATGGGCGAACAGCCAAAGTATGCGTCTTCATAAACCGATGTCAGCATGAGCGCGTGAAAGATGGCAATTAAACAAGTTAAAGATGTTTCTAATATCCCCAGTAAGGAGTTGGATGATTGGGGGCCTGTTGAGTTACCAATATCAGAGCAAATCTCCACGCTTCGCGGGCTAGTTGTTAACGAACATGAAGATGGCTCCGAAGCCGGAATCTGGGAATGCTCACCCGGCATTTGGACACGACAGGTGATGGACGCTGAAATTAGCTCATTCGTGGCCGGACATGCCCTCTTCCATCCCGATGGTGGAGATACTATTGAGATTAAGGCAGGTGACAGCGTTTATTTCGATGAGAACAGCAAAGGAACCTGGGAGGTGCTTGAGACAACGCGAAAAGTATATCTCACGTTTAAAAGAGAATAAGTTGATTTAAACATTCACGCTCGCCTGTTTAAATCTAATTTGGCCTTGCCCCAAGATTGGACCCCAATCGTCGAACGTCAGGCCCACTCTCACTGATAGGTGCTGGAGCACTGGTGAAAATCCGGCCACGAAATATTCATTAGGGCGGGCCTGGAACCTTGCACTGATTATCGAGTTCGGCGCCATCGTGGGTAAAAACAAAATCGCACATTGGATCACCCGTCGAGGCGGTCGAGAAAAATGAGTCACTTACAAACGATTCCTCGCTTCCAGTTCCAGTTGAAGCAACAAAACTAGTCGTACCAGCAAAAAGTGATGAACCGCGAATTTTTGCAGATGCTGTTGGGTGCGAATTAAAAACCCCATAGTAAGTTACTGAACCACCACCTGAAGTGGTTATGACAGATTCGATGATTTCGCTGGTAGCGCTTGCGGAATTATAGACGCCATATACCGTATTCACATTAGTGGTAATTGTCGCGCCAGCTGACACCCGGGAGTGAGAAATGATTACTTTCCCACCATCGTTTAAAACACCGTAGGCATCAAAAAAGTTTGCTAACCCGACCACATTAGAATTCTTAATAATGATTTCAGATGTTGTGTAAATTCCCACCCCGCCCCCTGGTAGAGCTTGAGCATTGATCTTTACATTTGCAACTTTCATAGGGGCGGTGCCAGATGAATAGTGAAGGCCTACACCAAAAAAGGCATTCTTCGAGCCCTGAATGGTTAACTCCGATAACGTTGTTCCTTCCGCACCAATCACAAAAGCCGCATCCGTGCTTTCTTTAGCTCCACCAACGATTATGCCTGTTGGAAAAAGAAAATCTAAAATCGTGCTGTCTCGACCACTGCCAACTATGTCGACATGCTTCTTCATAATTAACTGTTGACTAGCCGGAATTGTATATCGCCCTGGCGCGATATAAATGACATAAGGGTTTGCTGAACTTGCATCCGTTATTGAATTGACGGCATCAACCGGATTAGTGAAGTCTCCATTTTCAAGCGCAACGAAAACCACATTATTTAAGCCTTTCGTAGCCTTCGGCCCGTCGTTTTCCAGCAACGGGATAACCACGACATTATTATGCGCCCAACCTGTATGCGCTAAACAAAGAAAACAAAGAACAATGATTATTCTTACTTTCATAAAATAATTTCCGTATGTCTGAAAACCCATAATTACCTCCATTTGGTTTAGCTTAACACGTTTAGCGAGCGGTGTTCACCGATCCCGGTAGCCACCACAGCCTTACTATGTGCGCGGCCTCAGGCGCCAGAGCGAACCGTTTTCATCATGCTCGATGGCGAGGTAGATGAATCCATCGCCCCCCATGGTTACATCACGTATTCGCCCAAAATCGGTGATCAGTTTTTCTGTTTCCAATACTTCATCACCTGACAACCTCACACGGTAAAGCGTTTTCGCCTTCAGAGTTCCGATCAGTAAATCATCAGCCCACGCTGAGAACGCGTTGCCATTGTGGAATGTGAAGTTTGAGATTGCAGGCGCCGGTGTGAAATCAACAACCGGTAACACGGTGTCTGCTAGTTTAAAATCGAGTCCCAGGTCTTTGCCGATTGATACTTCCTCGCCGTTATAGTCCAAGCCGTTGGTAAACAAGGGCCAACCATAGTTTTTTCCGCCCTGAATTCTGTTAACCTCATCGCCACCTCGTGGCCCCATTTCGGTATTCCAGATTTCCCCTGATACCGGGTGTCCATCCAACCCCTGCCCGGTACGGTGACCATAGCTCCAGACTGTATGTATGGTGGATGATTCTGGACGATCTTCCTCCGGCTCATAAAAAGGATTATCGGTTGGTATTGATCCCTCATCTTTGACCCGGTGGACTTTTCCATAGGGCGTATTCAGGTCATGGAGTTTACTGTAGGTATTTTTGCCGCCTATGGAAACATAAACATGCCCTTCCCCATCAAAGGCCAATCGCCCGGCTGCCACAGCATCTGGCACTGGCGTGTAGTGGTCTTTGTGAACCGACCAGATAATTTCCTGATCTACCCAGGTTCCATCCTTGATTCTGCCTCTTACTACTCGCACCATCGTCGCAGGAAGCGGCCAGCCACACGAAAGTTGGCAACGATCCGTGTGCGACAGGTAAATCCATCCGTTCTCAGCGTAATTGGGGTGTAAGGCAACATCGAGTACGGTTCCCCAATTCAGCCAGGAACCCTCGAAACGAAGCGCTGCATCCCAAACCCTTGGCGTGCCGACAATCACCGGGCTTTGCACGCCCTCGGTATCGACCAGTGATAAACCTCGTGTCTTCTCTGCCACCAACAGTGTTTCATCGGGCATATGAACTACCGAGTAAGGGCGACTCTCGAGCTCTACTATGCGTTCCAAGTGAAAATCATGGTGGTGTGATTGAACAATTCGATCATTAAGGTCAGTTTTTCGATACGAATCCCTGGTTGTAGGAAATCGTTGCCGCCGTTCGCTGATATAAAGTGCCAGCGCTTTGATCAAGGTGGGATCCAGCTTGCTTGCATAGCCTGGCATTTGTGACCCATCCACGCCCTTACGAATAACATCGATCAGTTCCGGTATCGTATCCCCGAATTTAAGTTTAGCAGCGAGAAGACCTAGCCCTTCAGCGGATCCGTCCATGTCCGCGCCATGACAAGATGAGCAGTGCTTGTTCCAGGCTACAAATGAAGGCTCGCGACTGTCCCTGGTTGAAAACAAGTAGAAACCAATGATCAATGCGAGGATGAGAATGGTAACAACAATTACGGTAACTTTTTTCCAGGTTTTCATGATTTATTCAGGGATGAGCTTTCTTTTTGCCTTCACGGTTCAGAGTAACACTAGTGAACGAATATGCCAGTGCTTTAACTTATGCAATTAAGGCTTATGGCCGTGTCCAACCAATCATAAGTGATCAACTGTGAATTCCCAGGCCCATCAGTCGCACCTCGCTGAAGTCAAGAATTGCTTACCCTTCCTGTGAGCCAAATAGAAAAAAAGAGTAAATTGACAAGGTTTGAATTTAGCGCTGTATTCCAAATTCAACTACACTAACAGAGCAGATTGACCCGTTTAATTTATTGGATGAAGCTCTGTCAACTCTAACGAATAAAGCCGCCACGCGAAGATGACAATTTATGCCTACCTTGCCCTGTTTAGCTTCGCTGCCAAACTGTGGCTAACTTACGCGCTGCTAATTAGAGGAGACATCAAGGACGAGTCGCTACGCGCTCAGGCCCTGTTTGCGGCGTTTGTGTTTATCTCTTATTCAATTCCACAGTTTTTACTGTTTGCCCCTACCGAGTACGCCCTGGCACTAGGATTGGAGCGTTTCCAGGTACTTCGCTTGTACTATTTTCACGGTACCCTGTGTTTGCTGCTTGGGCTCTATTGTGGTTTATCAATTCTGGGTTACCAGTTTCACCGGGTTAAATTGGCCTTGGTATTTTTTGCTGTTTATTTTTTCAGCGCAGCATACTTCCAACTGTTCACTGATATGTTGGTGCCTGAAGACGTGACACGCTTGCCCTTCGAGAATGAACTGAGCACTGGCCCGGGCATTGACTGGGTGCTTGGCACACGGATTGCAGTAATCCTGTTTATTATTGCGGCGATGTTTCGTTTTTATAAACGTTATCAGTTTGCCCAATCGCATGATATTCAGATAGCCAGCACTTATGCGATTGTGTTTAGCTTTTTATTCTTACTGAATGCATCACTGGGTTTGTTACTAGTTCACCCATTGTTCTTCGCCACCAAGGGCTTATTCTTTTTTGTTGCGATGGTGCTTGCGATTCGCGATAAACCAGCCATTGATTTGCGCATGCTGGCACCTGTGACACAGGAGCACCATGTCAGCAAAACCCTGGTTAAGGTGTTTGGTCAATACGCTAAGGACGAACTGGGGCACAAGGAGGCAATGCGTGAGATGGAGCAAATGTTGGTTGCCTATAAACTCAGCAAGGTCAGCAACTTCAAAGACTCTGGTGGTTCATCCCTGCCTGATGTGGCAGACAGCATGCGTATGAGTTTAAGTACCCTGTATGACACCATAAAGCGCCTGGACCTGGAGCGGCCAAAGAAAGAGTCCTAGACAGGGATGGTTATGCGTTTACAGACATTGATTTTTATCTAGGTGGTGGTTTCAATCCCAACCGTTTGAGTAGATCGTATAACGAACTCAGCTTGAGCCCCATACTGTCTGCAACCTGCGGAAGACTGGAGCCGGAGCCCTCTTTAAAACCGGAAATTTTCTCCAACTTGTAGGCCACTAAATGTGTTTCCAGTTCCTTCAGTGTGTCGCGGTGGTCCTTGTCCTCAGAAGCGTAATCTCTAAAGATGCGTTTAAACTCTCTTAAGATAGTGGCCTCAAGCGTGGCCGGAGCTGCACTGCGAAGATCAAACAGGCGATTACTTTGCAGGATCAGCATGACGACCAAGTAAAAGACAATTCCCCTGCTGGCCATAAGATAGGGGTACGCAAAATACAAACCAAAGAAGCAACTCAAATCGTAGACCAGCGCCGCGGCCAGCGCATACACATTTTGTATTTGCGATTGATTGGACTTGGCCGCCTGGTAACTACGGTACAGGGCGACGATGATCACGAGAGTACAAATTCCGACAAATATCTGCCCTAAGTACTGATACTCCGCTCCTTTGCTGAGGGTGATGATCCCCCTGGGACCAGGGCGAATACCGTCCACCAGATGAGGTGTTAAGAGCAGGAAGTAGCCCAGAACCGCAACAAAGCTGATCACCGCAGCCAGGCAAACCCAATGGCGGTGAAAACGGATCTCGAACATGCTCATCAGCAAGTAGCCACCAACAATGAGGCTCACACCATCGCCAAAATAATACAGGCGAATCACGTAGATGCGTTCAAGATTCAGAGCGAGAGCCCAACGTTCGGGGCCGAATAATAAAATTAGAATGAGCGAATAGGCCAAGAATACGGCGATAAACACCATCAGCTCAGGTCGCAGGCCAAGGTAACGCCGTGGGTAATGAAATACGATGTTATAGGTAACACCCAACTTAAGAATCAGGCCCACAACAGCAATAAGAAGGTAGGTATTCATTTATCTCGACAATAAGTTGGCGGTTCGCACATGTCCTTTGTAGGGGATATTACCTAATAAACCTGTAAGGCGTGAAATTTGCTGATTTGTGAATCTGTACGAGGGAAATTCAGGACCAACCCCTGGGTGTTTACCGAGATTGGAACCCGGAAAAGGCCAAATATTGGCTTAAAACCGAGGTTTTCGGAAAACCCGAATCCCTGCTCTATAAATTTCAAATCTGGCTTATTCGAATTTGAAATTTCGAATTTTTTAATTTGCTGTGACAAATATTGTCAGTTTGCAAATCGGGAACATCTTTACGTCCTTAACTAAGTTGAGTTATGAACAGGGAAATCGGGCGAACTGCTTGAATACTCTAATCATTCTCCGATTCGCAATGCCGAATTGCAGGTCTAATTTATTCGGAAAACCGATTTTTTTACATCATTGATTGTGCCCAACAGCATGGATAAAGTCGGCGGAGAAATTCAGTGTTTTGTGCTTCTGTCTTGGTGCCACTGTGCACCAGCCAGGATGAACAGTATTTGGGTAAAAACATCAGAATTTTGAAAACCTCAACCGAATCACATTAGTTACTACAAACATGAAAAACAAATATTCCATGGAAATGCAAAACTCAGCCAAATGTACTCAGTCGGACTCTCTTCCAGAGATAGATGAGCAAACAAACAAGCAATTGGATCAAGATACGATAGATGTGAAGCGACGTAAGACGATGATTGGGGCTGTCGCAACTGGTGCCGCCTTGGGTGCCTGGCATAAACCGGTGATTGAAGCAGTAATTCTGCCAGCACATGCGCAAACCTCAGCCCTGGCAGACGCTGACTTCTTCGCAACTGTGGCAAGCGCCACTGAGGTGACCAACACCACGAATGTCATCCTGGATGCCCTGGTATCGCCAGCCCATGCCATTATAGCCCCATCTAATGAAGAACCGATTAGCGAACTAACCTTCGAGGCTGAAGCGATTAGCCAGGGAGGTGGTGTGTTTAGTGTCCGGATTGCCGCGGATCACCAGCCCATGAATGGCCGTGTGGCTCCTTCGAACTTTATTTTTGGTTGGGACGGCACCATCAGTGGACTGAATACTGGGGCAAGCTTGACTGGGACCGGGTGCGCGCAAAATGAAACCGCGACAATCACAGCCGTGAGTAATTCCAGCCTGACTCTTGAAATGAGCTATTTTTCCAAAACAATTGAACTTGAACTGAGTGATGGCTCAGCCAATATTCCCAACTTCCCACTCAGCTGCTCATAGCTCTTGAACTGATCAATCGAATCAGCAACTCGGAAAGCAGCAATGAACCAGGCGGGTGGCAGATTTCTGCCACCCGCTTGCTTCTTATTGAGCTTGTTATTCCACTCTGGGTTCCAAATTAGAGCGGTGCTATATGTGATCAGTCCTTTCTCAGGGTGGCGACAATTGCTCTGAAAAGCTCGAAAGATTCATGCTCTCGGTAACTTTTTTCTTCCAGCGTTACGCCATAGTCACTGTTGGCAGATAACTTAACAATCACTGTCCCCGCTGATGGATTAACGTAGATAAACTGATTGTAGACACCAATGGCACTGTACTCCCCCTGATTGCCTTCGAGTACCCACCATTGGTAGCCATAGCCAAAGGGGTTGTCAGAGTTTTCGTTGTCCCCGGGATAAAGATGTGGCGCATCAGGTGTCGTTGCGTCTCTAACCCATGACTGAGGCACAATCTGTAGCCCGTTTACTTTTCCACCAAGGCGATAGAGTTCACCAATCTTGGCATAATCTCTCGCAGTAGCGTTAAGGCCGCCAAATGCCATCTCCATGCCATCGTTATCGAGTAACCAATACGTCGAAGCTTCAGCACCCATTGGCTCCCAGAGTCGCGTACGGGTGTATTCGGATATGGTTTCTCCGGTTGCGGTCACCAGCATCATCCCTAACGCCTGCGTATCTGCCGAATTGTAACGATTGTAAGACCCCGGATCTAACTCACGTTCCAGCCCCCTGACAAACTCGTTCATGGAACCACCCAGAGCGAATATTCTGCCGAAGCGGTTTACATCCGAATTGAAATCGGAGTAGTCCTCATTCCAGCGCGCCCCTGACGACATCTGCAGGATGTCCTTGATTCGAACACCATCGTAGGCAGACCCCTCCAATTGAGAAACATACTTGGTAATAGGGTCCTCAATACTATTGATGGCCCCCTCTTCAACAGCGATACCGATAAGGGTTGCAACCACACTCTTCGCAACCGACATCGACAACCATTGAACATCTTGGCCACCGGTCAGCCAATACTCCTCAAATACGATGTTGCCGTCTTTGAGGACCAGGAGTGCGCTGGTATCCGTGTCGGTCAGGAATTGTTCAGTGCTCTGTTGCATTCCTGAGTACTCATAAGATTGAGGGAGTTCTATTTGCGGGGATTTCTCAAACGGGTATGGAGTGCTCGAAGCGGGTACCTCTGCGCTGGGGAACAGTTCATAAACTCGGTTGAAATTCTCATACTGCTCAGCGCCGCTGAATAAATTACTTGCCATTTGCAATCGGTTATAGCGGCCACTCAAGACAAAATAGATTGCAGCTACAAGCAATAGCACCAGGACAAAAACAGCGACACGAACCAGGAGGGTTTTAGTTTTTTTGGTCATTTTTCAGATTATTAATTGTGAATATGTATTTTTGATTTCAGGCTTACCCGAATATCCACGGTGCAAGACTCAGCCACCACTCTTCGCTGCCCTGAGTCATCCGTACATATTTCATGGCGATAAAGAGTCCAATACCCATGAGACTTGCCCAGTGAGGCCGTTTGAGCTTTATGAAATCGTAAACAATCAGTGATGCAAACAAGCTTGCCTCGATCACGTCGGCCATCCATAAAGGCCATTCAACTCCGAACAAGATGAAACGAAACACTGCCGGATCCAATATCAACAGTCCAGCTATACACATAAATCGTTTGTGGGCAGCACTCAGGGTTCTAAAGCTAATGCCCATTACATAGGCAATCACGAAGAAAAATAAATCCGACGTCGGAAATATGGTTGAACCGGCCGGCGTGAGCCCCAGTATCTTAAATTCGGGATTCGCATAGGCGCCGCGAATCACCAGGTAGCCGAGAATCAACATCAATGCCACTAATAACAGGCTTAACTGCCCTAATTGTTTATGCAGCCGATAATTTCCCGCACCGATGAGTTTGGCGCAGCTTTTCGTACTCGCCCGGGAACTGATTGAGCGCCAGCACGCCACCCGAGATCGAGTTGCGCGTGGTGTCGTTGCCG
>JBCCFY010000055.1:0-21123 GCA_039110515.1 Pseudomonadota bacterium
GGGGGATAAACCTGTGGCTGATCCTCCTGTCGACCTGGGTGTTACTGAGTCGTTACCTATGGCAGTCTGACAACTGGTTACTATGAAATCCCTTCCCGAAAATGTAACCGCCTACAAGCGCACTCCCTCGTTTACCACCGACACAGTGCCAAAAGGCCTGTTACGGGCGCACAAGACAAAAGCGGGTACCTGGGGCAAAATTAATGTGGAACGGGGCAAATTGCTGTATCGAATTCTTGAACCCGAGATTGAAGAAGTGCTGCTATCGGACCAACGATATGGCGTGGTTGAACCGACGGTGCTGCATGAAGTGGCGCCACAAGGTGAGGTAGAATTTTATGTCGAGTTTTATAAGTAAAGGCCATTTGCAAGGTAATTGGACTGGTTCACGATGAAGCAATCGCTCGGATTAATCAGCCTGGTTGTCAGAGACTACGATGAGGCTCTGAACTTCTATTGCGAAACGCTGGGCTTTGAACTCGTTGAAGATATTTACCAACCCGAGCAGGACAAGCGCTGGGTGGTTGTGCGACCACCGGGGGTTGGCGGAAGCCATCTGTTATTGGCCCAGGCCTCAAATGAGGACCAGGAGACCCGGATTGGCAACCAAACTGGGGGCCGAGTGTTTCTGTTTCTCTATACGGATGATTTCTGGCGTGACTATGATAACTATCAAAGCAAAGGAGTGAACTTCGTCCGCGAGCCGAAAACCGAGGGCTATGGCACGGTAGCGGTATTCGAGGATCTGTACGGCACGCGCTGGGACCTGATTCAGCCAAGTGATGCCGATTACAGCGCAATCCGTCTTCTGGAAGAATCCCTGTTCGAGCCTGCCGTACGACAAGATGCGGAACAACTCGACGCCGTGCTGCACGATGAGTTCACGGAAATAGGCATGAGTGGCCGACGATATGACAAACGCAGCATTATGAATCTACTGCATGACTCAACGAAAACCACCTTCCAGGCTATTGGGCAAAACTATCAGTTCATCGAACTTGCCGACGGCCTGGTGCAGTTGATGTATGAATCCGCCAATCTTGAGGAGGGTGGCGAACTGGTCAATCACGCCAGACGCACCTCTATCTGGCAGAACGAAAGTGGCCATTGGAAAATCAAGTACCATCAGGGCACGGCAACTGAACCCTTCGAGAGAAGCAAATGAACATCAGCGCACGAATAAGGCGTTTCTCCTCGATCATGCTGATCGCACTGTCTTCGGCATGGTCATTTAGCTGGTCTGTGCTCGCAGCCGAAGTAGAGCAAACACCCTATATCTTTGTGCTGGGCGTAGTGCAGGATGCGGGCTACCCACAATCCGGTTGTTATCTTCCTCATTGCATGCCTGGCTGGGAAGATCCAGCCCTGCGACGCGGGGCAACCTGTATTTCCCTGATTGATCCCGCGGCCAAACAAAAGTGGTTGTTCGAGGCTACACCTAATTTTCCTGATCAACTCTACCGTTTGCACGAGGAAGCCCCGGACGATGAATTTTCACTGAGTGGCATTTTCCTTACCCATGCACATATTGGTCATTACGCGGGGCTGATGTTCCTGGGCCACGAATCCATGGGCGCGAGCGGTGTGCCGGTGTATGCCATGCCGAGAATGCACGAGTATCTCAAGGAAAACGGCCCGTGGAGCCAGCTGGTGAACTATAAAAACATAGAACTGCGTGCTTTGGAGAACAACAAAGCCGTTACCACGGCAAGCAGCGAGGTGACCCCCTTCCTGGTGCCGCATCGAGATGAATATTCCGAAACCGTAGGCTACAGGCTAAGCGGCCCCAACAAATCCGCTCTGTTTATTCCGGATATCAATAAGTGGGCGGACTGGGATCAAGACATCGCTGAATTGGTGAAGGGCGTGGATTATGCCTTGCTGGACGCTGCGTTTTTTGACCACGGAGAATTGCCGGGGCGAGATATGTCGAAGATACCGCATCCCTTTGTCAAAGAGACGATGGACGCACTGCAGGAGCTCACCCAAGCTGAGAAAAACAAAGTGTGGTTTATCCATATGAACCACACCAACCCCTTACTGAAATTTGATAGCCCCGAGGCCGCTGAGGTAAGAGCAGCCGGTTACAATATCGCCACCGAGGGCACGCGGCTACCGATGTAGTCGTGCTATTGCAGGCCTAAATCTGACTTTTTATACCGTGCCATGATTGGCGCCGTTAAACTGCTGACGTAGAGAAAGTCGTCGGTTTCCCAGGCGCCCGTAGTCGCCGGATAGGCACCTTTTGGATCCTGATAGTCCACCAACACCTCGCCGGTTTCATCGATCGCCAGCACATGACCATAGGCTTCGACCTGAGGTCGCATAAAGGCTGGCAGGCGCTGCACCATCTTGCGTTGCATGGGCTTGCCAGAGAGATCATCCAGCACATCCGAGCGTGGTGAGGTCAGACCAATCCAGTAGCGCCCGTTTTGCCCCAGGTGAACGTTATCGGGGAAGCCAGGCAGGTTATCGATAATAACTTCGCTCTGCCCTGCCCGCGCACCTTGCAGCCAATACTTCCAAACCTGGTAGCCACCGGTCTCGGCGACCAGGATAAAATCCCCGGCTTCATTCGCAGTCACACCATTGGCAAAATTCAGGCCATCCATGATGACACGCGACTCTTTGGAAGCCGGATCAAACTCAATGATGCGCCCATGCCCACCATGCTCCAGGATATCCAGTAAGCTGGCCTCCAGAGTACCGTTGGCATCTTCAGCAGCAAACTTGGTAGACGCGTCACTGAAGTAGACTTTGCCGTTCGGGGTAACCACCAGGTCGTCGGCGTAGCGAATCGCTACGCCCTCAGCCATATTGGTTTCCACCGAGATATTGCCATCAACATCCACTTTCTGCAGGCCCGAATAAGCATTGGCCACCCACAGGTTTTGCTGAGCGTCGAAGGCAATACCGAGTGGCCGCCCCCCTGCGTCCACCCAGCGCTCTGGTTTTGAAGCACCATTCCTCCAGCGAATAATCCAGCCTTCGTGAGTGGTGGCATAGATATCGCCAGCCGCGTTGCTGGTGATGGCTTCCGGGCCGTGCAGCCCATCGAGTTCAATGGTTTCGAAATTTGCCAGCGCATCATTAACTGCGTATTTGCCTGCCCGTTCCGGAGCCTTCGGCGCATCCCAGGCTTTTGGGTCTACTGGCACCGGCCACAAGGTCAGGTACAGGCCTATAGCTACGACGACAATCAATATCAGCTTTAGTAATTTCATCATTTCCCTACTCGATTCTATTTATGTTGGCATCTCGTTTGGCTTCCGGCACTGCACTACCCGGACGGCTTTAGACAGTAAAACCGCCGTCCACCACGATGCATTCACCGGTAGTATAACTGCTGGCATCCGATACAAGATAGAGCACCGTGCCTGCCATTTCTTCAGGCTCGGCGTGGCGGGCCATGGGAATGGTCGCCATGGCCATTTTGTGCATGTCTTCGTTTTCAAACAAGGCGCCCGCAAACTTGGTTTTGGTCAGCCCTGGCAGTAAAGCATTCACGCGAATATTAAATTGAGCGCATTCCTTGGCGAACGATTTGGTCATGTTGATCACAGCCGCCTTGGTGATGGAATAAATCCCCTGGTAAATGCCTGGCTTCAAGCCGTTCACCGAGGCTGTGTTTACAATCACGCCACCGCCGTTGTCACGCATCAGCTTGCCAGCAGCGGTCGACATAAAAAAGTAACCACGAATATTTACGTCCACTGTTTTGTTAAACGCACCCAGGTCAGTGTCCAGGATATGCCCAAAATACGGATTGGCCGCGGCGTTATTGATCAGGATGTCGAGCTTGCCGTGTTTCTCCTGGATTTTTGCAAAAGCCGCTTCCACATCTTCCATATTGCCGATATTGCAAGCAATGGTTTCGGCACTACCGCCCGCCGCCTCAATCTCTTTCACTACCGTGTCGCAATCTTCAGCCTTACGACTTGAGACAATGGTATGAGCACCTTGTTCGGCAAGCAGCTTGGCAATGGCTTCGCCGATGCCGCGGCTGGCGCCGGTAACGAGAGCGATTTTTCCGTCGAGATCAAAGAGTTTGGTAGACATATTAATTCTGCATGGTTTGGATGTTAAAAAGAGCGCTTATTCTAAACCGTCGAACAGCGTAGAGCGATTATCAATTCCAAAGCAGGATATTTTATCTGGGAATACTTGGTATCACCGAGTTGATGAGGCGATCACAGCCTTCACGACTTAACGGTGGCGCCAAATTTCAGCGTAGAATATCTGTGCCCAGTTAAAGCAGAGCCAGACCATGTCGGATAGCGAACAACCTACAACAAGAGACCTTAATTCTGAGCGCCTTATTTTTGGCTGCATGTGGCTGGGTGGTGGCTGGGAGCAAAACAGTATCAGCGCCAACGATATTCGTGAAGCGCATGCTGTGATTGATGCAGCATTAGAGATTGGCGTACGGCGCTTTGACCATGCCGATATTTATAAATCCGGTCGAGCCGAACAAGTCTTTGGTGAAGTGTTAAAACAACGGCCACGATTACGCAAAGAAATCTCGATTCAATCAAAGTGCGGCATACGATTTGCCGATGAACACGGACCGCAACGCTATGACTTCTCCACAGCATGGATCCTGCAATCGGTGGACGGGATATTGCAGCGTTTAGGCATTGAACAACTAGACTGCCTGTTACTGCATCGCCCCGATCCGCTGATACAGCCAGATGAAGTGGCCGAAGCCTTTGATCAGCTAACCTCGACAGGAAAAGTAGCCAGTTTTGGTGTATCGAATATGCATCACTACCAGATCACTCATTTACAGTCACAACTGCAACAAAAGTTGGTCGCCAATCAACTGGAGATGAGCCTCAAACAGCACGCCTGGTTGGACGAAGGTGTTTACGCGGGAGATAGCGCCGCCGCTACGGCCAGTTTTAGCCCAGGCACCGTGGAATTCTGTGTGGCAGAGGGAATTGAAATACAGTCCTGGGGCAGCCTGTGTCGAGGTTTGTACTCCGGGCTGGATGTATCAGGAGAATCCGAAGCAGTACAGCAGACTGCGAAATTGGTGAGCAAGGTCGCAGAGAAATACCAGACCACTCGTGAAGCTATTCTGCTGGCCTGGCTATTTCTTCCTCCAGCAAATATCAGCGCCGTAATTGGGTCAACCAAGGCCAAGCGTATCAAGTCTTGCGCCGATGCCACAACGGTGCGACTAAGCAGAGATGACTGGTATGCGCTGTATGTCAGCGCCCGCGGTAAACCCATCCCCTGAACATGGATTCAGCAATCAGCGACTGGCGATCAGGTCCTCAACCACACTTGGGTCGGCCAACGTGCTGGTATCACCCAATTCACCATAATCGTCTTCAGCAATTTTGCGCAAGATTCGGCGCATGATCTTGCCGGAACGGGTTTTCGGCAAACCGGGCGCCCAGTGAATCACATCCGGCGTGGCAACCGGGCCAATTTCACTGCGCACATGCTTAACTAGTTCGGCTTTCAACTCGTCGGTGTATTCCTCGCCACTCATCAGGGTGACGTAGGCGTAGATGCCCTGCCCTTTAATCTCATGCGGATACCCAACAACGGCAGCCTCAGCAACCGCTTCGTGTAATACCAATGCGCTTTCAACTTCGGCCGGGCCCATGCGGTGGCCGGATACGTTAATCACGTCATCCACCCGGCCGGTAATCCAGTAATAGCCGTCTTCGTCACGGCGGCAGCCGTCGCCAGTAAAGTAGTAGCCCGGATACATAGCAAAATAAGCTTCATGAAAGCGGCTCGGGTTGTTATAGACACCACGCATCTGGCCAGGCCAGGAGCGCGGGATCGCAAGGTTGCCCGACACCGCACCTTCCAACAAATTGCCTTCATCATCCAACAGCACTGGCTCAACACCAAAAAACGGCAGAGTCGCCGAGCCGGGCTTGGCTGGCACCGCACCGGGTAAGGGCACAATCATGATGCCGCCAGTTTCGGTTTGCCACCAGGTATCCACAATCGGGCAGCGCTCTTTACCGACCTGGTGAAAATACCATTCCCAGGCTTCGGGGTTGATTGGCTCGCCGACTGTGCCAAGAATACGAATACTGGAACGATCCGTGGTTTCCAGATACTGGTCGCCCGCGCCCATCAGGGCTCGCAATGCCGTTGGCGCGGTATAGAAAATATTTACCTGGTGTTTGTCCACGACCTGCCAGAAACGACTGGCGTCTGGGTAGGTGGGCACGCCTTCATAAACCAGCGTGGTCGCGCCATTGGCGAGTGGGCCATAGAGTAAATAACTATGCCCAGTGATCCAACCTACATCAGCGGTGCACCAGAACACTTCGCCTTCCTGGTAATCAAACACATACTTGAAGGTCATCATCACATACAGCAGGTAGCCTGCTGTAGTGTGCATCACGCCCTTGGGTGTTCCGGTTGAGCCAGAGGTATAAAGAATAAACAGCGGGTCTTCGGCGTCCATCACTTCGGGTGGGCAGTCTGTGCGCTGCTTATCCACCACATCGGCATACCAGACATCGCGCTCGTCATTCCAGGCGATATCCCCACCCGTGACCTTGCATACCAACACCTTCTCGATGGAAGGCGTCTCCTTGCAAGCTTCATCGACATTGTCTTTCAGCTGAATCGGCTTCATGCCGCGTAAGCCCTGGTCTGCGGTAATCACCACTTTGCAGGCCGAGTCGTTTATGCGCCCGCGTAAGGCCTCAGGCGAAAAACCACCAAATACCACCGAATGAATCGCACCAATGCGCGCGCAGGCCAACATTGCATAGGTCGCCTCAGGGATCATTGGCATATACAAGCAAACACGATCACCCTTCTCTACCCCCAGCTCGCGCAATGCATTCGACAATTGGCAAACTTTGTCATGCAGGGTTTGGTAGGAGATGTGTTCGCTTTGGCTGGGATCATCGCCCTCCCAGATAATCGCCGTTTGCTCGGCCCGCTCCGGCAAGTGCCGATCAATACAGTTCTGCGTTAAGTTTATTTTGCCGCCAGCAAACCAGCTGATTTCAGCCGTGCGGTAATCCACCTTGCTCACCTCATCCCAGGTTTTATACCAATCCAAATTGGCCTCGGCCTGCTCTGCCCAGAATGCGTCCGGGTCCTCGATGGAGCGCTGGTACATTTCCTGGTACTGCTCGGTGGTCAGGTGAGTGGTGGCCTTTATGGACTCAAAAACGGGATAAGTCTTAACGTCTGACATGGGGTACTCGTGAGATAAAGTGTGAGAGTTTAACTGGCAGCGGGTGCGCGGATATTATCCACCAGTTGCTGCACTTTTTCAGGCGGCTCGGCGGTGAAACGACACACCACGATGGCCACCGCAAAATTAAACAAAGCAGCGGCCGCACCGATCGCATTTGGCTCAATGCCGAAAAACCAGTTCGGTGGCATATCGCCTAGAAAGGCAGTTTCGGGGATAAACATAATGCCCTTATGCTGGAACACATAGAACAGGGTCAGGCTGATACCGGTTAACATCCCGGCCACCGCACCAGCGGTGTTCATCCGCTTATAGAATATCCCCAGCATCAGTGCAGGGAACAGCGAGGACGCCGCCAGCCCGAAGGCCAGCGCCACCGTTCCTGCAGCGAAGTCCGGAGGGTTAAACCCCAGATAGCCCGCCAATAACACGGTAAACGTCATCGCCAACCTGCCTGCATTCAATTCGGCCCGTTCGGATATCCTCGGCATAAACACGCCCTTGAGTAAATCATGGGAAATGGCCGAGGAAATCGCCAGTAACAATCCGGCGGCAGTAGAGAGCGCGGCTGCTAAGCCCCCTGCTGCGACCAGTGCAATCACCCAGTTGGGCAGCTTGGCAATCTCCGGATTAGCCAGCACCAGGATATCGTTGTCGATCTTGACCATTTCATTGGTTTCTTTGTCAGCGCTGTATTGGATTTTGCCATCGTCATTCTTGTCTTCAAACTTAAGCAGGCCTGTGGTCTCCCAGTTTTTAAACCATTGCGGGCGCTCATCGTAATTCAAATACTTGCCGGGCACAGGTTCCAGCGTGGTCATCAAGTTTAGCCGCGCCATGCCAGCCACAGCAGGTGCAGTGGTGTACAAAATTGCAATAAACAACAAAGCCCAGCCAGCAGAGATACGCGCATCGCGCACACTCGGCACGGTAAAAAAGCGAATAATCACATGCGGTAGGCCAGCCGTACCAATCATCAACGACATGGTATAGAAAAACATGTTGAGCGTGCTCAACCTGGGCCCGGAGGTGTACTCCTGGAATCCGAGGTCGGTAACCACCTGGTCGAGTTTCTGCAGCAAGTGCGTGCCATCGGCAAGCAAGGTGCTGCCCAATCCCAATTGCGGCACCGGGTTGCCGGTTAAGGTAATCGAGATGAAAATGGCTGGAATGGTGTAGGCGGTAATCAACACCACATACTGGGCAATTTGCGTATAGGTAATACCCTTCATGCCGCCCATCACGGCATAAATCAGCACCACCACCATGCCCGCAGTCAGGCCTTGTTCATAGGGCAGTTCCAGGAAGCGACTGAACGCTACGCCAATTCCCTTCATTTGGCCGATAACGTAAGTGATAGAGGCCACCAATAAACACAGAACGGCCACCACTCGAGCCGTGTTGGAATAGTAGCGATCGCCAATAAACTCCGGCACAGTGAACTTGCCATAGGCCCGCAGGTACGGCGCCAGGCACATGGCCAGCAACACATAGCCACCAGTCCAACCCAGCAGAAAAACCGAACCGCCATAGCCGTGATAGGAAAACCCAATCAAACCGGCCATGGAAATAAACGATGCTGCTGACATCCAATCCGCCGCTGTCGCCATGCCATTGGCAACCGGGTTTACCCCGCCACCAGCGACATAGAATTCTTTAGTTGAGCCAGCCCGCGCCCAGAAGGCAATACCTATGTAGGTAGCAAAAGTCAGGCCAACGACGATATAGGTGAGCGTTTGTAAATCCATTAGTCGCTCTCCCCGTCAGCGGCTTGATCGCTATAGCGCTTATCCAGTTTGTTCATCAAATGGGCGTAAGCAAAAATCAGCACCACGAATAAATAAATAGAACCCTGCTGGGCAATCCAGAAGCCCAATTTGTAACCACCCAAATAAAACTGGTTGAAATATTCTACAAACACGATGCCGCCTAAAAACGGCACCACAAACCAGATCACCAGGAGGATTAAAATAAGCCGCAGATTGGCCTGCCAGTAGCTTGTTTGCTTATCACTCATGATGTTGAAGTCATTTGTTCTTATGGTTATTAACTGGTTATTAACAGTCGCCCATGCTGGTCGACGATGGCGCAGCACCCAAATATACTAGCAAGCATGCAGCGCGACAATCATGCAGTTTTTTATTTCACCGAAGGCACCAAAAAGGTCGTGCATAAATGCGTGATTCTGGCGGCATTGCTGTCGCTCTCAGCTTGCAATAAACAACCTGCCGAACCAGAACCCAACAAACGGGTTGATGCCCGCGAGATGCTGGAACTGCACAACCAGGCACGGGCGAGAGGATTGGCCTGCGGTGGCGATAGAAAGCAGCGTGCTCCGCAACTAATCTGGAACACACAATTAGCCAGCGCCGCCCTCACCCACAGCAAAAATATGCATCGGGCCGGAAGGCTCACTCACAAAGGCAAACGCGGCACCTCAACCAAAACCCGCCTCGCTGATGTCGACTATAACTGGCAGACCTATGGCGAAAATATTGCTGCCGGGGCACATAACCTCCGCACCATTTTTGAACTGTGGGCAAAGAGTGATATGCATTGCGAAAACATCGCCAGTGAAAACTTCACCGAGATGGGTGCGGCCTATTGGCGCGGCTATTGGACAGTGGTGTTTGGCCGGGCAAAATAAGCACGGATTCATTTGATTCACAGAATTTGCCCCAATATACTCAGCAACCCGGATGGAAATACCGAATGAGTTGGCGAACTCACTTCCATCATTCAGGAAGGCATCTTTTATTGAGATGCATGAAAGATCAAGGGGGCGACATGGCTTCGACATGGGTCGCGAAACCTTCGGTGCATGTAGAGGTGTAGAGTTCCTCTTAAATCCAGCTACAAAAGTTATAGTTGCAAACGACGATAACTACGCACTAGCAGCTTAAGCCTGTTAGGGTCTCACCAGAGTTGTTCATGGCTTCGGATTCGAGATCCCATCTCACATGAAATCGCCAGGTGTTCGTGTCGATTGAACATCGGTTAAAACGCAATTCGACTCACCCTTAACCGAGTGCGTTTGTCCACTTGGAGAGGGCTAAACTAAAGACAAACTAAACATGTAGAACCGATGAGCGGAGGGCTTGTGGACGGGGGTTCGATCCCCCCCGCCTCCACCAATAAACAAGGTCACCTTAGGGTGGCCTTTTTTATTGGTTGAAGGTGGTGTGGGTGAGAACACAAGTTACGGGTTCACAATTTTGCCGGGAGCAAAATTGAACAGCCGAAGGCTGGCCCCGAAGGGGTGAGGCGCAAGGACGCGCCGAATAATCCCCGCCGCCTCCACCAAATATAAAAGACACACTGAGGTGTCTTTTATATTTGGTTTAGACGTCTGGGTGAGACCGCGCAATCCGTGCGAGGCGCGAAACCCCAGGGCGGAGAGGCGCACAACGAATCTCCGTGAGATTGATTTGGCGTAGAAATTCGTTCTAACCACGGCAGAGAATCTTCTACCTGGCAGAGTGGTTCTTACCAACATCTGAATAATTCACATCTAACCGCAATTCTGGTCTCCACTTCATCATCTTCTTTAACCCAAACTCCCGCTATTTTCTCACCACTCTGTTTGCTAATATGAGTTAAAAGATAGACGATTTCCTTACTCCGAAGAAGACTGAGAGTTGTTTACGTCTAACACCCAGAGGCATAATTTCCTGATTCAAAAGCCGACCAAGTGCCGATTCAAACATCGAAATTTCCAACAATGGATCGAAGAAGAAAAACACCCATCGGGGAAGAACAGTAACTAATGAACCACTCAGTACACAACAAACTCGTTTCCTTTATCTGGAACATTGCTGACGACTGTCTTCGAGATGTTTATGTTCGTGGTAAATATCGAGACGTTATCTTACCCATGGTGGTGTTGCGCAGGCTTGATACTTTGCTTGAGCCAACCAAAGAAAAAGTCCTGGAAGAGCTTAATTTTCAAAAACAAGAAATGAAAGCAACTGAGTTAGATCGAGAGCCCCTGAAAGAGGCGTCTGGCCAAGTGTTTTTCAATGTATCTAAGTGGACGCTCAAGAGCCTTCACAGTACGGCCACGAATAACCAGCAAATCTTGCTTGCTAATTTCGAAGAATATCTAAACGGCTACAGCAATAACGTGAAAGAGATCATCGAGCGCTTTGAGCTCGAGTCCAAGATTCGTCACATGGCGAGTAAAGACGTGTTGGTCGATGTGCTTGAAAAGTTTGTCTCGCCGCATATCAACCTAACCCCTAATGAAGCCGAAGACCCAGACGGCAATAAATTGCCCGCCCTCAGCAATTTAGGTATGGGGTATGTGTTTGAAGAGCTTATCCGAAAGTTCAACGAAGAAAACAACGAAGAAGCCGGCGAGCACTTTACCCCGCGTGAAGTCATCGAGTTAATGACTCACCTTGTCTTTGACCCAATCAAAGACACTTTACCGTTAACCATTACCGTCTACGACCCAGCTTGTGGTAGCGGCGGAATGTTGACCGAGTCGCAGAACTTTATCGAAGAAAAGTACCCAGCCCAAAAAGACGGAAAGAGTATTCGAGATATCTACCTCTACGGCAAAGAAATCAATGATGAGACTTACGCCATTTGTAAGTCCGACATGATGATCAAAGGCAACAACCCAGCGAATATCAAAGTAGGTTCCACTCTTTCTACTGATGAGTTTGCCTCCGACCGTTTCGATTTTATGCTCTCAAACCCGCCGTATGGTAAAAGCTGGGCATCGGAAGTAAGAAACATCAAAGATGGAAAAGACGTTATTGACCCCCGCTTTAAAGTCGAGTTGACTGACTACTGGGGAAGAACAGAAACGGTAGACGCAACGCCGCGCTCCAGTGATGGCCAGCTTCTGTTCTTGATGGAAATGGTCAGTAAAATGAAATCGCCAGAGCAGTCAACGCAAGGAAGTCGAATTGCGTCAGTACACAATGGTTCTAGCTTGTTTACCGGTGATGCCGGCGGTGGGGAAAGCAATATCCGCCGTTTTATCATCGAAAACGACATGCTTGACGCCATCGTTCAGCTCCCAAACAACTTGTTTTATAACACGGGTATCACTACCTACATCTGGCTTTTGAATAACAACAAACCAGAAGCGCGTAAAAGCAAAGTTCAACTTATCGATGCAAGCTTACTGTTTAGGAAACTGCGTAAAAACTTAGGCAATAAAAACTGCGAGTTTTCTCCTGAGCACATCAACGAAATTACTCAAGCCTATTTGGACTGCGCTCAAATCGAGCGTCAACTAGATCAAAATCAAGATCCCATAGGCATAGCCAGCCAAGTCTTTAACAATCAAGACTTTGGCTATTACAAGGTCAATATCGAGCGCCCCGACCGCCGCAAAGCGCAATTCACACCAGAAGCCATCGCACCACTCAGATTTGATAAAAGCTTGCTAGCAGTAATGGAGCATATTTACAGCGTACATGGTGATGAGGTTTACCAGGCGGGTTATCTCCAAGCGAACGACAAAGCCATCATGCAATGGTGTGAAGATAACGACATCAGCCTAAACACCAAAAACAAAAATAGGCTGTTTGACGAAAAATACTGGAACAAGCTATTAGACGTGCATGATGCCGCACAAGTGCTAATGGATAATATTGGCAGCGCTGAATTTAATGACTTTAATGTGTTTAAGGCGCAAGTCACCGATGTTGTAAAAGCAAAGAAACTCAAACTCAGTGCGCCTGAACTAAAAGCAATCTTAAATTCCGCAAGTTGGTATAACGAAACCGCCGAAAAAGTGGTTAATAAAGTGGTCAAGCTTCCAGGTTCAAAACTAGATGCGCTACTGGCGCATTTGGATTGTAAAAAGGAGCAACTAGCAGACTTTGGTTATTACCCAAGCAACAAAGAAGGTGAATACATCACCTACGAGCCAAGCTCTGATCTGCGTGATTCAGAATCAGTACCACTTGCGGAAGAAATACACAGTTATTTCCAAAAAGAAGTAAAACCCCATGTCGAAGAAGCATGGATCAATCTCGATAGCGCTAAAATCGGCTATGAGATCAGTTTTAATAAATACTTCTATCAACATAAGGCGCTGCGCTCATTAGATGCAGTGGCTAGCGACATTATTGAGTTGGAACAAAAAACTGAAGGCTTGATTGCCCAGATACTTGGAGTTGATTTGGCTCACGTTCATAGGGAGCTATAAATATGAGACTCACTGGATTTTCGAAGTACGAAAAATATTCATCTACAGATATTCAATGGTTTCCTGAAATACCCAGTAGTTGGATTACAGAAAAGGCTAAATGGCTATTTTTGAGGGCAGAAAGACCAGTAAGGATCGATGATGAAATCGTTACCTGTTTTCGCGACGGCGAAGTTACTCTACGAGCAAATAGACGAACAGAAGGTTTCACCAATGCGTTGAAAGAACATGGTTACCAAGGTATTCGAAAAGGAGATTTAGTGATTCATGCGATGGATGCGTTTGCAGGAGCAATTGGAATTTCAGACTCTGATGGAAAGTCTACTCCCGTATACGCAGCTTGTATTCCTCGCTTTAAAAATTTAGTTGTTCCCAAGTTTTATGCTTATTACATGCGTGATTTGGCTTTGTCTGGATTCATCGTTTCCCTAGCTAAAGGAATCAGAGAGCGCTCAAGTGATTTTCGTTTTAACGATTTCGCAAATTTACCGCTGCCGCTCCCGCCCTTAGAGACGCAAATGAAAATTGTGGAGTTTTTAGACCAAAAAACAGCACAAATCGATGAAGCGATTGCCATCAAAGAAAAACAAATCGAACTCCTTAAAGAACGCAAGCAAGTCATCATTCAAAAAGCCGTTACCCAGGGGCTTGATCCTACTGTGCCAATGAAAGATTCAGGTGTAGATTGGATCGGTGAGATTCCTGAGCATTGGAAATTTAAACCACTTACAAAAGAGGTTTTCGTTCAGGAGGGGCCTGGGATAATGGCTGTAGATTTCCATGAAGAAGGTGTTCCTTTAGTGCGAATTGCTGGGGTGAAAACTGATACTGTAACTCTTGAGAGTTGTAACTATTTGAAACCCTCGAAAGTACGACAGAAATGGGAACATTTTAAATTAAACAAGGGTGATTTAGTCATCAGCGGGAGTGCCTCAACTGAACTTGTCAGTGAAGTTGAACATGAGGCCGATGGAGCAATCCTCTATACAGGTCTAATTAGGGTAACACCACAAAGAAATTCGGTAATAAAGGATTACTTGAAAATATTCTTTGGAACGTATTTGTTTTTCACACAGGTTGATTTGCAGAAGACTGGTAGCACCATCAGTCATTATGGCCCTTCTCATCTCTCAAGAATATTTATATTACTCCCTCCAACTGAAGAACAAAAAAAGATTGTCGATTTTACAGGTTCGAGAAAGAATGAAACCACTGAGGCCGTTTTAATACAGGAACTACAAATCGAAAAACTAAAAGAATACAAAACCACTCTTATCAACAACGCAGTAACAGGCAAAATAAAAGTGACGTAGCTGAGGGTCGTTATGGTTAGTCAAACGAATGAACAAGCATTGGAAGCAGCGATTCAGCATGCTCTAACTGGCTCCACTATTGAAAGTACCACCGATGGCGTTGCCGAAACACCTGCGGATTACATCGTTGGAAACAAAGGCTCTAAGCTGGGGTTACCAACCGATTTTGATGCGCAATACGCGATTGATAACAAGTTCTTTTGGCTGTTTCTAAATAAAACCCAAGAAGACGAGCTTGAGAAAATAAAAAGGAATAACCCAAACGATTGGGAGCGCAAGATTCTTGAGCGTTTCGATCGCCTGATTAAAAAACACGGAATCTTGCATCTGCTCAAAAAAGGTTTAAGCATTGATGATGCGCATTTCAACCTAATGTACCCCGCACCGCTGGCTTCCAGTAGTGAACAGGTTAAGCAAAACTTTGAAGAGAATATTTTTAGCTGCACCCGGCAAGTGCGATATTCGCTCGCCAACCCCTTACAGGAAATCGACATGGTGCTGTTTATCAACGGCATACCGTTGATCACCTTAGAGCTAAAAAACGCATGGACGGGGCAAACAGCGCGGTTCCACGGACAAAAGCAATATCGGGAAGACAGAGATAACCAACAACCCTTACTTAACTTTGCTCGTTGCTTAGTACATATGGCCGTTGATACCGACGAAGTGTATATGACCACCAAGCTGGCGGGTAAAAGCACGTTCTTTTTGCCGTTTAATAAAGGGTATAACCAGGGTCAGGGCAACCCGCCAAACCCCAACGGACATAGATCAGCCTACCTATGGGAAGAAATCTTCACTAGAGAGAGTTTGGCGAATATCATCCAGCACTTTGTTCGCTTGGATGGATCGAGCAAAGACACACTGGCAAAACGAACGCTCTTCTTCCCTCGCTATCACCAATTAGATGTAGTTCGAAAATTGGTGGCGCACTCGTCTGAAAATGGGGTTGGCCAGACGTACCTTATCCAGCACTCTGCGGGTTCGGGTAAATCCAACTCAATCACATGGGCGGCTTATCAGTTTATTGAGACGTATCCCGCAAATGAAAACGTTCATGGCAGCAAAGGTTTAGAAGAACCACTATTTGATTCGGTGATTGTTGTGACCGACCGTCGGTTATTGGACAAACAACTGCGCGACAACATTAAAGAATTTTCTGAAGTTAAAAACATCATTGCACCGGCGCATAAGTCCTCTGAGCTGAAATCAGCCTTAGAGAATGGTAAGAAAATCATCATTACGACGATTCAGAAATTCCCCTTCATTATTGATGGCATTGCCGACCTAAGTGACAAGCGCTTTGCGGTAATCATTGATGAGGCCCACAGTTCACAATCGGGACCAGCCGCAGATAATATGAATCGTGCCTTAGGAGAAACTGAAGAATCCGACGGTGATGCTCAAGATAAAATTCTAAATGCGATCAAATCTCGCAAAATGCGTGGCAATGCCTCTTACTTTGCGTTCACCGCCACACCTAAAAATTCGACGTTGGAGAAGTTCGGCGTTAAACAGGCCGACGGATCGTTCGAGCCCTTCCACCTGTATTCCATGAAACAGGCCATAGAGGAAGGCTTTATTCTCGATGTGCTTGCGAACTATACAACGTATAAAAGCTACTACGAGATTCAAAAATCGATCGAAGACAACCCTAAATTCGATACAAGAAAAGCACAAAAGAAACTACGAAGCTATGTAGAGCGCTCTCAGCAAACCATCGATATTAAAGCTGAGATTATGTTGGAACATTTTATCCCCCATGTAGTAAACGCCAAGCGACTGCGTGGCAAAGCCAAGGGAATGATCATTACCCAGAATATTGAAACCGCTATCAGATACTACAAAGCGGTTTCTCGCCTACTGGAAGCGCGAGGCAATCCTTTCGAATCGTTGATTGCATTCTCGGGCTCAAAAACGCTTGATGGCATTGAATACACTGAAGCAGATATCAACGGCTTTTCAGAAAACCACACTAAGGAGATGTTCGGTAAGAACCACATCGGAGAACTTAAGCCTAAAGGAGTGAACGAAGACAAATACCGCTTGCTTATTGTTGCAAATAAATACCTAACGGGGTTTGATCAGCCCAAACTATCTGCAATGTATGTCGACAAAAAGCTAGCCAGCGTACTTTGCGTTCAGGCGTTGTCGCGTTTAAATCGATCCGCGCCAAAGCTTGGGAAAAAGACGGAAGACCTATTTGTACTGGATTTTTTTAATACGGTTGACGACATAAAAACGGCATTCGATCCTTTCTACACATCTACATCATTGTCTGAAGCCACGGACATTAATGTATTGCATGATTTAAAAACCGAAATGGATGATGTGGCTGTGTATGAATGGCGTGAGGTAGAAGACTTTGCAAAACGCTATTTTTCGAATGAAGATGCCCAAACACTCAGCCCGATCATTGATGTCGCTGCGGCCAGATTTAATATCGATTTGGAATTGGAGAGTGAAGAAAAAGCCGACTTCAAAATCAAAGCAAAACAGTTTGTAAAAATCTACGGACAAATTGCATCCATCATGGACTACGAAATGGTGATTTGGGAAAAGTTATTTTGGTTCCTGAAATTCTTAATCCCAAAGCTAAAGGTGCAAGACCCAGATGCTGAATTGCTCGATGAATTACTCGATTCCGTAGACCTAAGTTCATACGGACTAGAGCGGGTTCGCCTAAATCATGCTATCGGACTCGATGATTCAGAATCGGAACTGGATCCACAAAACCCAAATCCGCGTGGGGTGGGCGGTGAGATAGAACGCGATCCCTTAGATCAAATCATAGAGACCTTCAATGAACGCTGGTTTCAAGGCTGGAGCGCAACCCCGGAAGAGCAACGAGTGAAGTTCGTCAATATCGCCGAGAGTGTAAAAGCGCATCCAGACTTTGAAGAAAAGTATAAAAATAATGCAGACCCACACAACCGCGAGTTAGCCTTCGAGAAAATTCTAAAAGAGATAATGTTGCAGCGCCGAAAAGATGAGCTAGAGCTTTACAAACTATTTGCCGGTGATGACTCATTTAAAGCAGCTTGGAAAGAGAGCATAAAGCGTACTTTGGATATTTAAGACGCATGATTGAATCTGAAATGAATAAAACAGGACGTGCATAAAAACTACCAGGGTCAGATACAATTTAATGCCCAAACCTAAATCAACCCCAAAATCATTCACCCACCGCAACAATAATCTTCCCCCGAGCTCGCCCACTCTCAGAATACCGAATCGCGTCAGCTATCTGCTCCAAGGGATATGTTCGATCAATTTGCGAGGTCAACTTCCCCTCCGCCATCATGTTAGCCAGCGTATCCAGGTCATCCTGTTTTAGTCGGGCCACAAACGAGGCGATCTTTTGATTGACGAAGGGTTGGGTAACCAAGGCTTTGATCGGGTAGATTAGCGGCGCAATCCAGTCGCCCTTCGGGCCACCCACAATGATTAAACGCCCATTATCAGTGAGCACGTCTCGGTTCGCCGAGATCGAGTGATTGCCAACCATGTCCACAATCAGGTCAAACTTCTGGCCGCTCTCGGTGTAGTTTTCTTTTTTGTAGTCGAAGACTTGTTTCGCGCCCAACGCTTTTACCATCTCAACATTTCTGGTACTGCATACACCACTCACCTCTGCTCCGAGTGCGGTTGCTATTTGGGTCGTATAGGTGCCCACACCGCCCGAAGCGCCATTGATCAATACGCGCTCGCCAGTCTGGAGTTCGCCATGGTCCACCAGGGCTTGCAATGCCGTTAAGGCCGCAACAGGTATGGCGGCCGCTTCGGCGAATGAAACGTTGCTCGGCTTCCGGACAATGGAGCGATCTGCGCGGATTGTTAAGTACTCCGCAAAGGCGCCACGTGAGCCGCCAAATACTTCATCACCCGGTTTAAAGTTAGTTACTTCATCACCAACGGCAACAACAACTCCAGAAAAATCGGCACCCAGCGAAGCACGCTCAGGTTTTCCAATACCGCGCATCAAACGCATTATGTACGGTGAACCCCGCATTTCGTGATAGTCCAATGGGTTAACCGCCGCTGCTTTCACCTGCACCAAAATTTCATCATCGGCAGGTTGCGGAATGGCAACTTTCTCAAGCGTAATCACATCCGCCGATCCATAACAATGCGCAAATGCGGCAGTCATGCCACCCTCTACTGCAGAGGGTGTGCCTTCACATTTTTCTGTGTAGGCAAGTGTGGCTGCCAGGCCTGCAAGTGCTAATACGAATATGACTAGAACAAACTTTAGAAATTTTTTTATAAGGCGCATGGGGATTCTTTGTGTTAATCGTGATTTGGTTTGTTATTAGGAGCGTGTCGTGTCGCTAACTTTCTCTGTCTGTTACAAATCAGGCAAGGTCGTGTAAACCTAACCTGATTCAATGAACGAGTTCATTTGTAGATACGGTTTTCTCCACGAATAACAAGACCAATCAACGCTTGCTAGCTACTCCCTGCCATTTTCTGTTTGAAAACGAGTTCAATAAACTCTGCAGGGCGAATCATTTGTAAAGCCACCTGCACAATCATATAACCCTCCAGTATATCTTGTTCAGTCATTGTGCTACCCAAGCCGCATTCCACGGAATAGGCTTCGGAAGCCGTATTGCCCAACAAACCGCCTTGACTCCATAGGCCATTCAAGAAACCAGACACCATCGAAACAACCGTTGCCCACGTCTTGCCATCGTTTGGTGCGAACACGAACGGATCCAGAGCATTTTTAATGGATTGTTCGATATAGATGAGTGTGCGCCGGACCTGTATATAACGCCAATCGTCACTATTGCCATCGAGCGTTCGCGCACCCCACACTAAAGTTCCACGGCCTACGAACTCCCGGATAGCGTCAACCGCTTTACCGTCTAGTGGTACGTTTAGATCCGCCTGGATGTCATCGTTGATCTTAACCGTTGGTGAATCAACCGAGGCTAGTGACCTGTTAGCCGGGGCACTCCAAACTCCTCGGTCATTGTCATTCAATGTGTAGATTCCGGCCATTGCACCGCTGGGAGGGAGTACATTTAAGTTCTTGACAATGGCTGCCTCGATATCTTTCAGCACTGGCAGCGCATTAGTGAGATTTTGCTCCAACGTTTTTACTTCTTCTGGCTTAGCATCAGTAGCTATCGAATCAATATACTTTTGAGCCTGATCCGCCTCTTTGGAATCGCCGTGCATATTCTTATTTTGAGTCGTTAAAATCTGCTGTAACAGTTTTAGTTGATCGTCATCGGCAAGATTGATCACGGTATAATCAATTTCACTGGGTTGGACTACAGATGTATTTAAGAATGGGAAATATGACGCACCATAACTCAGTGATTCATCACCCACATCTGAACGAAATTGCGTGACTACTTTTACGAGTTGCATAACCGATGCGGGCCCGTCCGGCTCGACAGACGATGTGCCGTAAACATCAAGAATAGCCACACGATCTTTCAATTTTCCGGATTGCGCCAACATCTCTTTGATGATGGAGGCAAACGCCTCGGACTTTGTCGCGTCCTCAGAATCCGCCGGCAACAACACAGCATCGGGGATCACCAGCATGGTCGGTCCAACCTGCTCTGCTATGACATCCAGCCCAGCTTTGAGTTTATCGGCCTGGACCTCTACGCCTCCCGGCTCAGCACCGCCCCCAGTGTAGTCACCCACCGACACCACGTAACAGCTCCCACCACCATTGTCATAGAACAATCGCATACTATGGTACAGATTGAATCTGACACTGTTTGTGGGTTCAACCTCGAAATAGCGTGTTTTGTTCGAGTCAAGCAAAGAGAAGTCGGAATCGTCCGGTCCGGTTATTTCCGCGATATTGAACAGAGGTGTAAAACCCTTCCCGAAGATCGACTCAAAATCCGCCAACGAATTAATTTTGATGGGCTTGTTGTAAGTCGGCTTTCCGTTAAAGGTCGCGGTTTCGGTGTATCCAATAAAAGCCGGAACTGCTGTTTCTACTCCGACAATAGAAGGCGGGAAGGCATCTACTTCTGTAACGTAAACGCCCGGTGTTTTTCTATCCTTAACCATAATTCCTCATTTGAAAAATATTATTTCTAATCGCAAGTATTAGAACAGATGCAGCCAGCCAGAGGTAGGCATGCTTGTATAAAAGTTAGTTAGCTGAGTTGGTGTGCGGTCTATTTGAAATGGTAATCTGCCCGGAGAATTGGATTCCGTCGCAATGTATTTCGAAATCATGGCTCAGGAACAAAGCCATGAGTGTCGTTAATTATAAAGGTCAAAGTGTGTGGCGAAAAATTCTTGACGTAGCAAAGTATGTCCATCTTCCAGAGAACTGCACCAGCGCTGGCCGACAGAAAAGCCCGAACCGGCAGCCATTGACTTACGCACACTATTTCAGGTGGGCGCCAGGTGGTCCCTTGTACGGCCTGCCGCTTCAATACCAACCCTATTTAGTTTTCTCCACCCTCATTACC
>JBCCFY010000056.1:0-20947 GCA_039110515.1 Pseudomonadota bacterium
AGCGTCGCAGCATGCAAGCCCTTGGCACACCTGGACCAAACCCGGCTGATTCAACACTTTATCCTACTACGGCGGCCTTGATGATTATCTTGTTCCAAGTCATCACCATCACCATGTGGGTAGCCGCAATTGGCTTCATGAATACACAGCCCGAGTTGTCCATCCTGAATACAGAGCGCCTGGTGTTGGCAGAACGCATGGCCTTGAGTGCCAGCACCGCGGCCTGGATTAGCTTGGCGTTGATCGTTGTTGCGGCGGGGTGGGTAGTATTCCTGCGTAATTTTTGGCTCTACAGTGCGCATATGAGGGGAAAGAGCTCACCGGGTCTGCATAGACTACTCTCACCTTTTGCGAAAAAATTTCGTTCTAAATCCGTGCCGCGCATGATTATTGGCCCAGAAATGCAGATGGCGATTATTCTTGGACTTTTGGCCTGGGTAGCGGCCAATATCATCATGCAGCTAAATTTTGACAGCCTGGTCGATGCCAATAATGTTTGTACGGTAGCCGATTTGAGCGGATTAAAGTTTGGTGAACAATTTATCTGCATAGGTACTGATCTGTCGTTGAAAATTGCCGGCGGATTGATTGCCCTGTTCACCATCTTTTGGTCTACACTGGCCGTCGGCTTAGGGGTGGCAAAGGACATCGTGGGATATTTCTCTCGGGAGATGCCGCCGGAAATAGGTATTCAGCAAAGTGTGAAGATGGCCAAACCAGTGAAGCGCAATCGCATTAATGGTCGCTTAAAGCAGGTATTTGAACAACTCTATGCGGCCGAACAGCCTGATGAAGTAATTGTGATCGCACACTCCCAGGGGACGGTGGTGGCGATGGAATCCATCCGCGATGGCCTTTTCTCAAACTTACCGGAATCACAGCAGCGAAACTGCCACCTGGTAACAATGGGGTCGCCAATTTTCCATATATACCATCACTACTTTCCAAACCGATTCCAAATTCTGGATCCAGAGGTGGTAGTCATGGGTAAATGGAAAAATATCTATCGGATCGACGACTTTGTCGGTACGTGTGTGTACCACGAGGATTGTGACTGGCCAGAAAATAGGTCGGTCCATGCCGGGGGACATACCGGTTATTGGATGGACCCGCAAGTGCACGACATCCTCTATGAGGATGTGCTGGCCGAACTAAAATCTGGAGGCTTAGCCTAGGCTAAATCAGCGCTTTAAAATGGATTGTCGCCTATTAGTGCTCTGTTGGATCAACCGGTGCAGCAAACTCCTTAACCGCCCGCAATAACCGCCGGCAAGTTACCTGGCCAATCAATCGTCCATCGTCCTCTATCACCGGACGACGGCGATGTTTATGCTCGAGCATATCGGCTGCCACATCAACAATATTGTCATGCATTTTTACGGTGATGACCTCCTTGGTCATGTAATCGCCCACTGTGCCCGCGTAGGGACTTTCGTTGTAAACAGAGCCAAGAATGGCGCGCAGACAATCCAGCTCCGATAACACACCAAGCAGGTAGTTATGCTCGTCTACCACACATATTCCCGATACCTTGTAGACTAAAATTTTGTGAATTGCCTCGAAAACATCTTCGTCGGCCTTCATTTTGACCGGGTCGTGTAACATATAATCTTGCAGTTCAACTGAACGTAGCATCGCGAGCTCCTATACAAATTTTTAAACTTATTACTTGCTTTGATGTCGACATATTGTGTCGATCTTACAGAGATATCCCTCTCAGATATCCCATGAATGATTCTGGTAAGACACCCAGATACAGAATCATAAGTATCAATAACCATACCATGGATTTTGCCACCAAGGAGTAGTGAACAACAGGAAAATCGTTGCCCGATTCACCAGAACCGTGCTCTCCTGCGTCAGCTGTTGCCTTCGTGGTCATCATAAAGACCACTCGCAGGTAATAGTAGATACTGATACCGCTACCAACTACCAACGCGGCCAATAGCACCCAGAGTGCGCCTTTGATCCCGACGGTGAACAGGTAGAACTTGCCAATAAATCCTACCGTAAGCGGGATACCAGCGAGTGATAACATGGCGATAGTCAAGAGCAGGGCGAGCACTGGCTGACGCCAGAACAAGCCGCTCATACTCTGCAGGTCGTCAACCTCGAGGTTGGCCTGGCTGGAAAGAATACTGAGCAGGGCAAAAGCGGCCAGCGAGGTGACCACGTAGGCGGTTAAATAGAAGCTGGCTGCCTCGATGGCCAGATCAGGCTGCTGCAAGGCACCAAACACAATCAGCGCAATCAACAGGTAGCCGATGTGGGCAATGGAAGAATAGGCCAACAGGCGTTTGACGTTTTCCTGCTTAAGTGCCAGGAAGTTGCCGATCAGCATCGAGGCAATGGCTAATAGCGACAAGCCCAGTAGTAAGGCGTTGTGCTCGTAGAGCCGTGCATCGACATACAAGCGCATTAAGGCAGCGAAAATGGCACCCTTGGAGACGGTGGCCAGGTAGCCGGTAACAGGGGAGGGAGCGCCCTGGTAGACGTCTGGCGTCCACATATGAAATGGTACCAGGGATAGTTTGAAGCCAATTCCGGCGATAACCATTACTGATCCCACCATCACCAGGACTTGTTTGTCTGCTTCGGTGACCTGCGCCAGGCGCGTACCAATTTCAGCGAACGACAGGCTGCCGAGCGCGGCGTAAATTAGTGCGAAGCCGAATAAAAGTATGGCCGATGCAGCACCCGATAAAATCAGGTACTTGGTGGCTGCCTCGAGTGGCAGATGACCCCGTTCGGGATAGGCTATTAAGGCGTAGAGAGCGACTCCAAGCAATTCCATTCCCAGCAAGAAGGACGCCAGGTGAGTTGACGACACGAGAATGATTGCGCCCAGGGCCGATAGCAACAACAACAGGTAAAACTCTTCATTTTCACCGGATCGGTGTTGCAGATAGTCTTTCGCTAACAGTGCCGTTACCAATGTTGCGAACAAAATCAACATGCTGAAAAACAGGCTGAACTGATCAGCCAGCAACAGCGGGGTGACTTGCAAAGGCAGGGTCTCAGCAACGGGTGCCATGGACAGCATGGCAGCCACCAAAGACGCACAACTCAATATCCACGAGGTGGTCGCGTGTCGCCAAAAGGCGATTTGCATCATGATGATCAAGATCGCCGCAGACAGAATCAGCGGCATCAACATGGACTGGTAGGCGATATCCATTATTCAGTGCCTCCTGCTACCGCGGGCGTACCGACTTCAACATACAGGCTTTCAAGTACCGGTTGTACCAGGTCAAATACGGGTTGTGGATACAAACCCAGCCAGATCAGGGCAATGATCATCACTGTCATCGCTGCCATATCCAGGGTAGTGAAATCGTGCAACTTCATGTCGGGATTCGGCTCGCCGTAGAACGCTTTCTGCATCATGATCAAGGAGTACACCGCAGCGGTAATCAAGCCCAGTGCGGCAGCCGCTGTCATCCAGACATTGACTTTGAACAATCCGACCAACACCAGGAACTCGGCAACAAAATTTCCTAAGCCAGGCAGGCCTAACGAGGCCAGGGCAAAGAACAGGGCGACCGCGCCCATACGTGGCATGTGATGCCACAGCCCGCCCATCTTGTTCATATCTCGAGTATGCAAGCGCTGTTGCAATGCACCCGCAATCATAAATAGTGCTGCGGTGCTGAAACCGTGGGCTACCATCTGCATGACTGCGCCTTGCAGGGCCAGGGAATTCCAGGCAAATACTCCGAGTAAGACGAAGCCCATATGGCTGACACTGGAGTAGGCTACCAAGCGTTTAAAGTCCGACTGGGCAAAGGCCAGGATCGCACCATAGATGACGCCTGCAACACCGAGCAACATGGCTATCGGAGCGAACTCCAGCGCGGCGACCGGGAATAAGGGCACGGTGAAACGGATCAAGCCGTAGGCGCCGGTTTTTAACAGGATGCCAGCCAGGATAACGCTGCCCGCAGTTGGGGCCTGCGTATGCGCATCGGGCAACCAGGTATGGAATGGAAATCCGGGTAGCTTGACTACGAAGGCAATAAAGAACCCCAGCATCAACCAGTAAGCCATGTTGGCGCTGAGTTCTGTGCCGAGTAAGTCAAAGTAGCTGAAGCTCCAGACACCGGTGGCATCGTGATGCATTTTGGCCAGGACCAAAATTGCGACCAACATCAATAACCCGCTGAGCTGGGTGAAGATGAAAAACTTCATCGAAGCGTAGGCCTTACCTTCATGCCCCCAGATAGCGATAAGCAAGTACATTGGTACCAGCATCACTTCCCAAAACAGGAAGAACAGAAACAGGTCCAGCGCGACGAATACGCCGATAACACCAGCCAGGGTCCACAGGATATTGGCCTGGAAAAAGCCCTGGCGGTTATTGTCTTCACTCCACGAGGAAATAATGGAAATGGCACCAAGCACCAGGGTCAGAACTATCAAGATAAAACTCAAGCCATCCATCGCCAGCTCGAAGTTGATCCCGAAACGCGGAATCCATTCCAGTTTGAGCGACACCAGCCAGCTTGATGGATCAGTAGCGCCGGGTATCAGACTGAATTTCTCACGTGGAATGCCAGCCGCTGCAATCAACAGGTAAAGCAGGTCGGCTAACACCACAAACAGGGCCACCAGCCTTGGTACGCCATGGCCAAATCGCTCTGACCACCAGGCCAGCGCGCCGCCGACTAACATAATCACTATGAGGTTAAGTAGTAGCATCAGGCAGTCCACCTCAGTAGCAAGATCAACACAATCAAACCGAATACCATGCTGGTCGCGTAGAGACGCATGCGACCGGTTTGCAGGCCACTAAAGACCCGGTGCAGAGCCACACAGAGGGCGACAATGCCGTGATAAATATGATCGACCCACTCACCCCGCATGGCATGCGATACGCGGTTATAGGGGTTCACGAACAGGGCGTCGTAGAGCGTATCCATGCCCCAACCGTGATGCCAGAAGTTTCTCAAACCAGTGCCAAGTCCAGAGTCAGTGATACCAGATACTGACCAACTGCGTTTGTAGTAAACCAGCCAGGCTACGAACAAGCCGACAACGGGTATGCCAATTGAGATCGCCTCCACGGCAAAGCTTGGATGGGCTCCATCGCTTACCGGGAATACTGAATCGAGTGACATGCCGAACCAGCCCCCAATTATGGCTAGGACACACAGCAGGCTTAGCGGGCCTGCCATGCGCCAACCGGGTTGGCGATCCGGTTCGGTATGCGCCTCGCCATAGAACACGATGAATACCAGGCGAAAGCTGTAGATCGCCGTAATGATCGCGCCCATTAAACCACCAGCCCACAGCCAGGGGCCGACATCGGGCACCTCAAAGGCCGCTAACAGGATCAAATCCTTACTGAAAAAGCCGGAGGTAAATGGCAGGGCAGCGAGGGCCGCTGAGCCGATTAGAAAACTCCAGAAGACCACGGGTAGCTTGGTGCGCAGGCCACCCATTTTAAATATATCATGCTCATGGTGCAGGCAGTGAATTACAGCGCCCGCACCCAGGAATAACAGGGCTTTAAAAAACGCGTGGGTCATCAGGTGGAAGATACCTGCACTCCAGGCGCCGACGCCGAGGGCCATAAACATATAGCCGATCTGGCTGATGGTGGAATAGGCCAGGATTCGTTTGATATCGTGTTGATTCAGCGCGGTAAAGGCGGCCAACAGTAAGGTTGCCAGGCCTACAATTGCCACGAGCAGTAATACATCCGGAGACAAGAGGAACAGGTCATGGGTACGCGCTATCAGGTAAACGCCCGCGGTTACCATGGTGGCTGCGTGGATTAGAGCGCTAACCGGGGTAGGGCCTGCCATAGCGTCAGGCAGCCAGGTGTGGAGTGGCAATTGTGCAGATTTTCCGACCGCTCCACCCAGTAACAGCAGGGCAGCGATCGCAGGAATGGTATCGCCCGTTACCCAGGTTGCATTCGCCGCTTCCAGCATAGGTTGAATCTGCAAGGTGCCCAGTTCGGTAAACAGCAGGAATAGCCCAAGCGCCATCGCGGTATCGCCGACTCTCGTGACCACAAATGCTTTACGTGACGCAGCGCCATTGGCTGGGTCTTTGTACCAAAAACCCACCAGCAGGTAACTGCAAACGCCCACGCCTTCCCAGCCTAGGTATAAGAGCAGCAGGTTGTCAGCCATTACCAGCACCAGCATGGAGGCGACAAACATATTCATATAAGCGAAATAGCGGCTGTAATCGCTATCGTCTTCCATGAATTCAGTAGAGTAGAGATGAATCAGAAAGCCCACACCGGTGATGATGGACATCATCACAATGGTCAGTTGATCAACGTAAAAGGAAAATTCAGGAGCGAAGTCGCCAACCTGCATCCATGTCCACAGCAGCAGTGTGTAGGGTTCGGGGCTCTGGTGGAATTCCAGCCCGGTCATCAACACCAGTATTGCTGACAGACCCACCGAACCAGCGCCCATGATCGCGATCAAGCGGCGGGGTAATCCACCTGCGGTGACCATCAACAGCACTGAGCTGACGAATGGCAACAGGGGGATTAACCAGATCAGCTGACTCATCCGTTCAACCTCCTGGCCTGGTCCATATCCAGGGTTTTAAAGCGGCGTTGAATCTGCAGAACCAGGCCCAGGCCGACCGACACCTCGGCGGCGGCTACCGCCAGGATCAGCATAAAAATCACCTGGCCATCGGCTTGCTGCCAGGCGGTTCCGGCAGCGACAAAGGCCAGCGCCGCGGCATTAAGCATGACTTCCAGAGCCATCAGGATGAATATCACGTTACGTCGAATCATCAGGCCTACCAGCCCGGTGATAAACAGCAAGGCTGCTACAAAGAGCACGTGATTTAGTGGAATCGCCAGGCCTTCCATCAGCGTTGCTCTCCGTTTTGCGACCCAGTTTGAATTGGCGCTTCATCGTCATCGGTTTCCGCCAGGCGAAAGCGACGGCCAACATGATACGCACCGACTAGCCCCGCCAGCAGCAGCATGGAGGCGATCTCAACGGCCAGCACATAGGGGCCAAATAGACTCAATCCGACTTGTTTGGCAGTAATCAGTGCGCCGGTTTCCTTGGCGTCAAAGCCATTCAGTACGATCAGCATTTCAGCCAGCAAAATGGCGCTTAAGACGGCCGGGATAATCCACACTGTTGGATTAAGGCGTTGGCGCTCGCGTTCTTCACCTTCTTCGCCCAGGTTAAGCATCATGATTACGAATACGAACAACACCATGATGGCGCCGGCGTAGATGACCACTTCCAGCGCTGCCGCGAATGGAGCGCCGAGCAAAAAGAAGATGACCGCCACGGCTAGCAGCGAAATGATCAGATAGATCAGTGCGTGCGCTGCGTTGGTACGCGTCATCGCAAAGATAGTGGCAAATAGGGCCACTGCTGAGGCGATATAAAAGAGAATCAATTCCATCAGGGCAACAAGCTCCTGACGTCGACCGGTGGCGCCTCGTTGAGTGCTTCGCCCTTATCTTTGCCCTCGATTTGCATGCCGGCCACACGGTAGAAATTGTAGTCGTGGTATTTGCCAGTGCCGTTGATCATCAAGTGCTCTTTCTCATAAACCATGTTCTGACGGTCGTATTCGCACATCTCAAAGTCTGGAATCAGCTGAATGGCGTTGGTCGGGCAGGCTTCTTCGCACAGTCCACACATGATGCAGCGAGAAAAATTGATTCGAAAAAACTCGGGGTACCAGCGGCCGTCTTCTTCGCGGGTGCCCTGTTGCAAGGCAATACAGTCGGGCGGGCAGGCAGCAGCGCACAGGTTGCAGGCCACACAGCGCTCGTCGCCATCTGGATCCTGGGTCAGCACGATGCGGCCACGATAGCGCGGTGCCAGGTAAGGTTGTTGTTCCGGATACTCCACGGTTTCAGCGCGGCTGAAGGTATGCAACAGAATGCGCCACATGGTGCGGAGTTGGCTGAATAATGAGCGAAATAGTTCCATATCAAGCCCCCTGCATCGCGAGTGCGACAGCGCCGGTGATGACCAGATTGATCAGTGTGAGTGGCAGCATGACTTTCCAGCCCAATGACATCAGCTGGTCATACCGTGGCCGCGGAATGGCAGCGCGCAGCAACACAAAAAAGCAGATCACGATAAAAGTTTTAATGGAAAACCACACGATCGGTGGCAACCATGGGCCGAGCCAGCCACCAAAGAACAGCGTGGTGATCATGCAGGAAATCAGGATTAAGCCGAGATACTCACCCAGCATAAACATGGCGAACTTCATGCCGCCGTACTCGGTATGAAAACCAGCAGTCAGTTCATGTTCGGCCTCGGGTAAGTCGAAGGGCAGACGATGGCTCTCAGCGATTCCGGCGATGATAAATACAAACAAACCCAGGAACTGCGATATGCAGTACCAGCCATCACGCTGTGATTCGACAATGTCTTGCAGACTGAAGCTGCCGCTGAGCATCACCACGCCCATCAACGACAAGCCCATAAATACTTCGTAGCTGACCATTTGTGCGGCTGATCGCAGGCCGCCGAGCAGGGCGTACTTGTTATTTGAGGCCAGACCCCCGAGCAGCACGCTGTACACCGCCAACGAAGTCATACCGAGAAAAAACAGTAACCCGATATTGACGTCGATTATGTGTAAATCAGGGCCGAAAGGAACGACGGCAAAACCCAACAACATGGCCACCACAATGGCAGTGGGCGCAAACACAAACACCCAGCGATCCGCGAACGGAGGCGTCCAGTCGTGCTTGGTCAGCAGTTTAAGCATATCGGCGGCGACCTGACCGACTCCCAGTGGGCCAATTCGGTTCGGGCCCCAGCGGTCCTGCCAGATACCTAGCAATCGGCGTTCAAACCAGGTGAGCACGGCCGCACCGCCCACCGCACCACCGATCACCGCAGCAATAAATATCGGGATCATCCAATCAGGCATGATCACCTCCAGGCTTGGCTTTGCTGATGGTCGCGCCGCAATTCGGCGCTATCCAATGACCGCCCGGTAGACCAGCACGATAGGCCGCACATCCTGATGCAATGCTGTCGTTGACCTCAGCAGCAAGCTGCAGGCTTTGGCCGTTAGACTCGATATGTAACAAGTCGCCATCGGTGGCTCCCAGCCTGTCTGCATCCACCGAATTCAACTGAATTGATTCAATACCAATCAATTCGGCAATAGCGGGAGACTGGGCGCTGAGCTCTTCGCTGCCGAAAATATGATAGGCCGGGACTAATTGCCAATGCCCGTCTGGCAAAGGATCTGGGTCGGTCTTGGAACTTGCTATGTTTTCACTCCCACTGGCTTCAATTAGTCGAATACCGGCCGTGCCACCGCTCAGGGCGCCACCGGCCTCACTCTGAAACTTGTGCAGCGATTGATTGGAGTTCCAGCCTGGCGACCACACATAAGGTAACAGGGCACCTGGTTTGTCCTTGCTGTTGGACCCTTCCATGGTGTAGGCCAGAGGTGTCTCATCATCCACCGGTTGTTTCGGCTCGTGTACTGAAATATCCGCCAGCATGGCCGTTCGCCCGCTGTATCGGTGGCTTTGCCTTGGTACTTTCAGGCCATGATCGCGGTAGTCAGCGGAGGGGCTTGCCTCGGTTATCTTCGCTAATGCTGTGATATCAGCGGCACACGCAGCAGTAACCTGGTCAAAATGTTCCCACTCATCGAAGCCATCACGATTCAGAAACTGACCAAGTTGAAGCAGCCAGCGCCAGGACGGCTGCCTTTCTTCCGTTGGCAGATAGACGGGGTAGTGCCGCTGTGCACGACCTTCGCTACTGACCAATGTGCCAGCAGCCTCAATATAGGTAGTAGTTGGCAAAACCAGGTTTGCCGTACTCATAGTCGCTGTAACATTCGAGTCCAATACCACCACCTGGCCCGCGTTCTCCAGCAGGGCTTTGATCTGATCGTTCTGGGCACGGCGATGCAAATCATTTTCGAGCACAATCAGGCAGTCGATATCATCACGCGTAGCGCGCTCGCCCAGCTCTGCCAGGGAAGCGTCCTGGTTACTGAGCAGGCTGCTGCCCATGCTGTTACATTCGGGCAGGCAATAGCTAAGCATGCGGCTGTCTTGCTTCAACGCATGGGCGACGCTCGCTGCGGCGTTCACGACATCCAGGCTCTGGCACCCAGTGCCGGAAACAACTATGGGGTTTTCTGCCGCGCTCAAGGCCTCGGCTACCCGTTTTGCCAATGCCGCAGCTTGATCGTCCAGCTCGCTGGATGCGGAGGTGCCGTTTAGCTCAGCGGTAACTGCCTCGCCAAATCGGGCAATCTCTGCGGGGCTTAAGCTCAGGGTTTGCTCTGCCACATCATCCAGTGGTGTGGCACCAGTAGCGATGATAAATAATGGGCTAAGTCGGTCCTGGGCAAGATTGCGTACCGCTTCGTCCTGCCATAATGGAATGTGCATATCGGCAGCCATTTGCCGGGCAAGATTCCGCACTGACTGGCGTAAGGCCAAGGCCATGCGCGCCGCAGTATTGGTCACATCCTGACCCAGGATCAGGATCGCATCGGCGGTTTCAACTTGCCTTATTGACGGTGTGCTCACCGCGCCGTCGCGTAAAATTTCCTGAATTCGGCCAACCAGTTGTGATTCATTATCGGCCATGCCATTACAGAAGTTTTCAGCTCCCACCAGGTGGCGTAATAAATAATTACTTTCCAGTGAGGCGCGCGGCGAACCGATCGCGGCGACTTTCTTATCGCTGCCACACCAATCGGCTACCGTTTTTATGGCTTGCGAGCTTTGGATCGCGTCATAGCTGCCATCCTTGTTTCGCAGTCCCGCATAGCCCGGCCTGGATTCATCATTGGTGTAAGCGCTGCCATAGCGACCACGATCACACAGAAAATAGCCATTTACTTCGTTGTTATAGCGGTTATGAATTCTCTTCAGCTTGCCGTAGCGTTCACCAGGCAGGGTATTGCAGCCCACAGCACAACTGTTGCAGACCGAGGGCGCAGACTGCATATCCCACTTGCGCGTGTAGTCATTTACCAGCGGTTTGTCGGTAAACACGCCGGTTGGGCACACTTCCACCAGGTTGCCAGCGAAAGGGCTCTCCAGGGTGCCATCCTCATGGCGTCCGAAATAGACATGATCGTGCGCAGCTTGCGCCGCCAGGTCTCTACCACCAGCATAATCCTGATAATAACGCGTACAGCGGTAACAGGTGATGCACCGATTCATCTCGTGATGAATCAACGGCCCCAGGTCTTGGTTACGATGGGTGTTCTTTTTCCCGCGGTAGCGACGATCCCGATGACCAACCATGACTGTCATATCCTGCAGATGGCATTCACCACCTTCTGCGCAAACGGGGCAGTCATGTGGGTGGTTCAGCATCAGGGATTCAACAATATGTTCGCGGAACTCCTTGGGTGCCTCGCCCTGCAGGGAGAATCTGGCGCCGTCGGTAACCGGTGTCATGCAGCCCATCACGATACGTCCGCGGGTATCTTCCTCGTCCCGGTATTGCACCAAGGCACATTGTCGGCAGGCGCCAACCGAACCCATTTCGGGATGCCAGCAAAAATACGGCAGGTCCAGGCCCAGGCTCAGGCAGGCCTTGAGAATATTCTCGCCGTCTTCGGCCTCAAAGGCTTTGTCGTCTATGTAGAAGGTAGCCATGCTGTTTATGTACCTCCATCTTGTGTATCAGCAGCGGCAGCTGCCTGGCCACCGAGGTAGGCCTGAAAATCGTCAGCAAAATACTTGAGCGCACTGGTGACAGGTTCCATTGCCCCTGGAGCCAAGGCACAGTGAGTATTGCCGATTGCGCCAATAAAGCGTGCCTGGTCAGTCAGAGTTTGCATGTCTGAGGGTCGACCTTTGCCCAATTGAATATCATCCAGCACCTGGGCGGTCCACGGCAGCCCGTCACGGCACGGAGTACAGAAGCCGCAGGATTCCTGGGCAAAAAATTCAACCAGGTTCTTAACCATGCCAACCACGCAGGTTTTGTCATCCAGGATGATCATGGTGCCGGTACCGAGACGGCTACCGGCCTTGGCGATAACGTCGTAGTCCATCGCCAGGTCGAGATGTTCTTCCACCAGGAAGTCAGTTGATGCACCGCCCGGCAGAAAGCCCCGCAGTTTATAACCATCCTCCATGCCGCCAGCATGGACTTCAATCAGCTCACGAACTGTGGTGCCCATAGGCAGTTCCCAGCAGCCTGGATTTTTGACCCGACCACTGACACCAAAGAGCTTGGTGCCCGCATCTTCTCCTAAACCGAGCCCTTTAAACCATTCTGGGCCATAGCGCAGAATGTGCGTGATGTTGCACAGGGTTTCAACGTTGTTAACAATGGTCGGGCGCCCCCACAGACCGCTTATCTGCGGGAAGGGTGGTTTGGCGCGTGGATTGGCGCGTTTGCCTTCAAGTGAGCTGATTAGGGCGGTTTCTTCGCCGCAAATATAGCGACCAGCACTGCTGTGGACGTACATTTCAAGATTGAAATCGCTGCCCAGGATGCCTTTGCCCAGGTAGCCTTTGGCATGGCAATCGTCTATGGCTTCCTGTAGTAAACGGGTTGCCAAATGGTATTCATCACGGATAAAGATATAGGCAACATCCGCCTGTAAGGTCCAGGCAGAGATGATCATGCCTTCTATGAGTTGATGGGGATCACATTCCATCAGCAGACGATCCTTGAAGGTGCCTGGCTCCATCTCATCGGCGTTACAAATCAAGTACTTATGACCTTCGGAAACATTCTCCATTGGCACAAAACTCCATTTCATACCGGTCGGAAAACCCGCGCCACCGCGACCACGAAGCCCAGAATCTTTGACCGTTTGCAGGCAATCTGCAGGCGACATTTCCAGCACGGCCTTTTTCATGGCCTGATAGCCGCCATTGGCCTCATAGGCAGCCATATCGACCGCATCGCGATTGTCGTTAATGTTGGCGGTGAGGGGCAAGTTGGTCACTCGGAGCCTCCGTCACTGGCGTTGCCATCGAGAATGTCGTTAATCTTGTCCTCAGTCAGGTCCTGGTGCAGTTCTTTGCCGACCATCATGACCGGGGCGCGATCGCAGGCACCCAGGCAGGGTGCGGGTAGAAAGGTATAGCGATTGTCGCCAGTCGTCTCGCCCAGGCCGACATCCAGGTGCTGACTAATATGTTGTTGTAGGCGGTTATAACCCTTGATCCAGCAAGTTACGCTGTCACAAAGGGAAATGACCTTCTCACCCACCGGGCGACGATAAATCAGGCTGTAAAAGGTAGCAATACCGTCCAGTTCGGCGGTCGACATGCCGAGGTAGTCGGCCAGCGCTTTAAGACGTTCATCCGACACCCAGCGATGATGGTTTTGCACTATTTTCAATGCATCAATCGCGACCGCCGAACGATAAGGCGCATGCGAGATCTCCTTATCGATCTCGGCGAGTTCAGCCTCAGTGAGCACTGAATCTACACCTGGTGAATTGTCGGGGTCGGAGCTCATTGTAGTGCTTTTGTTCTGTACCTTTCTCTTATGGGTTATCGGTCTACGTCAGCCATCACAAAATCGATGCTGGCGATGATGGCAATCAGATCCGGGATCATAAGACCACGGCTGATCAATGGAATTTGTTGCAAATGTGGGAATGACGGGGTGCGGATTCGCGTGCGATATGAGGTGGTACCACCGTCACTCACGAGGTGGTAGCTATTGAGCCCCTTGGTGGCTTCAATAGGAACGCAGGCTTCGCTGGCCGGGATAACCGGACCCCAACTACTGTGCAAAAAGTGATGGATCAACGTTTCAATGTCCTCCATCGTGCGCTCTTTTGGCGGCGGTGAAGTCAAACGATGATCACTTTTGTAGGGGCCTTCGGGCATATTGTCCAGGCATTGACGAATTATGCGCAGGCTCTGGCGAATTTCCTCTACCCGCATCACCGCGCGCTCATAACAGTCGCCTTTGTCACCAACCGGCACTTCAAATTCAAATTGATCGTAGCCGCTGTAGGGCATTTGCTTGCGCATATCCCAATCTACCCCGGTGGCGCGGAGATTAGGGCCGGTGACGCCCCAGTCAATTGCCTCTTGCGCGGAGTATTTGCCAATACCGACGGTGCGGGCCTTGAGAATGCTGTTCTGCATCGCCATTTTTTCATAATGGTCCAAGCGTGCTGGCATAGCGTCGATAAACTCGCGGACCATCTTGTCCCAACCTTCTGGCAAGTCAGCGGCAACGCCACCTATACGGAACCAGGCTGGATGCATGCGGCCGCCCGTAATGGCTTCGATAATGCCAAACAGGCGTTCGCGATCGGCAAACATGTAAAAGACGGGTGACATCTGGCCAACGTCTTGGGCAAATGTGCCATAGAACACCAGGTGGCTGGAGATGCGAAAGAACTCCGACAACATGATGCGTATTACCTTGGCCCGATCTGGTACATCAATACCGGCCATGCGCTCTACCGACAAACAGTAAGGCAGGTTGTTCATGACACCGCCGAGATAATCGATGCGATCCGTGTAAGGCATATAGGATGGCCAGCTTTGCCGCTCACCCATTTTCTCAGCACCGCGATGGTGATAGCCAATATCGGGAACCGCGTCGACGACGACTTCACCATCTAATTGCAGGGCAATTCGAAATACCCCATGCACACTTGGGTGGTTTGGTCCCAGGTTCAGGAACATGTATTCGGTGCCATCCTTGCTGGACTGCATATTCCATTCTTCGGGACGAAAGCGCAGTGCTTCCTGTTCTTCGATCAGCTTGGCATCATCCATGCTGAACGGCTCCATTTCCGTAGCACGTGCAGGATGCTCTTTGCGTAAAGCGTGACCCTCCCAGGTAGGTGGGAGCAAAATGCGATAGAGATTCGGGTGATCGGTAAACTTGATACCGAACATGTCCCAAGTCTCGCGCTCATACCAGTTGGCATTTGGCCAAATACCCGTAATGCTGGGTACTTCAGGGCGTGATTCGGGGGTAGCGACTTTCAGGCGGACCTGCGTGCTGTTGCTTAGAGAAAGGAGGTGATAAACCACCGTGAAATCTGAGTCGGGTTGCCCATTGCGATTACTGCGTAAGCGCTCATCAATACCGAACAGGTCGTACAGCATTGCGTACTCTGATTTCAGGTGTTGAAGTACTTCGCGAAGGCGGTCTGCCGGTACCCATGCGGTGGGAATATCGTCAGCGGTTTGTTGCACAACAAACAAATCAGCACCGAATTTTTGGACGAGGTCGTCCAAAATCGAGTCGTGTGTTGATTGTTCAGCTGCCAGCATTCGCTACCCGGATTCTTTTTGTTGTTTATTCCTGCTAAATGTTTGAGTTTTTATCTGCCCGTCATCTTCATACTTCTGTCGGCGGCCGGTAAATGGTCGCCTGGTTTCTTTCTTCTTGTAGTTTGTCACGCTGGCTGGGCATATTCGGTTTGATCACAGTCTGATCACCGGCCACCCAGCTCAGGGGTCTTCTCTCTTGTTTGATTGCGTCTTGCAGCATCATCAGGCCCTGCATCAGAGCTTCCGGACGCGGCGGACAGCCCGGCACATACACATCTACCGGGATAAATTTATCGACACCTTGCACTACGCTGTAAATATCGTACATGCCTCCCGAATTGGCGCATGAGCCCATGGAGATAATCCAGCGTGGTTCCAATAGTTGGTCATATAGGCGTTGTACTACTGGTGCCATTTTGCGAAATACTGTGCCGGAGATCACCATCAGATCGGCCTGGCGTGGGGTTGCGCGGATTACTTCCGATCCGAAGCGGGCAATATCATGGCGCGAGGTAAACGAGGTCGCCATTTCAACGTAGCAGCAGGACAGACCAAAGTTGAATGGCCAGAGCGAATGAGCCCGGCCCCAGGCGATCATGTCTTCAAGCTTGGCAAAGGCAACATTACGTTTAACCATTTCCTCGATCGCGTCGTCTTGTGATTTTGGGGTCGACGATTCTTCTGGTCGAGTAAGATTCCACTCCATCAACGACTCTCCGAGGCTTCGAGGCCAGTCCGTGTTTTTATGCCCCAATCCAGGGCGCCTGATCGCCACTCATAGATCAAGGCGACTACCAGAACCACGACAAAAACCAGCATCGCAAAATAACCCTGCCAACCTAACTCGAAAAATGCGATGGCCCAGGCGAAAATGAAAACTGTTTCCAGATCGAAGATGACAAAGAAGATTGCAATCAGGTAGAAGTCAACTGAAATGCGTCCCTGTGCGGAGCCAACCGAAACCACGCCGGATTCGAAAGGATCGTTAGTTGAAGCGTTAGCGCGTTGTTGGCCGAGGAGCCAGGACAGGCCCAGCATGGTAAGAACTAAAGCTATTACCGCTGCGAAATAGACAACCAGCGGCCATAACTCCAAATTTGAAACTTCATTTATAGAAACTTCACTCAACCCGGTAGTTCCTCCTCAGAAACCAAAATTGCTTGCTAACAAAACCGCACATGGCGGTCAAACCGGACGCTGCGAATGGCAAAAATCATACTCAACCAACCGCATGACTGGCGAAAACTCTAACTTGCTTTTTCGCTAAACGCAAATAATTTGTTTTTGGTGGGATTTGAGAATAGAAATCAAAGGAAAATTTGACTTCAGTGGGATCGTTAAGTCGCAGTAAAAGTTACTGTGTTTGAAGGTGGGATTTGTGAGCGAGCGGGTGGAATTAAGAGTGTCTTTGACGTTTGTTTAATAGGTGAAAAAAGCTGCTTCAGGGGTGGCTTGTTATTGGCGTCCCGGAGAGGATTGTTCGGCGCATCCTCGGTAACTGCTCCTGCGTCACTCTACCTCCTCCATCCATGGAGTCGTGCGCCTCACCGCTAACGAGGCCGGTCCGCGACCGTCCAAATTCGTTCCCGACGAATTTGTCGAACCAGGAGACTCTCAATGTCATCTCCAGAGCTCCAGTAAAAAACCACCGCAGGGGTGGCTTTTACTGGCGTCCCGGAGAGGATTCGAACCTCCGACCTGCCGCTTAGGAGGCGGCTGCTCTATCCAGCTGAGCTACCGGGACGTAAGTGTTTCTTGCTGAGGGCAAAGTCTATCATCAAACTCTGGTCGGCTTGCGCCGACGGCGGCTGCTTATATTCGCCTCATCCTTCGGTAACCGCTCCTGCGTTACTCTACCTCCTCCATCCATGGAGTCGTGAGGCTCATCACCCCTTCGGGGCTGCTTCGATAATTGCTCCTGCATTATTCTACCTCCTGCATCCATGCAGTCGCTGGCAGTTCAATTTCACTCCCGGTGAAATTGTCCAGCTGAGCTACCGGGACTTGATGTTTATTTAACTAGCGCTTAGTCGTTGGCGCGTTCGACGTACTCGCCAGTATCAGTATTTACTTTAACTTTCTCACCGATGTTTATGAAAGTAGGCACGGTTATGCGAATACCTGTTTCCATGGTTGCTGGCTTGCCACCACCGGCGGCAGTCTGGCCTTTAACTACGCCTTCGGTATCCGTGACCTCTAATATCACGTTGGCAGGCAGGTCTAAGCCGATGGGAGTCTCGTCGTAAAAGTTAATTTTTACTTCCGTGTTTGGTAGCAAAAAACCAGCCTGTTCGGCGATGTCGTCTGCGTTCAGGGTTAGCTGATCGTAGGTCTCGGTGTCCATAAAAATATGGTCATCGCCATCCGCATAGAGATACTGCATTTGGCGTGGCTCAACATGTGGTTTCTCTACTTTATCGGTGGAGCGAAAGCGCTCGTTAAGCTTGGTGCCATTGATAATGTCCTTTAACTCGCATTGTACAAATGCGCCACCTTTTCCAGGCTTAACGTGACTCTTTTTCAGCACGCGCCACAGGTTTCCCTGGTGCTCAATCAGACCACCGAGGCGGATTTCATTTGCGGATATTTTTGCCATTGTTGCGTATCGGAGTTTTTGGTTAAGCGGCGATTATAGGGAAGCAGGCTGTGCCTGACCAGTTATAATAACTCGGTATTTCAGTAGATTATCTTCACGCTGTGGCATTCGACGCTAGATCATTTTTGCAGAACGTAGGGCAGGCGCCGGGCATTTATCAAATGTTTGATGAAGCCGGGGCCTTGTTGTATGTGGGCAAAGCGAAAAATCTGAAAAAACGGCTGGCCAGTTATTTTCGAACCAGCGACTTGCCGGTGAAGACCGAAGCCATGATGCTCAAGGTGACCGATATCCAGGTCACCGTAACCCATACTGAGAATGAAGCGCTGATTCTTGAATCTAATCTCATCAAGGAGCATAAGCCCCGATACAATATTCTGCTGCGAGACAGCAAGAGCTACCCCTTTATTCATATCGATGATTCGCACGAGTATCCACGCTTGAGTTTTTACCGAGGCGATCGAAGCGAACCCGGCAAGTTCTTTGGGCCTTACCCAGGAGTGACCGCCATTCGCGACACCCTGGCTTTATTACAAAAAGTCTTACCAGTCAGGCAATGCGACGATGTGTTTTTCAGCAATCGGTCTCGTCCCTGTCTGCAGCATCAGATTAAGCGTTGTTCCGCACCCTGTGTTGGCTTGATTTCGCGCGAGGCCTACCAAAAGGATATCAACCTGGCTGGCATGTTTTTGCAGGGCAAGGACGACACGCTCAACAAAATGCTGCAAAAAAACATGGAAGCGGCGTCAAAGAATCTGAATTTTGAGGAAGCAGCGGGCTGGCGTGATCGTATTAATGCCTTACGCCGAGTGCAATCGCATCAGTCAATCACCTCTGGACACAGCGATATCGACATCATTACCGCCGCCAGTTTGCACGGCAAGGTGTGCGTGGAAGTGACCTTTATTCGCGGCGGGCGGCATAGCGGCAGCAATGGGCATTTTCCGTCTGTTTCGTTGGACTTTAACGAGGGCGAGATTCTCTCGGCTTTTATCACCCAGTACTACCACAAGCGCCCGGCACCCAAGCAGGTGATTGTCGGCACCAAGCTGGAAGACCAGGCGGGCCTCGAAGCCTTACTCAGTGACCAATCCGATCACAAGGTTGTGATCACCAACAATGTACGGGGTCATCGCCGTGATTGGTTAAATATGGCTCAACTGAATGTAACGGAGCGCCTGAAACGGCAGCAATCCGAATCCAAGAGCATTCAGCAACGCCTTCAAGCACTCACTGAAGTATTTTCCCTGGATGAGACACTGTCGCGCATTGAGTGTTTTGATATCAGTCATACACAAGGTGAACAAACTGTAGCAAGCTGTGTTGTGTTTACGGAGACTGGCATTACCAAGTCAGACTATCGGCGCTACAACATTAAAGGCATCACACCGGGTGATGACTATGCCGCGATGCGTCAGGCTATCACGCGTCGTTATAAACGCGTGTTAAAAGAGGAGGGCAAACTCCCCGATGTATTATTGATTGACGGTGGCAAGGGACAGTTATCCTCGGCTGCAGAAGTAATGAATGAACTGCAAATTAGCGAAGTTCTACTAGTTGGAGTGGCGAAAGGAGAAGGGCGCAAACCAGGACTTGAAACCCTCTTTGTTGAAGGTCAGTCTATGGGCATCAAGTTGGCTGCAAATTCTCCAGCAATGCACCTGGTACAACAAATTCGAGATGAAGCGCATCGCTTCGCTATTACCGGGCACCGAGCCAGGCGTGGCAAGGCGCAAACCCGTTCTGTTTTGCAGGAAATTCCCGGGATTGGGCAGAAACGACGACAGGCGCTACTGAAGCATTTTGGTGGCTTGCAGGGTATTCAACAAGCCGGAGTTAAGGATCTGAATAAAGTGCCGGGTATCAATGTGGATCTGGCTGAAAAGATTTATCGATACCTGAAAAAGTAAATTTAACCTTGTATGTCAATCACATGGCAGATACCTGCCTGTTTTGATGTTACACTCGCGAAAAATTCGCCGTTCATGCAGGAACAGCAAACAAAAAGACAGCCGTATTAATAAAAGCCCAAATGACTTTTACCATCCCTAACTGCTTGACCTTTTTTCGCGTGCTAGCGATCCCGATGATCGTGGCGATCCAGCTCTCGGAACTCAAGTATGGCAATTGGTATAACGCCATTTTGTTTACCCTGGCGGGGATCAGTGATGCGCTGGATGGCTACCTGGCCAGGCGCTGGAATCAAACCAGTAAACTGGGTGCGTTTTTAGATCCGGTAGCCGATAAATTGCTGGTCACCACTATGTTAATCCTGATCGTCACTGACCCGGTTGTGCGCGGCAGTGTAATGTCTCCATGGTTTTTCACCCTGGTAGTCGTGATTATCATTGGGCGCGAGATTATGGTGTCGGCCTTACGCGAGTGGATGGCTGAAATTGGCAAACGTGCCAACGTAGCCGTATCGGTGGTTGGTAAGTACAAGACCGGCATGCAGATGACGGCAATCGGCGCATTGTTATTCAAGCAATCCCTGTTTGGAATTCCTATACTTCTGATTGGTGAGTTGCTGCTGTATATCGCCGGAATACTGACGATCTGGTCGATGATGATCTATCTTTCTGCGTCCTATAAGGCGGTGAAAGAGGGCTGAAAAAGCCCCGAATTTTGAGGTAAATAAAAAGCCTAATCAATGATTGACTGGCAGCGAGAACTGAATATAATGTCGCCTCTCAAGCGGGAATAGCTCAGTGGTAGAGCACAACCTTGCCAAGGTTGGGGTCGCGAGTTCGAATCTCGTTTCCCGCTCCAAGAATCCGCAGAACCGGGAAAAGCATTGCCTTTTCCCGTTTTTGTTTGAGCCGTGTAAAATGGCTTATACTTTGAAGTTGATGCAGACAAAGCGGCTCGATGGCAGAGTGGTTATGCAGCGGCCTGCAAAGCCGTGTACGCCGGTTCGACTCCGGCTCGAGCCTCCATTTTTTATGGTGGCGGCGTTGTCTCTGATCTCATCTTGGCATCTTTTTTTGGGTGGGGTCATGAAGTCTCATTTTCTATTCGCTTCAAGTTAATAATGGACTTGTGGACAGTTCGCAAGGAACTGCTATGAAAAAAAAGTGGGTGACCAGCACCTAAAATGCCCCTGTTAGCCCGGGTGGCGAAATTGGTAGACG
>JBCCFY010000057.1:0-19573 GCA_039110515.1 Pseudomonadota bacterium
ACTCGCAGCTGCAAGCTAGATCAGTAAACGCAAAGCAATAAAAAGGCCAGGTTTACCCTGGCCTTTTTATTGCTTGTTAACGGTCAAACTCACTTCTAGTCTTTAAACACCGGTGGTCGTTTCTGCAATTCGGACATCACCGCCTCCAGCTGGTTGGGCGAGCCAATAATTTTGTCCTGTTCTTCAGACTCCATCAACAGGCCTTCTGCTTCGGTCATATAGTTGGCCGCATTCAGGACTCGCTTGGCCGCTTTGATTGCATCCGGATTACGGCCGGCGATTTGCCGCGCCATGTTCATCGCGTAATCCAGTGGCTCATCCACGATCTTGGTGACAAAACCATATTCCTTGGCTTCATCAGACTCAAAGATGCGCGCCGTGTAAGTGAGCTCACGAACAATGTCTTCGCTGGCCAGGTGCCGCATTAATTGAGTGCTGCTCATGTCCGGAATCAAACCCCACTTCAGTTCCATAATAGAGAAACGGGTATTCGGTGCCACATACCGCATATCGGCAGCGAGCGCCACCTGCAAACCACCACCGACTGCCACACCGTGTACTGCGGCAATGACCGGCACCTCGAGTTCATGCCAGGCCCACACCGGGAATTGCACATCATTGGCGATTCCACGCGTGCGCTTGGCCAGGTTACCCAATTCCGAGCCCTTGTCCTGCTGCGCCGCGGGATCCAGCATGCCGGCAAAATTGCTCATATCCAGACCCGCACAAAAGGCCTTACCGGCACCGGATATCACCACCACGCGCACGTCCTTATTGGCACGAATCTCGTCAGCGGTCATGATCAGCGCCTCAAACATCTTGTTGTCCAGCGCGTTCATTTTCTCTGGTCGATTTAATATTACGCTGGCAATACCCTCTTCGACGGTAAGGCTGATGCGATCATTTATCATTGTCATAAGTAGTTCCTGATACGTTGGATGTTAATCCGGCCTGCTGCTTGCTCAGTTTGCAATAGGCCGATAATTGTAGTGTTGCCAGTCGATTTTACGCAGCCGCCGACGATACTCCTGGGTGCTGCCAGCCCAGTTGTTGGTAATCTTTCCGCCGTCCATGTACCAGCTATTCTCTACCTTGCTGAATGCCAGCGCGCCAAGACGTTGCTGGAGAGCCTGGTTAAACGACGCCTCGACCTCTGGCTTTATATCCATAGCCGCCAGTGATCGATCATCCAGGCGTTGTATGCAGCGGGTGATATGGGCCACCTGGGCTTCAATCATGATAATAATGGAATTGTGGCCCAGGTTGGTATTGGGGCCGTATAACATATGCAAATTGGGAAAACCCGCCGTCGCCACCCCGAAATAAGCATGAGCGCCCTCACGCCAGGACTCATGCAAGGTCTGACCATCCAGACCGGTAATATGCATAGGGGCCAGGAACGGGTTGGTTTTAAATCCCGTCCCATAAATTATCACGTCAAAGTTCGCTTGCTGATCCTTGCCATAGCGAATTCCGTGTTCGGTGAAACGCTCTATCGGTTCAGTCTCCAGGTGCACGTTCTCACGGGCCAGTGCCGGGTAATAATTGTCGGAGAACAAAATACGCTTGGCGCCCACCGGGTAGGCTGGGGTCAGCTTCTCTCTCAGTTCCGGATCACTGATATGTTCTTTCAGGCTGCGCCGATTCCAGGTATGCAGAATCCAGCGCGCCAGGCGATTACCCCGGATAGCGGGTAACACAACGCCCTCACCTCGCAACCACAATCCAAAACGGTATAGCTTGGTAATGGGCGGGAAGTGCTTGGACACCCATTGGTCAAAACGCGTATAGGGCTTATCAACCTTGGGAATAACCCAGTTGGCGCTGCGCTGAAAGATGGTCAAATGCGCCACGTCTCTGGCTATTTCCGGGATGAATTGCACCGCACTGGCAGCATTACCAATAACCGCCACCCGTTTGCCCCGCAGATCGACATCATGCTGCCATTGTGCTGAATGAAACTGGTGACCGCGGAACTGATCTTGCCCGGCAAATTTTGGTGTGGCCGGGTGATGCAACTGACCCACACCCGCAACCAGGTGCTGCGCAACGATTTGTTCACCCTGGCTGGTTTCCACCAACCATCGATTATCCTGTGCGTCAAAGGTTGAAGCCTTTACCTCGGTGCCGAACTGGATATTGTCATTCAGCCGGTACTTGGCCGCAGTATCTTGTTGGTACTTGAGAATTTGTCGCTGACCAGACCATTTGTACTCCCATTTGTCATTGTGCTCAAACGAGTAACTGTACAAAGCGGAAGGAATGTCGCATTCCGCTCCTGGATAGGTGTTCTCGCGCCAGGTGCCACCCAGTCCCTGGGCTTTTTCGAGAATTACAAAATCATCAATCCCCATCTGCCGCAGCTTGATGCCCATACAGATGCCGGAAAAACCAGCGCCAATAACAATGACTTTGTATTGTTTCAAAAACTTTAAACCTCGCAGCGCATCAAGCTACTTGTGGCGGATCAATGTGGAATGGACTGAATAATAACTGGACTATTTGTATGGTTACAACCAGGATCGTCATGCTTTTACACCCTCAGCACTATCAAGCGGGCTGTCCAAATTGTTGTCTCGTTCGGCATCGGCGTCCGTCTCCAGTTCCTTATCCTTGTCCTTGTCAAACATGATCAGGATTGGCGGCAAGATCAGAAAATCGAAGATTAGTGCAATACCAATAGTAGTCGCAGTCAACATGCCAGTCATGGCGTTGAGGTTGAAATCGGATAGGTTCAGCACGCTGAAACCAGAAACCAGCACCAGCGTTGTGATTACCAATGCGGGTCCTACATTGTTAAATGCGTATTCAATCGCTTTCTCAGGGCTGAAGCCTTTTACTTCCCGCGCCCGCCGATACTTGGAAATAAAATGCACCGTGTCATCCACCAATATGCCCAGCGCAATACTGAACACTGCTGCGACAGCCATATTTACCTGGCCAACCATCACGCCCCAGACGCCGAAGGCCATCAGCGCTGGAAACACATTGGGTACCATGCTGATAAACGCATAGCGAAATGAGCGCAGCGCAATCAAAATGGTTAGCGTCACACCGATGATCGCTACCACGGCACCCACCATCATCGAGCGAATATTCTTTTCGCCGACGTGGGCAAACATCATAAAGACACTGCTGCCGGGGGATTCCAACTCCGGGTGATTGCCCTGGAACCAGCGCCGTGCTTCCTCTTCCATGACAATAAACTCGCCGGTACTGATCTGGGTGGTAAAAATACTCACCCGGGTCGCTGATTTATCGATATTCACCTGGTTATTCAGGTCTAGCCCGTACGGCAATGACATTTCGTACATCAGGTTGTATTGCGCCGACAGTTCGGCCTGCTCGGGGAGCCGATAGTAGGACTGGTCATCCCCATTCATGCTGCGATTGAGGCGCCGCATCACGTCAACATAGGTGGAAACATACTCCACACCCGGTTGCTGCTCGGCCCAGTCACCAAACCCGGCCAGCTTCGCCAGGAACTCTGGATCGTTGACGCAGCCCGGTGCCCCACAGTCGATGGAAAAATTAAAATCCTGGATCGATGGCAGATTTTCCACCAGGAAATCAGTAGCGTCGCGGTACGGTACGCCCGGCTTGAAGTAAGTGGATGGATCATCGTCAATCTTGTTCAGTGGTACCAGCGCTACCAGTACCAAGGCTACCGCCAAGGTACAGGTAATGACCATATTGCGATTTCCCACTACGAAGCCTGAGAAGCGTGCAAAAGCCACACTCTCTTCCTTAATTGGTTTGCGTTTACGCGCCAGTAACACCGAAAGTGTTGGCAGCAAGGTAAAGGTCAACACCATGGCCCATAGCACGCCAATACCGGAAATAGTGCCGAGCTCACGAAATGGCGGCGAATTGGAAAAATTCAGGGTGAAAAATCCAACCGCTGTTGTGATACTGGTGAGGACAATGGGTTGCAAATTCAGGCGCAAGCTTTCCCGCATCGCCTCCAGCGGCGGCATTTGTAATCCCAGGTTGCGCAAATAGACCGCCAGCAGATGTACGGCATCACACACGGCAATGGTCAGAATAATGGTCGGTGCGGTGATGTTAACGGTGTTCAGGGAAAAACCCAGCCAGCCAGCGGTGCCAATGGCTGCCGCCGAGGCCGAGCCGATCAATAGCACGGTGCCAACAATGGCGCCAATGGAGCGTAAAAACACCAGCAGCAGCACAACAATCACGCCATACATGACCGGCACCAACAAGGCAAAATCACGTTCACCGGATTTGGAGAAGCTGTAATTGATAATCGGCACGCCGATCAGGTGCACTTCCAGGTCCGGATTGTCCTGCTGCAAGCCAGCCTTGATTGCCTCACCAAAGTCCACCACCTCAGGATAGGAACTATCCCTGGTCAGGCGTTGCTCTGCCTGGGTCTCCTTATCAGCGGTTGGATCGACCCCGGGCGGCAATTCCAGCGAGACATTAATCAGCGTGGTCTTTCCGTCACGGGCCACCACGCGATTCACCAGCTGTTTTTCGCTTAAGGCAATTTCACGAATACGGGCTACTTCGGCCTCATCCAGCAATTCGGGGTCCAGTACCAGGTCAGCAACCGTCAGGTCATCGCCATCTGCGGATGTGTGTTGAAAGTTAGTCAGAGAATCGACCCGGATTGCGTAAGGCGTTTGCCAAGCCTCCTCGGTGTATTTGTATATCAACGCCATATTTTCAGGCGTAAAAACCGAACCCTCTTTTGGTTTGATGTAAATACCCAGGTTATCCGTCTTGGTATAGGTATCCTCCATGTCTTCGTGTGCCAGCAGGTGCGGGTCATCATCATTGAAATAGATTTTATAGTCTGTTTCAAAAAACAGGTTCTTGCCGCCGGCGGTCAATGCGAAGGTCAAGACCAGGCTAAGCAGTGCCCACCAATAACGATATCGAAGCAAATTATCGATTAATTTCTGTTCCATGGAGAATTATCTAGAGGAGTGATTCGTGCAGGGTAAAGATAACACAGCACAGGCATAAAAAGCTTGATATCCTTAGCCGTCTGCGGGTGATCTGACACCATATTGTCGGGTGGCAGAAATTCACTCCAGCATGAGCGGTTTGGGGCATAATCACCCCGAATTCGTCAGCAGTAATTTTAAGAGAGACAAAGATGGAAGACGCTTACCGAAAAATAATAACCGAGTGCGGTGAAGACCTGGAACGACCGGGTTTGGTTGACACCCCGAAACGAGCGGCCAAAGCCATGGCCTTTTTAACCCGTGGTTACCATCAAAAACTCGACGAGGTTATTAATAACGCATTGTTCCCCTCGGATTCGCGCGAGATGGTGATCGTGAAGGACATTGAACTGTACTCCATGTGTGAACACCATTTGCTGCCGTTTATCGGTAAGGCGCATGTCGCGTATCTGCCGGATGGCAAGGTGTTGGGCCTGTCAAAAATCGCCCGGATTGTCGATATGTATGCCCGCCGGATGCAGATCCAGGAGCAATTGACTACCGAGATCGCCGAAACTATCCAACAGGTAACCGGCGCTGAAGGGGTGGGTGTGATTATTGAAGCCAAGCACATGTGCATGATGATGCGCGGTGTCGAAAAACAAAACTCGTCCATGAAAACCTCCGCGATGTTGGGCACCTTCCGAAATAATCCGTCAACTCGCTCAGAATTTTTGTCATTGGTGTCGGCTTGATTTAATATCCGCAGCAATTATTTGAACTAGCTTAGAAATACCCCTATGAACTCTACAACCGAAGAAGAATTTGGCGCATCGGCGGATGCTATTGAGCATCACTACGGTACCGGTAACGATTATTTTTCACTGTGGCTAGGCAAGACCATGGCCTACTCCTGCGCACTTTGGGATGATGATGACCCCGAACAAAGCCTCGATGATGCGCAGTTGGCCAAGATCCACTACCACTGCCAACAAGCACGCGCCGGCGAAGCCAAACGTGTACTGGATGTCGGTTGTGGCTGGGCCAGTGTGTTACAGCCATTGGCGAATGAATACGGTGTGGAACAGGCGGTTGGCCTAACCTTGAGCGAAAGCCAGGCAAATTGGATTAACGACCTTAACAACCCGAGCATTGAAGCTCGCCTGGAAAGCTGGAAAGATCATGATCCCAATGCCAGCTACGACTCCATCATCTCCATTGGTGCCTTTGAGCACTTTGCCAAACTGGGCTCTACCGCCGAAGAAAAAATCGGTTTTTATCGCGAGTTCTTCCTGCGCTGTCATGGCTGGCTTGGCTCACGGGGTTGGATGTCTCTGCAAACGGTGGCCTACGGAAATTCTCTCACCGAAGACTTCGACAAGTTTATTGCCAAGGAAATTTTCCCGGAAACCGACACGCCAAAATTAGCCGAGATCGCTTCAGGCTGTGAACGCCTGTTTGAAGTGGTAATGTTGCGCAACGACCGTGACCACTATCGCCGCACTTTGCGGGCCTGGTTCACCAAATTAAAGGAAAATCGTGAGCAGTGTGTGGCATTGAAAGGCGCTGAGGAAGTCGCCCGCTTTGAACAGTACCTGCGCCTGATGGCCTATATGTTTGAAGTTGGCGGCCTGGATCTGTATCGCATTACCTTCCGCAAGATCGATAACCCTAAAGGCATGTAGCCTTGCGAGGTCCTACCCCAGGGCCTCACTGACCGACACGATTAATAAAACTTGTCCTCGCCCGGAGGACGAGTTTTAAATCGTTTGTGCACCCAGAGGTATTGCTCTGGTGATTCGCGCACCATCGCCTCAATCGCTCGATTCATGGCTGCCGTATCGGCGAGTTCATCGCCGCTGGCCAGTCCCTCGATCGGATTACCCAGGTAGACCTCATAACCACGACCCCAGGGCAGCATGCGATTCCGACACGGAATAACAATTGAGCCGGTGGTTTGAATAAATTTAGCAAGGGCGGGTGTGGTTGACGCCAAGGGATGGAAAAACGGTACAAAAACACCCTTGCGCATAGCATCCTGATCGGGTGAATAGGAAAAGGGATAGCCCTTCATCAAGATTCTCAGCAATCGTCGCAGTGGCCCCTTGCGCTCAAACATGATGCCATCCGGACAAAACCGCTGGCGGCCATTTAAAGCGAGATTGTTCAGCAGCGGATTCTTCATATACTGATACATGCCCACCATTGGCCGTTCGCGTTGCAACGCCAGACCGGAGACCTCCATGGAGATAAAGTGTGGTGATAACAGGATAATACGTTTGCCATCGGCCAACGCCTGGTCATAAGCCTCGCGATCGTAAATAGTGACCAATCGATCAAAGCGTTGTGGCGAAATCCACCAGTTCATGCAGGCTGTCATAACCGATTGCCCCAGCAGGCAATACTGTTGACGATTGATTTTGCGGCATTGTGCGGGCGTATATTCAGGAAAACAGGCACTGATATTCTTAAACGCTATCCGCCTGCGGCCAAACTGCAACGCGTAAAAGGTCAGGCCCAGCCCATAGCCAGTGACCGCCAATAGCGGCAGTGGCAGGAAAGAAAGAAACCGCAACAAGCCCATGCCAATCCAGGTAGGCCAGTACCGGGGAGACCAGTACAGCCTGACCAGGCCGAGGCCGCTGCTTAGCTGGGTTTGCTCTGGCAAAGTGTCTCGCTCGCGTACTAAGCTTGAGTGTCCAGGGCTTTCATCGCCTGCACAATCCGTTGCGGGCTTACCTCAATCGACTGCTGGTGCTTGATCTCATCTTTCTGATAGAGTTTGCGACAGTAAAAATGACGCTTCTTGCCGCTGGTAGTGCGTGGAATCTCCCGTGACTTGCTCAGCAAGATACGGTTGATTGGAAACGCTTCCTTAGGCATGGAGACTAACAAGCGGTTTACCGCGTCTTCGTCGATCGTGCCATGGCGTTCAACCATGACCACAATATCGCTGTCAGGATTGTGAATATCGGACTCGAATACCGCCACGTGTTCATGGGATATATCCAGTAAATCGGCCAGGTGTTCTTCCAGCGCGCTGACCAGGAAATTTTCACCGTTTCGGATAATGACGTTTTTCAGGCGCTCAAGGATATAGAGTTCACCCTCGAGGAAAACGCCCATATCCCCGGTCCGGGTTCGACCCTGGTCAAAGCGATCGACCAGGTTTTCACGGCCACCCACATACCCCATAGCCACCGAGGTACCGGTAATCGCAATCTCACCGGCAATGCCCTCGCCTTCGATGAGTTCACCTTGCTCGTCCACCAGTTCCACCAGCATGCCTTCGATCACACTACCAGCCGTACACACGGCGATCGATTTAGCGCTGTCGTGCTGGGCCATCCTGGGATCATCAAAACGCATTTGGTCGAGCACGGTAACCGGCTCGTTAATTCCAATCGCATCGGCGTCCAGGCAGACAAACTGCGACACTTTGTCGGGATCCGTCATCGTGGTAATAATGGTCGACTCCGCCAGTCCATAGGCTGGACGAATCACCTGCGGGCCAATGCCAGCGACGGAAAATTTTTCCACGAAGGAGTGCACGGTGGACACACGGATCGGCTCAGCACCTATAAACAGGTGTTTTACCTTACGCAGATCCATCTCGTTCGCGTCTTTTTCTGAGACCAGTCGCGAACAATAGTCAAAGCCGAAGTTAGGCGCGGTGGCGATGGTGCACTCATATTCATGCATGCCCTTGAGCCACAAGGCCGGACGCTTCACAAACTGCGTCGGCGTCATAATCAGCAAAGGATAATCGTTACAAAAACTGAACAACACGGTGCCGACCAGGCCCATATCATGGAACAACGGTAGCCAGGTCGCCATACGCTCATTGGCGTCCATGTTCTGCGCATGTCGTATACCTACAACATTGGCAATAATATTAGCGTGCGAGATAGCCACTGCTTTGTGATCGCCAGTCGAGGAACTGGTGGTCTGGAAAAATGCCACGTCTTCTGGCAGCGGCTGATGCGCGCGTGCTGGAGCGTTCTGCTCATCGATCTCAGCGGCAGGATCATCACTGAGACGCACGGTTTTGATCGCTGCCGGAATGTCGTCGTGAAACTTTTCCACCAGACCGGATTCGAGAACCAACAAGGCCGGTCGTTCAAAGGCAAAGCCCCAGTGTTCGATACGCGCGCTCAAGGCCTCATGACTTCCTAACGACAAGGGCATGGGGAAAATCATCGGAATTGCCCCGACTGAAATAGCACCATAAAAAGCCACCAGGGTGGCATAGGGCGAATGACAGGCTATCATCACCACGCTGCCAGCAGGCAATTCGCCGTCCGTACCCTGCGCCATCAACCGAGCGCCAAAGGCAAAGGCACGTCGGCTCAAGGCCGCATAGCTGACGGGGACGTATTCCCGCTGTGCCCCGTCCCAACAATGCAACGCAGATCGCTCAGTTGCATCTTGCGCATGAGTGCTGAGGACCTCTTGTAATGTGGTGTGTTGCATACCAGGCAGACTGACTAACTTGCAGCCGTTTTTTCGTTAATTAAACTGGTCAGGTCAGCAATGGTGGCCACATTGGCTGACTCGCTATCGGACAATTCAATGGAGAACTCCTCTTCAATGACCAGGATTAACTCAATGCGAGCAAATGAATCCAGGCCACTGTCTTCCAGGTTCAGCTGCGGATGAATATCAGCGGCTTCCAGCTTGGTTTTAGATGCAATGATATTGGTGAGCCGTTGCTCAATCGTAGCGTTGTCGTTCACTTAAACAAACCCCTCGTATTTATTGCTGTGGATTTCTTGGCCGATACAAGATCGGATTTTGGGATCGGGACTATCACAAATAATCTCCACCGAGTAAAGCCTTGCCGGGCAATACCTGTGTGATGATTTTATAAAAACTGAAGCCGCAACCGGGAAAAATGCGTGCCACCTAATATTCAAGCACAATTTTGCCAAAATGTTGCCCGCTTTCCTGGTACCTGAATGCATCGGCGATGTCTTCCAGGGCAAAACTTTTGTCGATAACCGGCTTGTAATCGCTGATCTCCAGGGCCCGCACCATTTCTTCCTGCGCTGTGCGGTTAGCAACCGCGATTCCGGTCATGGTGGCATGTTTGAAAAACAGCTTTGGTAACACGAATTCACCCTTACGGCCGCCGAGAATACCAATCAGCGTTACATTTCCACCAAAGCCAACGGCTTCAACCGATTGCGCCAACGTGGTGCCACCACCAACATCCAGGACGTGTTCAACACCGCCGCCGGAATGCTTAAACACGGTCTTGCCCCAGCGCTCATCTTCGCGATAGTTGAGTACGTGATCCGCACCCAGGGCAAGTAAGCGTTGTGCTTTTTCATCCGAGGAAGTAGTCGCGTAGACATAGGCTCCCGCAGCCTTGGCAATCTGCAAGCCAAATATCGACATACCACCACTGCCCTCAGTGAGTACGCGGTCTCCGGTCTTAAGATTGCCTTCAACCACCAGGGCTCGCCACGCCGTAAGCGCTGCACAGGGTAAGGTAGCCGCCTCGGCATAACTGTATCCATTGGGCATACGGGTCAAAGACTGGGCGTTTACACAGGACATCTCGGTGGCAAAACCAGGCGCGGTCTCGCCGCTGATAGTCTTGGTGGCAGCAAAACTTGGCGTCCCCGCCAACCAATTGGGAAAAAACAGGGACATCACCTTGTCACCTTCCTGCCAATTGGAGACGCCGGCGCCGACTGCGGCGATCTCACCCGCCCCGTCTGACATCGGAATTTGTCCATCGGCCACCGGGATGCTGCCATTAGCGACCAGGTAATCATGAAAATTCAGTGAACTGGCATGCCAGCGCACTGCCACCTCACCGGCCCCAGGCTGCGGTGCATCGATGTCGACCACCTGTAAATTGTCCAGGCCACCGGGTTGTTTAATCTGTATTGATTTCATGTGCTTACTCTTGGGTTTATTCAGGTTGTGAATCTATTCAGCTGGTTAACAAGGTCTTTATCGGCACTGCAGCGTCTGCCAGCTGTTCGGCAGCAGGTTGAGCGCGGTTGGCCACCAGTTTCTTGGAGATCATAAATTCGGCCGGTGAATTGATTGCATCCACCGCGATGAGACGCCCCTGTTGCAGGTAGAAAGCCGCAAACTTGCGCTGTTCCGGCTCACCCCGCACGACAATCTCATCATAGTCCTGGCACAAGCCCACTGTCTGTAGTTTCACATCGTACTGATCTGACCAGAACCAGGGCACTTCATCGTAGACCACCTGCTCACCACAGATGGAGAGCGCAGCCGTACGCGCCTGCCCCATGGCATTCGGCACCGATTCCAGGCGCAACTGTCGATCGTAAATCAAGCTTGGGTGATTACTGCAATCCCCAACCGCATAGATATCCGGGTCAGCTGTTTGTGTGTATTCATCGACCACAATACCGTTGTCACAGGCCAGGCCAGCGTTTTCGGCCAACTCGGTATTGGGAATGACGCCAATACCTACAATAGCCAGGTCGAAATCTATGGATTCGCCACCAGCCAAAACGGCTTTGCAGTTTTCCGCATCACCGACAAATTCCTGCAGCATGGCATTCAGGCGCACATCCACACCTTCTTGCTGGTGAACTTGCTGGTAGAACTCGGAAACAACCGGGCTGGTCACGCGTTGCAGGACGCGCTCCATAGCCTCAAGCACAGTCACCTCTACTTCCTGTTTGCGTGCTGAAGCAGCCACTTCCAGCCCGATATAACCAGCCCCCACAATCAACAGGCGTGATTGCGGTTTCAACAAAGCCTTGATCTGGTCTACATCATCCTTGGTGCGCAAATATTTGATCTGGGGTAGGTCTGCGCCCGGCACCGGCAAATGTCGCGCTCGCGTGCCGGTTGCGATAATCAATTTATCGTAATGAACTTGTTCGCCACCATCGAGCGACACTGATTTTGCATCCCGGTCGATGGCTTCTACCGTGCGGCCGAGCATTTGCACCACACCCGCATCATCATAGGTTGCTGGCCCTTTTATATACAGCTGCTCTATGGTGACCTCATCATTGAAGTACTTTTTTGATAATGGCGGACGCTGATAAGGTAATAGTTTCTCATCGCCAATGAGAATAATCTGGCCGTCGAAGCCCTTCTTTTTGAGCGATGAGATTGCTTCTGCGGCGGCGTGCGAGGCACCGATGATGACAACCGAAGTCATTGGGTTCTCCTGCTATAAAGTGTTTTTTGTTAGTTTAATCATAGTTTTCCGACGTGGAGCCCTATTGTATCGAGCGTTGCCGAACGATTTCATAAAGACAGACACCCGTTGCCACAGAGACATTCAGGCTGGAAACGATCGACCCAGCCATGGGCAGGCTAACCAGGCTATCGCACTTTTTCGCGGTAAGTTGCCTCAAGCCCTTGCCTTCAGCTCCCATTACCAGCGCCACTGCGCCGCCGAGCTTGTGATCATACAGCGATTCCTCAGCCTGGTCCGACGTGCCAATTAGCCAAACCCCCTGTTGCTTGATCGCATCGAGTGTACGCGCGAGGTTGGTAACCCTGAAGATCGGCAAAGTCTCGGCTGCGCCACTGGCAACCTTCTGCACCACCGCCGTTATTGGGCTGGCGTTGTCCTTGGCCACAACAACCGCATCAACACCCGCTGCATCGGCTGTACGCAGGCAAGCGCCAAAGTTATGTGGGTCCTGCACCTGGTCAAGCACTAACAGCAACGGCGGCCGTGTCGAGCGTTCCTGTAATTGAACCAGCAAGGATTGTAATTGCTCTTCGTTGCCCTCTTTACGTGGTTTGGCCAGCAATCCAATTCCCTGGTGTTGTTCCGAACCAACGTGCTTATTGAGTTTCTGCCGCTCGTGTGGATGCACCGGCAACCCCAAGCCTTGTGCGGTTTCAATCAGAGCTGCCTGCACGGAATTGCGGGGGTTGATCACCACGTGCAAAGCCAGTGCCCGTTCAGGATTGATTCTTAACACGGCATCCACTGCGTGATGCCCGAGGACCCAAACAGTGTTACCGGCCATTATCTCTACCTTTGCTAATCAACTTATTGGAGGAACAGAATCAGAGGTTCAAAATTGCGGCCCTATTTTAGGCCAAAAGTTTTCTCTTTTCTGGACTGTTTAGCCTGGTAGGAACTGGACCTCTTACTGCCTTTTCGCGGTTTGTGCTTACGCTGCTTCTGCTTGTGAAACTTTTCCTTGAGGACATCGGTAAGTGAAAAGTCAATTCTCCCCTGCTCCATGTCTACCCGGCTCACCTGGACCTCCAGTCGTTGGCCGGTGTGATAGACCTTGTTGCTGGTCTCACCGACGAGCTGGCGCTTGTCTTCGTCGAAGCGGTAATAGTCCTGGCCCAGCGAGGTTATGTGTACCAGACCATCAACGTAATACTCTTCGAGTTCGATAAACAGGCCAAAATCCGTCACACTGGAGACGACTCCGGTCATCTTGTCGCCAATCCGGTGACTCATAAACTCGCATTTCAGCCATTGCACTGCCTCACGCGTGGCCGCTTCGGCACGTCGCTCAGTGTAGGAAGCTTGCTCGGCTGTTTGTTCTACCTGGGTAAATCGAGCGTCATCATCGCGTGCCGTCGGCTCCGCTAACAGATGGCTGATCTGCCGATGCACCACCAAATCGGAATAACGACGAATAGGCGATGTGAAATGCGTATAAGAATCAAAATTAAGTGCAAAATGACCTTTATTTTCAACGTCATAACGCGCCTGCTTCATGCTTCTTAGCAAAGCCGTTTGCACAATTTTTGCGGTTAATGGGTCCTCGACCTTGTTGATCACCTCGGCGAAATGCTTCGGTTCGGGCTGATCACCGCCCCCGAGCAACAATTTGAACTGGCGCAGAAAGACCCGCGCGTCAGCAATCTTATCTTCGTCGGGGGCTTCATGAACCCGGTAAATGCCAGCCAGGTCTGAGTCATCCAGCATCAATGAGGCACAAATATTAGCTGCCAACATGCACTCTTCAATCAAGCGGTGCGCATCATTGCGAACACGCGCCTCAATCCTGTCAATCTTGCGATCCTCATCGAAAATAATCACTGGCTCTGGAATCTCAAATTCAATGGCACCAGGGCCACGTCGATATTTACCCAAACGCTGGGAAAGGTCATATAGATCCTTAACCGGGCCCTGCAATTTTTGCGGTATAACCGAGCTGTCTGCATCGCCATCGAGTAGCGCGGCGACCTGGGTGTAGGTCAGCCGAGCATGGGAATACATCACCGCCTGGTAGAAATCGTAGGTTTCCACCTCGCCTTGCGCGCTAATTTCCATATCGCAGACAAAACACAGGCGATTCACTTCCGGGTTTAACGAACATAGCCCGTTAGACAGCTGTTCCGGCAACATTGGAATAACGTTGTTTGGAAAATACACCGAAGTACCGCGCTGCCAGGCTTCCTGGTCCAGCGCGCTGCCCTCTTTGACATAGCTGGACACATCAGCGATCGCCACCAACAAACGACTGCGGTCATTCGCCAACGGCAGACAACACACTGCATCGTCAAAATCACGCGCATCTTCGCCGTCGATGGTTACCAATGGTAGATCGCGAATATCTTTACGACCTTTAAAATCGGCCTCGGTGACCTCGGGCGACAATTTTGCCACCTGCTGCTGTACCGCATCGGGCCATTGATGGGGCAACTGGTGCTTGCGGATGGCGATTTCAATTTCCATGCCGGGCGCCAAGTAATCACCTAACACCTCGGTAATCTCGCCCACCGGCTGAAAATGTTTGGTGGGATGCTTTGTAATGGTAACTGATACCACCTGGCCAGATTCTGCGCCGCCGGTATGTTCAGCCAGCACAAACACATCCTGACCGATGCGTTGATCGTCAGGCACCACGAAGTGGATATTGTTTTCATTGAAATAGCGGCCAACGATAGTCGGGTTACCACGCTCGACCACGTCAGTGATTTTGCCGAACAGCTTTTTACGCCTGTCACGGCCAACGATGCGCACGTTAACGATGTCGTTATGCAACACTTCGCGCATTTCATGCGAACGCAAAAACACCTTTTCACGGGTATCGTCGGTTAATACATAGCCGTGTCCGTCAACATGGCCAACCACCCGACCGCGGTGATCGCGGATCGCATGTTTCATGGCCCAACGATGCTTGCTGAGCTGGCTGACCTGCCCGGCATCGCGGAGCTGTTCCAATATTTCAAAGGTTTCTTGTCGGCCCTCCTTGCCGATACGGCCTAATGTCTCTGCAATGGCCTTGGTATTTGCTGGCTCATTCCGCTGAGACAGGTATTTTAAAACAATGTCGGTACTTAGCCGTTTATGTTTTCGATTTGATTTTTTCTTGTTGTTTTTCGTTTTCTTTAACACTCAATTCTCTATTCTGTTTATCAATGATACGGGTCTCGCAGGACGATCGTTTCATCACGATCCGGACCAGTGGAGACTATATCAATCGGCACGCCTACCAGTTCCTGGAGACGCGCAATGTAATTTTTAGCTGCCTCTGGCAGCTGCTCATATTCGGTGACACCCTGGGTCGTTTCTGACCAGCCTGGCATGGTTTCATACACCGGCTCGGATTGTTCCAGGGCATCAGCACCCACCGGTGCGACACTCAGGGTTTCACCCTGGTACTGATAGGCATTGCATATCTTTAACTCGCTTAAGCCATCCAGCACATCTAACTTGGTCAAACACAGGGTCGTTAAACCGTTAACCTGTCGCGAACGCCGCATCAGCACCGCGTCGAACCAGCCACAACGTCGACCACGACCCGTGGTCGCCCCGAACTCATGGCCTTTCTCGCCCAGGTGTTGCCCCACTTCGCAACCCAATTCCGTAGGGAACGGCCCGGCGCCGACTCGTGTGGTATAGGCTTTCACAATACCGACCACTTCATCAAATGCCTTCGGGCCAACGCCACTACCGGCTGCTGCCGATCCCGCCGACGTATTCGACGAAGTCACAAAGGGATAGGTGCCATGGTCAATATCCAGCATCATGCCCTGGGCCCCTTCAAACATCATTGGTCGGCCTTCGCGGCTGTAATCATCAAGCACCTGGGTGACATCAACCGTCAGGGGCGCCAGCCGGTCTTTGTAGGCCAGTGCTTCATCCAGGGCTTGTTGGTAATCAATGGTCTCGGCGTGGTAATAGTTAGCCAGGGCGAAATTATGATACTCCATCACCTCGGCCAGTTTTTCCGCGAACTGGTTGTCATAAACCAGGTCACCCACGCGCAGACCGCGCCGAGCGACTTTATCTTCATAGGCCGGCCCGATGCCGCGCCCAGTGGTGCCGATGGCGTCTTTGCCACGCTTACGCTCGCGCGCCAGGTCCAGTGCCACATGATGCGGCATGATTAAGGCACAGGCTTCGCTGACGCTCAAACGTTGACTGACTGGCACACCGCCTGCTTCGAGTTCATCAATCTCCTCGAACAGCGCGTCGACCGCCAGTACCACACCGTTTCCAATCAGGCAGTGACAACCATCACGCAAAATGCCAGATGGAATCAGGTGCAAAACGGTTTTCTCGCCATTAATCACCAGCGTATGACCGGCATTATGACCACCCTGGAAGCGTACCACCACATTCGCGGTTTCGGTCAGCAAGTCGACAATCTTCCCCTTGCCTTCATCTCCCCACTGGGTGCCAACTACGATGACTTTTTTATTTGATTTTGCGTTCATATTGTTTGCAGACAGCTAAAGCGAAAAATTAAACAACTAGGCGTACGCCAGTTTTATCAGCGATTTTAAATCAGCACTAAAACCAGTGGCCGGACGTGCCCGACCAAACTGTTCACCAATGCGGTCATAACGCCCACCCTTGGCCACCGTCCGACCTCGACCATCAACAAAGGCGGAAAACTTCAAACCAGTGTGATAGCGGTAGCCAAACACATCGGCCAGGTCAATGTGAGTGTTGATATCCGGGTGTCGGCTTTGTAAATAATCAACCACCGCGTGTAATTGATCCAGCGAGGCACTGATTTCCTGATCAACTGGTAACTGCGCCAACGCTTGTTTGATCACCGAAGCATCTCCCTGCAGGCCTAACAGGGCCAGGAAAGCATTCACATCCATCCGGTCCTGGAGTGCCTGTAAGTCAGGCGTAGACTTGCGCAACAAGGTGTCAAAAATAGCCGCTTCGTCGGGTGCTGACACATCATGCATTTTCAACAGTGCGCGATAAACGCCAACATGACCCAGGCTCAGGGTCACATTCTTCGCCCGGCTAAGCTTGAGGGCAGCCAGCATGGCATCGATTATTTCAATGTCACCACTTTCATCGGCGATGCCAAACAGTTCGGCACCGATTTGCAGTAATTCCCGTTGACCGCCCATTTGGTCAGGTCGCGTGCGCAACACCGTACCGGCATAACATAAGCGATTGACCTCGTTGGCAGACAGGTAATGCGCGTCAATCCGCGCTATTTGCGGGGTCATATCCGCGCGGATGCCCAGCATACGGTGAGTATGCTGATCCATAAACTTATAGGTTTGGGTATCCAGTTCCTCGCCAGTACCGGTGAGCAGGGAATCGACAAATTCCATCACCGGGGGCATCACCAATTGGAAATCGCGGTTGAGCAGATCGTCCAGAATACTGCGACGCAGTAATTCCAGCTTGGCTGCCGCTTCCGGCAATATTTCTTCAACACCCTCTGGCAGTAACCAGTTAGCGTCATTAACCATCGGTGATTCCTAAATCTAATAATTCTAAACGGCAGCGAGCACCATTATTTACTCTGCCCTGTCGCGGGATGCGTATTGATCATCCCGAGTAGCGCAGTATCAGCCTCGATAACCGCTGCGGATTATACGTGGATCACTTCACCGAGAACAGGAGAATAACGCCCAGAACCAGCATTACTGCTCCAAATCCTCGCAGTTGATTATCTGGCACCTGCAAGGACATCGCCAACATACGCTTGAAGCCGGAGGGATTAAAAAACGGCATCAACCCCTCCAGTATCAGGTAAAACGCGAACCCGGCGGCCAGCGCCTGCCACTCACTCACGGCAACTCACTTTGCCTAGGTCAGGCGCTCGGCAATAGTTTGCCACGGGCCCTATCGAGTGGACGAATTAAAGTGCTTGAAGAAGTCAGATTCCGGATCAAGAATAATCAAATCCTGGGCGGTACTGAAGGTAGCCTTGTAGGCGTTCAGACTGCGGAAAAACTCGTAAAATTCTTCATCTTTACCAAATGCATCCGCATAGATCTTGGTTGCTTCTGCATCGGCCTCACCGCGAATCAACTGGGCTTTCTTCTCGGCTTCGGCAACCAGCTCAATTTTCTGACGATCAGCATTGGCGCGAATGGCTATCGCTCTTTCGTTCCCCGTAGCACGGTTCTCATTGGCAATTCGCTGCCGTTCAGACTGCATTCGACCAAACACGTTAGCCTGAATTTCGTCTGCCAAATCAACCCGCTTCAGGCGCACATCAATCACTTCCACACCGATAGAATCAGCTTCGGAATCAATCGCTTGCTGAACAAAGTTCATAATTTCGATACGATCCCCCGCAACCACATCGGTAATCGAACGTTTAGCGATCTGCTCCTTGAGACTGTTATTAATCTTTTGCTCAAGACGGTTTTCAGCTTTGGCGCGATTCTTTACCGTTTTGAAGTATTTCTGCAAATCATTGATCTTCCATTTAACGAAGCTATCAACCAGCAGTTCTTCTTTGTTCACGGTAATAAAACGCTCTGGCGCTCTGTCCATGGTTTGAATCCGCACATCGTATTTTTCAATGGTGTTGATGATCGGAATCTTGAAATTTATGCCCGGTTGAATCTCCTCGCCAGAGAATTCACCAAAGCGAAACTTCAGCGCTCGCTCCCATTCATTCACAGTAAACACCGAGTTAAACAGCGTCACCACGGCAATCAGGACAATGATCGGTAAAAGTCGTAAAATATTTTGGCCCATTATCGACCTCCTCGGCGCGTATTCTGGCTGGTAGCCTGGGTTGTGGGAGTGTTGGACAGGACGTTGTCATCCGTCTGGCCCGCAACACTGCGATTGCGGCTGCCCTCGATAATCTTGTCAATCGGCAAATACATCAGGCTGTTGCCATTGCCAGCCTTCTGGTCAATCATCACCTTGCTACTCCCGGACAACACGCTTTCCATCGCTTCGATGTAAAGCCGTTTCTTGGTAATTTCCGGCGCTTTTTCGTATTCAGCCAAAATTTTGTTGAACCGCTCGGCCTCACCCGTTGCTTCGGCAACCACCTTGGCCTTATAGGCTTCGGCTTCCTGTAAGACACGCTCCGCTTGACCACGTGCATTCGGCACCAGGCCTTTGGCATAGGCTTCCGCCTGGTTGACCAGGGTTACCTTGTCCTGGTCAGCCTTAACCACGTCATCAAAGGCGTCACGCACCTGCAGTGGTGGCTTAGCGTCCTGGATTTCAATAGATTCAATTTGCACCCCGGATTGATAACGATCCAGGATTGCTTGCAACAGGGTTTCGGTTTCAGCGTCCACCACGGGTCGATCAGTGGTTAACAGGTCGTCCATCTTGGTGGAGCCAACCACTTCCCGTAAGGCACTTTCGGTGGCACTACGGACCACCCGATCCAGCCCATCCCGGTAACTGAGATCGCCGACGTTAAACACCAGGTCTTCGATCGATTTGATTGTGTACTGCACCGCCAAGGTGACGTCGACAATGTTTTCATCAC
>JBCCFY010000058.1:0-19410 GCA_039110515.1 Pseudomonadota bacterium
ATCTACACGCACGACCGCATCTAATAAAGTGCACATGAGATGTTCACCATGATGGCCGTAAATACGAGGCTTGGAGCATCTCCACATTTAATTACTCTATTTACGGCCATCATGGTGAACATCTCAGGTGCACTTTATTAGATGCGGTCGTGCGTGTAAATATTAGAGAGTAATCTAGATGCGGGTATAGCGCTCAATAAGCTATTTTTCCCAAATTTGTTCTGGTCTTCCAACGGGACGCTTTTTATTACGATTACTCCGAGTGTAAGCAGACTGTTTTGACTCTCTGTCCAAGCTGAACCAAGAATTCGTGGTCGAGCCTTACCCGAGAACCTGTGTCAAGCCCTGAAATTGGTGGGTATCAAGTTAATAGACCATTTTGTTTGGGATCTTGAAGTGACATCTTTTGCTGAATTGGGGCTGCTGCAAGCATTGATTTAAGGCCCTTAAATCAATGCAAAATAAGGCCATATTTAGTTTTATTTTCAATAGGTTTTCTGGTATAAATCGCACCCTAATTCCAGATCGGCGATAAAAAACGGCGCTTAGTGCGCTTCGGTCTGCAAAAACAGTAAATATTAGTGATATTCAGATCGGATTTAAGATCAGGTTAAGGTTAGAAAAATGTCTAGAGTATGTCAGGTAACCGGTAAAGGTACGACGTTTGGTAATAATGTGTCACACGCCAAAAACAGAACACGTCGCACTTTTCTGCCAAATCTACATTACCGCAAATTTTGGGTTGAGAGCGAAAACCGATGGGTGCGCTTGAGAGTGTCGTCTAAAGGAATTCGCATTATCGATAAAAAAGGTATCGATACAGTATTGAGCGAAATCCGCGCCAATGGCGTGAAAGTATAGCGCTATATCGCTAACTCACTTCAGTCGGGAGAATAGATATGAGAGATAAGATTAAATTGGTATCCAGTGCAGGCACTGGCCATTACTACACAACTACCAAGAACAAGCGCACCATGACTGAGAAAATGGTTATCAAAAAGTATGACCCAGTCGTGCGTAAGCATGTTGAATACAAGGAAGCTAAGATCAAGTAATTGACCTTTTAGTTTTCAAAGAAAAAGCCAGCTTATGCTGGCTTTTTTTTATTCTTGAGAAGTTTGGGTGTGGTTGCTGATTATCGAGGCGTTGACGTTTATGTCAGTTTGTTTCGCTGACGGCTCTTGTTCTTGAGAAGTCTGGGTGTGGTTGCTGATTATCGAGGCGTTGACGTTTATGTCAGTTTGTTTCGCTGGCGGCTCTTATTCTTGATAAGAATGAAAGTAGTTGCTAATTATCGAGGCGTCGATTTTCAGCCCATCCTCTTCGCTGACGACTCTTTTCTCAGATATGAACTACTTTTTTGGCTTTCATGACAGTTCATTTTGTGAACGCTAGATATGTCGTCTGTGTCTAAACGTGGGGCAGTTGAATACATACGATAGCTTGTGCGAAAATGCCCGTACGGCGTAGGGTTAGTACTCGCCACCACGGTATTTCGGTTGATATGGCGCTAAGCGCCCAAGACAGGATATATCCGCTCAAGCTAAATAATAGGGTTAAGAAGAATTATGTCGCAAAATAACTCGACTTGCAGAGGGGTTCGCTGAGATCGACAGAGTACGATCAGCTCAAGGAAAGGAATGACAAGTAAGTTCAAGGTTTTTTCAATCTATTTGCTACTTTCGGTCTGCCTGCTCGATATGAGGTTCAGCTATGCAAGCCTGCCTGCGGGTGTTGAAACTCAAATTCAGGCCGTGTCTGAAAGCGTTGGCTACGCGAACCAGGCGCAACTTATCGTGAGTTATACGAACGCGGGTGGAGCACCGGTCCGATTCCTGACCTGGGGGACTGCGCTAGAGGGGACAATTACAGAGGATTTTTTATTAGTCTACTCAGATCACGGCGTCTCCCCTTACATCGGCCCACATGTAAAAAGACGGGCCCCATTGGAGAGTGATTTTATTACCTTGGCACCCGGCGAAAGCCGAAGCACCACTATTGCTATCGCCTCCGGCTATGATATTAGCAGCGCAGGCACGTATGAAATAAGTTACAGAGATCATCATGCTGCTAAATCGCATGCCAGTAACTCGGTTGAAATCAGCGTCGCGAACGACTCGCTGTTAGAAAAACAAACGCCCAATTATCGAAGCTGTAGCTCGTCACAAAGGTCCTCGTTGAACTCGGCTCTGGGCGGAGCAGAATCGCTTTCTATCCGAGCGCGAAATGCATTAAGTGGTACTGCTGTAAGTCAACGTGGTTCAGCTCCGCGTTACCTGCAATGGTTTGGCGCCTACGAAGTTGGTCGGTGGAACCGGGTTCAATCAAATTTCGGCAAGATCGCCAGCGCGGCGAGCAACCAGGTCATCACATTCGATTGCGCTTGCGCTGCGGCCCCCGCTGGGGCATTGGCCTATGTTTATCCTTCCAGGCATTACGATATCTATGTATGCCCCGCCTTTTTTAGACGCCCAACCTCTGGAGGTTCTGATTCTAAAGCTGGGATTATCATCCACGAGTTGAGTCATTTTGGTGTAATTGGCAGTACGCGCGATCATGCCTATGGCACTACAAACTGTCGCAATTTGGCCAATGCCGACCCAAACCGAGCGGTAAACAATGCAGATAGTTATGAGTATTTCGCAGAGAATCCATTTGGTGCGACTATGGGTGGAGGTGGTTCTGGAGGGGGTTCAGGTGGTGGTTCAGGTGGTGGTTCAGGTGGGGGTGGTTCATCAGGCGGTACCAACCCGCCACCAGAACCTGAGCCAGAACCAGACTATTCCTTCTTAATGCCTCTGTTTAACGTTTTGATGGACGACCAGGAAGGTCCGCCGCGGAACTATCCTGTTAACGGAGAATGGCTAGACACAAAGGTCTTTAATGATATTGCGTACTTCTTGATTGATTCGCCAGCTGTGATCAAGCGGTACGATACAAGTACACAAGAGTTTTTAGAACAAATTGATCTCACTCAAGTGGATCAAGTATCCTCGTTCGCTGTAGATGAAGACGGGTTGTATGTAGGTTCGGGTACACGAGTTTTGCACTACGATCTTGAGGGAAATTTTAGGTCTGAATTACTCGATTCCAGCGAAGATATAAGCCACTTAGCAACAAGCGAACAAAATGTTTACATATTTAATCTAAGACGCATTGTTTCTGTAAGCAAAGACACGTCTGAAATCTCTGCCATTAAGGATCTAAATTACCAGATTGGGCATTCTTCGTTCTCCAGCAGCTTAAATCGAATTTTTTCGTTAACAACAGGCCATTCACCAGGTCGCATGCTCTTCAATGACGTATACGTGAATGGGTTGTTCGCACCTAGTACCCAGTATGATTTGTACTATGGTGGATTCTGGCATGGTCCCAAGAGCTATCTCTTTCCTGATGAATCCAAGGTTGTGACTTCAAATGGTGTGATCTACTCGACATCTGATCGCAGTTACCTTGGCGGTTTTGGTGGAGAAATTTTAGATTTGACCTTTCACGGTAATCGCGCTTTCGCACTGAGAGATGGCAGTATAACGGTACACAATGAAAACTATGCAGAAGTAGGCCGCCACGATTTCGATGGCTTTTCGCCGGAAGCGATTCATGCTGTCAATGACACCATAGTCGGGTTTTATCTCAACTCCTCAAATAGAGTGGCCGTCAGTAGTGTGACAATTGCAGATATCGAACCTAGGGCACCGTCTGCAGTGGTGGATCCAAACCTCGTGGATTATGAGCCGGATGAAATCATTGTCGGATCCGATGGAATTGCCTATATCCTGAGTCAGGAGCATAAGAATGTATTTCGATGGTCGATCAAAGACGAACTATATCTACAGTCTATTCCATTGATTGACGAACCCAGACTAATGGGTTATTCGCAGCAAATGGATGTCTTATATCTCGCATATGAAAATGGGCAAATAACCAAAATTCCTCCTGCAGAAAGCTTCGTTGAACAACCACTTACGAACACGACCTTGGTTAATTATTTCTTGGTCGGAGCCGGTGAGTTATTGGTGCTCTCCAGTGCCAATAGAGGGGGTGGTTTAAAGCGATTCTTTGTTCACGATTCCGATGGGAAATTGTTGTCTAATAAATCCAACCCTTCAGGGGCATTAGCCCTATACCCTTCATCCGCGTGGAGTCCTATTTCCAGAGAGTTATATTATTTGTGCCAAGCGCTTGCTAGTGAGGTTTGTTCGCTGCACATTGATTCACAGGGGACGATTCAATATTCTGGACGAACGGGCTACCATTCGGTGAATTATGGAAGCTCAAGTTCACCAATTCGAGTAGCTCCCGATGGTGCATCGTTTGTTGTTGGCAATGGTAGTATTCACGCCGCTGTAGACATGAGTCTCTCAGCTACATTACCTTACGGTATAAAAGATGCAATATGGAATGGGGGGGATTTAATTACACTTAGTCAGGGAGCTACTAAAACTCGAATTCAACACTGGGATACAGGCCTGAATTATGCCGGCGGGGTATTTGCCGATTTGGATGGGCGACCAATAGCATTATTACGAACAGAGTATGATTCGAAAACCTGGATCTCGGTTGCATTGGTGGTAAACGGTGCTACCAAGATTAAACCCTACCTGATCAGTGACTCGTTGAACATCGATGGAGATCTTTACAATAACCTGTTCGATAACTGCCCCAATGTCGCAAACTCATCACAGGCGGATATAGATGGCGATGGCATCGGTGATGCTTGTGATAACTAAATTGGAGTGAGGATCTACTCAATCTAAGTTACCGGCCGGTATAGATACAGTTCTCGTTCCGTCCTCACGATTAACTCGTCATTGTTCGTTTTCTTGTTCAATCTCGATGAGCTTATGTGGTCGCCGAGAAGCTCGGCTTTTAGAAAGCGCAGTGATTAAGCCTACGTTACTTTTTCCTGTTTTCCATGGCAGCCAGTTGTTCTGGGGAGGCTTCGGTTTGGTATTTGGATTTCCATTCTGAATAGGGCATACCGTAAATGATTTCTCGGGCCTGTTCGTAGTCGATTTCCTCGCCCATATCAGCGGCGCTGGCAGCGTACCACTTTGACAGGCAGTTCCGGCAAAAGTTAGCCAGGATCATCAGGTCGATGTTTTGTACATCTTTGTTGTTATCCAGGTGACTAAGGAGTTTGCGGAATACATCGGCTTCGATTTCGGTTTGTTTATTCATTTTTCTCTTTAGGTTAAGAGTTGTTTTTACTAAAAAATATCGTTGTCCAGGCCAGCCGCTACAGTTAATCCCAGTTCGCGGCATTGTTCTATAAAGTCTTGTTTATACTCACCTTTGCATAGTGTAACTTCCTGCACTTCACGCCATTTAAGGCCAGTAATGATTTTATGCACGGCAATATCGGTGCCCGTGCCATCCAAACCGGCTCGAATCACTAAGGCATAGGGTTTGCCTTCATTGCGGGTTTCATCGTCGAGGCATGGGTAATAAGCGCGTTCAAAAAAGTCTTTCAGCGCGCCACTCATGTAGCCAAAGTTTTCGGTGGTGAACAGGATCAAAGCGTCACTGCTTAAAACATCCTCTGCATCACAATCAAATGGCGAGGCGACTTTCGTGGTGACATTCTCGATGGCCTCATCACGGGCGCCTTCAGCCAAGGCAGCAACCAGTTCACGGGTATTCTCCGAAGGGGTATGGGCTACGATTAACAAGCTTTTGTCAGTCATTTCATCGCTAATTTTAGCCAGTGTTTAGGCAAAATTCATCGGCTACTTACAGTTTTCGCCAACCCAGGCGCGGTTTGTATTGATACATGAGCAAGCCAGTACAAACACAGGCCCCGCCAATCCACACATTGCGAACGATTTCTTCGTCATTAAACCAGTTGCCGATAAGCAGGGCGGTGATGGGGGTTACCAGGGTAACGAGTGAAACCTTGCTGGCGGAGATATGCCTTAGCAAATAAAAGTACAGGCTGAACCCGATCCCGGTGCCAATCAGTCCCAAGTAGGCGATAGACCACATTTCTTTATTCGAATAGCCCACTGTGCTGACAGGCTCAAATAGAAAAGCCGAGGCGATAAACATGGGGATGGCAATCAGCAAGCCGCCCGTGGTTATTTGCATGCCACTGAGTTCCGTCTTGTTTCCGAATTGACGGATAACCACCGCGCTGGATGATGACACAATCACGGCTGCAACCACCAGCACGACACCGACGAAGGTATTTTGGTCGATAGACAGGCTGGCCTGAAAGACAAAATACAATCCGAAGATGCCCAGCAGAATCCCCAGCACCCGGAAGAAATCGAGTTGGCTTTCGGGTTCGACGAATGCAGCGAAGACCCCAGTAAAAAGCGGCGAGAGTCCGTACAGCACCGCGATCCACCCTGACGGCATGCTTTGTGCTGCCAGGTAAATCAAGCTCATGGCGCCAAATATGGATAGGCCGCCAACCAGGAATATCTTCAGGTTTTCGCGATTAAATGAGAGTCGGGATTTGGTCGCAAACAGAATCAGACCACAGAAGGTACAGCCCAACAACATACGGAGCAGTGCGCTGGTAAGCGGGGCATCACCCGAACTCCATTGGATGGCCAGCGGTGTGGTTGACCAGATGACCATCACAACCAGGAATGCTACCGGAACGCCGAATCTGTTCATAATGGGCTGAGCTGATACCAGCGTTCAGTAAGAAAGGAATGGTCTTATGATACGCGATCTATGACAGCAGGTGTTACCTGGCTATCCAGGTTTTTGTTCAGTCGGCGACGCCGACTTTGGCCGAACAGCGCTAGGCAGCAAGCGCGACCAGCACCTGGCGTTTGCGATCACCACTGAAGGGCCGCCGGCCGTGCATAGTCATCTTGTTATCGATCAGAGCAACGTCACCGTCCTGCCAGGCAAGATCAAATGTAAAGTCTGCGGATAACTCCACTATTTTCTGCAAACCGGCAACCGGAATATCCGAATCATCGCCAAAAGTAATCGCGCTGGACGGGTTCTCGCGTACCCCGGCCCAACCCATATAGGCGGCCACCAACTGGTTGTAAAAGACTTCGGTCCCGTCTTCGAGCGTGCGAACGGCGGGGAGTACGGGGGTGACAGCGCGCAGACTGCCATCGTCCTGCCAGTTCCAGCTGTAACCCAGTTCAGCCAACTTTTCTTCGGCTTGCTCTGCCGTGTCTACGCTGAGGGTGCTCTTCCAGCTACGACCCTGGCCGCTGTCATGGTCATCTTCAGCAGGCATGTGAGTCGTGTACTTCAGGCCCTTGTCAAAAAACTTCTGGGCCAGCTCGGGATCAGAGCGCCGTAGTGCAGTATACAGTTGATCAGAACGGCATATAGGGGTAGCGCCGCCCTCCAAGGCCGCTGTCTTACAGAAAAAGAACAGCTTGTCAGGCGATACAGGTGTTTGTGCCATCTCATGATGAAGAAAAATTTCGACATCCTTCGGTGCTTCATTGGCGGTAAAAACGCGTTCGGTGAAGTTGATGCGAACCGCGTTAGACAACGACTCCTGGTAGGTAAAGCTTGGGTAACCAAATGCGGCCGAAAAGGCATCAAAACTCTCAGCACTATCAATCGGGAAGCCACGAAACAGCAATGCGCCAGAACGACTCAATTCTGATTCCAGGGCAGCCTGGTTTTCCCTGATCCAGATTACCGCTTCATCGACCGAGGTAAAATTATGACAATTGGGTACGATGCGTGGAAAAATGCTGTTATTAAAAGCCAGCTGACCATCGACATCGGTGTATTCAATTTGCGTTGTCACTATCGTGCACCTCTTGGGCGTAGGGAGAATAGGGTTAAAAGCTGATAACTGGTTTAGTCATAAATGGGGAAAAAAGTACCAAAGGCCGCCTCGCAAAATACACCGGGGTCGTTAAAACGCCGGTTTGCATTCAGTGCGCTGATGCTACTCATTTCTTCATCGCTCAATTCAAAGTCAAACAAATCAAGATTTTCGCGCATGCGTTCTGCCTTGGAGGTTTTCGGGATAATCGCGGTGCCGCGCTGAATTCCCCAACGCAGTACAATCTGCGCGGGCGTTCGCGATAAACGCTGTGCAGCAGCAACGACGTCGGCTTGTTCCAGGACTGATTCGTTTTGCTCAGCCATGGCCAGTTCCAGGTAGGAAAGCGCGCCCAGCGGTGAAAATGCCGTGACCGCAATGCCGTTGTCATGGCAAAGGCGTAATAGTTTTTCCTGGGTCAGGTAGGGGTGTGACTCGATTTGCAACATCGCCGGTTTGATCTCGGCATAATTCAAAAGGTCATTCATCAAGCCAGTATTGTAATTGCACACCCCGATTTGACGGGTTTTACCGCTTGGGATCAATGCTTCCATCGCCCGCCAGGTATCGCTCAGAGGGACCTTGGCGCGTTTCATGCCCAGTTCCGGTTGCTCAGGATCAAAAAACCATTCGGCCGGGTAGCGTTGCTCATTCGGAATATGTGCCAGGGCGATTGGAAAGTGGATCAGGTATAGATCCAGGTAATCGAGTTGTAGATCATCCAGCGTTTTTTGCAGCGCTGGTGCCACGTGCTCGGGCGCATGATCGGTGTTCCACAATTTGGATGTCACCCATAAGTCTTCCCTGGTACACAAGCCGTCGGCAATGGCGCGTTGAATGCCTTCACCCACTTGCTGTTCATTGGCATAGTCGGCAGCGCTATCAAGATGGCGGTAACCAGCTTTGATCGCATTGTAGACGACGTTGGCGCAATCGGCCTGGGCTACCTTCCAGAGTCCAAAGCCAACTGGTGGGATAGAAGAAAATTCGCTCATGTAAAATACGGGGTTGTTATGGGTTAATAATTTGCTGAAGTCATTGCTGGCATGTCGCCAATAAATTCGCTAAGATTATTATATCTTATATAAGATATAAGTTTAAACTTGTCGTACCAAGTTTTAGACAAAATATAAGTAAAAATAATAAAACCAGTCTGCCGAGCAGCAACCCTGAGGAGGAGTTAACTTGCCCACAAAAGGTCTAGTTTTAGATTCTGCTTTAACTCAAGTTTTGCGTTTTCTGGCGCAGATCGTACTGTGCAAAACTCTTCGCTCTCGCGCAAGTACAGCGAATATAATCCAGCTAAGATAAAGATGTCACGGGAATCATTAATGACCCACAAACCAACTGCACAGGTGATGAAATGTCTTTAGGTACTAGCTTCCAACCGTTGTACAAACAAGTCTACGATCTGCTTACCGAGCGGTTGGTCAAAGGGCACTGGAAACCCTCTGAGCCCTTGCCAAGTGAAATGGCGCTGGCTGATGAGTTGGGCGTGAGCCAGGGCACCGTGCGCAAAGCCCTGAATCAGATGGTGGCTGAAAACCTGCTGGCCCGACGTCAGGGAAAGGGCACGTTCGTGGCAGAACACACCCAAGAGAGTTCGCTGTTTCGATTTTTCCGTTTACGGGAGCCCAAGGGCGAGAGCCTGATACCAGAGACGGTGGTGCTATCGATTTTGCGTCGCGAACCCTCTGACCTGGAGCGCGCAAACCTGCAGCTCCCGGATGAAGTGGAAGTTGTTGAAACAGTACGATTGCGGTCCCTGCAGGATTCACCAACGATTCTTGAAAAAGTGATACAGCCATTGTCGATATTCCCCGATATTGACAGGGAAGCCGAACTGCCGAACTCCCTCTATACCCTGTACCAGGAAAAATACGGAATTAGCATCAACCAGGTGCGTGACGAGTTACATGCCACTACCGTGCCAGATGACTATGCTGATCACCTCGGCATTGCGCATGGCTCCCCGGTACTAATGGTCGAACGCGCGAGCATCAATATCGATGGGCGCGTCGTGGAGTGGAGCCAGGCGTTTTGCAGTACCGAAAAATTTGTCTACATGGTCAATCTTAAATAAGCACAACAATGAACTCGATGTCATATAGCGAGCCGGTTCGTGGCGACGACGCAAGCCTGATTCCGACCCAGGTTTCCCCTTACTGGAATGATTTGCCGGCATTTGAATTGACCGCGGTGCCAAGGCTGAGTGATGCCGCCACCTTGTCGCTGGATTCTGATGCTGGTGAGTTATTGCTCACCATGGATAAAAACGGTGTTCGGCTACGTCAGGCCAGTCAGCGAAACGTCGACTACGGGCTTGTTCAGACCTACGCAGAGCCGCAACGCTTAAAGGTTACACAAACCGAAGAGGAAACCCTGGTTAGTGGAGCGCATCTGACGATAGCGATTGTGCATCAACCATTTTCTTTTACTGTGTACGTCGGTCAGAACGATCCGATTCTCAGATCAGCGACCGATGGCCACTTTGTGCGCCGACACCGTGTGCCGCCATTAACCAAAACAGAGCAAGGCTGGTTGCTGTCATTGGAGTTGTTGGCGAATGACGCCATTTATGGCCTTGGCGAAAAGTGGGGTGGACTGAATAAACGCGGTCAGTTGCTGCGTTCCTACAATCACGATGCCCTGGGCGTGAATGCGGAGATCTCCTACAAGAACATGCCTTTTTGTTGGAACCCGCGCGGTTGGGGCGTGTTTTGCCATACACCAGCACCGGTAACACATGCCGTAGGCTATGCCCCTTGGTCAAATCGCAGCTACTGTGCATTGATAGAAGACGACTATCTTGATGTGTTTTTCCTGTTGCCAGAAATGTCCAATAATGCAGCACTCGGCAGTAATCCCGGGGCCGAAATTATTCGTAGTTTTACCGAATTGACGGGCCGGGCACCCGAGCCACCTGCGTGGAGCACTGGTGTCATCTTATCCAAAGCTTATTACCGAGATGCGGATGAAATACTGGAAGCCGCTAAACAGGTCCGCGAACGGGGCATGCCCTGTGATGTGATCACCTTTGACGGCCGAGCCTGGCAAGACACCGAAACCCGCTTTGCGTTTGAATGGAGTCCGTCGCGCTATCCCAATCCCGAAATCGTGATTGATCAACTGAGAGCGATGAATTTTAAGATTTGTGTCTGGGAGTATCCGCTGATTTCGGTGCGGCATCCCTTGCATAAAACGTTCGCTGAGAATGGCTGGCTGCTTAAAGACAAACGTACCGGTGAGCCCTATCTGTACGATTGGGACCGCCAGGCATTTGGTGAAGTGTTAACACCGCTCCCTCAATCCGGCATTGTTGATTTCACGCACCCAGGTGCCTATGAGTACTGGCGTGATGCGCATAAGCCTTTGTTTGACCAGGGCGTAGACATGATCAAAGCGGATTTTGGTGAGCAAATAGAAGATGACAATATGCTCGCCCACAACGGTGAGAGCGGTGATGGTCTGCACAATGTGTATGCCTTTCTATATAACAAATGCGTGTATGAGGCAGCGGAAATGTACAGTCCGTCTGGTCCCTTCCTGTTTAGCCGTGCGGCATGGACCGGCTGCCAACGCTTTAACAGTCATTGGGGCGGAGACCCGCAAGCAGACTGGGAGGGCATGAGTTGCAATATACGCGGTGGCTTGTCCTGGGGCTTAACCGGCGCGCCATTTTATGCCACCGATGTGGGTGGCTTCTATAAAGATACACGCGATGATGCGCTCTATGTGCGATGGGCTCAGGCGGGCATTTTTTCAGCCCACTTTCGTCTGCACGGTATCGGTGCGCGGGAACCCTGGAGTTATTCAACCGAAGCCGAGCAGGCTGTGAATGCAGCCCTGCGGCTGAGGTACCGGCTACAGGCTTACTTACTGAAAACTATGCGCCAGTCCAGCCAGACTGGGCTTCCGGTGCAGCGCGCCATGGTGCTGGCATTTCCACATGAAAAGCAGGCCTGGGCATTCGAAAACCAGTTTATGTTTGGCGATGATCTGCTTGTTGTGCCGTGCTCGGATCCGGGCGGTATGGTCGAGTTTTATTTGCCTGAAGGTCACTGGTACCCGTTCGATCCAGGTAAGGACCACAGTCACGATATGTTAACCGGGCAAAAGGTGTACCAACGCAAGCTAGGTCTGGATGAAATGGCCGTGTTCGCCCGGTCTGGCACCAAGATTCCGTTGTGTCGGGCAGTAGAACACACGGCCGAACACAATCCGGAAGAGGATATTGAGGAAATCTGGGTGGCCACGTCGACTAACTAAGCCTGCCGTCCTCACAAACAAAAGAACTTGATAAAACGTAGAGAAATCCCTTATGCAATCCAATGACTTAATTTTTACGCTGCTCTCCTGTGTGTTTTTTATGGGCTTGGTCGGCTGGATTTCCTACCAGAAAACCAAGGGTAGCGTCGATGATAAAGATGGCTACTTCCTGGCAGGTCGTGGTCTAACCGGTGTGTTTATTGCCGGTTCCATGCTGCTCACCAATTTATCTGCCGAACAGCTGATTGGATTGAATGGCTCGGCCTATGGCTTCAATATGAGTGCCATGGCCTGGGAAGTCACCGCTGGCTTTGCCACCATCATCATGGCCCTGGTATTTCTCCCAAAATACCTGGCGGGTGCGTTCACCACCTTGCCTGGCTTTCTCAAGGATCGCTTTGATGATGGTGTGCGCCGCCTGACCGTGATTTTATTTATGGTGGGCTACGGCCTGGTCACGATTCCATCGATCCTGTACTCAGGTTCGGTTGCGGTTTTGCGGCTTTTTGATGTGCCAACCCTGCTCAACCTGTCTTACTCAAATGCCCTGGTGGTCACGGTGCTGGCCGTAGGGTCCATCGGTGCCATCTACGCCGTATTTGGCGGATTAAAAGCGGTGGTGGTGTCGGATACCATCAATGGTATAGGCCTGCTGATCATAGGCATATTAGTGCCCACCCTGGGACTGATTATGCTGGGTGATGGCAGTTTTATGAGTGGCCTGACCACCATCGCAACCACCGAGACCCACAAGCTGAATGCGGTTGGGGGTCCGCAGGACCCGGTGCCGTTTGGGACGATTTTTACCGGCATGATATTCGCCAATCTGTTCTACTGGGGCACCAATCAATACGTGATTCAGCGTACCTTGGGTGCAGCCAGCCTGGCAGAAGGGCAAAAAGGGGTATTGCTGTCCGGTTATTTTAAATTGCTGGTGCCGTTCATGATGATGGTGCCTGGTGTGATCGCTTTTCATCTGTACGCCACCAATGGCGATCAATTGCTTTCAATTGATCTGGCTTACCCGCAGTTGGTTAAAGATGTGTTGCCGGTTTACCTGTCGGGGTTTTTCCTGGCGGTGCTGCTGGGTGCCGTATTCAGTTCCTTTAACTCCTTGTTAAACAGTGCGGCCACCCTGTTTGTGCTGGATGTCTACCAGCCGCTGGTGAAGCGCAAGGTCGGAGACAACGAACTCATTCGAATTGCCAAGATTGCCAGCGTGGTGATCGCAATATTCTCATTTATTGTTGCACCTCTGTTGCAATATGCACCGGATGGCCTGTGGCAGATCATTCGTATATTTACCGGCTTCTACAACATCCCGGTTATTGCCGTGGTGCTCATTGGATTGTTTACCCGCAGGGTGCCAGCTCACGCCGCCAAGGTGGCGATTATCTTTCATCTCTTCGCCTACACTATGCTGCAGTTCGTTCTTGAGGTAGACCTGAACTTTATCCATATCTATGCGGTCCTGTTCTTCATCGAGGTTGGCATCATGCTGGCGATAGGGTACTGGAAGCCGGCTACCAGCGACTGGACCTATCAAAATACAGCGAAAGTCAGCCTGAAACCCTGGCGGTACGCTCAACCAGTCAGCGCCACCATGCTCGCTGGTATCGTCATGCTATACCTGTTGTTTTCCCCAGTTGGCCTGGTTGACGGCTTATCCGCCTACTTCTGGTGGTCAATCCTCGCCGTGATCCTGGTGAATACCTTCGCCTGTTGGTACACCCTGAAACGCTACGATGCCAGGCATGGATGAAAATTCTTATATAAGATATAAGTTGTAATACATATTAAATTTATTGTAGACTGCTAGGGATCGCGTTTTATGTGTCATTTGTCAGGCTTTTTGGACTGGCTGATGGGCAAATAAAACGTGGAAATTAAGGCAAAACAGGCCATTTCAGGTTTTTGGTGCAACCAGTCCTTCAGGTTGTCGTGAACCTCCTATAGCCGGCGTTTTGCCAGAATCAAAGAGAGGAAAAATCTATGAGCAGTGCAAAATCCAAGTTTAATCACTCCGCTTTACGTCGGATTTCTGTATCGGGCCTGACGGCGCTGGCGGTTCTAGCATCCGGTTTGCTACAACCCGCGTACGCACAGGACGGCTTCCTGGAAGAAATCATCGTAACCGCACAAAAACGTGAGCAAAGTGTGCAGGACATTCCAGTTGCGGTAACCGTGTTGGATTCAGAGAAAATCGACTCAGCCCACGCCGTTGGCCTGGAAGGTCTACAACAACTTATTCCATCGGTGTCGTTCAGAAAGGGTAACACTAACCGTAACTCTACAGTGGTAGTTCGCGGTATCGGTACTATTTCTTTCAGTACAGCTGCTGAGCCAAGTGTTTCGACCGTAGTAGACGGAGTAGTACTGGGCCGTTCTGGCCAGGCGTTTACCGATCTGTATGATCTGCAGCGCGTTGAGGTATTGCGCGGCCCGCAAGGCACCCTGTTTGGCAAAAATGCGTCAGCGGGTGTGGTCAACATGACTACCAAGCGTCCGAGTGAAGAATTCACCGGCAGCATTGACGTGTCCGTCTTCGAAGATGACGAGCAACGCTTCAAGGGCAGTATTTCTGGCCCCTTAAGTGATAACGCTCGCGCCAGCTTAGTTGTCTTCGATGGCAACTTCGATGGTTACATCACCAATGTTTTCAATGGTGAAACAATCAATGGCTATGACCGTCAAGGTATCCGCGGCATGTTGGAGTGGGATATCAACGACAACGTCGAGCTCTTGTTCATCGCTGAGGACTACAGCGCTGATGACAATTGCTGTGCAGACCTGGAAGGCCTGCCAAGTGGTCGTAACCCAGCTTCGCCAGCGGTGCCTAACAGTGTTGGTATTGTGAACGGCGTGGCCGATATCGATCTGGACCAGCGTTTGGTCGATCACGATTTGACCACTCAAACCAAAGACGATCATCAAGCTTTTTCAGTCCAGGTTGAAGCAGGTTTGGGCGAGTACACTCTAACCTCAATCACTGCGATTCGTGATTGGGATAACACCGAGATTCGTGAGGGTGATTTCACCTCGAATGCCGGTGATGTGGCCCTGCCAGTTGATTTCTCAACCACATTCTTCCAGTTGCACGACATTGGTATTCAATCCTGGGAGCAATTCTCGCAAGAGTTGCGTATTGCCTCACCAGCGGATCAGGCAATCACTTGGCAAGCTGGTTTGTTCTATTGGAACATTGAATCGGATCGTAGTTTCCGACGTGATGCCTCTTGCCAGGTTCACCCGAACAATGCCGGCATTCTTGCCGCTAACCCAGGTCTGACTTGTTTGGCGAACGACATCGTTGCTGCTACCGCGGTATTCGATACTGAGTTCGAAAACTTCTCAGTATTTGGACAGGGTACGGCTGCGTTGACTGACACTATTGACCTGATTTTTGGTCTGCGTTGGACCGATGACGAGGTTTCGTTTAACCACCGTCGTATCAACGATGATCCTTTCGGTCGTCGTGGTGTAGGCGTGCGTGGAGCAGGCAACAACACTGACTTCTCTAACTCCACTGACGAGTCCAACGTGTCTGGTAAGTTGGGTATCCAATGGGATGTCAACGATACCGGCCTGTTATATGCCACGTTCTCGCAAGGCTATAAGGGTCCTGCGTTTAACACTTTCTACAATATGGGCCAAAACGACACCTTGCCCATCGGTGATGAGACTTCTGACTCGTTTGAGTTGGGTTATAAGCTGACTACCGGCAACCTGTTCGCCAACTTCGCAATATTCAAAACCGATATTGAGGATTTCCAGGCCAACAACTTCGACGATTCAACTGGCGTGACCATCACCCGACTCACTAATGCAGGTGATGTATCTACCCAGGGTATCGAGCTGGATTTCGTTTGGCAGCCAACTGAGAACTTCCAGTTGTCCGGTGGTTTTGCTTCCATCGATGCTGAGATTGATCGTTTTAACTGCCCACGCGGTGTAGCGCCAGGTGCCTGTACCAGCCGTAGCGGATTGGATGTGCCGTTCTCGCCTGACCTGAAATATTCACTGAACGCCAACTATGTTATTCCGTTGTCAAATATGGATGTGATCCTGAATGGTTCCTTTGTCCATACTGATGACCAGGTTTCAACCCTGCCAGGTAATAACGGTTCAGAGAACCCTGCAGCGCTGTTGCCAAGCTACGATATTTTCAACGCCAGTGTGGCGCTGTCCTTCCAGGACGACAAGTATCGTTTGACTTTCATCGGCAAGAACCTGGGTGACGAAAGCTATGTGACTACGTTCAGTGGTGACAACTTCCGCTACCAGATTCCGCGTGATGCAGAGCGTTATTTTGGTGCCTCGTTCCGAGCACACTTCTAGTTGTTAGTAGTACGGAGTTTTCCTCCGGACAATCGTGGCGGCCGAGCCACGTGAGTCATCAAAAAGGGCCACTTTAAAGTGGCCCTTTTTTTTGTTTTCTGGAGGATGTTGTTGCCGCTTAAAACTTGGACTTATCGTTCTTAATGGTAATCACATCCACGATTTTTTCGATGTCCTGTTCGCTGACGTCGAAGGCCCCAGCATAGGCCCGCAGTAAGACGTTTTCTGCTTCATCCAAGAAGCCATCGGCCATGGCGATGTCCACCATATTGGCCATTGCCACGCGTTGTTGCGCGGCGTCGAGTGTCTCTGCAATCATGGTAACGCACTCATCTACCGGGGTTTCATCCCAAACCATGATTGCCAAGTCCCAGGAATCAGTGGTAGACGTACCGTCCAGACGATTAATGATCGCAATTTCATTTTTATCCAGATCCCCATCGATAGCACACATGGTGATGGCGGATAATAATAGCGCTGCTTTTGGTGTGAGAGTGAGGCGATAATTATCGCCGTGATTTCGGGTTATGCCCATTTTATTTCCTGGAGTTTGCTTGGCCACCATTACAAGTACGGGTGGTCGACTTCTGTAAGCGCGTAATAGTACCTCACATGATGGTGTTTTGATAAGAAGTGTGGATAAATTTCACTATATCTATCGCGGTGCATGAGGAGACGATAAATATCATCTGTTTCTTACAGTCACTGAGGTATAAATTAGTCAAATAACTCGACTCTAAAACTATGACAACTTTCTCACGACAAAAACAAGGTGTCGGCCTGGTTGCTTGGCTCTTGGTCAGCTTTGCCGTTTCCGCGATAGGCGCCATCGCCTCTATCCAGGCTAAAACATTTTATGGGCAGCTAACCCAACCCGGGTGGGCTCCGCCTGATTGGTTATTTGGTCCAGTGTGGTCGGCGTTGTACATCATGATGGCGATTGCGGCCTGGCTGGTTTGGCGGGAAGGTGGGGTGCGAGCGAATAGTAAGGCATTTACCTTGTTTTTCATGCAGCTTGCGCTGAATGCATTATGGAGTTGGCTGTTTTTTGCCTGGCATTTAGGGGGTGCAGCCTTTGTTAACATCCTGTTGCTGTGGGCGCTGATTGCGCTGAACATCGCGTCCTTTTGGCGCATCAACAAAGTCGCTGGTGCGCTGCTGGTTCCGTACCTGCTATGGGTGAGTTTTGCTGCCGTCCTGAATTACACAGTCTGGCAGCTAAACCCAACTATTTTGTCTTAAGTATTCCTCTGAATATCTATATTCCTTTTAGAACTGTGCCGAGAGTCAGCACGCCCCAAGCTGCCGTCATGATATGAAAAGCCTGCAGGTCGGCGATTGGCATGATACCAAAGCCATCCAGCAATCCAAGAACCCCCAGAAATAGTGAAATAAAAAATACAACGTTAGTAGGTGCACTTATTTTCATTGTTATACCTCATATAGTTTGTTGTTGATTAGTTGCTTTCATTCGAGCAATTACTATAGCAAAATTATTTCTCACTCGTTAAAACCCGGTTGGATAAGCAGGCGAAAGCTGGGCGAGACCCCCAGTTAGTTGGCAGAATGTTGACTATCTGGAGTAATACTGAATTGTTAAGACACGTCAATGAGAGAGTCGTCATGGCCGGAAAGTATCCAGACAAGATAAAAACGCTGCCGCTCTATGATGGTCGGTTTGATGCCTACAAACTCGAAGCAAAGAATGCTGACGTGCTGTTTGCCTCTTACCCGGCTGGCACCTCGATCCCTCCACACCGTCATGAGACCGACAACCACGGTGTTATTACCCGCGGTGAACTAATTCTGACAATGAACGGAGAGGTAACTCGGGTCGGAGTCGGCCAGTGGTATCACGTACCGGCTAACGCAGAGCATTCAGCCGAGTTTGCGGTGGAAACGGATGAAGTCGAGTTCTGGTTTGAACCGGAATAGTACAAAGCCAAGGCTCTGTAGCTTATCCAGAGGATGGGTACTTTAGAGGTTTACGGCCAGTAGCGAGTTCGACAGTCGATGGGCAGATAAACCAGGTTGGCATCACTGACGTTGTTATCCTGGCCACAACGCCAGACCAAAACGTTGCCATAAATCTCCGGGTCGAGCTGCAATTCAAGCTGGCTACTCAAGCCCAGTGCGGCCTCGTTGAACTCAATCTCAATGCGTTGATCTACATGCCAGTCCACCGTATCAACGTACTGGGTAAAGCGGTTTTGAGTAAATCCAGCGGCGCCATTATCACCACCTGGGGGCAAGGTTCCATTAAGCGTGTAGTATTCCACTACAGCAGCTTTGGCTGAGGAGGCTGCCAGGATTCCCTCAGAGACCCTGGCGCGAATGGTGTATTCATTGTAGGCGGGGAGGGCAACACTGGCCAGAATGCCAATGATAGAGACTACTATCATCAGTTCTATCAGGGTAAAGCCACTATTCGTTTTCGCGATTTTCATGGTCAGCTTCTCGTCCAGACGAATTGCTCGGTAGCCCCTGAATGGGTAGTGAAGCAGGGGCTAACAGCTAGGATGGTCAAGCTCTATTCCATTGATTTAACGATGGAATTCACTTAAGGCTGACAAAAGTCTAACAAAAAATTTTGAATGTCTCGCGCTAACAAAAATTGTCACACTCAATTCTGGGCGTTAAACACGACGCTTGAGCACAATATCAACACAGCGTTCGACGGTATCAATGTCAAAGAGACATATTTCATGCTGGATACCTTCCTCACGCATCAATTCGCCCAGTCCTCGCTGCGAGTACTGGTTGCTGGGCCTGCCATTGATACTCACTATGCGGTCGTCAGTTTGAATGCCAACGTTCTCTGCTGCCGACCCAGGATAGACGTGACGCACCAGCAGTTGATCGTTCTCAGGTACCAGGTCCATGCCTGCCATATCAATCTCAAATGGCTGTTTGAGTCGGCCTCGGTGTACTGGAGCGGTTTGACCTTCTCATCGATTATCCAGCCAAACGCGTGGTGCTCAGCCCAACAGACCGACTCAAACAGCCATTTGAGATTGATATGGCAGGCATGGACCTGGTACCTG
>JBCCFY010000059.1:0-19309 GCA_039110515.1 Pseudomonadota bacterium
AAGTTTATTAGCTTTACCCTGGGCTCTGAAGCACAAGCCTTGTACAACATTGTGGTGGATGATCCTGTTGAGGTTGCCCGATTAGTGGCTGTTTCCATGAACGGTGTCTATAAGAATCGGCGCGAGCTGGAAGACGCTTTTTACTATAACTGGTCACTCAGCATCGACGCGGATTCTTATAGACACCGTTCATGGAAACAGCCACTAATCGGGCAACCTCAACAGGATCATCCACCACAATGTTGTACAAGGCTTGTGCTTCAGAGCCCAGGGTAAAGCTAATAAACTTATCCAGTTGCTCGAAATATCCGGCAGCCTCCTCAGGGCCAGTAAAGATTAGAGGCACCCGTACATCGCTATTTTTCTCATTCAAGAGAATGCCAAGAATATAAAGTATTTCTTCAGCAGTACCCGCGCCGCCTGGAAACACCACGATCGCGTGTCCGAGACGTACAAAGGCTTCCAGGCGTTTTTCGATGTCGGGCATGATGATCAGCTCGTTAACAATTGCATTGGGGGCCTCGGAAGCAATAATGCCTGGTTCGCTGATGCCGATGTACCTTGCCCGCGAGATGCGTTGCTTGGCGTGCGCAATATTGGCCCCCTTCATGGGGCCTTTCATGGCGCCAATGCCGCAACCGGTGCAGATATCCAGCGCTCTCAACCCAAGGCGATAGCCCACTTCCTTGGAGTAATCGTATTCTACTTCGTTGATAGAGTGACCGCCCCAGCACACCACCAGGTTAGGCCGCTTTCGAGGCCTGAGCGAACGCGCATTGCGCAGAGTTTTAAACACCAGGTCGGTGACGGATATTTCCTCGCTCTCCCACAGGGCATATTGACCTTGCAGGTAAACAATATCGCGTAGTACTGCGAACAGGTGATCGCGAATACCGGTGATAATCGTGTCGTCCACGAATGCGTTTTGTGGCGCATTGGTCAGGCGCAGTTTTACGCCCCTGGGAGAGCTGATTACGTCGATTTCAAAATCTTCGTGGGAGGCCAGGAGCTCGTGCCCATCATCACTGTTTACACCGGTGCTTAGCACCGCTAACGCGCAGTTTCGAAACAAGGTGCCGTAGCGCCCGTCATTGGAGGATTGCAGTTGGGCAATCTCATTTTTTGAGAGTAAATCGAGTTGCCCCTTCGGAGTGATAATTGCGTCAACCATGTTGCGAGAAGAGTGAGTGATTTTGTGTTTCGGAAAAAAAAGGCTGTCAGAGACAGCCTTTTCGATTCAATGTTGGCGGCTAAACTACCGTTCAGAAGCGGCCTTGGCTACCAACAGGTCGACGACCTCAAATAATGCGTCGGCCGATCCTGCCAACTTGACGCTGGTGTGGAATTTGCCATCCACCAGGATGGCTGGCACACCATTTGCGGTCGACTTGGCCGTGATTATTTTAGCCGCGCGTAGTTTTGCATCCACGCTAAAAGAGTTGAAGGCAGCAGTTACTTGTTCCTCGCTTTGCTCATACTTTGCCAAGAATTCCACCAGTGTATCCAGGTCATTAATCGGTTTGCGCATGACGTGAATACGGTGGAAGAATGCATCATTGGCCTGGTCCAAAACACCGAGTTGTTCCATGGTGTAATAAGCCTTGCCATGGAATTCCCAGCGTTTGCTGAAGATCGCTGGCACTTTCACAAATTCAGCGTTTTCAGGCATGCTTTTCTGCCATTTTTTCACGTATGGCTCCAAAGCGAAGCAGTGTCCACAGCCATACCAGAACAGTTCGGCTACTTCGACCTTGTCCCCGGTTGAAACCTCGATTGGTGAGTTCAGTACCGTGTACTGATTGTCATTCAAGGTTTGCGCCGAGATATCTCCCTGGCAGGCAAAAAGGGACAGGGCGACCAACATCACCGAAACTGATTTCAATGTGCAAGCGGAAAATTTGTTCAATGTATTCATGTCTGAGTTGTGTAAATTTTGTTTGCTAGTATTAAAACGTAAATTGTTTGAGCTGTATAGCATTGCTCACTGCTGTCACAGTTTTAAACAGGTGCTTAACAGTCACTTCGATAAATCTTGCTATTTAAATGATTTAAGTAGGTCAGCGTGACGGGTTTATGGGTTGGTCTCATCTCTCAATCCCTCAAGGCATCGATCAGACGACCTGAGAGGTTCTCAAATCCCCCATTGCTCATAAAGATAATATTGGTAGCTTGATGAACCGTTCCTGAACTTTCTCCATCAGCCTTCAGCAGCTGCAACAGATGCTGGAGCAGCGCTTCAGTATTGTCAAATGTGGAGATCGAATCATTCTCTAATTCAGCAATGTCCCATAAGACATTATCATCGGCAAAGATCAGGGCTTTATTAGCAGATTGTAATGCGCCGCCCAACAAATGTTTGTGTACGCCCCGTTTCATGGTATTTGAGCGAGGCTCAAGTACGGCGATAATATTTTGTTGCGAGACACTGCGGCGCAAGCCTTTGAGGGTTTCTTCTATGGCAGTTGGGTGATGGGCGAAGTCATCAAACACGCGCACCTGACCATTATCAAATAGGGTTTCCATACGTCTTTTGACTGATTTGAAACTGCTCAAGGAATTCGCCGCGTGTTCAATAGGAATGCCAACGTGATGAGCTGCGGCGACGGCGGCTGCCGCATTATACATATTGTGATCACCGATCAGTGACCAGCTGACCCTGTGCCGCTCTCCCTTGTGAATGAGGGTAAAAGCACTGGCATCGTATTTATCTTTTTCACAACGCCAATCGCTCTGTGCGCTGCCAAAACTTGTGGTTTCGCTCCAATTGCCCTGGGCCAGCACCTCGTCCAGCGCATCGGATTTCTGGTTGTGAATGACCAGGCCACTAGCGGGGATGGTTTTCATCAAATGATGAAATTGGGTCTGAATGGCTGCCAGGTCAGCAAAAATATCTGCGTGATCAAATTCCAGGTTGTTTAACACCAGGGTGCGCGGCCGGTAGTGAACGAACTTGGAGCGTTTGTCACAAAAAGCCGTATCGTACTCATCGGCCTCTATAACGAAGAAGGGCGTTTCGCCGATCCGAGCCGATTCGCCAAAATTCTCCGGCACGCCGCCAATCAGGAATCCAGGTGACAGTTGGTTGTCTTCCAGCAACCACGCCAACATGCTACTGGTTGTGGTTTTGCCATGAGTACCCGCCACGGCTAAGACCCAGCGCCCGTGCAACACATGTTCAGACAACCATTGCGCGCCAGAGGTGTAGGCTAAACCAGTCTCCAGCACATGCTCGAGTTCCGCGTTGCCACGGGAAATGGTATTACCAACCACCACGATATCGGCATCGTTCGGAATATTGTCCGCTTTATAGCCTTCATAAAGATCGATACCCAGGGACTCGAGCTGCGTGCTCATCGGTGGATAGGTGTTAGCGTCAGAACCACTGACTTGCATGCCCAGATCCCGGGCAAGGCGGGCCACGCCGCCCATAAACGTACCGCAGACGCCAATAATATGAATTTTCATCGGGGTGTCAGACACTATTGTTGTTTCTGCGCCTGCTCGTAGATAGCAACAAATTCGGTCAGAAAATCCGGGTAGATCATAATTACTGCAGCCACCGAGACAAAGCCAATGGAGATGGCCACAAACACTGCCATCAAAGTGCTGGATTCCAGAGATTCACGCAAAATAATGATAGTCAGATAGAACACCCAGCCAGCCAGGAACAGACTGAAGATTGCTAAACCCGGGATCAAAATCGAGGTCAGGCTGACCAGCTGTAATATTGCCGACACGCCAAACAAGGTGGTGCAGCTTTGGATGAATCGATTGCCCTTTTTGTTAATCGCCAGGATGCCGTACAAGGCAACCGCCTGCATCACGTTCTGCACCAGGCTGTACTGTAAGGGGCGTGAATAAGCGCCTGAAATCGTATTAATTATGTAACCGACACCAATTGCCATTGCCACGTAAAAGAAGGCAGAAAACTCATCGTAGTCGATATCTTGCGGCTGGCGCTTTAGAAAGATAATTTCCAGGAGTTGGGTCAGGATATTCATGTATACAGCGGTTGCTCGTGGTAGCATGCGAGTATACTAAAAAATGTTCGATATACGACAATAATGAATTACCTGATACAGGAGCAGTCACAGCTCAAGGAGCTTGAGCAAAAACTGAGAGAGTTACGGGAGAATTCAGGCCATATCGCGGTAGATACTGAATTTTTGCGTGAAAAGACTTATAACGCACGGTTGTGCCTGGTACAGCTGGGGATAGGCGATGACCAGTACCTTGTTGATGTGTTGGCGTTGAACGATCTCACCTGCCTGTCTGACATGTTCGCCGATGCCAAAATCCTTAAGTTGTTTCACGCAGCGCGGCAGGATATGGAAGTTCTCTACCAAACTTTCGGGGTGATGCCCAAACCTATTTTTGATACTCAGCTGGCAGCTGCTTTTTGTGGCATGGACATGCAAATTGGTTATGCCGCACTGGTGAAAGACAGGTTGGACCTGGATTTACCAAAAAGCCAAGCGCGAACCGACTGGACTCGGCGACCTCTTAGTTCGGAGCAACTTAAGTATGCAGCTGATGACGTAGCCCACCTGGAGCTGCTTTATCAGCGCGGCCTGGCAGACCTCGAAAAACAGGGCAAATTGGCCTGGTATGAACAGGAAATTGAAGAGTATTACGAGGCGGGTAAGTATGTCATCGACCCTGCACTTGCCTATCGTCGTTTGTCGGGCGGCGGACTGAAAAAAAGCCAGCAATACACTCTCAAGGCACTGGCCGCCTGGCGCGAAGAAATCGCCCAAAAAAGAGATATCCCCAGGTCCTGGGTATTACGTGACGAAAAACTGTTTGACTTGGCGGTTAAGCGACCTAAAACGGAACAAGCAGTTAGAGACATGAGGGTGTTTGGAAAGAATTCAGTGAAACGCTGGGCACCGCAAACCGCACGAATAATAGCCGAGGTAGAAGTCGGTGAAGAGCGCTTGTGGAAACGCGTAGAACCCCTGGACAAGGCGCAACGTGGTGTTTGCAGTGCGATGATGAAAGAACTGGCAAAGTATGCAAAGGAACAAGAGGTTGCTCAAGGATTGTTAGCCACCCGGAAGGATATAGAATCGTTGTACCGCCACCGGCGCTCGGACAAGCTTATGTCAGGTTGGCGTGAGCCACTGGTGGGGAAAAGACTGCTGGAGTTTGCCGACTCGCAAGCTGCTTGAACAAATTGCTGGTAACTTGTTCAGTTTCGGGCCAGTTTCGGTTCAGTTTGTATTCAGGGAGGCTGGCGTAGATTAGTCACATCCAAACTAACCATTGAGTTAAAAACAGGAGCTCAAGATGAAGACTAAGCAATCAGCTACGCAAGCAAGCAACACTAAAGGTAAATTTAAACGTACCGCAACCGCGTTGATCGTGGCCGGTGTGATTGGTGGCATATCTCTGCCGGTCGCCGCGGGTAAATACCGTGATTACAGTAATTCAGCCTATGACTATGCCAAGGTGGTTGGCGTCACCCCGGTGGTGGAAACTTTCGAGGTGAACAACCCGGTTGAAGAATGCTGGGACGAGCGGGTCCCCCGTAATGTTTACCATTCTGACCGTCATCGTCATAAAAGCCATACGGGTGAAATCTTCGGTGCCATTATTGGTGCGGCGGTAGGCAATCAGTTCGGTAGCGGTCGAGGTAAAAAGGTGGCCACTGCGGCTGGTGCGCTCCTGGGTGGCTCCATCGCTCGGGATATCAAGCATCAGAAGCGTCACAACCGTAACTATCACCGTGATTATGAACGCACAGCAGCCTATGAAACTGTGCAACGTTGCGAGGTGCGCGATTCGTATACGACCGAAGAACGTATCGTTGGTTACGATGTTGCCTATAAATATCGTGGTAATGTGTTCCACACGCAAATGAACCATGACCCAGGTGCCAAAATTAAGGTTAAGGTAACCGTTAATCCGGTATAGAATCAGGTTTGTAATCATGCTGCGGAGCACACTGGTTAATTCAGTGTGCTCCGTGGGCCACTCAGACCAAAACATACGCTCAGAGTACTAAGAATCATTTATGAGTATCGTACCAACCAAACTGCTGAAACAGATCCTGGCTGGCTTGTTGTTGCCTGCCTGTGTTTGGGTGGGCGCGGCATTCGCTTTTGATTCAGATAGCTACAACCGGGAAGAGTTGCCTGGTTGGGCTGAGGTATCTGAACATGGGCAAGCGTATCCTCAAGGTGAACATTGGGAACCAGACTATGATCCTTATGGTGATGAGGGGGTCAGGCAAGATCTTCGTTCCATTGAGCCGGAATACCATTGGGTACAGAACAATCGAGGAAACTTTCGTTCCAAAGCTGAAGTGGTGCGTGAAGTAAAACGCCGCTACAACGCCAAGGTTTTGAAGATTTCTCTCAACGAACAACGCGCTGTCTACAATGTGCGCATGTTGATGCCCAGTGGCAAAGTGCGAAACATCCAGGTTAGCGCGCGTCGTTAACAGCGTTGTTTCAGCCCAATCTGATCGAAAACGATTGCACTCTATGGAGAGCATAAGCTATGCGAATTCTCATAGTTGAAGACGAACTAAACTTACAGCAGCAGTTGGCCGAAGAACTACGGCAGCAGGACTATGTCGTAGATGTGGCCAGCGATGGCGAAGAAGGCTTGTACTATGGCATGGAATACCCGATAGACCTCGCCATTATTGACCTTGGCTTACCCAAGATGGATGGTGTCGAGGTTATCAAACGCCTGCGCCAGGAAGGCCATGCTTATCCCATCCTGATTCTTACCGCACGCAGCCGCTGGCAGGAAAAAGTAGAGGGGCTGGAATCGGGTGCAGATGACTACCTGACTAAACCTTTTCACCCGCAAGAGTTGTCGGCTCGATTGAAAGTGCTGCTGCGCCGCTCGGTCGGCCTGGCTGACAACTTGTTGGAGTGCGGCCCGATCAAGATTGACACTTCCAGCAAGCAGGTGTTTTTAGATGATGAACCACTCACTATCACGGCCTATGAGTATCGTTTGCTTTCGTATTTAATGATGCATACGGGCAAGGTGCTCTCCAAGCGCGAATTGGTCGATCATATTTACGAAGAAGACGACGATCGAGATAGCAATACCATCGAAGTATTTATTCGCCGCTTGCGGAAAAAGCTCGACCCGGACGAGCAACTTAAGCCCATCGAAACACAACGCGGGCGCGGGTACCGTTTTCGCTTGCCGCGTACGAATACGAATTCCTCGGCTTGAGTTTCTTAAATTACTCCTTACGACGACGCTTACTGATCTCTGCCAGCCTGCTGTTGCTGGTGTTCCTGGGCGTGATGGGCATTGGGCTCAATAATGCTTTTGAGAGAAGTGTGCTTAGCAATGCAGAGGATGCCTTGCAAAACCAAGTACTCCTGTTAATGGCGAACATTGATGTGGAAGGAGATCAGATCGTGGTTCCAAGTGTGTTGTCTGAAGCCCGATTATCGCAAACCGATTCGGACCTGTTTGCGCAAATCACCACGCCGTCGCAGGGAGTTGTCTGGCAGTCAGACAGCCTGCTGGGATCGCAACTACCCCAGCTAAGTAACTCGCTTGGAGAGTTCACGTTTTTCGACGAGCCAGAATGGCCTGCGCAGGGAGCGTCAAGGGAAGCAATTTACGCGATCAGTTTCGGTGCGGCCTGGGAAACAGAGCAGGGCGATTTGCCATTCGCGATTAATGTCGCAGAGCATGCAACGCTGTATCACAATCGTCTGGCTCGATATCAACGACAGGTAGCGATTGGCCTATCTATCATGGGTGCAGCACTGGTGGCCTTGTTACTGGCCCTGTTGTCCTGGGCGCTGAATCCCCTGGTGCGGGTAACTAAGCAAGTTGGGGAGATAGAGCAGGGAAAACGACAGCGTTTTGACGAAGATTATCCTGATGAGGTTAGTCGCTTGACGCAGAATTTGAACCAGCTGCTGAATTTTGAGCAACAGCGCATAACCCGCCAAAAAGAGGTGCTGGGCAACCTCGCACATAGTCTCAAAACTCCGATTGCGGTAATGAGTGGCTTGAATTACTCAGATCAGAACAAGGTCGAAGCCGAGCAACAGCTAAGCGCAATGCAAACCATCATCGATTACCAGTTGCAAAGTGCATCCGCAGTCGGTCGTAGACGATTTGCCAAGCCCATCTCGATAGTTGAGAACACCCAACAAATTGTCAGTTCGCTGCAAAAACTGCTTCACCAAAAAAGTCTCAGGGCGAACCTGGTTATTGACGACGCCGTGCAATTTTTCGGTGACGAAGGTGACTGGATGGAACTGGCCGGCAACTTGCTGGATAACGCTTTTAAATGGGCCGATCATGAGGTTTCTGTCGAAGTGACGAATTTGCCATTGGGCTCACATCGCAAGGCAACGCGGATCGTGGTGAGTGACGATGGCAGCGGTATTGATGATGAACTCAAATCAACTATTCTGCAGCGCGGCGTCAGACTGGATAGTCAAACACCCGGCCATGGCCTGGGCCTACATATCGTTAAGGGCATTGTTGAAGCCTACGGTGGCGAGCTGGTGATAGAGGATAATTCACCGAAAGGAACTCGATTTATTGCTGTTTTGAATTAGTCGTTCGACAGGAGTATGGTGTAAATAAATGCCCGCCACTGCACGTAGGGCTGGCGGTGCGAAACCGTACTTATCAGGAGCTGTTACGATGAAAGATAACTCTTCCACACTTCCTTCTATTGTTTCCAAAGCCGAATGGCAGCAGGCGCTAGGCGAGCTGTTGGAGAAGGAAAAAGAACTCACCCGCTCCCGTGATGCCTTAAATGCGGCGCGTCGCCGCATGCCCATGGTAAAGGTGGAAAAAGACTATACGCTAGTAGGCGAGCAGGGCGCAGTATCACTGCTGGACGTATTTGAGGGGCGACGTCAATTAATTGTCTATCACTTTATGTTCGGCCCTGATTGGCAGGCTGGTTGCGAGGGTTGCTCCTGGGTGCGCGATGCGATGACGCATCCGGCGCATTTAAATGCGCGTGACACGACTCTTGTGATGGCCTCTCGAGCACCACGTGAAAAGTTCCTGGCGTATCAGGAACGTATGGGTTGGAGCAATCCGGTGCCCTGGTATTCAACTTTGAATAGTGATTTCAATTATGATTTTGACGCCACCTCTGAACATGGAGAAGAACATGGCGTTAGCGTATTCCTGCGTGACGGCAGTGATATCTATAGAACATACTATTCAGGTGATCGGGGTGTCGAGTATTTGGGCACGCAATGGTCCTACCTGGACTTAACACCCTATGGCAGACAGGAATCTTGGGAGGATTCCCCACCGGGATGGCCGCAGAGTAAACCTTATGAGTGGTGTAATCGCCATGACGAGTATCCAGAGGAGTGGGGCTGATTGGCCGTGAGAGAATAATCCGCCAGTAGGCACTACTTAAGGACTAATGGTGTGGTGTACAACCCATACCGTCTTGGATTACTTTTTCAATTCGGGAGAAAGACTATGTTCAGATTAGCGTTCACCGCTGCATGCCTCGTTCTAATGGCAATTGCGCATAACTCCATCGCTTTGGCCAGTCAAAATGTTGAGCCAGTCGCAGAGATAAAATACTTTGGTGTTTGCGATGGTTCAGCTGCACTGCGGATTGATGATCAAACAGTTTTAATGGCGAATGACGAGAATAATATCTTGTTGTCGTACGATATCTGGGGTGGTCATCCAGTGGCCAGTTTCGACCTTGCAGACATTCTCCATGGATTGAATGAAAAGGATGGCCGTGACAGGGAATTGGACATTGAGGCAGTGACGGAGTTGAATAAGGAACTATTCTGGATTGCTTCTAACGGACGAAACAAGTCTGGAAAAAAGCGCCCAAATCGCCTTAGTTTTTTTGCTACCAGCAAGCCTGATCGAAACCTGAAGAATTTGAAACTGGTTAAAGACAGGGTGAATCTTACCGAGCGCTTGTCGTCATTTTCGGGTCTCAGTGATCTTCTGACCAAGGAGGTGTTGAAGACACCGCCTAAGGAAGGTGGCCTGAATATAGAGGCCATGACAACAACGCCGGAGGGAAAGTTGATTCTGGGTTTTCGTTCTCCGCTGGATGGTGAGGATGGGATGGAGGGAAATGCTACCTTAGTTACCCTGGCCAATATTGATGATCAGTGGCAGGTTGAGTCAAATGCGCTTATCAATTTAAAGGATCGGGGTGTTCGCGACATGATTCGTATTGACGGCGGTTATTTGTTGATAGCGGGTGATGTGGATTCTGGGGGCAAATTTGCTCTTTACACCCTGGATATGCAATTGAAGCCCACCAAATTGAAGTCCCTCGGAAAAGGCGAACTTAACCCCGAGGCATTGTTGGCGCTGAACGATCAGCTACTGGTTTTGAGCGATGATGGCAGTGTTAAGCGTAAGTCGGATCAGGACGATGACAAGAAAAAATGCAAAACACTGCTGGGCAAGAATGTGGATCAGGCTTCGGACAATTCCGAAGTTTATTTTCGAGGTACGGTTTTCACACGTTAGAGCCGGCTGTGAGTTGTCGCTTGCAGGGAAGCCTGAAAACGACAACTCAATGAGGCTTTGAGTTACAAACCGGGTGTTTGCACAGCCAGTGTCACATCACCATTATTTTCAATGGTGCCCTCCAGCGAAGAGCACATGGTGCTGTGATGCCCGGGGGCAATACGATACTGCACTGAGAGTGGCGCGAGATCATAGCTGATGACGTAGCGCCCTTCGGCATCTGAATTGTTGGTGATGGTGGTTTCTTCCATTGGATTGCAATCAACACATTTGCTGAGTGGGATCGAATGTCCGGGTTCCAGTGATACGATAGGCATGATTTTCTCCTTTGTGTGTGCGCAAAAACTGCGCAGTTAGTATTTCGGCCGTTCGAGACTAGCTCGAGCAACCGTCCTTCAATTCCATCAGGCTGCCCAGCTTGGGCATGCTGAGTGTGCCGTTGCTACCGCCACTTGGGTAAACGGCCTTTAGATCCGATTTAACCCATATTTTGTGACCGCCGAACTGGCTTAACGTGCCTTCGATCGTGCCCACCACGCCATTTGGTGTGCGTTTGCCGATGCCATGCAGGGTGCCGGTGATTGGGGCTCCCAGTAGTTGGGTAAAGGTGACGGTAAGGTGCGGGTCGCTAGGCAATAATCCGGCCACCGTCAGTGTGCCCATCGGTAAATTGATGCTGCCTGGGGTGAAGTAGCTGAAGCATTGCACCAGCAAGCTCTCATCGGCGGTGAGTTTTTCTGGTAGTGCAGATTTATACTCATGCTCGCCAGCGTGCAGAAATGGTGATGCAAATAAACAGAAAAGTACGATAACTAACTTTTTCATATTGGCCTCCTTTGGCTTTCCTTTTGACCCTGTATGGTCAAATCTATTTTAAAAATTGAGCCTGCTTGAGGGTTTCCCTGCCACAAACATGGTCGTATACATGATGTAGAGACAAAGGAGCGCCCAACATGCTCGGTAACAAACTACTGAAAGGTGATTGTTGCTAAGGTGGTGGACAAAAGGTATTACAAGCTATTACAAGGCCTTTTTGTGATTGGGCCTTCAAAGGTGAGAATGTTTTGGGGTAAGCTAAATCCCGGGTCTAGAGTTTTTGATACTAATGGAGTGTGAAATGAACTTACGAAGATTATTGTTGTCAGTTGGTTTGTCGCTGTTGATTCCCTTTGTCAATGCGCAGGAATCTGCCACCGGATCGCTGCGCGGGACGGTTACCATAGAAGATGGCCAGGTGATTCCGGGCGCCAATATTGTCGCCGCGGATCAGCAGAGTGGAGAGACGTATAAAACTATTTCGAATTCCGACGGTCAGTGGGTCATCTGGGAGGCTGCGGTGGGTGGTCCTTACACTTTAGAAGCTTCTCTGACCGGCTTTAAAACGGATGTTAAAAAAGATATGCAGGTAAAGCTGGAGCAGACGACGATTGTCAATTTTGTTTTGCAGATTGAACAGATCGACTAGACAGACAGATCAGGAGTTTGCCCACAAGTCGTGTTCATCACTGGCGTGCACGGTCACCGACACCCTATCCCCCGGTTTATGATCAAACTCTTCATTTAGGTAAACCAGGCCATCAATTTCCGGGGCGTCGGCCTTGCTGCGCGCTATCGCCCCCTGTTCATCGATTTCATCGATAATCACATCGATGCGAGTGCCAACCTTGGTTGCCAGTTTTTGCGTGCTGATGGCAGCCTGGGTGGCCATAAACTGGGTCAGGCGCTCTTCTTTGACGTCTTCGTCAATATGATCCGCAATCGCGTTGGCTGCGGCGCCTTCAACTGGGGAGTACTTGAACGCGCCTACTCGATCCAACTGAGCTTCTTCAATGAAATCAAGCAGCATCTTAAAGTCGTCTTCGGTTTCTCCAGGAAAGCCGACAATAAAGGTGCTGCGAATTGTCAGATCCGGGCAAATTTCACGCCACTTTTTCACCCTCGACAAGGTATTGTCGATGGCTCCGGGACGTTTCATGGCCTTGAGTATTTGTGGGGAACCATGCTGAAAAGGGATGTCCAGGTATGGCAGAATTTTACCTTCTGCCATCAATGGGATAACGTCGTCCACATGCGGGTAGGGATACACGTAGTGCAGGCGAACCCATGGTTTATCAGCGCCACCAATCTCACCCAGCGCGTTGCATAAGTCCAGCATTTTGGTTTTGATTGGCTTGCCGTTGTGAAAGGTAGTGCGATAGCGGGTATCCACACCGTAGGCACTGGTGTCCTGCGAGATCACCAGTAGCTCTTTCACACCAGATCGGACCAGGCCTTCCGCTTCATCTACCACGTCATTGGCGGGGCGGCTGACCAGGTCTCCGCGCATGGAAGGGATAATGCAAAAGCTGCAGCGATGATTGCAGCCTTCCGATATTTTCAGATAGGCGTAATGCCGCGGTGTTAGCTTGATCCCTTGCGGCGGCACCAGGTCGATATGTGGATTATAGGCTTTCTCATAGGGCAGGTGAGTTTTTACCGCGCCGACAACCTGCTCATAAGCGTGTGGTCCCGAGACATCCAGAACACTTGGGTGAACGTCAGTGATATCTGATTGATTGGCACCCATGCATCCAGTGACAATCACTTTGCCGTTCTCATTCAGCGCTTCGCCGATGGTGTCAAGCGACTCCTTCTTGGCCGCGTCAATAAAGCCGCAGGTATTCACCACGACCATATCAGCATCGTCGTAGCTGGGGACAATGTCATAACCATCCACACGCAACTGCGTGAGGATGCGTTCTGAATCCACCAGGGCCTTGGGGCAACCCAGGCTAATGAAACCGATTTTTGGCGCTGACATGAGAATGCTTTTGAATCTGCTTTTAACGGCGCGGATTATAGCCCAAAGCCAGGATTTAACAGAGTTCTAAAACAGCGAAAAACCAATATTGAAGAGGCTTCTTGCATATCTTCTTTAAAACAAAATCCCTATAATCTCGCTCGATGAAATTTGAGCTGCTAAATACCGATGGTGAGGCCAGGCGCGCGCGTCTGTCGTTTGCGCGTGGTGAAATTCAAACGCCGATTTTTATGCCGGTGGGCACTGCGGCTACGGTTAAAGCGGTTACCCCACAGGAGTTGCATGAAGTAGGCGCGCAGATTGTGCTGGGCAATACCTTTCACCTGATGTTGCGACCCGGTACCGAGGTTATCCAGGCGCATGGTGATCTGCACGATTTTATGCAGTGGGAAAAACCCATCCTCACGGATTCAGGCGGTTTCCAGGTTTGGTCACTGGCCGAACTTCGGAGAATATCGGAACAGGGCGTCACATTTAAATCCCCCATTGACGGTAGCAAGAAATTCCTCGGGCCAGAGGAGGCCATCGACATTCAACGCAAACTCGGCAGCGATATCGTGATGATCTTCGATGAATGCACGCCGTTTCCCGCCACCGAGGCAGAAGTGCGACAATCTATGGAATTGTCATTGCGTTGGGCTGAGCGCAGTAAAACAGCGCATGGTGATAGCGACTCAGCATTGTTCGGCATTATCCAGGGTGGCATGTATGAACATCTGCGTGATGAGTCCCTGGCCGGCTTACAGAAGATCGGTTTTGATGGTTATGCGATTGGGGGCCTGTCGGTAGGCGAGCCAAAGGAAGATATGTACCGAATCCTTAAGCATTTAGCCCCGACGATGCCAGAATACGCACCGCGTTATTTAATGGGAGTGGGTACACCGGAGAACCTGGTGACGGCTGTGCATTATGGCGTGGATATGTTTGATTGCGTATTGCCTACCCGCAATGCGCGCAACGGGTGGTTATACACGCAGACGGGGGTGGTGAAAATCCGCAATGCCCAATACGAGATGGACACCCGGCCGATTGATGAAAGCTGTGCCTGCAGTACTTGCAAACAATTTTCCCGCTCTTATATAAAACACTTATTGAAGACAAATGAAATCCTGGGTGCGCGACTCGCGACAGTCCATAATCTGCACTTTTTCCTGGAATTAATGCAGCAAATGCGGGATGCAATCGAGCAAAATAATTTCGCCGAATTTCGTAGAAATTTCTTTGATCGACGGAGTCAAAAAGACCCCACTGTGGCATAATCTGCCGCCTGATTATTTGATTAGTTAACGCACTACTAAAACAACCCGAGCAAGCTTATGAATTTCTTTATTTCAGATGCCATGGCACAAGCAGGCGGCGCTGCAGGATCACCTGGATTTGTTAGTTTTCTACCGATGATTGCCTTGTTCGCAATCTTCTATTTTCTCCTGATCAGACCACAGCAAAAACGTCAAAAAGAACACCGCAATATGGTGGCCGCACTGGCTAAAGGTGACGAGATCGTCACCATGGGCGGGTTGCTGGGCAAAATCACTGCCGTGGATGAAAATTTCGTCACTGTGCAGTTTGCCAAAGACACCGAGATCAGGGTGCAAAAAGTGTCGGTGCAGGCAATGATGCCAAAAGGAACCTACAAATAGTTCATCCATGAATAGAAATCCCACCTGGAAATATCTGCTGCTGGTATTACTGGTAGCATTCGGCATTATCTACGCTACGCCGAACCTCTATGTTGCCGAACCCGGTGTGCAGGTAATCGGAGTGCGCAATGCCGAGGTCAGCGAACAAACGCTGGGGCGGGTGAGTCGCGCTCTCGAGCAGAACAACATCGCGATTAAGTCCATCAACCTTGATGATAGTGCGATCCGAGCACGTCTGCACAGCGAAGAAGACCAATCCAATGCACGGGATGTTTTGAAGGAATCCCTGGGCGATGATTATGGCGTAGCTCTGGCTGATATGCCGACAACCCCGGACTGGCTCAGCAGTTTCGGTGCCGCACCCATGTACCTGGGCCTGGACTTGCGCGGCGGCGTGCACTTCCTGCTTCAGGTTGATATGGAAGCGGCGCAGCAGCGTGCCGAAGAAAATTACGTTGACGACCTGAAAAAGATTTTTCAGGAAAACAATCTGCGCTACCTGTCGGTTAAACGCGAGGGCAGTGCATCAATCCAGGCGAAGTTTAAATCCGACGAGTTGCGCGCAGAAGCAAATAACCTGCTGACACGAAACTTTCCGGAACTGCTGACGAATGATTATGAGCAGGCCGAGCGGTTCTTCCTCTCGGCACAAATGACTGAAGCTGGCATCGCCGAAATTCGCAAGGCGGCGTTGAAGAAAAACATGATCGCGATTCGTAACCGAATCGATCAGTTGGGTGTATCAGAACCCATTATCCAGCAGCAAGGCAGCGATCGCATCGTGGTGCAGTTACCGGGGGTGAAAGACCCAGCCGAAGCCAAGAAGATTCTCGGCAAAACGGCCACCCTGGAAATACGTATGGTGGATGAGGAGAATGAATTGACTTCTTCAATCCGCGGACGTGTGCCTACGGGCTCTAAACGATACTATTTTCGTGATGACAGGCCAATTCTGTTAAAGAAACGGTTGGTCTTATCTGGTGAAAATATCGTTGATGCCAGTGCTGGAATTGATCAGCAAAACGGTGGTCCGGTGGTCAGCATCACGCTTGATGCAAAAGGCGGCACCACGTTTCGGAAGGTGTCGGGACTCAATATTGGCAAGCGCATGGCGGTGGTTTACGTGGAAACCACGACAGAAACCAAGCTGGATAAGAATAATCAAGAAAAACTGGTACGCAAACGCATCGAGGAAGTGATTACCGCACCAGTGATCCGTGACCAGCTAGGCACTCGCTTTCAAATTACCGGCCTTGATAGCCCCAAAGAGGCCCAGGATTTGTCACTCTTGCTTAGGGCTGGTTCTCTGGCAGCGCCGGTGTATATCGTCGAAGAACGTACCATCGGCCCAAGCCTGGGTGCGGAAAATATTGAAAAAGGCTTTAAGTCAGTGCTGTTCGGCTTCCTGGCGGTGCTAGTCTTTATGGTGATTTTCTACCGCGTGTTTGGCGCGGTGGCCAGTTTCGCCTTGGTCATGAACCTGGTGATTATTGTCGGTGTTTTATCACTGCTCCAGGCAACATTAACTTTGCCTGGTGTGGCCGGGATGGTATTAACGGTAGGTATGGCAGTTGATGCCAATGTGCTTATTTTTGAAAGGATTCGGGAAGAGGTGAGAAGCGGTAATGCACCACAAATGGCAATTCACCGTGGTTATGACAACGCTTTCTCTACGATTATTGACGCCAACCTGACCACCCTGATAGCCGCCTTGGTGTTATTCAATTTTGGTACGGGGCCAATCCAGGGCTTTGCCATTACCCTGAGTATCGGGATTGTCACTTCCATGATCACCGCCATTTTCGTTTCCCGTATCCTGGTAAATCTGGTATACGGCAATCGTCGATTGGAATCGCTGAAGATATAAATCACACAACACTGCTACCCAACAGTTTTGTCCTCATCAGAACACAGACGTCATGCAACTATTTAGAAAAGAAACCACAATCGACTTTATCGGCCGTCGCTTTATTGCGGTGGTGGTATCGGCAGTGTTGATCGCAGCCAGTGTTTACTCTTTGTCTACCAGTGGGTTGAACTACGGTATTGATTTTACTGGTGGTACCAAGGTCGAGGTGCTCTATGAAAACGAAGTCTCTATCCTTGAGGTGCGGGCTTTATTAGAAGGTAACGGTTTCGAAGATGCGGTGGTGCAGTTTTTTGGTTCCACCAGTGATCTGCTGATTCGCGTACCACTTTCTGAAGTCAACAGCAGTGCGAAAGTGAGCACTGATATTGTTGAATTGCTCAGGAACAATAGTGCTGACGAGATTGAAGTGCGCAGCGTCGAATTTGTCGGTCCACAATTTGGCCAGGAGTTGTTCGAAAAAGGCGTGCTGGCGCTGGTGTACGCGCTGATTGGCGTGATGATTTATGTGGCATTTCGTTTCGAATGGAAGTTCTCATTAGGTTCTGTTGCCGCATTGATACATGACGTAGCTATTACGGTCGGGATGTTCTCCTTGCTCAGTCTGGAGTTTACCTTGCCGGTGTTAGCGGCGTTGCTGGCCGTGATTGGTTATTCACTGAACGACACGATCGTAGTATTCGACCGTATTCGCGAAAATTTTCGCAAATTACGCGAGGTGGATACCGAGCACACCATGAATGTGTCGATCAATCAAACTTTGCCAAGAACCATTCTGACGTCTTTGACCACCTTGCTGGTGTTGTTTGCCCTGTATTTTTATGGTGGTGAGGCATTGAACGGGTTTGCTGCCACGCTGATCATCGGCGTGTTGATCGGTACCTATTCCTCTATTTTCGTTGCCAGCCCAACCGTGCTGGCCCTCGGTGCCAAACCAGAAGACCTAATCGTGGAAGTGGTTGAGAAAGAGGGTGCGGATCACCCCGAACTCCACCTTCCTTAGGTATCCAGGCAGTAAGTGCTCACTATGCTGAGAAGTCGGTAAGGTTAACCAGGTAGCGAGTGAGCAATAGCATGTATTATCCAGATTTTCAGTGCGCCACCACACCGCTGCAAGCAGTTGTGGTCAGTGGCAATGCGCTTCGACAAATTTAGCAAAAACCAATAAACACTATCCAGAGTATCCATAGCTAAGCGGAGAGATCCCCCATGTTTCACAAAGACCATAGTATTGCCCAGGTAGACCCTGAAATTTGGAACGCGATTGTTGACGAGAATCAGCGCCAGGAAGAGCACATTGAACTGATTGCTTCGGAAAACTACGCCAGTGCTGCCGTAATGCAGGCGCAAGGCACGAAATTCACCAACAAGTACGCCGAAGGTTATCCAAGTAAACGTTACTACGGCGGTTGTGAATATGTGGATGTGGCTGAAGACCTCGCCATTGCGCGCCTCAAAGAGTTGTTTGGCGCTGACTATGCGAATGTACAGCCACACTCTGGTTCGCAAGCTAACTCGGCTGTTTACCAGGCGGTGTTAAATCCAGGCGATACCGTACTCGGCATGAGTCTTGACCATGGTGGTCACCTGACCCACGGAGCCAAGGTCAATTTCTCGGGTCGTTTGTATGAATCAGTTCAGTATGGTTTGAGCGAAAAGACCGGTGAGATTGATTACGACCAGGTAGAAGCCCTGGCGCTGGAACACAAGCCAAAAATGATTATCGCCGGCTTCAGTGCCTATTCCCGCGTGGTCGACTGGCAGCGCTTCCGCGAAATATCCGACCAGGTTGGTGCCGTGTTTATGTGTGATATTGCCCACGTAGCAGGCTTGATCGCGGCCGGTTTATACCCGAACCCGGTGCAAATTGCGGATGTGGTCACCAGTACTACACACAAAACCCTGCGTGGCCCTCGTGGAGGCCTGATTATGGCCAAGTCCAATCCAGAGTTGGAAAAAGCGCTGAATTCACGCGTATTTCCAGGTTCGCAAGGCGGTCCGCTAATGCATGTGATCGCGGCGAAAGCAGTGGCTTTTAAAGAGGCGCTGTCGCCAGAATTCAAAGACTACCAACAACGTGTTCTGGATAATTCCCGCGCCCTGGCAGCAGGTCTGATTGAACGTGGTTATGGTGTGGTGTCTGATGGCACGGACAACCACCTCAGCCTGGTTAGCCTGGTAGAAAAGGGCATTACCGGCAAGGCAGCTGAGGCTGTGCTGGGGGCCGCCTATATCACGGTTAACAAAAATACCGTGCCAGGTGATCCACAAAGTCCATTTGTAACCAGTGGTATCCGGATTGGTACACCGGCTATCACCACCCGGGGCTTTGGCCTGGATGAAACGCGCCAATTGGCGACCTGGATGGCTGATGTGATGGATAGCCTTGCCGAGGGCGAAGACAAGAACCAAGCTGATCCAGAGGTTGTTGCACGGGTTAAATCCGAGGTGCTGGCCCTGTGCGCGAATTTCCCAGTATACGATTACGCCGATTAGTGCTGGCGACGATTTGTTAATCTGTGTGGC
>JBCCFY010000060.1:0-17808 GCA_039110515.1 Pseudomonadota bacterium
CGAACGAATGCGCTTGACGCGGTTTGCACTGCTTTTAAGGAGTGCTATAGTACATTTGATAATGCGAATGATTCCCATTAGCATGCTTCGTTTTCAATCCTTCGGGTAACCCGTTTTATGTCCAGAAATTTGCCAATCAATGCGGAAGACCTTCTTCTGGACATCGATCAGCTGTTTTGGCTTGGGTCGGATGATCAAATCGACGAAAGTGTGCAAACCGTTGCCGAAAAACTGCTTCGATCGGGCATGAAACCTGGCCGCGCCTATGCGATGACCATGCTGCGCAATGCCAATATCGATAAGATTCGAGCAGAGAATACGCGCCGGAGCTATGAAGCTAATTTTGCTGACGAAGCAGTCTCGGTTGACGAACGCTCTGCAGAGTTTCACGTCGCTAATCGTGAAGCCATCACGGCGCTGCAGAAGGCGGTTGGCGAGTTATCAGCGTTGAAACAAGAGATTTTTGTGCGTGCCTTTATTCAGGGACAAACTCGCAGTGCCATAGCCAGTGATCTTGGGCTAAGTCTTTCAAACATCGAGAAAAAACTGTCCAGCGTCAGGCGCCATTGCATGGATCGTTTAGGCCCCTACTACAGTTCCAGCTAAGCCTTAAAATACGGAGTGGCAGGACGCCAACCGTTGTAGAATAAGGAGGAACTGCAAACCTGTGCGATCTCTTGGTATGCCTGCTGATAAACAAAAACATGCTGACCTCGAAGCCCGGGCACTCGAGTTGGTGCTTGAGTGTCAGCGAGCTGTGACAAATGATGAAAGCGCGCTGCTGGCGTTTAAATCGCGTTCGCCCCAGCATGCCCAGGCGCTGGATCGGGCGCAACAATTCCTACAGCTTTCGCGGCAAGTCACCCCACCGGCACGAACTATATGGTCTTCCCTCTCCTATGCCATTGAATTGCAGTGGGCACGTTGGAGCGAGACCAGGTTGTCGCTGGCAGCGCCAGTGGCCTTAGCTGCTTCCATGGTGGTCGCAATTATCATGGTTCTCAACATTAACGCACCGGATGAAACCGCGCTCGCTCAGCAAGCAATATCGCCTGCTGTGCTGCAGGACTATGACACTGGTTGGCGTGAGCGCCGGAATGTGACGTTGCAGGATGGTTCCAGCGTGTGGCTGGATTGGCGCACTTCCCTGAGAACGGAGATCGGCCCGGACAGTAGAACTGTCTTTCTCGATCGGGGCACCGCTGCCTTTAAAGTTGTCTCCGAACCTGATCGACCGTTTTTCGTGATTTCCGGTGATGTTCAAACCGAAGTGACTGGCACGGAGTTTTTGGTGAGCCGTCAGAGTGACGAGCAGCTTGAGGTTGCTGTACTTGAGGGCCAAGTCATAGTGAGCGCGACGAATCAGGGCCAGCAACCGATAAACAAGGAACAGGTAGTGAAAATCGAAAACGGTTTTATCGGCAAGGTCGAATCTCGACCTGCTGATGAGATCGGTCAATGGCGAGATGGCATGCTGGTGTTTAATGGGCGCCCTCTGCTTGATGCCTTGTCTCGCATTCAACCGTACACCCGATATGCACTGGATACGCGACAGATTGCCGATCACCCAGGGGAAGTCAGTGGGGTATTTTTTATCGATCAAGCCGATGAAGCCTTGTTTGCCATCCTGCAAACCCACCGTATCGAATACGCAGTGAAAGATGGCAATCGATTGCGCCTGCAGCAAGCCAGTTTGAGCCGCCCTTAAACCCGCTAAAAAAGTTACGGAGAGACAACTCGACAACCGTTGTATAGATAGGGGCGTGGATTGTCTGCGCCCAATCCAACATATAAGAGGGTTTGTCGTGTTTAAAACACCGTTTAGACTGCCGATCGTGCAGGGTCTGATCGTATTATTTTCCTTGTTTCTGCAAACAGCAGCTCACGCTCAACCAGAGCAAACTTTCCAGTTTGATATTGAATCGAAGCCGCTCACCGAAGCACTGCTCGATTTCAGCCGCGCCACACGTCGCCAGGTGGCTGCTGACTCTGAGGCAGTCAGGGGAATTAATGGCAACGCGGTGTCTGGCAACCTGACAGCGCAGGAGGGTCTACAACGCCTGCTTGATGGAACAGGGTTGGAAATGGTCAGCATTAATGGCAATAGCTTTGCGCTGCGGTCAAGCGACCAGGCACCCGCCACCGGGCTTTTGGATCAAAAGCCGCCGATCGATGAAGTTGTGGTAACAGGCACCAAGCGCAATCTGTCATTACAGAAAACGCAAACCTCGGTCGCGCTGTTCACTTCGAAAGATATCGAAGACCAGGTATTGATCGACGTCAATGACATTATCTTGCGCACAGCCAATGTGGGGACAGATGGCAGCGCCGATCTAAACGGATTATCCGTGCGCGGGATCAGCCTGATTGGTGTAGGCGGCGGTGGCACTGGAACCACCGCGAATGTCTATATTGACGGGTCGCCGAACTCGTTTAACGCCAATCAAGGAGCATCGAATCTTTGGGATGTAGCGCAAGTAGAAATTTTGCGTGGCCCGCAGTCCACCGTGCAAGGGCGTAATGCCCTGGCCGGTGCGCTGATTATTAATACCGCCGACCCGGTCTACGAATTTGGTGTTGACGCTCGGGTATTGATAGGAAACGAGAACAATCGACAATACTCCGGCACGCTGAATCTGCCGCTGATAGACAACAAGTTAGCGCTACGAATTTCCGCGGATCACCGTGAAATCGATTTCGACGTACTCAATCTTGATACCGGCAACAATACCCGGTTCCAAGAGGCCAAAACCACCCGCGCCAAACTGCTGTGGGAGCCAAGCGATGCGGTGCGACTGGAATTCGGCTATCAGCGCACCGATACTGAATTTGGTGAATTTAATTCTGTGAACGCTCCGGGTCCGGTTGGTAGCCCGGAGTTTTCCAGTTTTGATCCCTTCGGTCGGGTCACTTTTGGTCAACGAGAACGCTTCGAATTCAACCTGGTTGATCGCTACAGCATGGACGCCACGATTAAACTGAACAAGCACTGGACGCTGCACGGACTAGCCACTTATGAAGATTCCCAGCGAGATTCCAACTTTGGTGCCCTGGGAGTTGGCGATGCACCGGATGAAACTTACCAGCTCGAGCTGCGCGCCAGCTTTGACTATAGCCAGTGGTCAGGTTGGATAGGCGCTTATGCGTTCGACACCGAGGGCTCGTTCGGAAGCGAGTTTTCCTTTCCCACGGCAATATTTGGCCTGCCCAGCGTGCCTGCAAATGCCGTAGTCATATTTGATACATTCCAGGAGGATGCCACCGAGAATCAGGCCATTTTTGCCGACGCCACCTATGCAATGAATGATCGCTGGTCATTCAATTTAGGTGCCCGTTATGATGAGGAGGAATTTACCGACACCGGCCTCACCGGCACTACCACCAGTAATCCACCTGATTGCGTTCTGGCACCCTTCTTGCCAGGGATTGGTGGCTTACCCTGTTCTGCAATCTTTCCGCCGCCGGCCGATCAACCTACCTCGGCAGACTTTGATGCTTTTCTGCCACGCGGGTCAGTGATCTATAACTTCGACGAAAATCGATCTCTCTCCTTCACGGTCGCCCGTGGGTATCGAGCCGGCGGCAGTTATTTACGTGCGGTGCCAGGGCAAGTTCCAGAACTGCTGGATTTTGAGCCGGAATTTCTCACCAATTATGAATTCGCGTTTCGCTCGCAGTGGCCAGAGCTTGATCTGACTCTGAATGCCAACCTGTTTCACTCCGACTGGGAAGACCAACAGGTCACTGTGCCCGGTCCTACCGGCTTTGTCCTGGATGCATTGACCTTGAACATTGGTTCCAGCGAAATCACCGGATTGGAAATTGAGCTGCGCAAAAACTTTGGTTCGCAATTTGAACTATTTGCCAACCTGGGCCTGGTAGACACCGAGTTCACGAATTTTCCTTTTGCAGTTGATGCAGCCGGTAATCCGGTTAACCCGGCTGATCCAACCTTCGCGAACCTGGCGGGCAACCAGTTTAATAGTGCGCCAAAGACCTCGTTCGCCATTGGGCTTTCTTATGAAACCGGGAACGGGTTTTTCGCCAATGCTACCGCTAGTTACGCGAGCAGTCAGTATTCCGATGTCACCAATCTTGAAATCAACAAGGTGGGCAACTACACCCTGGTAAACGCGCGAGCCGGATACCGCAATCAAAACTGGACCCTGTCTGCGTATGTCGACAACCTGTTTGACGACCGTTTCGCCGGTCGTCAGGGCCTGGCAACAGTGTCAACCGCCACCGGTGTATCCGATCCCAACCCGGTTCCGTTTTTTAATGTCAATGATCCGCGCGTTTATGGCGTGGAGTTGAGGTATTCGTATTAAGCAAGGCCCCTGTTCAATCACCCATCGTGACAATTCGCTAATTTATCCTGGAGACAACCATGTCAGATAAAATCAGTCAGTCTCAAGTATTACTCGTTATTCCCCTGGCCGGCGTGGTGGCGCTGGTCGCCTTTGAAATGATTCGTGCCCTCAGTGCAGCAGAAGCAGACCTCAGTGGATTGCCGCCGGTCGCTATGCTAGCAAGCTTGTTAAGCCTGTCAGCATTAGCACCGATTTTGTTGACCTTTGCCAAATCCGTTTGCCGTTGGATCGCCCTGGTCATTGCTGGCTTGATGACATTGTTTCACTCCATGCATGTGGTGGAACACCTGGTGATTCCGGATTTGCCGATGGTCGGCTTGATAGGCATCACCATGTTGTTGCCCAGCCTGATTGCAACGCTTTATCTCTGGCGCGATAAATCTTCATGGGCTTGATGCTACACTCCGCCTCACTGGATATTAACTAAGTAACATTTTTACGATGGCCAAGTCCTTACGCGCTCCCGGTCGATGGCATGTTACCTCACGGGTGATTGCTGCCTTGATACCCGGCTTCGTGCTGGTCAATGCCTTTGGTATTGCCTTGGCACTGATCCTGGCTAACTTCATTGGCTGGAGCAAATTTGATGCAGTCGCCTTTTCTACGCTGTGGAGCTTTGCCTTTTACACTGCCGTGGTTATGTGGATTTTCAGCGTTAAAACATTGCGCAAGGTATGGCTGACATTGCTGGCGGGGTTGGTTGTTACCGGCGGCTTGGCCTACGGCCTGCTGGTATTTGAGGGCACATTATGATCGGTTCGTTTCGACAATCCATGACCTGGCTGCATACCTGGGCCGGGCTGATATTTTGCTGGATCCTCTACTTTATGTTCGTCACCGGCACCCTAGGGTATTTTGATGACGAAATCGATCAATGGATGATGCCTGAGCGGCCTGCCATGCAACTTACCTCAGTGGAGAAGAGTATTGCCACCGCGGTTCCCTTTCTGGAACAGGAAGCCTCTGATGCCAGCCGTTGGTTTATCGCCCTGGCCACTGATCGTAATGAGCCCTTGCTGCGCGTGTTCTGGAATACACCGGCAGCCGAAGAAGGCGGCGAGGCCACCAATGACAATAAACTGCTCGATGTGAGTACCGGCACTGCGGTCGATGAATCCGTCAACGCGTCGGGTGGCGGACAGGTGTTGTATCGCATGCACTATATTTTGCATTACATCGACCGCGATCTGGCTTACCGCTTAATCGGTGTGCTGACCTTTTTAATGTTCGTCGGAATTGTGTCCGGCATTGTTGCCCACAAAAAGATTTTCAAGGATTTTTTCACCTTTCGTACCAGCAAGGGACAACGTTCCTGGCTGGACATGCACAACCTGTTGAGCGTCTCTACGCTGCCCTTTCAAATCATGATTACCTACAGTGGTTTGATATTTATGATCGTAACCTGGATGCCGGGGATAGCACTCGGCACCTATGGCTTTGATGCCAAGAAACTCCAGGCCGATGGCAGCCAGTTACTGGGACAGACCGAGCTGGAAAAAAGTGGCGAGGCCGCCCCCCTGGCAGATCTGACAGCCGTCGCCAAACTGGCCGAAACCCGCCTGGGCGAAGGTAACATCGCGGGCTTTAACATCGAGTATCCAGGCGATGCCAATGCCCGTATCACGGTTAACGGCAAGAGTGCGGGACTATCGCGCTTTGCCAATCGAGTTGTGTTCGATGGCACCACCGGTGAAATCACCGACGACTCAGAAATAGAACTGAATACATCGGTCAACATCGCTGCGACTGCGATTGGCCTGCATGAAGGATTATTTGCCGGCACACTTTTGCGCTGGTTGTATTTTCTGTCCGGGCTGCTGGGCACTGCCATGGTCGCGACGGGTGCGATTTACTGGACCATTAAACGCCGACCGGCCGACGGCAGCAAAGCCAGCTTTGCCTATCGCTTTGTTGAGTGTGTCAACATTGGCACCATCGTTGGCCTGCTGATAGCCGTGGCTGCTTATTTTTGGGCCAACCGATTACTTCCCGAAGACTTAGCCAATCGCGCTGACTGGGAGGTGCACACCATGTTTATTGTATGGGCGCTTACGCTGCTCTACCCAATTCTGCGCTCGGCTTCCCAGGCCTGGCGCGAACTCACCTGGCTGGCCGCATTCAGCTACGCAGCATTGCCGTTGATTTCTGTATTTACCGTGGAGCAGCACCTGTTTAATTTTTCCGAACACGGTCGCTGGACATTGGCGGGGTTTGAACTGACTTGTTTGTTTACCGCCGGCGCGCTTCTCGTAGCTTCCCGCTATATCGCCAAACCAACTGCCAGTAAGGAGATAGACAAAGAAGAAGATGGATCATTGATCCCTGTAGTAGGTAAATAGCAGATGTTATTTGTGACTTTTCTTGTCGTATTACTTGGGTTGGCGCTGATTTCTTCTTCAATGAATCGCCATGTTGGCGTACTTGGCCTCTCCGCCAGCAATCCAGAGCGCCTCAAATTATTCAAATACGTGGGTTATGTGGCTCTCGCCCTCGCCATCCCCTTAGCGATCAAGGCTGCTGGCGTCGGGCTGGGCCTCACTTGGTGGTTTGCATTGGTGACTGTCGCTCATTTCAGCCTGGCCTTACTATTGACCTACTTGAAAAAATAGAAAATTCAGCATTGGCTCGTAAGAAAATAACGAGCGAATAAATCTATCGCGACCCTCTTCAAACGATTGGCTTAAGTGAGAGCCTGTACACTGCGCTGTTCGATTGGTGTAAAAGTCTCTCTTAGGCCAATATTTGTCGCATGGTCATTTTTCCGAGCTGGGACATGTGTACTTCGTCCGGACCGTCGGCGATGCGACAAAAACGCGCGGTTGTGAACACTTCAGGGATCAGTGTGTCCTGACATACTCCAGCACCTCCAAATACCTGCATGGCCCGATCCGCCACATCCTGACACATCTTGGGCCCGACTATTTTGACCATGGAGATATAGGGCCTCGCGGCTTCAAGCCCACCCTGATCCATTAATTCAGCCGCCTGCATCACCAGCAAACGACATTGTTCTATGTCACACCTGGACCGTGCTATTTCATGCTGCACGCTGGTTTTCTTGCTTAACTTTTCGCCAAACGCAACACGCTGATCGGCGCGCTCACACATCAATTCCAGGCAGCGTTGCGCCAAGCCAACAAATGACATGGCGTACTGAAACCGGCCCGGGCCCAGGCGGCCCTGGGCAATTTCAAAACCGCAGCCCTCGCCCTTGATCATGTTGCTGACTGGCACCCGCACGTCCTCAAACAGGAACTCAGCCTCGCCGCCTGGCGAGTGGTAGCTGTCGAATACGCGGAGTGGGCGCACCAGTGTGATGCCGGGTGCGTCTCGTGGAACCAGGATGGTCGAATGCTGCTGATGGCGCGGCGCATCCGGGTTTGAACGCCCCATCACCAGCATGATCTTGCAACGCTCACCCACTGCATTGGTGGTCCACCACTTACGACCATTGAGCACATATTCATCACCATCGCGGCGGATCTCCAGTTCCATATTGGTGGCATCAGAACTGGCCACCTGCGGTTCAGTCATGGCGTAGGCTGAGCGAATTTCACCAGCCAACAAAGGTTTCAGCCACTGCTCCTGCTGCTCAGGTGTCCCATACTTGGCCAACACTTCCATGTTGCCTCGGTCTGGTGCGTTGCAATTAAACACCGCCTGCGCCCAACTGACCTTGCTCATGGTTTCAAACAGCGGCGCAATTTCTACATTGGTCAAACCAGGGCTCCAGGGTTGGTACTCATCGGGCAGGAACAGGTTCCACAATTTCTGGGCTTTGGCCTTGTCGCGCAGCTCATCGAACCAGTCTGGCACTTGCCACAAATTCTTGTGATCCAAGGTGAATTCCTGCCAATCATGCTCGCGCGGGAAGATGTGTTCCTGCATGAACGCTTCGAGTTGCTGATTTATGTCACGTGATCGCTCACTGATTTGAAAACCCATTTGTACTCCGGACCTGTTTGATTTTGTGTTGTTGGTTGTGTGCCAATGCGCAGCAGTGGTGTTGCATTGGTTCCTAGGATTTGTACTCCGGCGGTGGAGCGACCGGCCCCTGGAAACTTCTCATGTCTTTTTGCATCAACCAGAATGTTTGTGTGGGCAGGGGTAATTCCACTACCCAGGGTTCCTCTAACTGCACCCGTTGAATGCTGGCACTTTCGTGCAGGTCCAACTCATTGTCGTGGTTGTGATCGCCGACTACTTCAACATAATACTGGCCATCTTTATTCAGTACTGACACTTCTCTGCCAGACTCAAAGCCGATCACATGTGCTTTGTTAACCATGATTTCGACCAATCCATCTACTGGTTTGGGTGCAGCGGGCTGCGCGACATTTATAAACCGCAAACCATTAATGATCTGCTCTCGCACTGCTTCATCGGCGGCATTGGGTGAATGACGAAACAAGGCTTGGTCCATTGCGCCGGTACCACGCCCTACTTTGCGCCAGTTTTCTTCAAGTTCAAATGAATGGAATTGATCCTGGCTTACTTCGTCAATACTCATCCACACATTAGCGGTTATTTCATCCATGACCTCCATATGCATGCGTCGTTCCGGGATCAGGACACCACCCGCTGGTAATCTTTCTTGCATGAGTTGGCTTAGCTCCATCAACTCGAATGCAGCTTCTTTGTTTTGCATATTAATTGTCTCGCTTAATTAGGTGAGAACACGTATTCATCGCCATTAACATATTTTTCAGACAGGTCTTTGTCTATCATCACTGCCAACTGTGTTGCGGGTGGCCACAAGGGCGGCCGGGAATTAGCGACATGCTCTTTTAACAGGGCTTCCAGTTGGGCCAATTTATCGGGTCTGCTAGCAGCCAGGTTGTGTTGTTCAGTTGGATCATTTTTTAGATCAAATAGCCACTTTTGTAATCCGTCAGTTGCTTTCCTGTTGTTCAGTTGTAACTTCCAATCACCGTGTCGTACGACCTGGGCATGATCACTAACCCAAAACAGGGTTTCCCGATCCCATTGATCCGCGGTAAGCGGATCGGTGAGGGCCAACAAATTCTCACCATCCAGGGACAATTCTGCTGGCAGTGCGGTTTCGGTTGCGGCTGCAATCGTCGGTAATAGGTCGATATGCATCGCCGGCTGTTTGATCTTGAGACCTGCGGGTACTTTATTTGGCCATTTAAGGAAGATGGGCACTCGCAAGCCACCTTCGAACGAGGTGATTTTCCAGCCGCGATAGGGACTGTTAACACCTGGTAAACCCAGGTAACCTGCACCCCCATTGTCGCTGGTAAACATTACCACGGTGTTTTCGGCCAATCCTTCTTGTTCCAGTTTCTCCATCACTCGCCCGACGCTGCGGTCTAGCGCCCTGATCATTGCCGCATACACGCGCAATCGATGTGGCTTGATGTCGCCGACTGCTTCGTAATCCTCCCGGGTCGCCTGCAAGGGTGTGTGTACCCCCCAATGCGCAAGGTAGAGGAAAAACGGTTGATCTTTACTGGCTTCGATCACCTTGAGAGATTCATCTGTATAGTAATCGGTTAGGTAACCTCCTGGTTCAAATCCGATCGACATTGGATCGTTAAAACTGGCCGCATAACGCACGCCAGCCCAAAGAAATTTGTCGATCGGATCAAAATCCAGCTTGGCATTCACCACATCCGGCGAATCTTCCGGCAAATACAGGCCACTCGCCATCAACAGGCTGTCATCAAAACCCTGATCCTGCGGCGCCATGCCGTTGGAGCGCCCTAAATGCCATTTACCGATATGTGCCGTGTAGTAGCCTCTTTGGCTGAGTAGTTCAGCGATGGTTGTTTCACTTCCCGGCAGACCCATTTGCTCATAGGGTGGCTTGCTTTTTTCAGCCTCTGTATCGATGGCTGCTCTTGGCAAGTCTCTCCGTAAACTCGAGCTGACAGTACTGACTATTTTAATCATTCCCTCCGGCGTAGGCGTAAAGGAAAACCCGGTTTTGCTGGGGTAGCGACCAGTCATCAACATGCCTCGAGATGGCGCACAGGTGTTGTGACCAGAGTAGGATTGCTCAAACACTGCACCCTCGGCGGCCAGGCGATCAATGTTTGGCGTCTTCACGCGCCCCCCGGCCACGCCCCCGCCAAAAGTGGAGATATCATTAAAGCCCAGATCGTCAGCAACTATCAGGATAATATTTGGCTGATCCTGGCTCGGCGATGGAGTGCCAGGATTTGCTTTAGACGCATCCCAGGTAACTTCGCGATTAGGTTCCAAATCGGCGTATCTTTTATCCGTCTGGAAGCTGGCCATGGCGAGAATCAGCGGCACCTTGTTTATCCAGGCCAAGCCTCCGAGCACCATGAGGGCGCAGATAATAATCAGTACAATTTTTTTCATAAGGGCTTACTCAACCAATAATTTGCCGACATTCGATCATGTCTCTTCAGTGACTGCAGGATTATATTAACATACTTTATGTCATTATATTAATCGAATCATCGATAGTGATATCGCTCTTGGTAGACATTCTGTATTGATAATCTCTTTATATCGACATATATTGTGACAAATTTTTGCAACCCTTTTAAATCAAGTATCGAGTAAACCATGTCAAATCAGCCTTTACCCCTGGATCAGTTCCTCAACAGCGTCGGCATCAAGGCCGGCCCCGGCCCCTGGATGCTCATGGACCAGGATCGAATTAATACCTTTGCCGACTGTACCGAAGATCATCAATTCATACATGTTGATGCGGAGGCTGCAAAGCAAACCCCCTTTGGCACCACGATTGCACATGGCTTTCTCACGCTCTCCATGCTCGCAAAAATGGCCGAGGATGTGCTGGTACTGCCAGAAGGCCTGGCCATGGGCATGAATTATGGTTTTGATAAAGTGCGCTTCCTGGCCCCGGTCAAATCCGGCAAGCGGATACGTTGCCACAGTGAGATCACCGATATCGAGCAGAAGGATGAAAAACGCTTCCTGGTTAAGCAGGCGATCACTGTTGAGATTGAAGGTGAAGATAAACCCGCCTTAGCTGCCGAGTGGCTGAACATGTTGTTTATCGCATAACTATTTATTGGGAGAAATCATGAGTATTCGTTTTGATGAACGCGTCGCCATTGTTACGGGAGCCGGACAGGGCTTAGGCCGCTGTCACGCATTGGACCTGGCTAGCCGCGGTGCCAAAGTTGTGGTTAACGATCTGGGCGGCAGTGTTGATGGCAGCGGCGAATCGTCGCAGGCTGCACAATCGGTGGTTGAAGAGATAAAAGCGCAGGGTGGTGAGGCAATCGCCAATGGTGCCAATGTCGCCAACTTCGACGAAGTACAGGCCATGGTGCAACAGGCCATGGATGAATGGGGCCGGGTAGATGTGCTGATTAACAATGCCGGCATTTTGCGCGACAAGAGTTTTGCCAAGGGTTCACTTGAAGACTTCAAACTGGTGCACGATGTACACCTGATGGGCACAGTGAATTGCACCAAGGCGGTGTGGGACATTATGCGCGAACAAAATTATGGTCGCATCCTGGTCACCAGCTCTGGATCCGGATTGTACGGAAATTTTGGCCAAAGCAATTACGGGTCGGCCAAGACCGCGGTCGTGGGCCTGATGAACACATTGGTTCTGGAAGGCGCCAAACACAACATCAAGGTCAATACACTGGTCCCAACTGCAGGCACCCGGATGACTGAAGGCCTGGTTCCACCCGAAGTGTTTGCCTTGATGACTCCCGAGTCGGTAACCCCGGCTGCGACCTTCCTGGTCAGCGATGATGCACCCAACAAAACCATGATCTCGGTGGGTGCGGGCGGTTATGCGCTGGTAAAAATCGTTGAAACCGACGGCATCTGGCTACCCGAACAAGAACAAACTGCAGAGGCCATTGCCGCTAACTGGGATCAAATCTGCGATCCCGAAGGTGAGAACGTTCCTGAACAAGGCAGCGACCAACCAATGAAATTTCTTGGCAAGGCTCAACAGGCCATGCAATCACAATCCAGTCAATCAAGCGGAGACGAATCCATGAGTAATGCAGAACAATTTTCCATGTCTGTGCAATCCCCTTTAGGCAAGCAGGAATCAGAACTTTACCTGTCGCAAGATGGCGACCAACTCAGCGGGAAAATGGTGGCGGCAAATGGTGAAACCGCTATCGAAGATGGCAAAGCCGATGGTGATCAACTGTCATGGACGGCAAAAGTGGAGCAGCCGATGCCGGTTACTCTGACATTTACCGGCACACGCAGCGGTGACACCATTGAAGGCGAAGTCGCTTTCGGCGCTTTTGGTAAAGGCCCTTTTACCGCCACTAAAGCCTGAATACAACCGGCTGGTATTGGCGCTATCCTGTCGAGGCACCAGGCAGGGTAAACTCGCGCATGACGTCTGCCACAGACTCAACCGAAGAGATATTTCCCACGCCTTTACCAGCCTGCCAAAACTTCACGTCATCATTGAACGCCGTTTTGCTGTAGTTCTTGATGCCCTTACTCATCAAGTACATGCGGGCGTACTTTTTTAGATTGGGTTTTCGCAGCATAAAATTGATCACCGGACCAGTACGCAGGCCCCCTTTCATAATGTCATCGGTTTTGATCACCGAAGAATTGTTGCCAGCTATCTTGTTGGTCCAGACGATATCCTCTTCAGTGGAATCAACAATCGCCTGCTTGTAGGAATCAGTGACTTTGCATTCCTGGGTGGCGAGAAAACGCGTTCCGAGTTGCACGCCCGCATAGCCCATTTCCAAAGCCTGCTTAAAATCGTCGGCATTACCGATTCCACCTGCGCAAACCAGAGGAATGCCAATATCGTGCAGTTCCTCCATAAACTGTTCCGCCGACTGGATACCGGTTTGACCGCCACCGCGCCAATTGATGCAATTCAACCCATCCACACCTGAATCACGCATTGCCAACGCGACTTTCCTGTTCGGCACATCATGGTAGACCTTGATGCCATGTTCTTTTGCTTTCTTGACGACTGAATCCGGTTTGCCCAGCGAGGTCAGGAAAAACTTGATGCCTTCTTCAATGGAAATATCCATCCACTCCTTCATCTGTTCATGATACTTCTTGTTCGCACCACCAAAGATGGTGAAGTTCACGCCGAATGGTTTGTCCGTCAGCCGTTTAATCAACTGCAAGCCTTCGCGAAAATCATGCCCGTACAGAGATGTCAAAGTCACTGGCTGCACCACACCAAAGCCTCCATGTTCAGACGCTGCTGCCACTAGCTCAGGATTTGAACCTGGGTACATCGGGCCACAAACCACTGGCGTCTGTGCACCCGTGTCGGCTAAAAACTGTTGTGTTGCTTTACTCATCTTAATCTTCTCAATTGGTTCTTGGTACGGGATGCTGATCTGCAGCCAGAATATTTCATATGTTGTGTCATTATATGCTGGTCAGGCTGAAATTTTAATCCGTCATTTCTGTTTTCAGTGTGTCTAACGCGCCCACCCCCTTTTATGTAGAGGCAATTACGTACGGCGTTTATGACAGAACACGCACTATTGCCTAATGTCATATATTATGTCAATATATTTAAGGCAATTTATCGCGCGTCGGCCCCTGCTGTTAACAATCACCATCTACTGCAACGCTTAGGCCATGCACGGTGGTGAAGGCAACACTTCGTGACGCTAACCAATTTTGTCCTCAACACTTTGCTTACACCGAGAAACGAACCATGACACCCACTTTTATCTGGATCACCGCTGTTGTTCTATATGGCTTGTTTTGGCTTTGGTACGTAGGCCTGGGCCGAATAATCAAACAGGATGAAATAGAGTCTGTGCTCGCTTATTTGCAATCCTCAGGAAATCCGAGCAATCGATTACTGGGAGCTCTGCGTCGATTCTTCGAAGAAGACGACGGCAAGGATTTTGTGATGGTCAATTTACTGGAATTGAAAGAACCCAAAAACGAATCACGAAAAAAACTAAGCGCTTATCAGAAAGTATTCCTGGGCAATTTGCTGAAGCGAGCAGGCCACCCGGTATTTATCGCCACGGTTGCATCCGGAAAGATCGAAAACATCGGCTGTGATAACGACAACTGGACAGACGCGGGCATGGTGCGCTATCGCAGCAGGCGCGATCTGATGGAAGTGTTGCCGGATACCTTTGGCAGCGATCACCACGCGCTAAAAATTGAAGCGCTGGAACGCACCTTTGCCTACCCCGCTACACCCTGGATGATTTTTGGCGGTCCGAAAGTGGTTGTGCCGCTTATGCTGGCCTTGATCGCTGCGCTAACTCACCTCGCCATCCTTTAACGAGTATCGCTATGAAACGAATTGTTTTGCGCACCCTGGGTGTTCTGCTGGTTATTGTCATCGGGCTATTTTGGTTGGCGTTTTTTTCCGCCCGGCCTCCACTGACAACAGACCCCGCCACCCTGGCTGGTGATGGCAGCACGCTGAATTACTGCGCACTGACCGAACTGGAAGGCAGCGGAAAAATGGCGGCCGATATTCCCAAGGGAAACACTCCCGCGTGTGGCTATTCACATTTCCCTTTGCCCATCCTGGCCGACTGCACTGAACCACTCCCTGACGGTGCTGCAGATATACGCGGACTGTGGATAGGCGTAGAAGGCGGACACGTTGGACATCTGGAACGGGTGGAACAATGCGGCACGCGAACGGTGATTACCTCGTCCGGCATCATCCACGATTACGGCCCAAACAGCACAGCCGGGCTCAACACCGATGACACAGAGGGCGCAGTTCTGTTTACTGCAGGTGAACGTCAATTTTGTATGCGCACCTCGGCTTCGATGATTTGGAATGAGGGTGTACTAGATTTCCACGTCTTCGGATGGGGTCCAGTGGTGGTCCGACGCTACCTGGATGGCGAACAACTTGTTTGGGAATATGCCGATGGCAGTACAACCCGAATGAATCGAATTTGTACTTTACCTGATGAATACAAAACGCCGCGGCCGCGCGGCAGACGTTACAAGCTCTTCTGACTCAGCCCAACAAGAGCGCTTCGCAACCTGTTCCATCTAATACCTGCTTGACTCGTTGCTGATCACGCTGATCGAGTTGCTGGTATTGCTCGTTGATCCACTGCAGGCATTTACCCTGGTAGGGAAAACTTTGCTGTGACCAGGTTGCGCCGTCTATTTCGGCTTCCCATTGCTTGTCACCGGATTGCAGCGCTCGGGCATTGGCCAGCAACGCGGGCGCGTACACCCTGCCGACTTCCCTCAACAACCCCCTCAGGGTATCGACTGATTGCGACAGACTCAGCCAGTCGCCATCTTCTGGATCAACGCCACTCAGGTCTTCCAATAACAAGGTCCAGGCAACCGTGCGGGGCGCGAGTTCGTGCGTTATCCTGCGCGGAGTGGGGTCAAATCCAACCAACTGGCTGAGCTGACCAAACAGGGCAAAATCGCCAGCGCCAGGTCGGTTGCCCAATAAATATGGCTGCTTCTCCAAATGCGCTTCCATGGCTTGCAGAAACCGACGATAACTGGCGTCTATCAGTGGCGCAGTTGCATCATTGGATCCTACTACGTAAAGGCGCTCAATCTGGCGTTTACTGAAGAAATCCTTGGCCCACTGTTGTTTCTCGGCTGGCATGCTCGGATCGGAACAGAACGGCAACATGGTGCCGGCATTGTCGGCATCGTCCTGCGGATACCAGCGGTAGTGAAACATATACTTGGTACACCACTCATCGGCGAAATCTTCCAACAGGTAGTCGATAAACGCCAGGGCTGGATCGTCTGGAAGCACTGAGCGACCCGCATAGTCCGCTTCAAGCTTTCGAATAATCGGTGTGGAGTCCACCATGGCGTATGGCTCCGCTTCACCCTTATCGCCATCTTCAAAGATAAAGGTGGGCAATAACGCGACCTTTGGTTGCGGAATGTTCCTCGCCGCTAATTCTTCCTGTGGGCTCGCCCAGACAATTGCATAGGGAATATGCCGGTAACGTAACAAGGCAATCATTTTTTGAGTATAGGGTGATGGTGTGTTGCCGATCAGCGTCAGTCGTTTCGATGGTGTCATGGTTATCAATGTAAGATTATTTCCAGGTCTCCTGGTTTTCGTACCAACCGAGCTGGCGATCAAGTTTAATTGGCAACAGGACTACCCGGCCACAGTGTTGAAACAGGCAGTTCAATACCTCTAGTTTCAATATTATGCCATATATTATGTCATAATATTGAAAGATAGAAAGCCTTCCACCCAGGCTGCCACTAGTGCAATGGAAGCCCCTGCCAGCGCCGGTAAGTGTTGGCGCTAATGCCAAATTCAGTGACGATGCTCTCTAACGGTTCGCCACCGGCCTTGCGTTGATTGATTTGGTCAAGCGAATCGGCTACCCACTCCCTGTTAAGTACAAAGTTATTAGCCAATCCAATTGGAGCACTGGTAAGCGAATCGCCCACGAAGTATAGGTTTCGGAAGCCTTGGGTTAGAGTAGTGATTAACACCAAGGCCAGGCAGCTAGCCCTTAACATGCCAGAGACAGATGCAAGACTGAAAATACCGGTGGCACCAAATATTACGAGTGGTATCGAGACCAAGAAAAAGCGCTCTTGTAACGGCGGTACCGATGACATCAGTAGCAAAGCAAAAGCGCTTATCCAGTATACATAGCCGGACAAGATCAGCGTGAACCCCAGGTCGGCTGGCCGGTTGTCTTTGGCCATGATGTCGTGCTTCAGGAAATGAACAGTTGTCGCTGTTCCCAAAATTAGCAGGAGCAGAACTACGACTTTATTGAGCGAAAAAATAGCCGGCGCGAACAAACCAGCGCTTATTTGCATCCAGTCCCTAACTGGAGGCAACGCTTCGACTGGGAAATAATTGCTCGTATGGCTTGCCTGCTGATCGAGGATAACCCTGACGGCTAACCAAGTGGCGACAGGCAGCACCAACACCAGGATCTTTTGTACCAGGTGGCCTGGAGGGCGCCTGAGCAGTACCAGAAGCAGCGGCGCAAACAGTGCCAACGACAAATTTCGACAGAGCAGCGCCAACGTCAGGACAAGTAATAGCGCAAGCCATTCTCGACTTAGACCATGCTTCGAATTATGTGCCCTTGAGTCAGCCTGATGAGCGACCCGCTGCACGCAGAGAAAAATAAGTGCGACGAGAGGCAACCAGAGAGTCTCCGACAACAGACCTTCATAATAGTTGGGGACCCACATGGAAATAAACATCACGGCCAGGATGACCACCACCCTGGGCTTAGTCACCCCTAGGCCTAAAAATACCCGCATCCATAGGTATCCTCCAAAGAACGACAAAAGCACATTCAAAGCCTTAATTGAGAACACGCTAAGCCCGGCTACTTTTCCCCAGAGCGCGAGCACGACCGAGTATAACGGGGGATGAACCCTCTGAACAGGAGAAGAAGGGTGTAGCGAGGTGCTCACATGGAAGCTTTGGCCATCAAGAGTTTCCCGTGGCCGCGCGGGATCCGCTCGCGCCGAGCGCGAGGACCGCGGC
>JBCCFY010000061.1:0-17804 GCA_039110515.1 Pseudomonadota bacterium
CACTCTTGAGGCGACTGTACTTCAGCTCATCCTGGAAAGCAGAAATCGGGACCTGCAGAATACTAACTTGCGACGTCAGCGCGGCGAAAAACACCAACAAGAAAAAGGCACTGGCAAAGATATTGGCACCGATGTAACCAACCAGGCCTTGCATGGACAAGAAGATTTTCGGCAGGAAAGTGAACACCAGTGACACTGAGGATGTCGACAACTCATCAGTATTCACCTGGGGATTAAATACAAAGATAGCTGGCAGAATTAATAAACCGGCAAAAAATGCCACCGACGTATCAACCAGAGCCACCATTTTAGCGCCACCAACTATGCTCTCCCGTTTACTGACGTAGGATCCATAGGTGATCAGGATGCCCATACCCAGTGAGAGTGAGAAAAAGGCCTGTCCCAAGGCATTACTGATAACCGTGGGACTAATCTTGGAGATATCAGGCACCAAGTAAAATTTGATACCGATCACGGCATTAGGCAAGGTCAGCGTGAATACGGTGAGTATCAACAGCATGACGAACAGGGTTGGCATCAGTACCTTGGCCAATCGCTCGATACCGTTCTGCACCCCAGAATTCAGGATAACGCCGATCAAGATGGTCAGCACAACCAGGTAGATAAACACAGAATTACCCTGGATGAAGGTAGAGAAGTAATCTGGCTGGGCCATGGCTTCCAGGTTGCCCGTGACAGCGCCGACAAAATAGGCCAGCAACCAGACCGTCAGCACCTGGTAGAACACCGCGATCATAAAGGGTGTCACAATCGCTAACCAACCGCCTATTTTCCACATGCCGCTGTTGTTGGACACCGAATTGTAAGCCCCGAGGGGGTTGCGCTGCGTGCTTCGGCCCAGGGACATTTCGGCAATCATCACTGGCAGGCACACTATCACCACGAATGCTGCGTAAACGAGCAGAAATGCGGCGCCCCCACTTTTGGCTGCATTTACCGGAAAGCCAACCAGGTTGCCAATCCCCACCGCGGAACCAGCCGCAGCCAAAATAAATCCCAGACGAGAACGAAATTGTTCACGGTTTTCAGTCATAGTTATCCGCCTTTGAATATCGCTGGCACGCGCATACCAAGCCGCGAGCACAGTCTTAAATGATTGTTATTAATTGTTTTGTATAACTTCTGTCTATGAAGCAATACTAGCTTTTGCCGGGTATCATCACAAGTAGATGATCGATGCCCATGATTAACTTGGCATGGGAAAGAGTAAACTCCGCGAATGATAAGAATAACTAAACGTTTTTATCGACTGCGAATAACTGTTTTTCCAACAAAAATCGCTACTAACGCTGCTAGATGCAAATTTAAGCGTCAGCCTTGTTCCCTCCAGCGAAAGGCGTTACTGAATGATCACCTTAGATAAATAATTGGAGTTCAGATCACCGCCGGTAGATTGCAGTGGGCGCAAACTTCCCCCGCGTGTGACCCAGGCTGCGACAGCATAATCCATGGCTTGTACGCTCGCCTCAGGTAGTTTTCCACTCCAGCTTATCGACTTACTATCAGCATTTTGCTGACCCGCACGATCGCTGGTGACCGTGGTTAAGCCCAGAACCACGAAATCATGACTCAACTCCCTACCGCGATTCTCGCCACGACTGACCTGGCTGACCAGGTTTTGTCCCAGCAGAGCTACCGTGAGCTGCAGAGAACTCTGCCCTGCCGCTTTGCCGCCGCTCTCCTGTGGGAGATCAAAATTTGCTGAGAATGATCCGTCTGGTTCCACATACAGGTTCAAAATGCCAACCTGCTCCGGCCCTTTTGCGCGCGGATCGCCAAATAGGCGCCAACTGCGCCATTCAGCGCCCGCCTTACGCAACCCGGGCGTATACACAGTCGACTCGCCGAATTCATGCGCATAACGCCGTTGCCGTTGACTGTATTCTCGATTGGCAAAACGGTCTTTCCAACCAATGTAATCCCAATAGTCAACATGGAAAGCAATGGGCACAAAACGCGTCCACAAACCCTCATCTTGCTTTAGTCCAGACAACCAGCGATCCGCTGGTGGGCAACTGCTGCAACCCTCAGAAGTATAGAGTTCTATCAGAGGGACCTGTTCTACTGTACTGGAAAATTGCTGGGCCTTAACCGCAGACGGAAAAACAATCGTAAGCAGACCCAAAATCAGGAACCCAGATAGCAGACTTGACCGGGCTGCAGTTTGAATTCGATCCTGCAGGGACGGCAGGAACAAAGGACGATGGCTCATTTGTAGGTTGCCTCAATTAATCTTGTTGCCAATCATTTCTGCCAACGCACTGAGCGCGATCTCACGCGCGCAGTTCTTGCGGGTAATCATGATCACCTCGCGTTCTGGTACGGGGTCATTGAACGACAGGTACGTGACGCCAGGGATCTTCTTACTGCAGGCAAGTTTAGGTACCAGTGTGATACCAGCACCGGTGGCAACCATATGTAACAGCGTATCCAGGCTGGTGGCCTGATAGCGCTTATCTTCTTCTGCGCCCTCCGCGAAACAAACACCCAGGGCCTGATCGCGCAGGCAATGACCATCTTCCAACATGAGCACTGAACGACCATCCAGAATGCTGCGTGACAAGGGCTGGCTCGAGCTGGCCAGGGGATCGTTGCTACTGACTGCTATCATCAATTCTTCGCCGTACAAATCATACTCTTGCAGCGGCTCTGACCAATCGAGCCTGGCCAGGATGGCAGCGTCCAGCTCGCCTTTTTGTAATCGATCAATCAAAACTTCCGTTTGCAATTCATACAAAAACAAGTTCATTTTTGGGAACTGTTTGTTAATCGCCGGGATAACTTTGGGTAGTAAAAAAGGGCCCACCGTGGGAATGAGACCAACATGGAAGTCGCCCGCCATTGGGTCGTCAGTTTCTTTAGCGATCTCCTTGATCTTGTGCACGGTCTGCAATATTTCCCGGGCTTGGGAAACTACTTTATTACCCAACGGGGTGAACAGGATCTTGCGCGTGGAGCGCTCAATCAAAGGCGCTCCGAGTCCTGTCTCCAATTTCTTCAGTTGCCCACTCAAGGTGGGCTGACTCACAAAGCAATGATCGGCAGCCTTGCTGAAACTGTTTAAATCATGAACTGCCACCAGGTATTGTAGGTCCTTAATGTTCAAAGCGTACCTCATTCTCTTATTTCATGGTTTTAATCGGTTTGACAACACTGTCGAGACCCTCAATTTTAAGGTCCAGACAAAATTTCAGCAGATTGCCCAGTTCGCCCTCAGGAAACCCCTGTTTTTCAAACCAGAACAGATATTCCTCTGGCAGATCGATCAGGGCACGCCCCTGGTATTTACCGTAAGGCATTTTCCAGTGCGCCAACTTCAGCAGGTGCTCGGGTGTAAAGCCCAGAGGTTGTTCGGGTGATGTCATATGAACCAAAGCTTGATGCTCATATACGAAGACCGATCCAGTCGCCTAATACTGACAACCGGATCGGCCTGATATAAAACAGCAATTTGAGAGAGGTTTTCCTCAGTCTGATAATCAGAACTCCTGTAAAAACGTTTCCAGGTCGTCCGAACCACCAATGTTTTGACCATCAAAGAAAATTTGTGGCACGGTGGCATTCCCAGAGATCGCTTTTACGCTGACTGACGTGGCATCTTTGCCGAGTACGATTTCTTCAAAGGCAATATTCTTTTCATTAAGCAGCGCCTTCGCCTTGCTGCAATACGGACAACCGGGCTTGCTGATCACGGCAACAGAAACCGGCTTTTTCGCCTCAGGATTGATGTAGTTCAACATGGTATCGGCGTCTGATACTTCAAACGGATCGCCTGGTACATTTGGCTCAATGAACATGTGTTCAACCACGCCATTTTTAACCAGCATGGAATATCGCCATGAACGCTTGCCAAATCCGAGATCTTGTTTGCCCACCAACATGCCCATGCCTTCAGTAAACTCGCCATTGCCATCCGGGATCACCGTGATGTTTTCGGCTTCCTGATCCTGTTTCCAGGCATTCATCACGAAGGTGTCATTAACACTCATGCAGATAATGTCATCCACGCCGTTCTCAGCGAACACAGATGCAAGTTCGTTGTATCGTGGCAGATGCGTTGAGGAACAGGTAGGTGTAAAAGCACCTGGTAGTGAGAATAAAACCACGGTTTTGTTGGCAAATAAATCCGCAGAAGAAATATTCACCCATTCATCGTTTTCTCGTACGCGAAAGGTCACATCGGGAACGGCTTGACCAATCATATTATCCAGCTGTTCTACGGTATTTGTATTAGACATTGTTTACTCCAAAAATATAAACAGGGTTTAGGTTTGTATTGATGGCGAGAGTCTAAGCAATCTTTATTAAAAGTTTAAATCGTTTATTCTTTAATTATATATTGTTTTTACCTATATATAGAGTAAATCGATATGAATTTGAATGTTCATGCATAAAGCCGATATTTAAATTAGTTGAATGAGGGGGTACTGAAGATAAAAAACAACATTAGAAATATATTCTAATTCATTGTTTTAATTGGTATTTGTTCTTCCTTGGGAGTAAGGAAAAAGTAAGAGAACAGCGTTACCACCAACATTAAGGCTGCAGAAACAAAAAATAACTGATTAGCACCCAGTGCAGACCAGATGTAACCACTTCCCGCGCTTCCTATCGCCCCACCGATACCGAAGGACATGCTCAAGTAAAGAGCCTGTCCGCGCACCTGGTATCGGCCTTGAAAGAACTGGTCAATCAGTTGCATCATCACGCTGTGATTCAACCCATAGGTGATGGCATGCAGTATCTGTGCTGCCCATACGGTTAGCACAGATTCGGGAAATTGCGCCAACATGAACCACCTTAAGGCAGCAACCGCAAAGGTAAAAGTAAGCAGATTAATAAGTCGATATTGCCGTAGCAGGCGGTAACCGAGGATAAAAATGCCGATTTCGAAGATCACCCCGATGGTCCATAACCAACCAATGTGTGACTTACTGTAGTCATAGCTTTCCAGGTAAATACTGAAAAAAGTGTAAAACGGCGCATGGCTGGCCTGCATCAGCGTGCACAGCACCAGGATCAACACCACACGCCGATTCAACAGTTGGCGCAGCGGGACAATCGTTGTATCTGCCTTGCGAACAGCAGCCTGGCTGGAGAGAAAAAAACTGGCGACGAACAAGGCAAAAAAGCTGAAGGCGCCAGCATGGAGGATAATACTCGGGCCGGTGTGGTCCATCACGTAGCCCATGCCGAGCACGGTGACGATAAAGCCTACTGACCCCCACAAACGAATAGAGCCATAGCGATAACGTTCACCGGCCAGGTGATTCAATGTAGCGGCTTCGACCTGCGGCATACAGGCATTCCAGAATACGGAATAACCCAGTAACACCAATGCCATCAACCAATAATTGGTTGCCAACGACCCCACTCCCGAGGCTTCCTGCAGGTACAACACACAGAATATGACCAAGGAGCCGCCAGTCGCCCACCGCAAGATACGTAAGGAATTCCCGCTCCTGACATTCATTCTATCCGCCAGCGAGCCCCAGATATTCGGCGCCACCACCTTGGTAAGTACCAAAATGGCGGTTAATTCACCAATCTCCGCGGCAGTAAACTGCAGGTGCTGCAAATACAGGCTCCAGTAAGGCACGATAATGCCCACTGAGGAGAAGTAGAAAAAGTAAAAATTAGAGAAGCGCCAGCTGCCCATTGCCGAAGCTCCCGCCAATAAACTAGCTGCGAGATCCGGGGATCACCGGCGTACTCACGGTCACATCCGCGTTCTGTGCCCGATGACGCAGGTAGTGATCCATGATAACAATGGCCAGCATTGCTTCAGCGATAGGCACAGCGCGGATACCCACACAGGGGTCATGTCTTCCCTTGGTGACGACATCAACCGACTCGCCAGCGGTGTTAATGGTTTTACCTGGCTTGGTAATGCTTGAGGTGGGTTTCAATGCCAGGCTCGCTACCACGTCCTGGCCTGAGGAAATCCCACCCAGAATGCCGCCGGCATTATTGCTGGCAAAGCCATCCGGATACAGTTCATCGCGGTGTTCCGAGCCACGTTGCGCCACTGCCTCAAAGCCAGCGCCGATTTCCACGCCCTTTACAGCATTAATACTCATCAGGGCTTTGGCGATATCCGCGTCCAGTTCATTGAACACAGGCTCGCCCAATCCGACCGGCATATTGCTCGCAACAACAGTGATCTTGGCGCCCACTGAATCGCCATCGCGCCGCAACTGGGTGATCAGGGCTTCCATATCGTCCAGCTTGTTCACGTCTGGGCAATTAAAGGGGTTATTTCGCGCTTCGGGCAGATCGACCTGCTCGATCTTGATATCACCCATCTGGGCCAAGTAGGCATTAATCTCAATGCCCTCTTTCTCGCTGAGGTATTTCTTTGCAATCCCGCCAGCAGCCACCAGCATAGCCGTGGTGCGTGCCGAGGATCGACCGCCACCGCGATAGTCCCGGTTGCCATACTTATGATGGTAAGTGTAATCCGCATGCCCCGGTCGAAACGAGTGCATGATATTGGAATAATCCTTGGACTTCTGATCCGTGTTATGGATTAACATGCCAATAGAGGTGCCGGTGGTTTTGCCCTCAAACACGCCTGAAAATATCTCTACTTCATCCGCCTCACGACGCTGCGTGGTAAATTTGGATTGCCCGGGCTTGCGCCGATCCAGGTCAGGTTGCAAATCTTCTTCAGACAGTTCCAGTCCCGGCGGACAGCCGTCCACGATGCAACCGATCCCCTTGCCATGGCTTTCACCAAATGTGGTGACCCGGAATAACTTTCCTATGCTGCTGTCGCTCATGTGAGAACTCTCTGATCCGGATGTTAGGTGTGTTCAACCACAATATTGGGGAACTTGGCACTGAAGTCTTTTTTCTTTACCGAGAGCTGGCCAGCGATTTTCAGCGCAATATCACGGTATCTAGCCGCCGTAGCGCTATCCGGCTCGGCGACTACGGTAGGGGTACCTGAGTCAGCCAGTTCCCGAATTGACATCTCTAACGGTATTTCTCCCAGCACCTGCAAGCCGTAATCAGCGGCCATTTTTTCAGCGCCATGGGCTCCGAATACCGCTTCTTCATGACCGCATTGGCTACATACATGTGTGCTCATATTCTCAATCACTCCAAAGATAGGCACATCGACTTTTTCAAACATTTTGTAGGCCTTGCGGGCATCCAGCAAAGCAATATCCTGTGGCGTGGTAACAATCACCGCACCTGAAACCGGCACCTTTTGCGACAAGGTAAGCTGGATATCGCCAGTACCTGGCGGCAAATCGATAATCATGTAGTCCACCTCAGCCTCGTCGAATTGCCAGGCGGTTCCGCGCAACATCTGTTCCAATGCCTGGGTGACCATCGGCCCACGCCAGATCATCGGCGTGTCTTCTTCCACCATGAACCCAATCGACATGATCTTAACGCCATGGTTTTGCAATGGTATGAGCATCTTGTTTTCCATCGAGTCCGGCTTGCCTTTGGCGCCCAACATACGAGGTTGGCTTGGCCCATAAATATCAGCATCTAATACGGCCACTGAGGCACCTGCGCCAGCCAGCGCCAGAGCCAGGTTCGCGGACACAGTAGACTTACCTACCCCACCCTTACCGGACGCCACTGCAATAATATTTTTTACCCCGTCTACCGCTTTTACTCCTTGCTGCACAGAATGCGCAATGATGTCCTGTTCCAGGACTACTTCCAGGTCACGATTTTCATACGGGAGATTCTGCAGCGCTTCATGCACCAGCGCTGATAACTGCTCGGCCACCGAGTTCATCGGGTAGCCTTTGCGGATTACCACACGCACTTTGTTGTCGTCTACCTGGACGGCCTTGAGCGCCCGGCCAGCAGTCATTTTCTGGCCAGTATAAGGGTCGGTCAAGCCGTCCAATTGGGTGGTAACGGCAGCGGAAATAGCGTCAGACATGCAGATCAGGAAGTTCTAAAAACGAGATTCCTAATGCTAACATTTAGCCCTTCAACAATCACCATAGAAGGCAAAATTGCTGGTTTGCGGGGTGCAATGTTAACTGACTCACCCGCAATGATGGTGAGCATTTCTAAGCTTGCGTTGCGGCCTTCAACTTGAGTCGATACCCGTGCAACAAAGGCTCGGTATAGCCACTTGGCTGCTCCTTACCTTTAAACACCAAATCCAATGCCGCCTGGTAAGCCAAGCTGGCATCAAAATCGGCCGCCATCGACTGATAAAGCGGGTCGGCGGCATTTTGTCCATCAACCACGGCGGCCATGCGTTCGAAGGTTTCGACCACCTGCGCTTCGGTGCAAATCCCGTGCTCCAACCAGTTGGCAATATGCTGACTGGAAATACGCAGAGTTGCTCTATCCTCCATTAAGCCGACATCATTAATATCAGGAACCTTTGAACAACCCACACCCTGATCAATCCAGCGGACAACGTAGCCAAGGATCCCCTGGGCATTATTGTCCAACTCTTTTTGAATCTGCTCCTCAGTGAGGCTGGCTGGGTCGGCGCTGAGAGGGACAGTAAGAATATCGTCCAGGGCTGCCCTGGGACGCGCCGCCAGCGCCGTCTGCACTTCCATCACATTAACCTGGTGGTAGTGCCCAGCATGCAAGGTCGCACCAATCGGTGATGGTACCCAAGCGGTATTGGCCCCGGACTCAGGATGCGCGATTTTTGCCTTAAGCATTTCAGCCATCTCGTCTGGCATGGCCCACATACCTTTACCGATTTGCGCTTTGCCGGGTAATCCGCACTCGATGCCAATGTCGACATTCCAGTCTTCGTAAGCGAGGATCCAGGGTTGGGCTTTGATCTCGCCTTTTGGTGCCATGGCGCCCAGCAACATGCTGGTATGAATTTCATCACCGGTGCGATCCAGGAAACCAGTATTAATAAACACGATACGATCTTTTACCTGGCGAATACATTCTTTCAGGTTTACCGTGGTGCGGCGTTCTTCGTCCATCACACCAATTTTTACTGTGTGACGCGCCAGGCCCAGTTCGTCTTCCACACGATTGAAAAGCGTGTTAGCAAAAGCGACTTCTTTCGGCCCATGCATTTTGGGCTTAACAATGTAAACGCTGCCTGCTCGAGAATTGCGATGCTGGCCCAGACCTTTAAGATCATGCATGGCGATCAATACGCTGACCACGGCATCCATAATCCCCTCCTGGATTTCTTCTCCTGCCTGATCGAGAATGGCCGGGTTGCTCATAAGATGCCCAACATTGCGGCAGAACAACAGGCTGCGGCCCGGCAGGCTTATCGCTTCACCATTGAGCCCGGTATAGTTTTTATCTGCTACCAGCTCGCGCGTCATACTTTGACCACCTTTGACAAAGGTGTCGGATAAATCACCACGCATCAAACCGAGCCAGTTTCGATAAACGCCAACTTTATCTTCGGCATCCACAGCAGCCACCGAATCTTCGAAATCCTGGATGGTAGTGACCGCCGCTTCGATGGTTAAATCCTTAACACCAGCCTGGTCAGTTTTACCAATCGGTGAATCTGGATCAATCTCGATCGCCACGTGCAAACCATTGTGACGTAATAAAACCGAACTCGGCGCGGATGGATCACCTTTATAGCCGACACATTGTTCTGCATTACTAAGTGTTTGTGTTTCTGCCCCCAAGGTAGCGGACAGGCCAGAGTCGCTGACCTGATAAGCGGTTACGTCAGCATGGCTCCCATTTGCCAGCGGAAAGTGTTGATCAAGGAATGCACGTGCAAAGGCGATTACCTTCTCCCCTCGTACCGGGTTATACCCACCAGCTCGACTGGCTCCGTCTTCTTCAGAAATCACATCGGTGCCATAGAGCGCATCATAGAGGCTACCCCAGCGCGCATTCGTTGCGTTGAGCGCAAAACGCGCATTCGAGGTCGGCACTACCAGTTGCGGTCCCGCTTGTGTGGCAATCTCTGCGTCAACATTCTCGGTCGTTATGCTGAAGGCTTCCTGCTCTTTGACCAGGTAACCAATTTCTTCCAGGAAGGATTTATAGGCGGCAGCATCGAAATTGGCGCGATTCGCCACATTCCAATCATCTAGCTTGTGTTGTAATGCCTCGCGTTCGGCGAGCAGTGCTTTGTTCTGAGGAGTAAGGTCACTAACAATATTGGCAAATGACCGCCAAAACTGGTCAGTTTCAAGGTCAAGTCCGGGCAATACCTCTTGCTCAAGAAAATCAGCAAGAATTGGGGAGACATTCAAGCCGGCTTTTTCAGTATATGAACTCATAATTGATTCAACTCTTGGGAAAATCGGTTGTTATGGCGCGCTAACAGGCTATTTCGAATGAATATTGGCCAGCGCTGGAATTGGGTGGATTTTACCCCGGTTGCATGTCAGAAAATGCAATCTCAGACATTCACCAGATTAATAAACCCCCTAAAAAAGGCTGATATCAGCAATAAGGGACCCACTATTCAAAATGCGAATGACAATCATAAGTTTAGCGCTATTTCGAACGTGTAGGGAGCGGCGTATCTTTGCGCCATTACCAATAGTCTCGGATGTTCGCCAAGAACTTTCGATAATTCACTAATATTATCAAGTCAGTCATGAATCATATTGTCAATTCTTTAGAGGCCTCAGCGCAGGAATCCAACATGTCAAACTACCAACAAGAGATCGAATCAGCAGCAGGTCTGATTTCTGAAAATGGCCCATCCTGGGGTGGTATCAACCCGGAATATGCGGCTCGCATGAAAATGCAGAACCGTTTTAACACTGGCCTGGATATTGCCAAGTACACCGCTGACATTATGCGCAAGGATATGGCTGATTATGACGCCGATTCTGCCAACTACACGCAATCTTTGGGTTGCTGGCACGGATTTATCGCGCAACAGAAGATGATTGCAGTGAAAAAACATCACGGTACCACTAACAAACGATATCTGTACCTGTCTGGCTGGATGATCGCTGCCCTGCGTTCCGAGTTTGGCCCGCTGCCAGATCAATCCATGCATGAAAAGACCAGTGTGCCAAAACTGATTGAAGAACTTTACACCTTCCTGCGCCAGGCAGACGCTCGCGAGCTACGTCACCTGTTTAAGGACCTGGACGCCGCGCGTGCTACAGGCGACGATGCCAAGGTAGCTGAGGCGCAAGCCAAGATCGACAATTTCGAAACGCACGTAGTTCCTATTATTGCTGATATCGATGCTGGCTTCGGTAATGAAGAAGCCACCTACCTGTTGGCGAAGCAAATGATTGAGGCTGGCGCTTGTGCGATTCAAATCGAAAACCAGGTGTCGGATGAAAAGCAATGTGGTCACCAAGACGGTAAGGTAACGGTGCCGCATGCAGACTTCCTGGCCAAGATTCGTGCCGTGCGCTACGCCTTCCTTGAACTTGGTGTCGACAACGGTGTAATCGTGGCACGTACTGATTCGTTAGGCGCAGGCCTGACCAAGCAGATCGCTGTGACTAACGAGCCTGGCGACATGGGTGATCAGTACAACTCTTTCCTCGATTGCGAAGAACTGACCCCCGCACAAATGAACAATGGTGATGTAGTTATTCATCGCGATGGCAGCCTGGTGCGTCCAAAACGTCTCGCCAGCGGCCTGTTCCATTTCAAACCAGGCACAGGTGAAGATCGTTGCGTAATGGACTGCATTAACAGCCTGCAAAACGGTGCTGACCTGATCTGGATTGAAACCGAAAAACCACACGTTGGCCAAATCGGCGGCATGGTTAATCGTATCCGCGAAGTGGTTCCCAACGCTAAGTTGGTGTACAACAACTCACCATCATTCAACTGGACTTTAAGCTTCCGTCAACAAGCGTTTGATGCCATGTCTGAAGCTGGCGAAGACGTCAGCGCTTACAACCGTGATGAGCTGATGGATGTTAAGTACGACGGCACTGAACTGTCTGACCGCGCCGATGAAATGATTAAGAACTTCCAGCGCGACGGTTCGCGTGACGCCGGTATTTTCCACCACCTGATCACCCTGCCTACTTACCACACCGCGGCATTGTCTACCGACAACCTTGCTCAAGGTTACTTCGGTGAAGAAGGCATGCTGGCCTATGTTAAAGGTGTTCAGCGCAAGGAAATTCGCGGCGGCCTGGCCTGTGTTAAGCACCAGGACATGGCTGGCTCTAACATCGGCGATGATCATAAGGAGTACTTCTCTGGCGACGCTGCTCTAAAAGCTGCCGGTGAAGACAACACCATGAACCAATTTGGTTAAACGCCAACCACTTCTTAGCGCGGATGTTTATTCGCGCTAGGCTTTAAAAGGGCAGCCTGTAGGGCTGCCCTTTTTGTTTGCCTTGGGTATTTAAACTTCACGCTATTGAACACTCCAATAGATTTGGTTGCATCAATGATCGGCAGTCAGCACCAGGCTTATGCGCTACATGGACGTTTCGAGAAGTGAAACCATGTAAGGAGAATAAATCCCAGAACCCCTGACCTCATTGAGTATAGTCTCGTACCTGAATCGCGCATCTTCGGTACTGTCAATTTTCCATTCTGCAGCAGCTTTCACCAGCCTTGGCATCATGTGTTGAGATTCACTAGTGTAGTAGGCCTTCTCCGCATACTCGATTGCACGTTGTGCCGTCTCTAACGCAGCCTGCGGCTTGCTCATGCCAATATAGATTCCAGCTTGTTGGGCTAAACTTGTCGCTAGATAACCATCAACAGCGCCACTGGTTTCGTGATGCTTTTGCTCTGCCAACAGGGCAAAATCCAACGCTTTGTTGAGTTCACCTTTAGCGATTTGCAGTTCGCTGAATGCATCCAAAACTCGTCCTCTGATAAAGCTGGTCTGAAACCGATCAGCGACAATCACAATGCTAAACAGATCATGCAATATATCCTCTGCTTCACCTAGCTGACCGGCAAGAATCTTCGACTCCGCGAGATTCAATCGCGAGTAAACAGCTGACACACCTGCTTCGCCCTCTCGGCGCCCATACCCAAGAGCAGCGAACTCAAGCAAAGGTATTGCTTTGTCAGGCTGATTAATCGCCTTATAGGCATATCCTAGCTGCGCCATAATGTTCAGATAGTAGACTTTATCCCCTGAAACCCCATCTGGTACTAATTCTGCCATTGGTTGGAGCAACTCAATCGCATTTTGGTTCATCGAACGCCGACGATAGACGTGCCCAAGGCTGGCCTTGTAATCCAGAACCAACGGATGATTTACTGGTAGTCTGTCTTGTACCAGTTTTACCGCCTCAGAGAGCATTGAGATGGAAACCATTGGGTCCTGCTCAGTTTGTTGCGAAGCATGAACCAGCCCTCCGTAATAACTAACCGAAGCACGTACTCGCCAATCCTGGTCTGCTAGCTTAGGTGTTAGTTCGAATGCCTTATAAACAAGCCTTTTTGCTTCATTATTGTTTCTTAGCAGGTATTCTGAGTATGCAGTTTGTAAAATTGCAGTAATCTGCTCCGGTAAAAACCCTGGTCGTTCCGAAAGAGAAACAAGAGCTTCTCTTGCTAATTGCCTGGCCAGTCGATGATCTCCAGCCTTTTCTGCCAGCTTCCCCTGAATCAGTAACAATTGGTCGTGGACCAATGTCCCGTGCAGTGGCTCTAACTCACTAACTTGCTGCGCTGCTAATGCGGTTTTTTCCAACTCAGAGATACTCAGATAGTTGCGGGCGATCTCCAGTAATAATGAGCCCTTAATTTCGGGGTCGAGCCCTTTACGATCCAAAACCTGTTTGTAGCTTTGATCCAGCAGGAACGTCAAATCTTCATCGACCACCTTGTTGCGTAAATAGGGATTTGCCAGATCAAGCATGTTTGTGGACAAATCTGCGACGGCTACGCTCGAATCAGCAGCTTTGCTGGCAACAGAGTTTGCTTTCAATTCACGTGATTTGGATTGTTGGAGTGAAAATAAAAATACTGCTGACGACACGATCAGAAGGGAGCCAATCACTGCGAGAGGGGTATTACGGTGAAACAATTTTCGGAAGCGATAAGAGTGACTATCTGGTGCGACGGAAACAGGGCGCAATTTTCGCAACCTGGTAAGATCCAGTCTTAGACTCAGAGCTGAATCATAGCGAAGCTCGGAGTTGGTCGAGGTAGCCTTATTGAATATCCAGTCGACTTCCTCACCAATAAAGCGTTTAATTTTGAGTCGATCAGACTGAGGATACCCCTGCTCTATCTTTGCGCGTTCTGACTCAACAACAGAAAAAAAGTACCTCCCAGGTGGGCCGGGTTGATAGCTGGCTATCTGTCTAATTTTCTCGTTGCTTGTGAGCTTGTTAAACTTTGATCGATCGAACGGGATATACCCAATCAACAATCCAAACAAAAGCATGCCCAATGAATATATATCGCTACTCTCACTTATACGATTCACCTGATCCAGATGTTCTGGACTCATGGTTTCTGGGGTACCCATCTTGGGTAATTCAGCATGGCTGGGTAGAAAGTCTAGGGAAGTCGCAATTCCAAAATCAATAATGATTGGTTTAGGTTCGGTACCATCGTCTACGATCAAAATATTTGCTGACTTAATATCTCCATGACTGATACCTCTAAAGTGACAGTATGATAACGCTTCACAAATCTTCTCCATCAACGCCAAGCGTTTCATAAAGCTCAATTTTTGAATACGACAATACTCATAGAGAGAAACACCGTCGACCAGTTCCATAACGATATATGGAGCCTGATCGATATCCATTCCAGTTTGATAAATTGATATCACGTAGGGATGTCGAAGCTGCAATACGGCACATTGTTCAAGGGTAAATAGCTCCTTGATTGATTCCGGCGCAAAAGGACTCAATATTTTAATCGCCACCTCTCTTCCGACATGGTTGTTTTCCGTGGCTATCAATACTGCAGATACCGCACCCTGATAGATTACTTCCCTTATTGTGTAGTCACCGATCTTTCGCCCTACATACGTGGTAGATGCCCAGTGCTTCTCAATCGAAATACGATTGCTGATTGGAATATCCAGCAAAGAAAATTCTGTTTCTTCAACGTGCGTATAGAACTCACTCAGAGCAAGTGATTCTTCAACCCCGGTCCGATTGATACCAGTAGGTTTTGAAGGTTGTTCTGTCATCTAGCTGAAGACTGTACGTGGAGGAGGAAATACATTGTTTGAAACCCTGTTGGTAGCATATTCGATTTCGCGCGAACAGAAAACCGAGTCAAGTCACTCTCTGGACATCAGGAAAACTCAATAACTCGAGGAACAGCACCAGAAGTCCAGAGGACAGAGAAACTTGTATATCCGACAACAGTGGAAAGCAGTCGCATTGTCTCAAAACACGATATTTTCAGCTGTTTTCAGGAGCTTAAACAGTCATTTCAGCTGCTGTAAGTACGATAAGGTTCACGCAAAGAGGGGGTCCTGGGGTTAGCTCCTGAGTGTTGGGCAACAGGAGCAATTGGGTCGGTCTGCTTAATGGTTGGATGTAGACCACCCAATTTCCTGTTTTATCAGTCTATTAAGCATGCAAATGACCACACAGCAATTCCACTTAATAGACTTTAGAAGTCCGTGCATCAATGCGAACAGCGGCCATCCAGGCAGCTTCAAGTCGATCCGATCTTACCTTTCTCTTCAAACATAATTTAATAACAATCCGTTCGAGAAAGCTCATGGCAGACAATATCACCGCAGTACTCGCAGCATTAATGAAAATAAATGGCGCGATGGGCGCCTGTATCGTTGACTATACTTCAGGCATGTCACTTGGTTCCTCCGGCGGCGGGGTTGACCTTGATCTCGCGGCGGCGGGGAACTCCGAAGTTGTCAAAGCGAAATTAAAAACCATGAAAGCACTCGGTATAGAAGGGAAAATCGACGATATTTTGATTACCCTGGACGACCAATTTCATGTGATTCGCCCTACCTCAAAACATGATGGCCTATTCATTTATCTGGTGTTGGACAAGGAATTAGCCAATCTGGCTCTGGCAAGACGTAATGTACTCCTGGTGGAAAGACAGCTCTCGCTTTAAACGACTAGGATTGCTCTGACCTACTCTCCTTGAATATTCAGTGAAGCGCTCATGCCTCTCAAAACGCTACTCTATATCAGCGAATCAACCGAGAGTCATGTCGGCAAGAGCGCGCCCTCGCAATTATGGAAAATATTGCGTTCGTCGCGGCTGAATAACGCTCGGTTGTCACTTTCCGGCGTGCTTTCATATTCACACGGCAAGTATGTTCAGGTGTTGGAAGGCGAATCTGACAGCGTTGATTCAATGATCAGGCTAATCACCACTGATTTTCGTCACACTGAACTGGATATTGTCTTGCATACCCAGATAGAAAAACCGAGCTTTCCAACGTGGCCAATGCGGTTCATAGGATCCATAGGGAAAGATAAGAGTTTTAATAACTACATATCTACCTACGAAGATCGAATTGATACACAAGGCCGTCGTCTGTTGGGGCACTTTCTTCCCTCCAGGTTTGAAGCCTTACCATCTGATTTTGAAGGCCAGGTACTGGCATTGTCAGCATGGCCCTCTTTTGCGGACATGCCACAAACAAAAAGCATGTTGTCACTATCAGCACGATTAGTTGCGGCTCCCTGTTTGTATGAGGATCTGATTGCCAGCAAGGAATGTAGCAGTGAAGAAGAACTGAATCTGATTCTTGCAAGGCTCAACAAATTGAATTTGCTGGTTTTCATGGATTCTCAGCCGCATGACACCAGGAGTTATGCGCAGCCTTTTAATGAGGGTCTGTATGTGAAACTGAAAGATTTTCTAGGGTTGCAGTAACACATGAGCTATCACAAGTTAGCCGTGATCGGAGAAGTGGGTGTCGGAAAAACTCAGTTGATTAATACGCTAAGCAGTATCGATCCGCTACTTACAGAAGCAAAATCTTCGATCGACATCGGAAAGAAATTCACCACAGTCGGAATTGAATATGGTCGTATTAACCTCGATTCGGACACCGCGTTGGGATTGTATGGTGTGCCGGGGCAGGAACGATTTTCATTTTTATGGGATTTCGTTAACTCAAATTTGTGGGGGCTAGTGCTACTTATTAGATTTCAAGCCGAATTGCATTTGGAAAACATGGATCATCTACTCGAATTTTTCGCCCCTCGAGAAAATGGCGTGGCTTGTCTGGTGGCTCTAACACACTGCGAAGATGGCAATCTCGAAGCAAGAAACAGTGCTGCCAAGAAGATCCAGGCAAGATTAAACAACCACGGACTAATATCGCCAGTTTTGTTTGTCGATGCTCGCCAGCGGGAATCGGCTGAATCTATTCTCCATGCATTGAATGCAATAAACCGCTTCCACAATTGACGATCATCAGAAGATTTCGAAATGAATTCTAATTCCACTAATCAAGCGGCTGCCAAGCATGAACTAACTCAGTATTTCGATGAGTTAACACGCAGCAATGGTAATATCCGGTTGGTCGGTATCTGTACAGAAGATGGCTTTGATATCCAGTCCAAGACAGACAGGTTTCACAGCATGGATGCCGCTAAACTTGCTGCTATTGCGAGTTCTATCAGTTCCTTAAGCAACTCTACCGCTCAGCAACTAAACCGAGAAGGCTTCAATATTGTCATAATTGAGACAAACCACGGAAACATTCTTTTTATGCGGGCAAGGTATCTCGGCGAGCCCTGTGTAATTTCTATGGCAACTTCCAATTCCTCTTCCTTGGCACAAGATCGGTTCGAACTAAAACGAGTTTTTAAAAAGGTTCAATCAATCACAGCTCCCATCTGAGCTACTGCCTATAACGAGCACGTAATACTTAATCGAACGGTAAGCGCACAGCGACCTTTGACTCGAGCTTCTCAACCGCTATCGAA
>JBCCFY010000062.1:0-14401 GCA_039110515.1 Pseudomonadota bacterium
GCAGGAGACTAAGTCAAAACGAATGTGTAATCGGTTATGTTCGGCTGACGAACATCACCAACTTCGCACATCCTGTGGACAGCGGCTGGCGAACCCTTCGATCGACACTCACACTAGCACCCCAGTCACTTCGTCTCTACCACCGTTTTTCTTCCCTCAGCTCAACTGCTAAAGAGGTCAAATATTTGGCTCTATTCCTTCCGGCCGCTTCCCTCTGCGCCACCCACACCTCAGACATTAGCTGCATCTGCCGTCGCCTCTTCCGGACTACAACATCACCAACAACAACTTAAACGCTTCGCTCTCTTCCCCGGTGGCTTCCGCCTTCCTCTAGCACCCTCCAAAACTGTATTGAACATTCTGTTTTGCCTGTTCGGCCGCTCGCCCCGTCGCCCCACACCACCACTATTACTTCAAATTCATAATCTCGCTGTGCCAGCTGACTCGTGCCGCGTATTTGCCAGCGGCAAAATCGCCAAAGACTGGAGTTTCAAGACCCAGTTCAACGTCGATGGCGATGGTGTCGAAGACTTGTATTTGCGTTACACCGGTTTTGGCAAAGGGGCCACTGTAACCATCGGTAACCAAAAAATGCCATTTGGCCTGGAAGAAATGCAGTCTTCCAAAGACATCAGTGTTCTGGAGCGCTCTGCTATAACAGAACGTTATTCGGTCGGCCGTGCAGAAGGTATTCAGCTCAGTGGTAAAGGCGGCAAGCAAACCTATGGTATTGGCTTCTTTGGCGACGACACCGCAGACTCAGAGATCGGTTTTGCAGCGCGTTATACCTATGCACCGGTTAAAAACGACACCAATGTCGTGCATTTCGGTATCGCGTATAAAGATATTGCAGATGACAGCGCCATTGGTTTTGAAGCCGCTGCAAGTTCAGGCCCATTCCACATCCAGGCTGAATACATTGATGGCGAAGAAGCTGACAATGATGATCTAAGCGGTTTTTATGTCCAGGCCGGATACATCTTCACCGGTGAAACCCGCCCTTATAAAGATGGTGTTTTCAAGCGCGTCAAACCATCTGGCAAAGGTGGTGCATGGGAAGCAGTAGTACGTTATGAAGACGGTGATGGCAACCACAGTGATATCGAACTGGGCCGCACCGATGCTGATGCATTCACCCTTGGTTTGAACTATTACCCGCACAATAATGTCCGTTTGGGGGTGAACTTCACTGATGGTGAGGACGTTGACGGCAATGAAGGTGAAGAGTTCCGTGTGCGATTCCAACTCACGTTCTAGGTTCCGTGCACAGGAGTTAGTCATTTGACAGTGGAATGTCGAACGACAGTACTGTCGAAGGCCCAGGGTAGCGATACCCTGGGCCTTTTTTTCTGGCTGCAAATTGCTTACATCTGGTTTGCAGCCAGAATACAAATCGGTATAGTACGCCGACCTGATTTTTAGTCCGCAATATCGACTTTATTGACATGATTTCTACCGCCAATATCACCATGCAATTCGGGGATAAACCTCTGTTTGAAAATATCTCGGTGAACTTCGCCGACGGTAACCGTTATGGCTTGATCGGCGCCAATGGTAGCGGTAAATCCACTTTCATGCGCATTCTGGAGGGATCCCTGGAGCCAACCAATGGCTCGGTCACCGTGACCCCGAATGAACGCATCGGAAAATTGAACCAGGACCAATTCGCTTATGAAGAATCTGGCGTGATCGATACTGTGATCATGGGCTATCCAGAACTATGGGAAGTTAAACAGGAGCGAGACCGCATTTATGGCCTGGCCGAGATGAGTGAAGAAGAGGGCATGAAGGTAGCGGACCTGGAAATTCAGTTTGCCGAGATGGATGGCTATACGGCTGAGTCGCGGGCCGGCGAATTACTGATGGGCGTTGGAATCCCCATTGAGCTTCATAATGGCCCGATGAGCAAGGTCGCTCCCGGTCTTAAATTGCGCGTATTGTTAGCACAGGCGCTGTTTTCCGATCCAGACATTTTGCTGTTGGATGAGCCAACCAACAACCTCGACATCCACACCATTCGCTGGTTGGAAAAAGTATTACAGGAACGGCGCAGCACCATGATCATCATCTCGCACGATCGCCATTTTCTGAATACGGTTTGCACGCATATGGCCGACCTTGACTACGGTGATATCAAATTGTTCCCAGGCAATTATGATGAATACATGACCGCAGCAACCATGGCGCGTGAGCGCATGCAGGCGGACAACGCCAAGAAAAAAGCGCAGATAGCCGAGCTAAAAACCTTTGTGAGTCGCTTTTCCGCGAATGCGTCCAAGGCCAAGCAGGCGACCTCCCGAGCCAAGTTGATCGACAAGATAAAACTTGAGGAGATTAAACCCTCGAGCCGTGTAAACCCTTACATCCGGTTTAAGCAAGATAAAAAGTTGTTCCGTAATGCCCTGGAAGTAGAAGAATTGTCCATGGCTTATGATGAGCAACTGTATGCCAACGAAAACTTCACCATTGAAGTGGGTGAGCGCATTGCAATCATTGGTCAGAACGGTGCTGGTAAAACCACGTTAATTCAAAACCTGTTGGATCACGTTAGCCCGGCAAGTGGCACAGTAAAGTGGTCTGAGAACAGTGAGATCGGCTATTACGCCCAGGATCATGCCGAAGATTTTAACAGTGACATGACTGTTTATGAATGGATGTACCAATGGCGCAAAGAAGACGAAGATGAACAATTCGTTCGTGGCGTACTGGGCCAGTTATTGTTTTCCAAGGATGACATTAAAAAGCCGGTGCGAGTGCTGTCGGGTGGTGAGAAAGGTCGCATGTTGTTCGGCAAGATAATCATGCAACGTCCGAACATCATCATCATGGATGAACCGACCAACCACCTAGACATGGAGTCTATTGAGTCTCTCAACCTGGCGCTGGAAAACTATGACGGCACGCTGCTATTTGTCAGCCATGATCGCGAGTTCGTCAGCAGCCTGGCAACCCAGATCTTTGAAATTGAAGGACAAACGATCGAACACTTCGTCGGCAGCTATGACGAATATTTGCACAAGAAAGATGCTGCCGCCGCTTAGGCAGGAAAATCGTCAAAGCTAACCAGGATGCGGGTGTAGTCTTCACCCTTGGTGTGTTCAAGGAGTTCGTATGTCAACGAGTTCAATCCGTCATTGGCGTATTCCAGGGGGTCGGAGAGGTAGGCGAGGTTCTCTTCGTAACGCGACATATCAGCCGGCCTTTCATCGGGTAAATGTCGATAGATACCGTTTCGCTTCTCTATCTTGAGCCCGGCAGCAGTGCAACGCCAACTAAGCTGATTGTCTTCACAACCCCAACCCCAGAAATTATTGCTGAAGCCGTTGATCAGTTGGTAGTGCTGTGCCTGAAACAGGCAAACACCACCCAGGTTGACATCATCAAAAACCTGGTAATCATGCTTGCTGGAGGCATGCACCAGCTGAGTTGGCCAGGTTGGCCAACTGTAATCACTCTTTTCAATTGGCACCAGGTCCACATCGTGAAAACAGAACCAGTCAAAGCCGCTCGCCAAAGCAAAACCGACATTACAGCATCGTCCTTTATTAAAAGCGCCAGCCACAGATTGTTCGACCAGGAAAATCTCAAACTCGATCTCCTGCGATTGGAGTTCTTGCCTGATTAAGGGGATAAATTCCCTCAGGTGACTGACGCGATCGCGGTAGGGAATAATGACGGCCAATTTCATTTCGATTCAGGAGAATAGGATCAATAGAGCTTAGGTGAGGTAGGCTAAATGTGAGTTCTGTAGCGGCAAGATTAGTTGCTATTGCAATATAGCAGATTGAAGGTCGGTTGCCCTCCGATTCACCTTGCGAGATGCAGTCCGCACGTGTTAGAAACGGGCTATGAAATCATTCGAAATCGGCGCCAGGAAAACCCGGGTTTTCTTTCTGCATGGCTTGCGCGGGCATGGCCTGTCGCAACAGGCAGCCCTGCAACATATGGTAAAGAATTTGGGCGTCAGTATGATTTCCCTGGAACTCGATGGTCATGGCGCGGAGTCGGTTACCAGGCACTGTCTCGTGCCACCCTATCAACAGTGTGTGGAAAATATTTGCGCCGAAATTCATCGACAATCCGTGGATGCGGAGCAGATTGTGTTAATGGGGTATTCCTTTGGGGCGGCACTGATGACCCTGGCCGCTGAGGAACTTGCTGCAGATTCCAGCTTCAAGCCAAAGGTGGCCGGTGTGGTTGGGGTAAGTACGGCCTTTGATGTGGGGCACAATGTGCCACGTTGGCAACTTGGATTGAGTAAGGCCATTGCACCCATTTCTCGCTTCTTGTTCGAAAAAGCCTGGCGATTGTCCAACCTGTTCACTATCCACGAAATGAACATAGACCTGATTTCCCCAGATAAAACTGTGGTGCGAGCTATCGCGCAAGACCCACTCATATACAAAGGGCGGATACCGCTGGCAACATCGGCACAAGTCTATCAAGCGGGCATTGCTGCCAAAGCTGTGATGACGCGATACGAGATCCCGAGCCTGCTATTACATTCGCGTGATGACGAGATTGCCCTGGCACCGAAAAAGTCGACTTTTGGGAGTCATGTTCAATTACGTTTGTTCACAAAATTGAGGCATAACTGTATCGATGGCATCAGTCGCGAAGTGGTGATTGCAAGAAGGGCTATCACACAGTTTATCGTTGATAAGCTATAGACTGTTGAAAAACAAGTAGCTGGTTTGGATTAAAACAGCAGAGCGCGGGATCAAGGGTTAGCGGTTTTGCCGTTGCCAGTTATTGGCCTGGGTAGCATAGGTATACTTGGCGAAACCTTCATGCAGAGCCAAACAGCATTCTGTGCCTGGCACCTGGCCTTGTTGTTGCCTGACGATCATACGATGATTGCCATCAATGATGGTAAAGGGTCCATTTAATGATGTTGAAACTAAAACCGGTGAAAAGTCTTCGAACCCAGCCCTTGATAATGCGCCAACTTTACGGGCATGTTGATCGTCCGGGAGAGGTTGCTGGCTAAGTCTGGCGGCGGCTTGCTCCAACCGCCAACTCTGGTCAGACGCAGGGCCAAAATCATCAATCGAGATCAGGAATATCGATTCGATATCGCTACTTTCAATGAGTGCCAAACACCAGGTCACAGCATAGGGGAAATCTCTACGCACCGCCGGATTGATCATTCGGTCAATATGATTGACGTCACGTGGTGCCTGTTGCAGCCAACGCGCTCGAACCTCGTCAACGTCACAACGGCGCAGCAATTGCATAAATCTAGTCAGCCATTGCCAAAAGTGCCGGAGCGAACTTCATAGGTCACGCACCACCAGAGCTGGTCGGTGAGTTCGTAGAGCTTCTCCACTGAGTTCGTGGCCGTCCTGTAACATTGACAGGACATGCTCATAAGCTGAATTGCGAATCACAATCCCCAGCTCGGTAACCCTTGGCGGTTCGCTGTTTTCCAGACCGTAGAAACACAATGCATCCCATGCCTGATCATCGAGCTGCTCTAAACCGTTATGGAGCGATCGTTTGGCACCCTCTGCGAAATTCTTCCGCGCGTCAATTAACACAATGTCAGGTGAATCAGCCTTATATGATTGGCTCACCAATTGCTTCTGCACTTCAATTCGTGATGCAGAACCATTATCGACCACGTCAATTTTCTGGGTGATTCGCTCAACGGCAAGCTCAAACAGGTGCTGATGTATGCGTAGCCAATCGTCTTCACTTTCGGTCAGGCAAAAAACTTGTTCAAAGCGCCAGAATGGCCCGTTAACCTCGCGTTGATAGTCCCTGAAAACGGCAGCAGTCTTATCGCGTCCCAGATACTGGCTAAAGTGCGTCAGTACCTCACTAATATCCATGCCCAATTCATCCCAACCAATCAGGTAGTTGCGAATACGGTCTTCCCATCGGTTTATGTACTTGGTCCCACCGGGTCTGGGAAACCGATGAGTCCAACGCAGAAAGGGAACACACAAAACGCGACCGCCTGCCTGACGAAATTTTTCGTTGATATAACCTTCTTCTCCCCCAAAACCCCTGAATTTGACGTTATACCCTGGCCATACTGATTTCCTGAAAGCGAACATAGCCATGCCATGACCAGGAATATCAAAGGGTTCATTGCCTGGGTCTTTACCGCGTGGGTCACTTTCGAAGACACCGAAAAACCCAGTGTTCCACCTCGGATCCATGTGGGTGGTCACACCCTTGCCATTTTCTCCAACCATGGGGCCATGCAATAAATCAGTACAGTCAGGGGCAGCCTGGAAGTAATCGATCAGTTGGCGTAATGAGCCACGATGCATGAATACATGGCAGTCGATAACCATCACATAGTCACCACGTGCCTCGATGGCGACCCGTTCTTTAATCGAGGTGGTTTTATACTCACCAGCAGAAATGTAGCGAACTTGCTCTAATGGAGCGCAAAATTTTTTCACTTCAATGCCGTGAGCGGAATCGGGGTTATTATCTACCACGATTATTTCAATCTCATCCAGAACTTCGGGGTGATAGAGCAGGATCGACATAACCGAGAAATACACACCATCGAAATCATCGAAGGTCGCCATCCCAATGCTGAGAACAGGTGTTGGCCCAGCCTTACCTGGCTTCGCTTCCATTTTTATGGGCGACTCGGTACCGGCTAAAGGCTTGTGTTTTTCCGGGGTCTGCAACAGCTTCTGCAATCGCTGATCGGCCTCACCCGCCAGCATGATGTCATTTTTAATCTTCCTGGCGAGAGCCAGCGCATCGCCTGTCTCACCTTCGGCTAGTAGGGCCTCCGCTAACAGCAGGCGCGCGGAGTATTTATAAATATCAGGTTCAAAGTAAGCCCCATCAGGCCTGCCTTCAGATTGCGTAATAACTTCGCACAAGGCTCGACATTGCGCATAAGCCTGGATCTCGAAATAGCATTCCGCCAGCCGCATTAGAGGTTCCATGCGCTGATCGTCAATTTCAAAGCAGGCTTCGAAGTGGCTCTGCGCGCTTTCGTCCTGCTCTTCATCGAGGAGAACATTTGCCAGCAGATAGTGGCTTTGCCATAACAGCTCAGTACCGTCGTGGCTGGCCTTCAGTTCATTGATCAACTCCTTGAAGATTTTTTTGGCTGCAGTAGGAGCGTCTTGTGTAAGCCAATATTTTGCCTGTAGGAGTTTCAGACGAAGATCTTTTGACCGTTGCTGAATTGCTGATTTAATGTCCGCACGCAGCTGTCGGTGCGCCAATGACTGACCATCCGAATGAGTTCTAATGCTGATAGCTGGCCAAGCAGTCTGCATAGGGCCGCCGGCGCTGATGGGCAGCAACCGATCAAGTGCATGATATCGAGGGCCGGACCTTAGGCTGAACAGACGTGATTGCAACTCGCTGAATCCGACCTGAGAGACCTCCAACATGCCGATAGGAGTCGGCAGTTTTGGAATTGGACCCAGGCACATTAGCTCTTCGTTGGCGTGCATTACCAGCGCCAGGTCAGCGAATTCGCTGGCGCTAGTCAGAATATTGGTGAAGCCATTCTTGTTGTCCTTAGCTACATCATTAAAGAACGCTATTCTCTTCCCTTCACACCAATGGTGAATATGTTCTGCATCGGGGGTTTCTTGCTGGTTTGTTACCACCAGGCATGCATCAACAAAACTTGCTGCACTTCGAATACAGCGCTCCAGGTGTTGCTGGTTATGTTCAAAAAAAATAACCAAGCAAATGGAATCAGGAGATTGCATAAATAAATCAGGTCAAATTGGCAGCGAGTTGTGCGGAATGGAGGTGGTCTAGCCCGGCAAATGATAACCTAAATAAGCCTCCGGTGGTTTTGTTCAATACATCGAAGACGAACTTAGAGCAGGAATATTTACTAGATAAAGGGCGGGGCTTGCAATTCATCGGCCATCGTATGAGAATGGATTGATAACAACAAGGTTCGACAAATGTAGGGTTAATATCATGTCAAATTCTGAAAAGAAGAATGCTAACGCCAATGTAACCGCTGGGGAAAATCCCGAGGTTGAGGGCAATACTCATAAAAATGAGCGTCGAAAAGCGGTAAAGAACATTCTCGCCGGAGGCGGGATTGCGGCCGGAGCAGCGGCATCACCAGCTTGGGTCAAACCCGTTGTTGATACCGTGATGCTGCCTGCACACGCGCAGATGTCGGTGATGCCGCTGAATCTGGCGGGCAATGTGGGGGGCGTGATTACCTCTGCACCACGTCGCCAAAAACGCAGCATTCTCGACGTATTTGTAGAGCCCGTCCACGCCGGTGTTATGGCGGATCCAAACTTGCAGGGCGGTTGCCTTGCCCTTGCTATTGATGCGCTGGGTGAGTTTACCGCCACTATCACCTTGTTTGGTGGCGCAATGTTTAGTGAATCTGGGACAATGTCTGGCACCTCGGCAAACACCATGGGGGATGATTTTGACTTGTTGTGTGAAGTAAATTTTGCTGCCAGTACCGCTGCTGGCACGGTCGAGAATGGATCGGGAATTTTCAGTTTTGCACTTAGCAGCCTGGGCGGTGTATGTGTACCGGTTCCGGCCACCACGACCACCATGGCACCGAGTACAACGACCACTATGGCACCAAGTACAACCACAACCATGGCGCCGAGTACAACAACTACGACGACCACAACTACGACGACCACAACTACGACAACGACTACAAGCACGACACCAGCGATGACCACAACGCCTTTCGCCTCTTAACCAGAGGACGGCGTTTTGACTATTGGATTGGAAGTGTGATCGAGCACTCAGCTTGATTAGTATTTACAAGACTTAATAAAAAAGGCCAGCTTCTACGCTGGCCTTTTTTATGTCTCTGTTATTATCAATAATTATTAAATCAAACACTGCAAATTACTCTAAATCATGAATGCCGACCAAATTCGTTGCGACAATGATCTGGCCCTGTATGAAAAGCTCCAGAAACATCCTGATGTAAAACGGGTAAATGATTACATCGAGCGGCAAGAGGCCGAAGGGCCTATGGGTATTCGCCGCAACTTGCTTTCTACCTCGGTACGGTTGACCCGCGGGATGGCGCCGGATATTGCCAAGATGGCGGAAGAGTGCATCGAAATGTTGGGAGTGGAAATGCCGCTGGAGCTTTATGTGTATTCCAGTCCGCAATTTAATGCCGCCTGCTTCAAGCCGGAGGATGACCGTGTGTACGTCATGTTTTCTTCCAGCTTGTTAGAAGGCTTCAATTCTCAAGAACTCAAATTCGTGATGGGTCATGAACTGGGTCATCATGTCTACGATCATCATGCCATCCCAATCGGTTATCTATTGCGTGGTCGTGAACGCCCAGATCCGAAGCTGGCACTGGAGTTGTTCGCCTGGTCGCGCTACGCCGAAATTTCCGCAGACCGCGCGGGTGCGCATTGCGCGCAGGATATGGATGCCGTGGCGCGCTCTCTGTTCAAATTATCTTCCGGTTTGACCTCTAAGATCGTTGAATTCAGCTTGGATGATTTCGTTGCCCAGGTTGATGATTTACAAATGGGCGAACAACAGGCTGGGCAGGGTTCATCACAGGCTGACTGGTTTTCAACTCATCCATTCAGTCCATTGCGTGTTAAGGCATTAAAATTGTTCGAGCGCTCCGAACTCTATACGCATGACGAGGGCGCGAGTTCCAAGGCTGATCTGGAAGTGGGCGTGCAATCCGTTCTAAGCCTGATGGAACCCAGTTATCTGGAAGCAAAAACAGACACCGCTGAATCCATGCGCCGCTTGTTATTTGCCGGCCTGATTGCCGTTGCCGATGCTACCAATGGCATTACTGAAGCGGAACTCGAAGTTTTCGCAAATTTTTTCGGCAAATATGCCTTTAGCGAGAAGCTGGATATCAGCAAGATCAAGGAGACTGTCGACGACCGGGCGGAGGAAGTTAAAAAGAAAGCCTCCGAGCCACAGCGCATGCAGGTTTTGCATGACATGTGCACCATGGCCCAGGCTGATGGAGGCATTACCTTTGAGGAGCGTCAGGAACTGGAAAGGGTTGCAGATGGGCTGGGCATTCCGCGATCGTTTATTTGCCAATCAATTGATAACTCGAAAGAGCTGGATTAATGCCGGCCGCGTTTGGCTCACCCATATATCAATCATCTATATAGAAATAGTTTTATATTCTTTTTGATTATATAGGGCCGTCCCTATACTCATGACTAATAACCGTTACCGGAATCGGCGTTGTGCCGATCGACGCTTCGGTCTCGACCGTGAAATCGGTCTTTCGAAGAGGTGCAGTCATGAGCTTGGAACTAGTCAATAATAGGGTCGCAGAACCAGCTGCATCGCAACTGCCGATGGCCTCCCAGGCCGCAGCACAGGAACCCGTCTTTCATGCTGGTGCCGACTTGATCGCCTTGAACCGGGAATTCAAGCACCACAAACCCAGTGAGATCATGCAATTCACTGTCGAGCACGCCAAGAACCCGGTGGTGTTCACAAATTTCCGCCCTCTGGCAGTGGCATTTCTGCACCTGGTAACCCAGCCCAAGAAAGATATCCCAGTGATATGGGTGGATCATGGTTTCAATACACCCGAAACTTATCGCCACATTGAGCGGGTGGTAAAACACCTGGATCTCAACTTGCAAGTCTATTCACCAAAAATGTCCGCGGCCCATTACACTGCCGTGCATGGTGAGATTCCGCCGTTGGATACGCCCGCGCACGATCTCTTCTCGCGTATCGTAAAGCTGGAACCCTTTAATCGCGCCATGGCCGATTTACAGCCCGACGTTTGGTTAAACGGCATTCGTCATGATCAAAATGCCCATCGCAAAAACCTGGATGTATTTACCTTCGGCAGCCACGGTACGATTCGCACTGCGCCCATGTTTCACCTGAATGAGCTGGATGTCGAAGAATATATTTACGACCGCAATCTACCGGATAACCACGATTACTATGACCCCACCAAGGGTGAAGAGCATCGCGAGTGTGGTTTGCTGCTTGAAAAATAGCACCTGGTAATCTCCGCATCCTCCAAGGGGATTGAAAGCCGCTGCACTTCAACCCGCACAATCGCCGGATTTTAGTTTGTCATGAATGATTATGCGTTAGACTACGCGCATGTCAGAACCACACAATATCTCCAGTGCGCTTAACCAGCAGTTGATTTATGACGCCATAAGTCCGTCGGCACGTGCTGTGTTGGAGGCGGTTGAGGTGCTGCAAAGTATAGACTCCACCAACGATCGATTACTTGGCCAATCGATATCTCAAGGTCAGGGGAGGATTTGTGTGACCGAGAGTCAGCTGGCCGGGCGCGGCAGGCGAGGTAATGATTGGCAATCTGCACCCCATAAAAACATCATGCTCTCGCTCAGCTGGGGTTTTTCGCGTTGGCCTGAGACCATCACTGGATTGGGCCTGGCGGTTGCCTTGGTGGCAGCCGAGCGGCTTAATCAGGATTATCAGCTCGGAGTAAAAATTAAATGGCCGAATGACCTGTTGATTGATGGGGACAAGTTAGCAGGCATCCTGATAGACGTGTCAGGAAACGCGGGGGATGCATGCAATGTAGTGATTGGCTTAGGCCTCAACGTGCATCAGCCCGACTGGTCTGATTCCGACACCGGCTATCGGTGGTGTGATCTGCACTCAAAAGGGGTGGTGCTGGATCGCAACCAATTCATCGGGCAGTTGGTCACTGATTGGATTGGGATGTTACAAGGCTTCGAATTACATGGTTTCGCACCATTGGCTTCGGTTTGGAATGAACATTCCAGTTACACGGGCATGGAAATTACCGTGGGCGATGGCGATGACTGCATTGTAGGAAAAATGCTGGGTGTCGACGATGTCGGTGCGTTGGTGGTGCAGGCGCATGATGGCAGCCGACACAGTTTTGCAGACAGCAATGTGAGTGTTCGTGTTGCTGCCGCGAGATAGAACTCCCGCAACCGCTATCAACCAGGCTATGAGCAGAATGCATGTCCACAGGCGCAATTGGAGTGCGATATGAAATTATTGTTAGACCTGGGAAATACACGGCTGAAATGGGCACTTGCCACGCAAGCGGATATGGTCGCCGTTGGTGCGATTGCCAACGAAGACCTCGGCCCCGACGACATAGGTCAGTATTTCTCCGCGAATTTGTCTACGACGTTGTTGGAACAGACCTTGAGTGAGGTTTGGGTTTCAAGTGTGGGCGCTGCAGAGGTGCTCAAACCCATCTTAAGCTGGTTGCATGATGAGACTGGACTCGAGGCAAACAGAGTCGACGTCTCCAATCCTGTCCGCGGCTTTCAGAATCACTATGAGAGTATCGACTCGCTTGGTGTGGATCGATGGGTCGCTGCGCTTGGCGCACGCAGCCTGGTTCCGCAAGGCGATTTGATCATTATCGATGCCGGCACCGCGGTCACCATAGATTGGTTGTCACAGGACAATGTTTTTGAAGGAGGGGTGATTCTGCCAGGAGCAAAATTGATGCATCAGTCCCTGTTGGGTGGCACTGTTGGCATTGATGCAGAGTCTTCTGATGTCGTGCAAATTATTGGTAAGACTACGAGTGAATGTGTAAACTCAGGGATAGGTTTTGGGATGGGAGGGGCTGTTGAACGGATAGTAAAAGAGATGACAGAAACCATAGACAGACCGACCAGGTTAATACTCACAGGCGGTGGAGCAAACCTGATCGCAGAATTCACCAATCTTGGCGCCGAGTCAGAGCCAGACCTGGTATTGCATGGGCTATTGTATTTGTCATTAATCAACTCACCAACACCATGAATTAGCCTGGATTTCGCATGCGCTTTCTAACCTCTTTTTGCGGACTGCTTCTGTTAGCCAATGTGGCTGTTCTATTTTGGCCTGATGACGCACGAACTGCGCCACATATTTATGTGCCCAAAGCAGACCTGAATCCGCATTTCGTTCGATTAAACAAGGAAATTGAAGACCGGTACTACGAACCCAATCCTGCCATTATCACAACGTCTGACAGTGAACAGCTGATGGCGGCAGACGGTGCGGGCGAAGGTGGGTGTTTTCGGCTTGGGCCATTTATGCACAAAGCGAACTATGAACTTGCGCAGGCAGTTCTGTTTAATGCCAATATCAGTTTCCAGAAATCAACGCGAGCATCCAAGGAGTCGAATGTGTTCCGCGTATACTTGGGCCCCTTCGAGTCCGCTGCCGAAGCAACTGATACGCGGGTAGAACTGCGGCGTAAAAGCATTCTGGATCATTTTGTGCGCAAGGAAGCAGACAATCAATATATTGTCTCGCTAGGCATCTACACCACTGAGGAAACCGCCGTTAGAGCTGTAAACCTGTTCGATGGCAAGCTGGATTCGGTCCAACTTAAGGAAGAACTGGTGGTTTTACCCGATAGTTATTGGCTGCATTTCGACAGTGATGATGGAGGCCGAATTCGTCAGCAATTAGCCCGCATGGATTGGGGCGAACAATCCGCCAGATTGGGCAGATATGAATGCCAGTCAGTGCTCTTGGAATAAGCCTGGAAATCGCTGAATTTTTAAATCTTTTTTTTCTCAAGAACCGTTGTATTTCACGACAACTAGCCCTAAAATGCGCGGCCTGACTAAGTTAAGCCTGCATAGCTCAGTAGGTAGAGCAACTGACTTGTAATCAGTAGGTCGTTGGTTCGATTCCGACTGCAGGCTCCATTCCTTTTATAGTCGGCTTCTGAAGTGTAGGTTTATACCGAGTCTTCTGAACGTCCTAAGGTTTTGTTCCGCCGCAGGCGCTTAAACCTTATATAAAAGTATTGATTAGATGAGTTGGTGGGGTGGCCGAGTGGTTAAAGGCGACGGACTGTAAATCCGTTCTCTCTGAGTACGCTGGTTCGAATCCAGCCCCCACCACCATTTAAGTTTAATTGCCAAGGCAATTAAACGCCGCAGGCGCTGTTTAGTTTAATCCGGCCAAGCCGAATTAAAGGCAGAGTGGAACAGTCAGTGAGTTGATTGCGAGCGATGCGGGTGTAGTTCAACGGTAGAACCTTAGCCTTCCAAGCTAATGATGTGGGTTCGATTCCCATCACCCGCTCCAGGTTCACCTTAATGGTTCGCCTTAACGGTTTGCCTTGTTAGCTCGTAGTTTTTTCGCCCACGTAGCTCAGGGGTAGAGCACTCCCTTGGTAAGGGAGAGGCCATCGGTTCAATTCCGATCGTGGGCACCAGATTTACCAGATTGGCAATATTGCCGTTCTGGCTTAGAGCAATACGGCGTAGCGGTATTGCTCGTTTTTAGTTGTAAGAAGTCCATAACAGGTGTCGATCATTTCCGGGTTGGTGCCGAGAACTTTGGTGTATTAATAGATAAAATAGATAGGTTAACACTATGTCTAAGGAAAAATTTGAACGTAATAAGCCGCACGTAAACGTAGGAACGATTGGTCACGTAGACCATGGTAAAACTACCCTGACGGCGGCGATCA
>JBCCFY010000063.1:0-14236 GCA_039110515.1 Pseudomonadota bacterium
CATGGCCAGGGCAACTATCTGCAGTGCCAGTCCGATATTCATGGTTCGGTTCAGACCCAGCTTTGCTCCCAGCCAGCCACCGATCAGGTTGGTCACTACCCCAAATACCTCGTAGAACAGGAATAACATGGCAATTTGCAATGGGGAAAATCCCAACTGATGGAAATGCAAGACCACCAGCATGCGCAGGGCACCGTCGGTCAGGGTAAACGCCCAATAATTACCGGTGACCAAAAGGTATTGTCGGGTATCGATCGCAGGAGGAGGGTTTGAACTGGGCTTTTCTGGCATGACTGCAGAAGGGGTTGGTAGTGATTTGTATTTCGCCATTTTAGCGTGCGAAACACTGTTTCGTGTTAAATCTATGCTACAGCGAAGGATTTTAGGTTATGATTGGGCTTCCCACCCATACCCAAAACCACGGCAGCGGATGTTGTGGCCGGTGTTGTTCGTTCCGACTGAGAGATATGCACACTGGTTATGTGCATGATCTATAGGGGATCTCTCTCAACTGGATTGAATTGCCCAGCATTCCTGGCTGCTGAATGAAGCACTATGGGTTAACAATTTATGAAAATATTGGTCATCCAGTTCAAGAAGATTGGTGATGATATTGTTACTTCTGCACTCTGCAATAATTTGCGTTCTTGCTTCCCTGACGCGCAAATAGACTATTGCCTGAAGGAGCACAGCGCAGAACTGTTTGAGCATCATGCCTGTATTAACGAGGTCATCCCGGTGTCGAGGGCCGAGTTGAAGAAGCCGCTACAATATCTGCGAAAAGCCTGGCGTGTCAGTCGCAAGCGATACGACATAATTATTGACGCGAATGCTAGCGGGAAGGGGGTTTTGTTTAGTTTCCTGTCTCCAGGCAGCAAACATCGAATCAGTCGACGAAAAGGCGTGTTGGGCAATCTGTTCTACTCTGATCGCGTGCTGTGGGAGTATCCTCCCGGTGACGAGTTGCATCCAGTTGTCGATTTTCTCAGTCCCTTGCATGAGGATCAATCGATTGGGGCCAAAACTCCGCCCATCAGTCTTTCGGTCAGTGACCGGGAACGCCAGGACATGCGTGAGATAATGACCCAATGTGGTGTCGATTTTGACAGACCCGTGTTTGCGATCTCAGCCAGTGCAAAAGATCCTGCCAAAAGTTGGCACCAGGAAAAAATGGTAACGCTTGCGAAACACTGTTTAGACCAGTATGGAGCTCAATTGGTGGCGTTTTCAGGGATGCCTCACGAGCAGCAGCAGATTCGTGAGTTTCACCAGGCCGTTGGCGTTAACTCAGATGTTTTTTCCAATGTGCCTACTCGCAAACTCAGTAGCCTGATGGCGCTGCTAAGCAATTGTGACCTGTTTCTGGGCAATGCCGCCGGGGCTCGATGGATAGCACAGGGGATTGGGTTGCCATCCGTTGCGGTGGTTTATCCGGGTGACAGGCGCGTGGATTGTCTACCCATGGGCGACAGGCTGCATAAAATGGTGCGTTGGCAAGATTGCTCTGATGAGGCAAACGTCGCCGATGTCACGACAGTCGATAAACAGAATGACTGGGCTGAACTTTATGACCGAATTCAACCACAGCATGTGATTCCGGTGCTGGACCAACTGGTTAAAATTCATGTCACAAAGGGCGCGTGTCAAACAGCAGCCAAGCCCTCGGGATATCGCTCCGAAATAACAGGCTGTCATCCTTGACCCGGTTAGCGCAACGTCACATTGGTGACTAATACTGCGATATCCCTCAGGTATTATCTCTGCTCAAAAAACCGCATGCGAGGCAGCGCCGCTTGCCGCTTTGCACCTTATCGTCGGAAATTATGAGCACTGAAAAAATCAAACTTTGGCATTGTCACAACGCGCGTTCTCTGCGAGCCCTCTGGGCCCTGGAGGAAATGCAGCTTGCGTACGACCTCGAGGTTTTGCCGTTCCCGCCACGCTTTTTCCAGAAAGAGTTTCTTGATATCAACGTGTTGGGCACAATTCCCTACCTGGTGGATGGTGATACGCGAATGACAGAATCCAGCGGGATTTGTCATTATCTGGCCGAGCGCTACGAGAAAACGGAGTTCCTGGTCCCGGTAGAGCATCCTGAGTACGGAAGTTTTCTAAACTGGTTGTATCACAGCGATGCCACCCTGACTTTTCCGCAGACCCTGTTTCTCCGCTACACCCATCTCGAACCAGAGGAACGACGTCAACCACAGGTCGCCGAAGACTATCGCGTTTGGTACCTTGCCAGGCTGCGTTTATTGGACGCTCACATCGCGAGTCGACACTATCTTTGCGACGAACGCTTTACGATAGCGGATATCGCGGTAGGCTATGCCTTGTTCCTTGGTGAGCAGCAGGGTCTGTCGAGCGACTATACCGAGCAAACTAATAACTATTTGCAACGGCTCAAGAGCCGTCCAGCCTTTATGCGTTCGGTTGCCCTGACTGAATCAGCAGGCGAGCACGCTTAATTTATCCAGAACATCCACACCACGCTAAAGACCACAAATGATTTATACCGAAGAACACCAAGCAATCGCAGAGACAGCCGCCAAACTTATCCAGTCCGAACTCAATCCCTATTGTGATCAATGGGAAGAAGAGGGGATTTTCCCGGCTCGCGAAGTGTTCAAAAAAATGGGTGATCTGGGCTTGCTGGGGATAGCAAAACCGATCGAATACGGTGGCATGGGCCTCGACTACAGCTATCAAATGGCTTTCGTGGAGGAATTAGGAACGGTGCTTAGCGGTGGCGTGTCCATGGGCATTGGGGTGCAGACAGACATGGCGACACCGGCCCTGGCAAAGCACGGCAGCGATGCCCTCCGCGAAGAGTTTTTACGCCCGGCAATCTCTGGTGATCAAGTGTGTTCGATCGCGGTCAGCGAACCGGGGGCTGGCTCGGATGTCGCCAGTATCAAGACCACCGCGCGCAAAGATGGCGACGATTACATTATCGACGGCACCAAGATGTGGATTACCAACTCCACCCAGGCCGATGTGCTGTGTCTGCTGGCCAATACCAGTGATGAGGCAATGCACAAGAACAAATCTCTGATTATCGTTCCCACTGATACGCCGGGAGTCAGCTTTTCGGAGCGCCTGAACAAGTTGGGTATGCGATCATCCGACACCGCACAGGTTTTCCTGGACAATGTGCGCGTACCGCAAAGTAACCGGATTGGAATTGAGGGCTTTGGGTTTATGTACCAGATGGAGCAGTTTCAGGAAGAACGCCTGTTCGCAGCTTGCTCTAACCTTAAAGGCTTGGAGTACTGTATTGCTGAAACCATTGCTTACACGCGAGATCGTCGTGCGTTTGGCAAGGCAATTCTGGACAACCAGGTGGTGCATTTCACACTCGCCGAGTTACAATCCGAGGTGGAGGCGTTGCGGGCCCTGGTCAGAAATGCCACCGAGGAGTACATCAATGGCGTGGACGTCACGACCAAGGCATCCATGGCAAAGTTAATTTCAGGACGCCTGTCACGCAAAGTAGCGGATTCATGCCTGCAGTATTTTGGTGGCATGGGATTTATGTGGGATAACCCGGTGTCACGTTTTTATCGTGACGGCCGCCTGGCATCAATTGGCGGCGGTGCCGATGAAGTGATGTTAGAGATTATCTGTAAAAAAATGGGTATCTCGCCCGTGCAAGTTGGCTAGCGAACTTTGCTATACGGTTTACCACAGATCGACCGTTCTGGGGCTCGGCGTGTTGAGGCAGGAGACGAACCATCAGGACAAACATCGTCACTGAGCAATCCGTTGTGCGACCGGTCAAAGGAGCAGACAAGACATTCATCCTGTTAATGTGCTACCTGGTGGGACTGGGAGCAGTGATAGCCAGGTTATTAAGCGAGATGTGCCGGGGCATCTGAATATCGAAACCATTAACTCTTGCATTGTTAAGCATTGTTGCCTTCGGCGTCTTTGCCGTACTCAGCTTTAATCTCGGTTCGGTTCACTGGCAACGTTAGAACGCCTCTTGGAATAGCAATATAAACCCATGAAAATAAAAGTATTTTTCCATTGATATTTTCAGTCTGATCGCTGGCTAGATAGATGGTTTGATGCCCTTCAGAAAGGCAGACGCAGGTTTTAACATTGGCTATCTTGCATTGGCTGGAACAACTGTCTATGGTGCATCGTTCATTGTAATCCAATAGCAGCAAGTGCCGTACAGGCAAACAAAGCCAACATGAAATACGATCAGGACAGTATTGTAGCTGTGATCAGCAGGGCCGACTGGTTTGACGATATTCCCGACGATGCGATAAGGCTGCTGGCCAGCAAATCCCTGGTAAAAACCTATGCGCCGGATCAATTTATTTACCTGGTGGGTGAGCGACCAAAGCATATTTATTGTGTGTTGTCGGGGCGTGTTCGTGTGTCAGTCACAAGTAGCATGGGTCAGGAGTTCGTCTTAACCGATATGCATGCCGAGTCTTGGCTGGGAGAAGCCTCGTTGATCGGTGGCAAGACCCGGGTACTCGAGGCCGCGGTGATTGAAGAAACGGATATCTTGTTGATACCTGCAGATGTGGTGATGAGGGTGGCCGACCAATATCCGATTTTGTATAAAAACCTTTTTGTTGAGCATATGGAGCGGACCCGGCAAGTGTATGAACTGCTGGCGGGAATGCTCTTTTACCCATTGAAATCACGCCTGGCAGGCAGGTTGCTGGACCTGGCAAAAAAGCATGGCGAACCCTCATCGGATGGGGTGGAATTGGATATGCATATGAGCCAGCTAGATTTTGCCCGCATGAGCCTGGGCTCACGCCAGCGCGTCAATAAAATATTTCGTGATTGGGTAAAACAGGATATTTTGCTGAAGCAGGGCGACAAGTACGTAATTAAGGACGTGGAGGCACTGCGGAATGCAACGAGGCCTGAAGAACAAGAATGAGATCGAATATTAGAAATAGTCTATATCTTATTGTTTTTATATTGGTTTTTCTTTTTTCTGTACTAGTTATTTATTGGCCCGTATCCCCCTACCTGGAACAAGAGCCGGGTGCTGTGGTTGTGAGTCGCATTGTTGATCAGCCAATCATACAGGCCTCAATGAGTGCTCGCTTGACGGCTATAGCAGAGCAAGAGGGAAGCGTTAATATCAATGGTCCGGCGGTAATAAAGGTGCCGGACTGGATTGAAAACCCGCTTGGTGAGTATTACCTGTATTTTGCTCATCACAAAGGTGACTATATTCGACTTGCATATGCCGACCAACCTGCCGGTCCCTGGCAGATATATGAACCCGGGGTGCTGTCCCTGGTCGATTCTGGCTTCCCTACCCAGGACTTACCACAACTGTCAGCTGCAGCAGGGCTGGCAGAGTTGTGGCAAAACCTGCCAGTAAGGCTATTTCGCGACACGATCAGGGTGATTTACAAAACCGCTGTTACTGATCAGAAAGTGCGAGCAGAACGTGGAATTGCTTTATCGAAAACGCGCACCCCCCATATTGCCAGCCCCGAAGTCGTTGTTGACCACGATCAACAACGATTGGTCCTATTTTACCATGGTCAGCGGGACAGCCTGGCACAGGTCAGTCGTATAGCCGTATCCACCGATGGCCTGGTATTTACAACCCAGGGAGACAGCTTTCCGGCAGCCTACGTCAAGAGTTTTCAGTTGAATGGCAAGTACTACCTGTTAGGTGCGCTTGGCATGTTAATGCGTAGTGATAGCCTGGTGGGCCCTTATGAAATCCGATCCCGACCTTTATTTGGTCCCGAAATGCGGCACCCGGCAGTATGGCTGGACGCTGAAAACAGCTTATTAAGAGTGTTTTGGTCGAAAATCGGCGCCGCACCTGAGCATATTCTGGTGTCAGAAGTTGATGTTAGCCCTGGTTGGCAGCAGTGGCAGGCGACAAAAGGGCGGTCAGTGCTGAAACCGGAGCTGTCCTGGGAGGGTGCGGATTTGCCAAATATGGCTTCATTGCGTGGTGAGATCAGTATGCCCGCTCGCGAGTTGCGTGACCCGTATTTTTTCCGCGATACGAACGGTTCACAGTATTTGTTTTATACTGGGGCAGTTGAGCAAGTTATTGGTTTAGTGGGCGTAGAAAGTCCGAATTAATGCATTTTATCAATACTTAAGGACAAGTAATTGTAAATCAGCACTATTTGTCATATAAATGGCAGTCATAAGGTCAACATCGCTTGACTTTAAGGCCCCATTATAGTGTTCTATAAGAGTTACACCTTTAGCAAAAAAATAAATTTTTAAAAGCCTCAAATTATCCTTTTAGAGGAGGAGTATTAAATGCCTAAGTTACCTCACTTTCGTGCGGCAATTCTTGCTGCATCTTGCCTCGCGCTACCGACCATGTCGTATGCGCAAGGTGGGTTGCTGGAAGAAATTGTTGTCACCGCGTCAAAAAGGGCAACGACGCTACAGGAAATCCCCATTGCGGTAAGTGTCACCACTGCTGAAACGATTGATAAAGCCAGTATCCTGGATATCAATGACTTGCAGTCGGTTGTACCTTCTCTAAGGGTTAGTCAATTACAGAACTCGGTCAACACCAACTTCGTGATCCGCGGATTTGGTAACGGTGCCAACAACCCAGGGATTGAGCCTTCAGTAGGCGTATTCATCGATGGTGTTTACCGATCCCGTTCTGCAGGTGCGATCTCCGATTTGCCAGCGCTGGAGCGAGTAGAAGTACTGCGTGGTCCACAAAGTACCTTATTCGGTAAAAACGCATCAGCGGGCGTAATCAGTGTGGTTACCCGCAAGCCTACCGGTGAAAGCGCGGCAAAATTATCGGCCACGGTCGGCAACTTTGGCCAGTTCGTTCTTAAAGGTCAGGTTGAAGGCGCACTGGGTGATTCTTCAGCTTATATGCTATCGGCAGGCACAAATACTCGCGATGGTTATGTTGACAACCTGTTCACAGGTGGCGACGTAAACAACCGTGACCGTCAGAATTTTCGTGGTCAGCTGTTATTTAACCCAGGTGACGCCACTGAAATCAGGGTAATCGCGGACTACGATACTCTTGATGAAGAGTGTTGTGCCACGGTTAACCTGGTAGCAGGTCCAACCGTTGGGGCATTGGCCTTCGCCGGTGGCACACTGGTTCCGAATGATCCAGAAGCGTTGACTACCTTTACCAATGTTGATCCGACTAACCAGGTTGATAATTCAGGTATTTCAATTCAGATTGATCACGAGTTCGAAAACTTTGCCCTGACTTCAATCACTGCCTTCCGTAATGTTGATTCCTTTTATCAAATCGACTCGGACTTCAGTAGTGCAGCGATCATCACCAACGAGATCAGCACTGATATTGATACCTTCACTCAGGAGATTCGCCTGACCTCAACCAACGGTGACAAAGTTGATTGGATGATCGGTGGCTTCCTGTTTGACGAGTCACTGGATTATGTTGATTCACTGCCGTTCGGAGCAGGCTTCCGTGGTTACCTGGACGCGCTGGCTGGTGGTGGGTATACCGCTACTGAGGCTGCTTTAGGCTTCCCTCCAGGCACCTTCGGCCCAGCTGGTCCTGGTGTATCAGAAACTGGTACGCTGGAAAATGACGCTATCTCAATTTTCGGTACTCTGGATTGGCACATCACTGATCGCCTGACTGCAACTCTGGGTCTGAACTACACCGATGACGAAAAAGAGGCAAGTTACAACCAGACTTCTGGTGATTTCTTCTCATCTCTTGATTTCGTACAAATCGGTGCCGGCGCGATTGCCCAAGGCCTGATCGCGGCGGGTGTTCCGGCTCCTATCGCTATTGCGCAAGGGCAGGCATTGTCGACTACGGCAGCCAACCCGTTCTTGCCACTCCAACCACTGCAATTCCTGCCGCCTTACCTGGGTTTTCCAAACTCAGTTGAAGATGGTAAATCCAGTGATGATGAGCTGACTTACCAGTTGCGTTTGGCTTATGACTTGAGCGACTCCACCAACATCTACGCTGGTATCTCTACGGGTTTCAAAGCAACTTCATGGAACCTGACGCGTAACTCTCAACCTGACATCGCTATCGCTGGTCAGCTTGCTGCGGCAGGCCTGATCCAACCAAACCAGCGTTTCGGTCAGCGTTTTGCATTGCCGGAAGAGGCTGAAGTGTTTGAAATCGGTTTGAAAACCAGCTTTGAGCGTGGTTCATTGAACGTGGCCATTTTCGATCAGAACATCGAGAACTTCCAATCTAATGCTTTTATCGGTACTGGTTTTGCCTTGGCTAATGCGGGTGAACAATCAGCCAAGGGTGTTGAGTTTGACTTAACTTACTACCCAACCGATGCGTTGCAGCTGACCTTGGCAGGTACTTTCCTGGATCCACTGTATGACTCTTTCACCAATGCAGGTCGTAACCCTGTAACCGGTGCAACAGTTGACTTGAGTGGCTTGCAACCAGGTGGTATCAATGAAGTGAGTGCGTCAGCTTCAGCAACCTATCGATTTGCGATTGGCAACAGTGAAGCCTTCATTCGCGGTGATTACTTCTACGAAGACACCATCAATATCGGTGATCCTAACGAAGATCCAACCATTGATGTTGCACAGTTCACTCGTGACACTCGTAACCTGAATCTGTCTGCTGGCCTGACCACTGAGAATGGCCTGGGTTTCCAGCTCTGGATCCGCAATGCAACTGATCACACTTCTTTGATCAGCGCGTTCCCATCAGTAGCACAAGCAGGTAGTTTCACTGGCTATCGTACTCAACCACGCACTTATGGTTTGACGATTACCAAAGATTTCAATTAATAAAAATAATAAAAGCAGTATCCATAAACGGCGTGGCTAATCCCACGCCGTTTTTTTTGATCATCTACATTTGAATCAGGTTTAACGGTCTTAGTTAGTCTGTTTAGGGATGCTTTAGGGCTATTTATTGCATAAACTATGTCATCAATATCGGCTGTTATACTGGTCGCTGAGAGCAGCAGCGTAGATTCTAAGCCGAAACCTGTTTAAGGAATTTAATCAGCCGTAAGGTGCTGGGTGATCTTCCTCGTAACTCCACTTATTTTAAGTTTTAATCAATACTTTCCAGATCTGAAGAATTATGAAAATTGAAAACAAGACCGCTATCATCACCGGTGGCGCCTCAGGGCTTGGAGAAGCCACCGTTAGACGCTTTCGCGACCAGGGTGCGCGTATTGCCATTTTTGATATGAACGATCAGCGCGGCGGTGATTTGGCCTCCGAATTGGGCGATCAGGTGAAGTACTATAATGTTAATGTCAGCGACGCGGAGTCCGTGGAGGCCGCGGTAGACGATGTCAGCAAAACTTTCGGCGATATCCATGTTCTATGTAACTACGCCGGAATTTCAATACCGACAAAGACGATCAATAAGGATGGGCCGGGTGACCTTGATTTGTTTATCAAGGTGATTAATGTCAACCTAGTAGGCACATTTAATGTCAGTCGTGTGGTCGCATACGCGATGAGCCAGCAAGAAACAGTCACTGATTGTGGTTGCCGCGGCGTCATAATTCATACCTCCTCCGTGGCTGGATATGAAGGTCAAATAGGGCAAGCAGCATACTCGGCGTCAAAAGCCGGTGTGGTGGGCATGACATTGACCATGGCGCGTGATCTGGCTCGCAACGGTGTACGAGTAAACAGCATTGTCCCTGGACTGATCCACACGCCGATGTTCGATCAATTACCTGAAGATATTTATAACTCGCTGGTGGGGCAGGTGAACTTTCCGCAGAGATTGGGTAGGCCTGAAGAGATCGCTCACTTAGCGCAATACATTGTCGAAAATGACTACACCAACGGTGAGTCTATTCGAATGGATGGTGCAATTCGAATGCAGGCTCGCTGAACAGCCATAAACTATCGTTTTTCCTCTGCCAGAAATGTAAACACCACGCGTGGCTAACCAATATAAGCTCATGAAAAATAAAAATAAAATGCAATCAATTTCAATTCGAGTGTGGCTAGTAAGTGGTTTGATTTTGTTAGCTGGCTGTTCACCACCCAGCGATACCAATAAGGAGGTGGAGACCGCAACAACCGCGGAGGTGGCGAAGGGCTCCGGCGAACACATTAGCCAGGTGAGCAATATCGATGACGAGGATATTGCTAATGCCGATGAAAACTATGGAGATTGGCTAAGCTATGGAAGAAATTATCAGGAAGACCGCTACAGTGAGCTAGACCAGATAAAACCTGAAAACCTGCAACAGCTGGGGCTGGCCTGGACGATAGACCTGGGTACAAAACGCGGTGTACAGAGTACGCCGCTGGTTGTCGACGGGGTGATGTTTCTAACTGGTCCCTGGTCGGTGGTTTGGGCTATAGATGTGCGCACAGGAACGGTTATATGGAAGTACGACCCTGATGTACCCGACGAGTTTGCGCTAAAGGTTTGCTGTGGTGTCGTTAATCGCGGCGCAGCCATGTACCAGGGCGCGGTATTTATTGGCACGATGGACGGCCGCCTGGTTTCTCTCAATGCAGCCGATGGTCGTGTTAACTGGCAGGTTAAGACGGTGCCCGAGGACAGTTTTTACACCATTACCGGTGCCCCACGTATTGTGAATGGCAGGGTGCTCATCGGTAACGGAGGTGCGGAGTTTCATGCCCGTGGTTATGTTTCAGCCTATGACGCACAAAGTGGTGAGTTAGCCTGGCGTTTCTATACCGTGCCAGGCGATCCCGGCAATCCTTTTGAGCATGCGGATTTGGCAGATGCGGCCAAGACCTGGACTGGAGAATGGTGGAAGCAGGGCGGAGGCGGCACTGTATGGGATTCCATCGTGCATGACCCTCAGCTCAACCTTGTTTATATCGGTGTGGGGAATGGCACGCACTGGAATCAATTGCTGCGCAGCCCGGATGGGGGCGACAATCTTTACCTTTCGAGTATCGTCGCGCTTGATGCGGACAGCGGTGAATACCGCTGGCACTTCCAAACCACCCCGGGTGATACCTGGGATTACACTGCCACCCAGCCAATTGTTCTAGCAGACCTGGAAATTGAGGGGGAGCAACGCAAGGTGTTAATGCAAGCACCCAAAAATGGATTCTTCTACGTGATTGATCGAATTACTGGTGAATTCATTTCTGGCGACAGTTTCGTGTACCAAAACTGGGCCAGCGGGCTGGATGAGAACGGGCGTCCGGTCGAAGTACCCGGTGCTCGCTACGAAGATGGACGAGTGCATTGGATCGCCCCGAGTTCGCATGGCGGTCATAACTGGTTTCCGATGTCCTATAACCGTGCAACAGGCTTGGTTTATATCCCGACTGCCAATGAAACTGGCCCCTATGTGCACATTCCAGGTACGGAATATGGATCGCCTGAACTGCCTTATGCCAAGGTTGGGGCGGCTATAAGCCTGGCAACCACTACCTACCTGGAACAAGTGATCGATCCTAAGGCGACGCCTCCGTTCGTGACCAGCGGGCGTTTGATCGCCTATGACCCGGTCAATCAGGAGGAAGTCTGGGGTGTGGATCAGCCCCATCACTACAATGGTGGTTTGCTTTCTACGGCTAATGGTTTATTAATGCAGGGCGACGCAGAAGGAAAATTCTCTATTCGGAATGCGAGCACTGGCGAAGTTCTATGGGATTATAATGTTCGCTCCGGAGCAATTGCATCGCCAGTAAGTTACCTGGTGGATGGCGAACAATATATCAGCCTGGCTGTGGGTTGGGGAGGAGGCCAGGGCCAGATTGGCAAAGCAGTCGACCAATTGCATCCTGGCACTCTCTATACCTGGAAGCTCGGTGGGACAGCGACCGCTCCTGCAACAAAAGCAACCCTGGATAAGCCAATAACCTCGCTGGAAACCGATGCCTCGGAATTAGATATTGGTCGCGGCTATGATTTATTCCTGAATGTATGCTCTGGATGCCACAGCCTCGGAACTGGGGGTGGGGCAATCCCGGATCTAACGCGTTCAGCGGACCCGATATTTGAACTGTATCAACAGATCTTGCGAGAGGGACTGCTGGCCAAACAAGGTATGCCAAACCTAGGCGAGATGCTAAGCCAGCAGGAGGTAGAGAATATCCGGGACTATGTGCTATATCATGCCGCTGAACTTCGTGCGGGGACGCCGGTTGGTGATCTGATAGTTAAACTGGCCGGATTACAGATGCAGGCGCGGCAACCCGATGCGGCGACCGCGAGCCCCGAATAAAACCGAGGCGACGGTTACAATAAATCCAGGCGAGACTGGTTTGAGGAAAATAGTAGGGGGAGATTAAATGACCGTTATCGACCCAATGCAAATATTAGGGCAGTTGCAACAAGAACTTGCGCATGTCCTGTTGTTTTTGTTTGCCATAAATTTTGCCTTTATTGTGCTGGCCATTTGGCAACGACATGGTTTGGAAAAAATGCACAGCAAATGGTTACAGATCCTGTGTGTGTCGATGTCAGCTGTGTTGATTTGGCAAGGCTTAGGTATCGCTGGTCAGATCAACACGTTTCAGCTTGAGAACCAGGGTTTCATGGTGACTCTTTTCAGCTGGGTTTCACTGCTACTCTTTGCAGTGCTGGCTTGGCTGGCCCCCTGGGTAAGTATGTATTTCCTGAAACGAACAGTGAAACCTTACTCTCAATAGTTTTTTCAGGGTTCTGGCGGTGGTTCGGTTTCGTCATCCAACAAATAATTGATCACTATAGACATCGAAATATTTGGATTTATCAAGTTTTTAAGCGCGTTGTCAAACCAGTTTTGCGCGATTATTCCATAGCCGGTTGGGTTTGGATGTATTCCATCAACGGTCCAACTCCCCCAGTTTGGTGCAAGTTCCACGTTGTTATCGACCATGTATACGTTTTTTCCTGGCGTCATTCGTGAACTAATTGCGCTCCTAATATTATTGTTTACTGCTATGAGTTCGCTCGGACTCTTTGAGCAAATGCCGGTGCAGGGAGGAACTGTGCTGGCAACCACGTTCACTCCTTTTGCCAGTGCACGATCGATCATTAACTTGTAGTTGAATTGTGTTGTCGATGGCGAAATCCCGTACCCATGGTCGTTGGTACCGTACATAATCAGGACATAGTATGCCTTGCCGGGGTAGGTGTTTTTAACGAAATCGAGATCACTATTAATCCGATCCACACCATTCCCAACCCCAACATTGTTGTTGAAACTTGGGCCAGAGGGTGAACCTCCATATCCCAGATTTGCAACTTGACTCTCCCTGCCAGATGAATTTAGTAGGTCGCTTAGGAGCGTCGAAGGTAAACCGAGGTTTAGCACCCCATTACCTACTCTCCCGCCAGGGTTGGACGAATTTATGTATCCATAGGAAATGCTGTCGCCGAACAGAGCTATAACCGTTGGACTGGCACCATGCGCGGAAATGCTGACACAGAGTGCCATGACCGTGATTTGCAACAATCGGCGGAGCGATTTTACGCACATACTTGTTTTTGTATTACCAGTCATTTAAATCAGTGTTTATAACGATCCAGAAACCGGGCGAGATTGTATCATCTTGTTGGCAGGAAAATGAATCACTGAGACTGAATTAGTGGGTAAGAAATCAGGTAGCGTTATGAGATCAAATTGGAGAGTATCAGTGAGCAATAGTTCATCGGCTTCATCGTTCTGTATTGAATACACACGTTCAACGAGTCCGTAATCACCTCGCTCCATGTTGTAGCTCGTCCAGGTTACACGGACATCTCCATTTTCAAGAATGTCGGTGGTAGGAGTAATGTCGGGCACTTCATTTTCGTCATGGATTGGTTCTGCCTTACTCCATACTTGACCCGTTCGTATGGAAAGGTAGATATCACTCAAGTTTTTGCGTGTCGAAGCCCAAAATACCCAAGCTCTGTTGTGCATATCAAATAAAATCGTGGGGCTATAGTTTTCATGTCCGGAATCAGTAAACAATGTTGGTGATTGCCAAGGCTTATCCTTTGGTCTAGCCATAAATTTCAGTACGGTTTTACTGTGGCGTTGCTCGGTCCAAATGAGCAGTTTGTTGCCCACTCGGTCTGTCCCCAGTGCCGGGGAGGTTAAAGCTTCTTCAGAACGATACAGTTCTCTGGGAACACTCCAGTTATTATCCACCAGGTTGCTGTACTGCAAAGTACTCACATCGGCGCTCCGTTCTACCCAAATCAATTCGGCGGTGATCGGAGCGGAGTCACTGGCATAACAGGGCCATGCCATCACCAATATGCCTATGTTCAATAAGCGCTTAGCGTTGATAATTTTGGATAGACTTTTCACACTAGAGCGGGTGGTTTAAATTTTGTTTTAAC
>JBCCFY010000064.1:0-14053 GCA_039110515.1 Pseudomonadota bacterium
TATTTCGCTGACGGAACCCCCTTATTTGCCGCATTGGCAAAGAAATGTGCTGCCTTTTCGAGGCTCTTCTCAACTGCAAAACCATTTTCATGAGCCGTACCAACATTCCACTCTGCTGGCCCATATCCCTGTTCAGCCGATTTCAACCACCAGGGCATGGCAGCAACATAACCATCCCGTTCATATTCCCTCAGTCCTATATAAAACTCCGCTTCCCTCTCACCTTCATCAGCCCAAAATCGCATTTCGTCTGAAGATAGCTTTGACGTCGACGGTATGTCGGCAATGTCCATGATGGTTGTGGAGACCCTGTTCAGCGCAAGTATTTCGCCGGCTAATCGTTTTTGCACTGACTGATCAGTTTCCAGCTGGTTGCTGGCGACTGAACTGATCACTTGAATCACCTTGCCACTCATATAAAGAATGGTATTGGTATTGGCTATAGTTGAAGTTTGTTCTACCGCGATATTGTCGCCGTAAACATCGAGTTCATAGCTCACCATGGTAGATCGACTTATAACATTTGGCCCAACCAAGTGTGGCGGGAGGAGTTTGGACCCACCACTACTAATTTTGATGTCGGCTTCTGATCGCTCACCGGCGGCAGATGATTGTTCCTCCAGTATCTTGTTCGCTTCTTGCAGGTACTCTTCGGTCACCTTCGTTTCGTTAAGCATCATATCTTGTTTAAAGTCAGCGAAATCCTGTGGATGGACTAGCGAAAATTCCAATTCTTCCACCACCGCTATCGTTAAGAGATTGCTAAATCCGTCTTGCTCTCCATCAAGTACCAACTGGAGCTCCAGCGGGTCTACCAGGTAAGCAAGGTTCTTCAAATTGGGCTCTTCCCATCTTGACAGGGAATCGAATTCCCAGCCCTCGGTGATCATTTGCTTGCCCTCGGGTACGCTGATTTCAATCTTATGGTCACCAACCTGCAGTGTCTCCGCCCATGTGGTTACATCCACAAACAGGCAGAAAACAATGCTGACTTTGATCGCTGTTGCTTTGATAGTGAGATCTCCTGGTACTGGCTAGTGGACGATTCCAAATTTCGCTGATGTCTAAGGTTGCCAGGCACGTTTGAGGTTTGTCAAAGTGTCTGTAAACCTATCAGCTTGCTCAAAATGAGGAAAATGTGCAGATTTCGCAAATTCAAACCACTTTTTGTCTGGCGCATCAATCAATTCAAAATACTCCTTGGCCAATGATGTCGGCGTAGTCATGTCATGTGTGCCCATTATCACTGCCACAGGTACTGCCAGTTCACGATAGTCTCTGATCAGGTTGCGCGATCGGTCGTAGGTCATATGCCTTGATGAAAAACTCGATCCCTTCGCAACATTGGCTATATCAAACAGGCTGTACTCAGTAGCTTTTAAGCCGCTGTAGAATAAGTGGCATAAACGAGGTTTCGCCATAAATCTCGCTGCCAGTTTGAAATAAGAGTTCTTCCCGGTTGCTCGAGTTGATCTCGGTTTCCGACGACCAGCCCAGCTTTGCCAACTGAGTCTGTAAATACGCATCCTGGACTTCGACTTCCCGCTCAAAGTGGGTGACTTGCCCGGTGCCAACAAATGCGGTTACTTTTTCGGGATTTTCCGATGCATACAGTATGCCGAGGTAGGAGCCATGAGAGTGCCCGACTAGCCAAACTTTGTCCTGCTGCAATAGCTCACGCAGGTAGTCCACCACTTTATCCGTATCAGATAGCAGGGCGCTGATTGAGAGTTCCTCGGCTGAGATGTCTTCGCGATACGATTTGCCTGCCCCGCGTTGGTCCCAATGCACGACGACAAAGTGTTTTTCCAATTCGCGCTGAAAGTCGTGCGCCATAAACATCGCAGGCATGCCTGGTCCGCCGTGCAGGAAGAGCAATATCGGTAAATTCCTGTCGTGACCACGAATTAACAGGTTTTGCTGATCTTTGTTAACCTCGATCGTGCGCAGCGAGGCAATCCCGTTGTCGGTAAATATGGGCAGGGTAAAGGACTTGAAGGTGTATAACAGAACCAACAACAGCAGACCGAGACAGCTGAGCAGTAAGGTCTTTTTCATATCCAGTTAGTCACTCGCGAAATGTGCAAAGGTCAAAGTTGCGTCATTGTACGATTCATTCACGCACAGTGGAACCGACTGCCTGGTTTGCCAGGAAGCAGGGTTGCTGAGTAAGAGAAAAAAACGGGGCAGCCAGGGGCTGCCATAATGAGGAAAGGGTTCGGACTACTAGCCAGCGATGCCAACAAAGTCGTAAACAACTTTCTTGGTCGCTTGTTTGCAAGTACGTTTGCGCATGGGCAATACCACAGCCGCAACTCGCTCTCGCTTGCTGGGGCGAGTCTTGCTATTGAACGCGTCAGATTTTTTCAGGGAATTTTTCACAGGGCCAGTGTATGCCTGCACCCTAATAATTAAAAATTACTTATTTCTATTTATTAATACGATTTGGTTATAAAGTAGGTGTGAGCAGGGTTTCCCGGAAATTTTCACTATCCATTCGCTTTATGGCCCATGCCTGTGTTCTGATTGCATTCGCCATTTTCATGCGATATTTTTCAGCGTCAATTACAATAAGCTGCGCCCGGAACCTGGCTGTTTCTGATCACGATTCGCCATCCTCAACGCACACACCCTCTAACCAACCAGGAATAAGCAATGGCCGAATATAAGGCTCCAGTCGACGACATGAGTTTTGTCGTTAACGAATTACTTGATTTTGATGGTCTCGAAGCCCTGCCCGGGCACGAGGAGTTTTCATCCGAGTTGGTGGAGGCGATTCTTGACGAGGCAAGCAAGTTTGCAGGCCAGGTAGTATCACCACTGAACTGGCCCGGTGATCAACAAGGTCTAAGTTTCAAGGAAGCCGAAGACGGCTTCAACGAGGTGCACACGCCGGAAGGTTTTAAAGAGGCCTACCGACAATTTGCTGACAATGGCTGGGGTTCCTTGCAATTTGAGCCGGACTACGGCGGCCAAGGCCTACCGTTTGCGCTGGCGATTCCCGTACAGGATATGTGGCATGCCGCCAATATGGCCTGGGGTTTATGCCCATTATTGAGCCAGGGCGCGATTGAAGCGATCGAGGCGAACGCCACCGAGGAGCTGAAACAACGCTTTCTGCCAAAAATGATTGCTGGCTACTGGAACGGCACCATGAATCTGACCGAGCCGCATGCTGGCTCTGATATGGCCACCCTGAAAACGCGCGCGGAACGCACCGAAGATGGCAGTTACCGAATCTTCGGTCAGAAAATTTTTATCACCTGGGGTGAACACGATATGACAGAGAACGTGATTCACCTGGTATTAGCCCGTCTGCCTGACGCGCCACCGGGAGTAAAAGGCATATCGCTGTTCCTGGTGCCAAAATTCCTGGTCGATGACGATGGCAATCCGGCTGAACGTAATGATTGCCGAGTGCTCTCCATCGAACACAAGATCGGCATTCATGCGAGCCCGACCTGTGTTATGAGTTATGGCGACAATGGTGGCGCAGTGGGTTATCTCGTAGGGGAGGAAAATCGTGGCCTGGCCTGCATGTTCAGCATGATGAATAATGCTCGCCTCACTGTGGGCTTACAGGGAATCTCCATCGCAGAACGCGCCTATCAACTGGCACGCGATTTCGCAAAAGATCGCCCCCAAGGCGTCGCGCCCGGTGAGTCGTCAATTGGTCCGATCATTAAACACCCGGATGTGCGACGCATGTTGCTCACCATGCGTGCACTCACCGAGGCCAGTCGTGCTGTCGCCTACGTGGCGTGCAGCAGCGTGGATTTCCGTACCAAGCATCCCGATCCTGCAGTACGCGCATACCATGACGCCCGCGTGGCCTTGTTAACACCTATTGTTAAAGGTTGGAGCACCGAGATTGGTCCAGAAGTTTCTTCAATTGGCGTTCAGGTGCATGGGGGCATGGGCTTTGTTGAAGAATCGGGTGCGGGTCAGCACTACCGGGATTCGCGCATTCTGCCAATTTATGAAGGCACTAATGGTATCCAGTCCATGGACCTGGCCGAGCGCAAAACCCGCGGCGATGGGGGTCGCGCCATGGATAGTCTGATAGCCGAGATGCGTGAGACAATAAATACCGCGCGTGAAAATGACAACGAGCGAGTACAAAACATGGTCGACTTGTTTGCGCCCAGTGTCGACGCTTTGCTCAAGGTTAAAGATGACCTGATAGCAGGGGCTGAGACGGATGTGTATTTGCCTGGCAGCATCAGTTTTAATTACCTGATGATGATGGGCATTATTTGCGGCGGCTGGCAGATGTTGCGGGCGGCAAACGTAGCCCAGCGTAAACAATCGGACCCAGCGACCGCTGCGCCGTTTTACGCCAATAAACTCGATACCGCGCACTTTTATATGGCAAACATCTTGCCGCGCTACCTGAGCTACGCGGCCATCATTGGTGCTGGCAGCGCCACCACCATGGCCCTTGCTGAAGACGCATTTTAGACCTGAATACTAATAACAACGGGGTTGAACAAACGATGTACATAGACGGGGAGTGGCAGCAGAGCGATCAGAAGTTTGCCGTTTTTAATCCGGCCACCGGTGAAGAGATCGGCCAGGCCGTGGACGGAAACGCGGAGGATGCGCGCCGGGCAATCGACGCTGCCCACCGGGCATTCGCCGGGTGGTCTACCACCACGGCCTACTATCGTGCCGAGATTCTGCATCGCGCACACGCCCTGATGCTCGAGCGCAAGCAAGAGCTGGCCGAATTAATGACTCGCGAGCAAGGTAAGCCGTTGAAAGCGGCCCAGAACGAAGTGCAATACGGGGCGGATTTCTTGCGCTGGTTCGCAGAAGAAGCCAAGCGCATCTATGGCGAGACCATTCCCTCGGCCAGAGCTGATCAACGCTTTCTGGTGCGTTACCAGGCAGTAGGCGTGGTGGCTGCCATTACCCCCTGGAACTACCCGGTTTCCATGATTACCCGCAAGGTAGCGCCAGCGCTGGCAGCGGGCTGTACCGTGGTATTGAAACCGGCGGAAGCAACGCCTCTGTGTGCGAGGGCTATTTTTGAATTGTTTGAGGAGGCTGGTGTGCCAGCTGGCGTGGTCAATATGGTCACCGCTGCCGACCCGGCCCCGATTGGTGAGGAGTTTTGTACCAACACCAAGGTTAAAAAACTCACGTTCACCGGTTCAACCGCCGTGGGCAAAAAATTATCACAGGCTGCAGCGCCGCAATTAAAGCGTGTATCCATGGAGTTAGGCGGTCACGCGCCGTTTATCGTATTTGACGATGCAGATCCAGTGCATGCCGCCAAAGGTGCGTCGCTGGTCAAGTTTTTGAACACTGGCCAGGCCTGTATCAGCCCGAACCGGATTTTTGTGCAGCGGGCGATTCTGGACTCGTTTGTTGAGACCCTGAGTGAGCGCATCGGCCGCCTGCAAGCTGGCAATGGGATGGAGCCGACTTCCACCGTGGGGCCATTGGTCAATGACGCGGCTGTTGCCAAGGTAGCAAACCAGGTTGAGGATGCGGTCGGTAAGGGGGCCGACCTGCTACAAGGGGGATCTCGACTGCAAGAGGGCACACTGGCCAACGGACATTTTTACGCGCCGACGCTGTTAAGTGACGTCACTCCGGATATGTTGATCTATCGAGAGGAGACTTTTGGCCCGGTCGCGGCAGTCATTGTCTTCGATGACTACGACGAGGTGATCGAGATGGCCAACGACACAGATTATGGCCTGGCTGCCTATGTGTACACGCAAAATCTGTCGCGAGCGATGCGGGCCTTTGAGGCGCTGAATTTTGGCATCATCGGCATCAATGACATTAATCCCACCAGTGCCGCCGCGCCGTTTGGCGGCATGCAAGAGAGCGGCTTGGGTCGCGAAGGTGCACGTGAGGGCATCAGCGAATATCTTGAAACAAAGCTGGGTGGGTTTTCTATTTAAGCATTCGGGAGCAAGTAAACCAAGAGTGCACTAACAGACAAAATTATTATGAGTCGTTCTTCCTATTACAAGCCTGACACCATCGCTTTACACAGTGGATATGTGCCTGAAAGTGATCATGGTTCGCGAGCAGTGCCCATTTATCAAACTACCTCCTATGTTTTCGAGAGTGTGGATGATGCCTCGTCATTGTTTAATGTGGAGCAGGGTGGGCATATTTACAGTCGCATCTCGAATCCAACCGTCGCTGTACTGGAACAACGCATAGCGGCGCTGGAAGGGGGGAGTGGTGCGATTTGCACGGCGTCTGGCATGAGTGCCCTGTTTACGACCTTTATAACCTTGTGTTCGGCTGGCGATCACATTGTCTCATCAGCCCAAATCTACGGCTCTACCGCCACCTTGCTGCGCCACACTTTGCAACGGCTTGGCATTGAAACCACGTTTGTAGCTATCAATGATGCCGACGTAGTAGCTGCCGCAATTCAAGACAACACCAAGCTGGTGTTTTGCGAGTCAATCGGCAACCCTGGCTTGGAGGTAGCAGACCTGCCCAAGATCAGTGCGGTTGCGAACGAACATGGTGTACCGCTGGTGGTGGATGCCACCTTTGCAACACCGGCACTGAACAACCCCATCGCCTTCGGTGCCAACGTGGTTGTGCACTCCATGACGAAGTGGATGGGCGGCCATGGTGCGGCCATTGGAGGTGTGATTGTGGATGGCGGCAATTTTAACTGGGAGGCAAGCGGCCGATTCCCCGAGTTAACCGAACCCTATGAGCCGTTTCATGGCATTCGATTTTGGGATGAGTATGGACCCAACGCACTGGTAATGAAAATTCGCGCAGAGTCCATGCGCGATTTGGGCGCTTGCCTGGCACCGCACAATGCCTTCCTGATTTTGCAGGGCATCGAGACCCTAAGCATGCGTATGAAACAGCATGTCAGCAATACCAAGACGCTGCTTGAATGGTTGCAACAACAGGAGCAGGTTAACTGGGTTAACCACCCGGACTTGGCTGATAATCCCAGCAACGCAATCGCAACAAAACTGTTTCCCCAGGGTGCCGGCTCAATGTTGTGTTTTGGTGTGGTTGGAGGACGCGCTGGTGGTGCGGCCTTTATTAATGCACTGCAATTGGCTTCTAACCTGGCCAATGTGGGTGATTCTCGGACCCTGGTATTACACCCAGGCAGCACCACCCACTCCCGCCTGACACCGGAGGCGATGGCCGCGGCAGGAATCAGTGAAGACCTGATCCGGGTCTCGGTGGGCATCGAAGATACCAAAGACATCCAGGCCGATTTTTCCAAGGGCCTGAAGGCAGCCCAGCGCCAGGCTAAGCAGGCTGCGGAGCAAAGCGAATGAAGCTGCAGGTAAATGGTGTAGAAACGCACGTTGCTACCGGTGGCAAAGAGTTTGATCCCAGCTTGCCAACCGTCATGTTTTTGCATGGCAGTGGCATGGATCATCGCGCCTGGGCCCTGCAAACCCGCTGGTTTGCCTATAACGGCTTTAGTGTGCTGGCACCTTCTTTTCCAGGCCACTCTTTGTCGGCTGGGGAGCCGTTAGCCAGTATTGAAGAGGCCGCCGACTGGTTGCAGCTACTGCTGGCAGAGGCCGGGGTTGATTCAGCGCACATAATTGGCCATTCGCAGGGTTTTCTTAGTGCACTGGAGCTAGCAGCCGCTGAACCTGGCAAGGTCCGTTCCCTGATTGGTGTGGGTACGGCGGCAGCAATTCCGGTGAATCCCATGCTGATTGAAACAGCGCAGAAGTCAGCACAGCAGGCGGCGGACATGATGTTGCAATGGGGTTTCGGGCCGCGGATTCATATGGGGGTCAGTCCCACCCCTGGCATGCAGCCAATCGCCATAGGCCGACAAATAATGGCAGATAATCCGCTCGCGGTGGATTTGCAGGCTTGTGCCGATTACCAGGGTGGTGAACAAGCCCTGAGCAAGATCACCGTGCCCTGTGCCATGATTCTGGGCGCGCAAGATAAGATGACGCCAGCCAAGGCTGGCAAAGCGGTTGCTAAAGCACTGGACGCGGAACTGACCGTACTTGAAGATAGCGGGCATATGTTGCCAATTGAAGCACCCAAGACCGTGTTACGAACGATGCGTGACTTTATCCTTCGACAACAATAGAAAACTTATCAAACAATAATACAAAGACAAAAATGACCATAAAGAAAGTAGCAGTCATCGGCGCCGGCACTATGGGCTCCGGTATCGCGGGCCAGGTAGCCAATGCCGGTGTGGAAGTATGGTTGCTGGATTTGCCCAGCGAGGACAACGTTAATGCTCTGGCTGAACGCGGCCTGGAACGGTTACGTGAGACCTCCGGTTTGATGAGCAGCGACCTGGAGTCCTATATCCACATTGGCAATACGCGCGATGATTTTCATCAACTTGCAGACTGCGACTGGGTGGCTGAGGCAGTCGTGGAACGCCTTGATATCAAGCAGGCACTCTACCGCCAGATCGATGAAGTGTGTCATGAAAACACCTTGATCAGTTCCAATACGTCCAGTATTCCGATCCGCCTGTTGGTGGAAGGCATGCCCGAGGCATTTCGTAAACGGTTTGCTATCACGCATTTCTTTAACCCGGTGCGGTTTATGCCATTGCTGGAGTTGGTACGCGGTGAAGATACCAGCCAGGCAGTTATGGAAGAGTTCGCTAGTTTTTGCGACAAGGAACTGGGCAAGGGTGTGATCTCCTGTCGTGACACCCCTGGCTTTCTGGGCAACCGGGTTGGCTGTTACGCCATCCAGTGTGCTTTGCAGGCGGCGGTCGAGATGGGCCTTAGCCCAGAGCAGGCCGATGCTATTTTTGGGCGGCCTATGGGGATACCGAAAACGGGCGTATTCGGTTTGTACGACTTAATCGGCATTGATTTGATGTCCGATGTGGCGCACAGCCTGGTGGCAAACCTGCCAGAGAGCGATGCCTTCCACTTGGAAGCAGAAAAAATACCCCTGGTCACAGCCATGATCGCCAATGGGCAGACAGGTAACAAACAAGGCCAGGGTTTTTACCGCAATGGCAGCGGTGGTCGTGAGGCAATCGATTTAACGACTGGCGAGTACCGAACCGCCGAACGCCTAAACTTGCCGCTGGCATTGCAAGCGGAACAGGAGGGTGCAAAGATTCTGCTGGAAGACGACAGTATCTATGGCCAGTTTGCCTGGCGCGTGTTGTCTCGAACATTGAGTTATGCAGCGTCACTGATCTCTGAAGTGGGTGATGATCCACTGGGCGTCGACGATGCCATGAAGCTGGGCTACAACTGGATTAAAGGCCCCTTCGAGCTAATTGACGATATCGGCCCGGATTATTTCATTAATCGCCTGCAACAAGATGGCATGGAAGTGCCGCCGTTTTTACAGGCGGCTGCAGGATCCAGTTTCTATCGCGTTGATTCTGGCGAATTGCAGGTTCGAACTGATAGCGGAGATTGGCGCGCAGTGAGTCGACCAGAGGGCGTCACGCGCTTTAATGAAAAGCGTCGTACGCTAACGCCGGAGAACACCTGCGAAGTAGCCAGCTGGTTTAACGTGGACGACGTTGCCATGGTCGAATTCCACAGCAAGGCCAATGCTCTTGATGGCGACTCCATGGGGATCCTGGCAGATGCCCTTGACCAGGTCGAGGCGGGCAAGCTGCGGGGTTTGATTGTGCACAATGACGCCCAGCATTTTTCCTGCGGCGTTAACTTGCGCGCTGTCCGGGAATATTTCCGTGCCGAAGATATGGACGGCCTGGATCAGTTCCTGGCGCATTTTCAAAACACGGTGCACCGCATGTCCGTCGCCGACTTCCCGGTGGTGTGCGCGCCGGTGGGCATGTCGCTCGGCGGCGGATTCGAAGTGGTGCTGCATTCCAAGCAAGTGATATGCCATGCCAACTCCACCATGGGCTTGGTGGAATCCGGAGTGGGTGTGATCCCGGCTGGCGGTGGCTGCAAGGAGACCCTCTATCGCTGGGTGGAACAGCTGGGCAATGACGCCAGCGGCGATATCAGCGAGGCTGCCTGGAAGGCGTTTATGAATCTTGGCTATGGCAGAACCTGCTCATCGCCCGTACTGGCTCGACAGCAGGCCATGTTGCGTGACAACGATCGCTTTTTGAGTAACCGTGATCGCCTGTTACCAGAAGCACTGCAAGCCATTTCTGCCGCGGAACAAGAGGGTGGCGAGCAACAGGGCTTTGTACGCGCGGAAATGGCGATGCCCGGTCAACCGGTGTTTGAAGCGATGTTGGCCTGGCTGGATAAAGCCCATACTGACGGTAAACTAACGCCACACAACGTGGTGGTGGCTACCGAGATAGCGCGAATTGTCACAGGTGGCGAGATAGCCGCAGGTAGCAAGTATTCCGAGCAGGATTTATACGACGCTGAACGCCGTGCATTTTTGACCCTGGTTGCCACTGACGGCACCCGCGAACGCATCAATTCCATGCTCGATACCGGGGTAACTGTCCAGAACTGAGAAAGAGCCCAGAACTGATAGAGTCTTCAACCGAATAAGAGTCTTCAACCGAAAAAGAGTCTTCAACCGAGTAAGAGTCTTTAACCGAATAAGAGTCCAGAGCCATAATAAAAACAAAGCACCAACAGGAGCAGAAAAGATGACAATTGAATATGACCAGCTTGGCAAGAACGCTGCGAATTATGTGCCATTAACACCGATCTCTTTTTTGCATCGCACCGCGGATATCTACCGGGACCACCCGGCGCTAATTTATCACCAGACAGAATATTCCTGGGCGCAAACACGTGAGCGCTGTGTGCGCGTGGCGTCTGCCCTGGCTAAGCGCGGTTTGGGAAAAAATGACACTGTCTCACTGTTTGCCTTTAACACGCCGGAAATGTTCGAAAGTCATTTCTCGGTGCCGATGGCGGGCGCGGTGCTCAACACCATCAACACCCGTCTCGATGCGGATACTGTGGCGTACATCATGGATCATGCCGAGACCAGGGTATGCATTGTGGATCGCGCGCTCTGGCCAGTGTTGGAGCAGGCCCTGGCTAGTTCAGAGCAACAGCCCGAAATCGTACTGATCGATGATCCATATGCGTCCCCGGAAGAACAGGTGGCGTTACCAACGGGTCGTGATTACACACTTTATGATGACTTTCTTGCTGAAGGCGATGCTGATTTCACCTGGCGTCAGCCTGACGATGAATGGCAAGCGCTATCGCTCAACTACACATCTGGCACTACCGGACGCCCGAAAGGCGTTGTTTATCACCACCGTGGTTCTTACCTGATGACCATGGGCACCATCGCCTCCTGGAATGTGCCGCATATGCCGCGTTATTTATATTCCGTGCCAATGTTTCATTGCAATGGCTGGGGTCATGCCTGGACCATGGCAGCCAAGGCTGCCACCGTGGTGTGTTTGCGTGCCATAGAACCCAAGCTGTTTTTTGAACTGCTCGAACAACACGATATTACTCACTTTGGTGGCGCGCCCATTGTTTTGAATATGTTGGCGAATGCGCCAGCGGACCAGCAGAAGCATTTCTCCAGCCCGATTCAGTGTATGACCGCAGGTGCACCACCCCCAGCGGCTGTGCTGCAAAGCATGACGGAGTTTGGTTTCGAGGTGATGCACGTTTATGGTCTAACCGAGAGCTATGGCCATATTTTACAGGCCGCTCCGCAGCTGAGTTGGCAGCACGAGAGCGCCGAGAAACAGGCAGAGCTAAAATCCCGCCAGGGTGTGCGCTTTGCCATGACTGAGGCGGTGGAAGTCATCGATCCCGATTCAGGTGAGTCGGTGCCAGCGGATGGTGAAACCATGGGTGAGATCGTGATTCGCGGTAACACCATGATGAAGGGCTATCTCAAAGACCAGGGCGAAACTGAAAAGGCGTTTGAGAATGGTTGGTTCAGCAGTGGCGACCTCGCGGTGGTCCATCCTGATGGTTACATCCAGGTGCGAGATCGCGCTAAGGACATAATAATTTCGGGTGGTGAAAATATCTCATCGGTGGAGATCGAGAACGTGCTCTACAAACACCCTGATGTCATCGAAGCAGCGGTAGTGGCCATGGCTGATGAGAAATGGGGCGAGGTGCCCTGCGCCTTTGTGGAACTCAAAGAGGGGTCCTCAAGTACCGAGCAGGATTTGATCGACTTTTGCGCTGAGAATATGGCGCGCTTTAAAAAACCTAAAAAAGTCGTGTTTGGTCCATTACCGAAAACCGCCACAGGAAAAATCCAGAAAACCGTTTTGCGCGAGCGCGTATAAACTGTCACTGCTTCATCCCCAGGCAAAACGGTTGACCCGATCGCCGCTTTCTCGCTTGCCTGCATATGCCATAATAGCGCTCCAGCAGAAACTCGAAAAATAAAAATTCGCAAGCGAGGAGTCAGCACGATGAGCCAGGTAGTCATTTCAGATCAATTCGATAGCGGCAGCATTAAGGTGATTGATGCCAGCGACCCGCAAAACCTTCAATTGGCGATTAAGCAGGATAATGCATCGGAGTTTCTGCAATGGTTTCATTTCCGGCTGGAAGGCGAGAAAGGCCAACACTGCCGTATCAATATTGTTAACGCGGGTGAGACTTCCTATCCGTCTGGCTGGCCAGACTACAATGTGTGCACTTCATGGGATCGTCAGGAATGGTTTCGCACACCGACTGAGTACAACGATGGCGTGCTCAGTTTCGATATCGAACTACAGCAATGTGCGGTTTATTTTGCCTACTTTGCGCCGTACAGTCATGAACGCCATCTCGACTTACTGGCCTGGGCACAGCAAGACACCCGGGTGAGCGCTGAAACCCTGGGCCAAACCCTGGATGGTCGTGCAATGAGCCTGCTGCATATCAAAGAGGCGGCCGAACCCAGGCACAAAATGTGGATGATCGCGCGCCAACACCCGGGCGAGACCATGGCGGAGTGGTTTGTGGAAGGGTTTTTGCACGCTCTGCTGGATGACGATAACCCACTGGCTCGCAAAATCCTGCAAACCACCGAGTTCTTCGTGGTGCCAAATATGAATCCGGATGGGGCGGCGCGCGGTAATCTTCGCACTAATGCCTCTGGGGCTAATCTGAATCGTGAATGGCAAACACCCAGCATGGAGTCCAGCCCCGAGGTCTACCTGGTGCGCGAACGCATGATGGCCGAGGGGGGCGATTTATTCCTGGATATCCACGGTGATGAAGGATTGCCTTATAACTTCGTCGCCGGTTGTGAGGGCAATACCAGTTATGATGAGGCGCATGCGGCCATGGAGGAGACGTTCAAAAACGCATATATGTCGATCTCACCGGATTTCCAGGACGAGTATGGCTACCCAAAAGAGAAGCATGGTGAAGCCAATATGACTATCGCCGCCAACTGGCTGGGTGATAATTTCAGAACCCTGTCTTTTACCATTGAAATGCCGTTTAAAGACAATGCCGATCTGCCCGATAGGGAGGTTGGCTGGTCGCCGGGGCGCAGTGCGCAATTGGGTAGAGACGTGCTCTACCCAATTAAGACGGTTCTAGACCAGCACAAATAAAGCGGCTGGCATTCCTTCGCGCTGTTTAATCGCTAGACATCGTAGCTACCGTTATATTTGCTCACTGGTAGCTCGCGTATGCGTTTGCCGGTAATGGCGTAGATAGCATTTGTCAGTGCTGGTGCAATCGGTGGGGTGCCGGGTTCTCCGCCGCCGCCCAGGGCTTCACCACTATTGATGATCTCAACCGCAATTTCCGGTGCCTGGTCGATGCGCAACATCTGGTAGTTGTGGAAGTTACTTTGCACCACGGCGCCATTTTCAATATTTATATCACCAAACAGCGCTGCGGTTAAGCCATAAATAATGCCGCTTTCCATCTGGGCAATAAAGCCATCGGGGTTCATTGCATAACCCGGGTCAACTGCGCAATACACTTTGTGTACGCGCGGTGAGCCACTGGTCATATCAACCTCAGCCACTTCGGCAACGATCGAGCCAAACGAGGTCTGCAAGGCAATGCCCTGACCCCAGCCGTCTGGTAACTGCTTGCCCCAGTCGGCCATTTTTGCCGCGGTATCCAATACCTTTTGAATGCGTGGTTCGGCGTCTAACAGGTCATGTCGATACCGGTAGGGGTCCTTTCCGGCTGCGACA
>JBCCFY010000065.1:0-14028 GCA_039110515.1 Pseudomonadota bacterium
CCGATCAAAAACTGTTGTTGACCGCAGAAGATTGGAAGCAAATTGTTGCAGTCGCGGCTCAGGAGGCCGCACAAAATCCTGGACGTCTGTTCGGTTTGAACCAGAGTTCAATGCAGGGTGAGATTGCCACAGATATCATTCGTCGCTTACTCATGGCTGCTGGTAATGAACTTACCAATCCTGGACTCAGCGCTGGACCTCTGCTGATTGGTGAAACTCTAAGGGAGGCGATTATTGTTACCCTTCGTGCGGTTTCAGGAAACGTACAACAGGCGTTTGAACAAAAAGATAAGATTGGTTTGCTACTGAAATCGCTGAATGAAGCTGTTGCAACCCGCGAGCTTCAACTCGGAGGTAAAGAATGGCTCCGAATTTTTCGCTCGGTGCTACCAGACGTGCTTGAGTCTGGACAAATCCCCATACTGGATGACGGCGCCATCTCTACTTTACTTTCCTAAAGTCTGAAGCCACATTTTTTTGATAAAGGAGAAACCAATGTTTCCTGTCATGCGTTTATTTTTATATCTCACGGTTGCCATCGCCTTCACCGGGTGTTCGTCGCTAAAATTGCTCGATTCCAATAAACAATTTGTGTCGCTAATGCAACAAAGCCAGGAAGCAGACCGACTCAGGAAAGCAGATGTCATCGATGCGATTGCCTATGAAGCCACAATCGAAGGACTACAAACAGATTTTGCCAATAATGGCGACCAGGCTGTGAAGGCCGCCGAGAGTGCCAAGACAGACGCCGCAAAGGCTTCTCTACTCAATGTGGCGACCAGAAGTTATCTGAACTCCGATGGATTAAGAGATCAACAATTGTTAGCAAGTGCCGATGCCGGAATTGAAGCTTGCTCAAGACTCACTGGCCTCAATGCACTGCCAACCACCTGTGGTTACTTCCATATAGTCATTCCTCAGGCCGTGAGCAACGAATGGAGACGCGAAGTGGAAGATATTAAACGTCGCCAGGCAACGTTGACTCCGCAGGAAATGCTGACTGTTGAGGAGGGCAAAACCTTAGTCGCTGCTGCTAAAGGGTTCATTTCCCAATTAGAAGCACTTGAAGATGCCCAAAGACGAATCAATTTTGATATTAGTGGCGAGAATCTAAAAACCCATTTTTCTCGTCAGCAAGAAATTCTATTTTGCAATGCTCAGGGAGCCTTGATCAGTTTAGGGTTGGTCGTTGAAAGTGGTGAAAATTGGAATAGGGCAGAAGAAGAGAGAGGTGCAAGGGTTCTTCTTCAGGAGCAAAAGAGCAAACTGAAGGCCAGGGAGGGAGGCCTTTCACCTGACGCATGTAATTAACTAAGGGTGTTTAGCCTTTGTAAATTTTTTTTGGCCCCGAGTTCCACTCGTACCATACATAAGGTCTGTCAAATGTTACATGAACTCGCCAAATTATCTTTGTGAACGCGCAAATGAAGGAATAACGATTAGGGCTTGAGTTACAAGTCGGTTACTTGAATAATTTGCGATGCAAAGCCGAAAATCGGACACTAAATGACTCTACCCGGATTTAAAATATTATTAGGGTCCAGGGCTTGCTTGATGGTTTTCATTAACTGAACTTCAGCCTTACTTCGCGTATAACTCAGATACCTCCTTTTTAGTACTCCTATCCCGTGCTCGGCTGAAACGGAACCTCCATATTCTCGCACCTTGTCCATAATCAATTTGGTTAGAGCAGCGCAGTCTGACTGTTCACCGGTCGAAGCAATGATATGCAGATTGCTGTCGCCAATATGCCCAAATAAGAAAAGTTCAGCACTGGGGAATTCAGCCAGTAGCTCTGCGCGCAAGCTTTCTGCATAGTCGCCGATCCCGGTTATCGGTAAACTGACATCCTGGTTTGATCTGTGGTGATAGTCCTGCAGTAGCTCTGCAACTCCCTCTCTGATTTTCCAGAACGCTTCCGCATCCCGGCCTGACTGTGCGATAACGGCATCGTTAATCAGTTCCTGCGCAAGGCACGCTCCGAGACAATTTTCCATCATTTCCTTGCCGACAGCCCCATTGTTCGATTCGCACTCCACGAGTAAATAGAATGGGCTGGTATTGGCAAAGGGTTTTGGTAAGTCTGGATGCAGCTCAAGAACCTTGTCTACATAATCTTGCCACATTAACTCGAAGGTAGTGAGGCCGTGATTCAGCTCGGATTTTAACTTCGTTAACACCTGGGTTACGTCTGCGTAGTGATCCAAACTGAGCAACGCAGTTTGTGTATCCTTCAACCTCGGTTGCAGTTGCAATACCACCCTGGTTACAACTCCCAAGGTGCCCTCTGTACCGATAAATAATTGCTTTAGATCGTAACCTGAATTGTTCTTCAGCATCTTGTTCATCGAGCTAATGACCGATCCGTCGGCGAGTACAGCTTCCAGACCCAATACCATTGCGCGAGTCATTCCATAGCGGATGACTTCTGTGCCACCAGCGTTGGTTGAAACATTACCGCCGATAGTACAACTGCCTCTTGCGCCAAGGTCCAGCGGCACCATTAGACCGTGCTCTGCGGCCGCTTGTTGCAACAATTCCAAGGGTGTTCCCGCCAGTGCGGTAAGCGTCATTGCTATCGGGTCAATCTCTTCGATACCCGTCATTCGCTCCAATGAGATCGCCAATTCGTCAGGTTGGGGTGTGGCTCCGCCTGCCAAGCCTGTCAACCCGCCTTGCACCACAATTGCCTGCCGATGATCATTGCATACGCTAAGAATCGATGCGAGTTCAGCCACAGATGCGGGTTTGATAAGAGCGATTGGCCTGCAAGCCATCGCTTCACTCCAATCCGCTGTGTATTGGTCACTGATTTCCGAACCAATCAATATTGATTTTTCACCCAGAATATCAGTGAGTTTTTGCAGTACGGCAGAGCCAGTTATTTGATGCTTGTTCAAATGATATGTGTCTCCTCATTGTGCGTATACTGGAATAGAACTCATCCCGATCTGCGTAGATGCCATCCGAAACTTAATCCCCGATGACTGGTGTACTCGCGTAAATCATGCGGGATCAATCGTCTAACACAGCCCAGTAAGTCGCTAGGTATACTGCAAATTCTAACTGAAAGTAAGAGTATTGAGCATTCTTGGTAAATATTCGAACAGCCAGGAACCCACGCAGTGGGTCATTCAAAGGTCCTTTTTTAGATCCACGCAAACAGGTAGTCAATTAAAAACTCCAATGGTTCTCAGTTACTATTGAGTATTGTACTGTTACCTCGAGTTCGACTATTCGAAATCTTGGATCGGTTGCTCAACTACTTCGGTATCTCATTTAATGCTAATAACTTCTGCAAAGTTGCTGACTTGACGGGCTAAGCTGATGAGTCATGATTTACTCGAGCTTTGAATCAATTTAACGAACAACACCCGATTAATATAGGAGCTCGGCGAAAATGAGCGAAAGACTTCTCATGGCGGGCAATCACAACCAAGAAAAATGAACAACTCGCGGTGTTCCTGGAATAATCTTCATTTTCGGTTTTAACACCTTTTAGAGTATCCTTCCCGGGTACAACAATAAAAACTTCTGGAACTTGAAATGAACGAATCTTATTCAGCCACCAACCAAAGAGGCGTGCTTGCCTGGATTGAACGCACCGGTAATGCGCTACCGGATCCTGTATTCCTGTTTGTCTACCTGATTCTGGGAATCGTGGGCATTTCAGCTCTTGCTGCTGCTTTTGGCTTGAGCGAAACACTCAGCCCGGAAATTCTCTCGGGCATGCCGGATTCACAGAAAGCTCGGTTTGGTATTGGTGCTGATGGCGTCATTACCGCGCAAAGCCTGTTATCGCCCGATAATCTACAACGCCTGTTGGTTGAGATGCCAAAGACCTTCACTCACTTCCATCCATTGGGGATGGTTCTCACGGTCATGTTGGGTGCAGGAGTAGCGGAGCGCACTGGCTTATTTGGCACCGCAATGCGTGCTGCGGTGAGCAATGCACCCCGATACCTTCTCACGCCATTGGTGGCTTTTATCGCCATGATGGGTAATCTGGCAGCCGACGCGGCCTATGTTGTTCTTATTCCGCTTGGCGCGATTATTTATGCAGCAGCAGGCAGACACCCCATTCTCGGTATTGCAGCGGCATTTGCCGGGGTTTCCGGTGGTTTCTCAGCCAACCTGTTAATGGGGCAGTTGGATGCCCTTTTACTGGGAATCACCAGTGAAGCGGCAAATATCCTGGTGGAGGACTATCCGGTCAACATAGCTGGCAACTGGTATTTCATAGCGACGATGTTGTTTATCTATGTGCCGGTCATCTGGTACATCACGGATAAGGTGATTGAACCGAAACTCGGTTCCTGGAATGGAGAGGGTGCCGACCCAGCGGTACAAGAGGACGATGAAGCCAAACAGGGCCTTAGCGATGTCGAGCGTAGCGCCCTCAAGAAAGCAGGTTTGGCGTTACTAGCGGTGTGCGCAGTTTGGGCTGGTTTGGCTTTTGGCCCAGGGACGCCACTTATCAACGAAGCTGCCTGTCCATCGGCAGCCCTGGCTGCTGGCGACTGTTCCTTTCAGGCGCGCCTGACACCATTTTATCAATCACTAATTGCCGGATTTTTCATCCTGTTTATCGTGACTGGTTGGGTCTACGGCAAGGCGGTCGGCAAGGTTAAAAGCCACCGCGACATCGTGCAAATGATGGCTGAAGCGATGAAAGACATGGGCTACTATCTCGTGCTGGCATTTGCTGCCGCCCATTTCGTAGCCGTGTTTAACTGGTCTAACCTTGGACTTATTTTCGCGATCAAAGGCGCAGCTGCCATTGAGGCCTCGAATCTGCCATTGTTTGCGGTTCTTGGAGTAATGGTAGTGTTCGCTGCGTTACTAAATCTCTTCGTTGGATCGGCCAGTGCAAAATGGGCGTTCCTGGCTCCGGTGATAGTGCCAATGTTGATGCTCTCCGGCGTTAGCCCGGAAATGGCGACCGCTGCTTACCGGGTAGGCGATGGCGCGACTAACGTGATCACACCGTTGAACTTCTACTTCCCACTGGTGCTTACCTTTGCGCAACGATGGGTGCCCAAGTTTGGCATTGGTAGTTTAACGGCGATCATGATTCCATATTCCATCTGGATGTTGATTACCGGTCTAATTCTTACCATGATTTGGGCAGCACTGGGTGTGCCGCTTGGCGGCGGGGCGACTGTAGAGTTCTCAATGTAAAATTGCCCGTGGTTCCAGGGTAGCGCTTTGCTACCCTGGAACTTAAAAGTGTTACCTGCGATTTTTAAGCTACTGTATCGCCGGTTAAAACCGCATCCTCGATATCTTTGCGCCTTGGTAACGTTTTGTTACCCAGTGTGATTGTCTCCTTGTCATACGCGCTTATATGGTTCCGATTCACCAGGTAAGACCGATGAATGCGAATAAAGGATTCTGGTAGCACCGCCTGGGCCGCCTTAAGTGAGCTGTAAACGACGATACGACTGCCATCAATGGTGGCGTAGCGCACATAGTTGCCCATGCCCTCAACATAAAGGATGTCTCGTAAGCGCAAACGATGGATGCGGCGGTTTGACTTTACTTCAATGACGGCATCCTTGGAATTCGTTTCCCTGCCTTCCTCCTCTCCATCTTCGCGAGCGAGTGCATCTACCAGAGAAAAGTGTAACTGAATTACCTTGGCTGCACCCAACAAGATCACGGTGCTGTTGATCAAGACAATATTACGCATCCAGGAAGCGGCTGAAAGTGCGAACTTTTGTCCCTGTCCTTCCATCAGCTGGTCGTAAAAGAAATGTCCGATTAAGAGCTGTAGTCCGCCTGCGGTGAGGATAAGCGCTGCGTAGCTAAGCAGAAAAGCAACAAGTCTGCGGTGACTGAGGAATGCTGGAATAAGCACGTACATCATGCAGTAGCTGGCCAGGATGCGGAGCGGCATTAAGACGAATTCAAGATAGAAGGAAGCGAAATAACCCCGATCTGGTGCCGCCCAAATCAGGCTGAACAGGATGTAATAAGAAAGCCAGAAAGAAGCATGCCTGATGAGCCGCGATTCAAACACCGATGCTTGGTCTGATAAGTTTCTTGCGCTCGTCATGAAAACTCTCTTACTAACATAAAAATCGGGCTGCTTGGCATAAAACCGAAGTGGGCTGGAATTGTGTTGCCTAGTATAGAGCGCCAATCCACTGAATGATGCTTTTTTGCCAAACATTAAAAATATTATGCAATGTCTCAAACTCCCCAGAAGTCTTGCCGTCTTTCTCGCCCTTTGCTCCTTGGTCATTTCGGCCATTGTCTCCGCAGCTTTACGCCCAGGTGATCCTCTACCGCGTTCCGTCGATAAACCATTGGAAACGCTACCAGGAGTGGATACTTACTATGATTCGGTGGAAGTGGAACCTGGGATCCGTTTGAGAAGCCTGCTTACAACGCCAAGTGGCGCGATCAAACCTATCAATCCGGTTCTCTTTGCGCAATGGGTATCCTGCGGTTCCTTAGAACTCAATCCCGAATCAACAAGCACGCTCGCCATGATTGCCAGGGAATCAGGGCTGGCACTGATACGGGTTGATCGCGCTGGTGCAGGAGACAGTCAGGGGCCAAGTTGCGATAAGCTTGATTACGATACCGAAGTGGCGCACTACATCACAGCCTTTGAACAACTTTTACAAGACGAACGAATTGATGCATCCAGGGTTTATATCTACGGCAGTAGCCTGGGTTCGACCACCGCACCTCTTATTGCGGCTAGCCTTCAGGAAAAGGGCTACAACATTGCTGGGATCGTGGTACAGGGGGGTGGGGCACTTACACACCTGGAGCGCATGATTAACTTCGAACGCTTTTATCTCGAGCGTCGGCCTGACCAAGTAGCTCGGTCCGATATCCATCAACAGATGAATGATCGTATTCATTTTCAAACCGAGTACCTGGTGAAAGGGCGGCACCCAGATGAGATTGCCAAAGACAGCCCGGCGCTGGCAGCTGTGCGTGATGATACGAGAGGTTTAAACCTAGATAATCACTACGGTCGCCCATTCAGTTGGCATCAACAGGCAGCGAAACAAAACTTTCTTGGGGCTTGGGAAAAACTGAATGCAAAAGTGTTGGTGATATTCAATGAATACGACCAGTTTGAAACCTTGCATGGACATCAACTTATTGTTGACACCGTAAACCGTCAATCCCCTGGCCATGCGCAACTGTTGATCCAGGAGGGACTGGGTCATAGCAGCTGGCGCTATAGCTCTATGGAGAACGCTTACGCGGATGTTGAGGGTAGTAGAGAAACCAGTACCACTGGTCGTGCGATTTTAACCTGGTTAAGGGCAATTAGAGTAAACAAGAAAAAATTGAATAGCCGTCCAGATTAATTGCCACTCCCCATTTGGCTAACTGGCCATAAGAAGATCTAATTAATGGCATGTAAACATGCGTCGAGGAACCATATTTGTTGATGTCGAGTCAGAGGTAAGATTAGTTCCTTATCGTTTAGCTTACATTGGTACAACACACCTAACTTAGATTAAACTCTTGGGGATGTAAAAATAGGCAGAGTAAAAACCGTGCTCATCTTGCTGATCTAACAACCCATTAGGAGGAACTCGATACCTTGTGCAACGAACAAAGTGAACTGGATAACGAAAAGTATTTAAAAGCTGGCGGGAATTTAAATCGCCGCGATTTCGCGAAGCTCACCACCATAGCAAGCATGTTAGCGTTAGTCCCTCCGGTAGCTAACGCGCTCAGCGTGACTCAGAGCAATGTAACTATCAACACTCCTGATGGAGATGCCGAGGCATTTTTAGTGCATCCGTCGAGAGGCAAGTACCCAGGCGTCCTCATGTGGACAGATATCCTGGGCCTCAGAAACGCATTTCGCACCATGGCCACTCGGTTAGCTCAATCTGGATACACTGTCTTGGTACCCAATCCATTCTATCGCAGCGCGAAAATCCCGGTGGTGCCGGAGGGCTCGAGCTTTCGTGATCCGGACATCCGCAAGATTCTCTTCGGATATGCGTCCGAGTTGACTCAAGATGCTACTTTTTCAGATGCTAAAGCGTTTATTCAGTTTTTAGATAAACAAGATGCGGTTGATAGCAGTAAGAAAATTGGCACCAATGGTTATTGCATGGGTGGTCGATTATTGATGCGCACGGCCGCCGCGGTTCCCGACCGGGTCGGGGCAGGCGCTTCTTTTCACGCCGGTGGTCTCGTCACTGAAAAAGTCGACAGTCCGCATCTGTTAATTCCTCAAACGCCTGCGCATATGTTGCATGCCATTGCGGAAAATGATGACGAGAAGCAACCTGAGGCTAAAAATGTATTAGCCAAGGCCTATGAAAAGGCTGGCATTCCTGCAGAAATCGAAGTGTATGAAGGCACGCTACACGGATGGTGCTCGCTGGATTCTCCAGTCTATAACGAAGTACAAGCAGAGAAAGCTTGGGTGAGAATGCTTGAGTTGTTCAGTAACAGACTAGTCTGAGTTTCGACTAATCAGAGCTACGTAAGTAGATAGATTCACCTGATTGCTGACCGTGGGATTCCTGCTCACCTCTATTATTCGATCCCACAACGAAAGAGGGGAAGCACATATCGAGATATCTGCTTCCCCCGGAAAGTTAACCTGACTTTCTCGTGTCATTCTCGTCAGAATTGCGGTAAGGGTTTTTACCGCTAATGACGCTTCCTGGCTAGGCCTCTCTGCGTCACGGCACGTTCAGTAAAATTATCACCAGCACCCACCGCTGTCAAACCTCCTTGGCACAGCAATCTGAGGAGTTGGGGAGCTTTTAGGAGAACGTCTATTTCCGCGGGAAATGCCACAAAATTTTCTAACTTTTTGTGCTAAGAAAAACGTGTAAATTTTTAAAACGTTTAAAGCGAAGAGTTAATCCAGTTTCTCAATTTGCCTGCGCTAAGTGAAAAATAGTGCCGAATTTTAAACTGATAATATGAACTTTTATCAATGATTTTAGTCTGCGGAAAATCCATCAAAATGACCTTCAGATAAGGGGCGTTGGTTGTTCAGTTGTCAGTACAAAATAAACGGAAGGTGCGATGGTTTTCAACAAACCATCGCACACTTAGGGTTGCAGTAGAATCCTGGAAGGGTTTACAGCTTGTGGCCCAATTTTTTCTCTATCAATTTCTTTTCCCAGTCCTGGTTAGGGAATCGAATAACTTCAAAAGCGAGCAGTCCCTGCACGACAAGGCCGGCACCGACGCCGAGAAACACCCAGTAAAGTACGGGTTCGCCAAAGCCCATTAGGCTGAAAAATACGATCGCCAGAACTACGTAGGCGATAAGGCCTTCGTAAAACTCTTTCACCCGCTTTGCATATTGCATGGCAGCGATCTCGGCGTGGTCAATATTAGTTGATTCGGTCATTGTTGGTTCCTCTGTGATAAAAGTTGAAATATCAACCTCGAATACAGCGGCCAATGCCTTGGATGATTCCAGACTCGGGTTCTGACCACGCTCAATGCGTTGGATGGTCCTGACACTGAGTCCGGTTATTTCGGCCAGGTGATCTTGCGACCAACCTTTATGCAGCCTGAGTTTTCTTACAATCATGTTCGTAATTATGCCACAGGTTCGAGGTGGCTAAATGATAACCAGCGAGCCGTTTTTCACCACGACGAAAGCCTGTCATCTTCCCGACAAAGCCCTGACACGACACTGACATCGGCCTGGCGCCAGTGCTACTGGAACTAAATCACACACACATTTTGTGATTGAATAGAGAACAGCTTAAAACTGCATGAGATAGCAGGTTTTGGCGCAATTAAGAGGGTTTACGACGCAGATCGGATTTGATTGTGCGGGGGCTAAGGGGTAACTGCGACGCCCAAACGAAAGAGGGGAAGCACATATCGAGATATCTGCTTCCCCCGGAAAGTTGACCTGACTTTCTCGTGTCATTCTCGTCAGAATTGCGGTAAGGGTTTTTACCGCTAATGACGCTTCCTGGCTAGGCCTCTCTGCGTCACGGCACGTTCAGCTAAATTATCACCAGCACTGACCACTGTCAAATCCGCTCAGCGTGACATCACAATCCCACACTCGCGTTTTTAACGTACGTCGATTTCTCTTGATAATGCCATAAAATTTTATATCGTTTTGACTGACAAAATTCTGGATTAATTCTTAGCGCCTTAGAATCCTTCGTTAATCTAGTTTCTCATGGGCCAAAAAAAACTCAAATTATCCTTCGTTTTTTTAAGTCGAGAATTCGAGGATACATCTGTAACTTTATTTGGAGAATTACCGGAAACTCTTGTTATTCTTGCCTTGATGAATCTCCATTTAACACTTAAAGAACACATAGTAGCTTAATAGTGAAATAAGCGTTTCCTTGGTACTCCCATTAAAAGTAATTGCCCAGATTTCCAGATTAAATATCCCAAATTGACTTACTGAGAAACGATATCGTAATTTTGGTCATCGCTGCATGAAGCTCAAGCTTCCTTGTGGTTTCCATTTCCCGGAGTCACAATTATGAATCTTCTTTTACTGTTTCCTGAGAGAACATTGTCATACACAGCACTAGATAAATGCTAGATCGATTCGGTTACCATAAAAATAGGCGTCTAATCCCATTTTTATCTAGTTTACCTGGGCGCGTGAGGATGGGAGCATTGTTTTTGCTGCTTCATTGATGTTAGTTCTTCGTTTCAATTGAAGATGTAAATCATTGTTCTTATAATGTTTAGGTATCAGCGAGCCCAAGGAAATATACCGGGAGAATGGGAATATGTAACTCTGTTGGGTTTGTATGGAATAGGAGAAGTAAAACTAATTTAGGGCTCTTTATTGCCTATGTTCAGTCTTTTAGTGCTTACCCAACCTATTATAGGTGTAGACCAGAGAATTTTGTTGGAATTGAAGCGATACGGCCCGTAATCAAGAACGACCAAGCTCGTCTAACCCCAGTTTGTATTGCCAAATGGTTTATTTATTGAGGTGGAATACTCTTGATTAAAAACATGAAACAACACAGTAAAGGCGAGGAAGAGTAGTAAAACAAATCTATGACATCTGAAACACATAATCCACCGTGGGCTTTGAAACTATTATGGCAACTGGGCGGAGCGGATGGTGACATGCTTAAACTGTGTCCGAGTCACGAGCAAACAAAGTTCGCCATGCTGGGCACAACAACTCTGCTGCTAACATTGGGATTGTCTTATCTCTCCGCCTTATGGGGTGCTCAAACAATCCTTGATGGAGTCAAGAACCCCTTGATTAGTGAAGCAGGTGGCGTCTTTGTTGGGCTACTTGTCTTTATGCTATCAGCAACACTGTTAGCGAGCGCGCTTAGCATTACTTCACTAGTCCGCTTCAATATATTCGTGTATCAAAAAGAACCCTCGCCCAATAACCTGATGAGCATGTACAGAAATTTTGCCCTGTGCTTATTGATACCAGCCCTGGTAGCTGCCTGGGCTGCGTACAGTATTGTCAAGCTCCAGATTTTCTCGGGCGAGATACCAGAACACTTTTCGCTCCTATCATTGTCATCATTGGAGAAATATTTTTTGACTCCTTTTGTTTTGTCGTCTGTAGTACTGTTGATTCCTTTCATCGTAGCTGCAATCTGGCAAGCCCCTGTTTATGCTGCCAAGGTAATAGATTCAAAAATTAAGAGGCAAGAAAAAAACGATAAGGTTGAGGACGAAAGCAATAATAGGACGAGCAACGAGCCCGACGAGTTATCGTTGCGCATAGATGCTTTGGGACAGGCTCATGCTGAAAATAGCCACAATTTGGGAATTGCAAAGGCGCTGACTGAGTTACTTATAGAGGATGGTCAATATTCAAGAGCAATAGAGATGTTTGACGAGATGATCCTCCGAGACCCAAACGATGTGGACTTAATTAAAGGTCAGTCGGAACTGTTTTTAAAAACAGGAGACACAAGAAGGTTCGTCAGTAGTCAAAATCGCCTTGATCGCATTAACTCACAGGCCTCATTTGCTGACAATCTCAACAAAACAATCAAATTGAAATCCGTGACAATGCGGGGATTAGATTTCTTTGGAGATTTTTCTTGGAAGTTTCAATCTCATGTCAATATTTTGCTCGGTAGGAACGGTTATGGAAAATCTTACTTGCTCAGATCGCTAATTGCGATGCTACAGAATGAAGAAGACTTCACTCAAGACTACTTTAATGATGCAAAGGAAAAAGCATTTATAGATGTCGGGGTAACGCTAGATGGTGAGCCCCAATCCACTCTTAGGGATGCCAGAGCATTTCGTCAGTACTTTGGGCAGGTTCCAATTCTTGCGATTCCAGACATGCGCTATATAAACAAATCACAATCGACTGTGAGTGCCAGATCTGACGCTGTCACTGATCTTCGTACGCAGAGTGCTTGGCATTTCTTAAACGATAGACCCTATGAAGATTTAATCGAAAGTTTCCTATATGGGCTCTGCCTCGATTATATGCAGGCGGGTGAAAAGTTTCAGGCCCCACTATTTAAGTTAATCGAATCCTCAATTAGAAAGTTATCGGATAGTTCATTTAAGTTCGATAAAATTGTCCGAAAGGATAGTGCTCATTTCGAAATCTACGCGCTCACAGACGGTAATCAAAATACATCTCTGAGACTGCAGAAAGCATCACAGGGGACACTATCGGTAATTTCTATGATTGGACTTGTGTATCGGTACCTTCAAGCCATTAACAACGATGTACCGGAAAAATCAGTGAGACAGCAGACAGGAATTGTGATTATCGATGAAATTGACGCCCATTTACATCCGACATGGCAGTCAAAAATACTGGATTTGTTTCGTGAATCATTCCCAAACGTTCAGTTTCTAGTCACTGCTCATAGTCCCCTTGTGATCCGTGGATCGAAAGAGCGCGAAGTGTCAGTTCTTAAAAAAAGTAAAGGAAACTTTATGGTTGATACGTTGCCAAACCATTTTATCGGAGCCACTTATGATCGAATGTATGGACAGGTATTTGACGTTGAAGGCGAGGATCGCACGTTTGTTCAACTCGATATGGCCTACGATGAAAAAGAAAAGTACGAACTGGAACTACGGAAATTAGAGGAACTGTCAGAAAGGAACGAGGAGGACGAGTTAAAACTCAAGGAACTGCGGGATAAACTATATTACTTACGGGAATTTAAAGTGGTTCGAGATAATCGTGAATCGCAAACTAAGCTTCAGGAGGAGATACACCAGATCGAGTTAGAGAACGAGCAATTGAAAGGCAAAGTTTTAAATCTTGAAACCGAACTCTCACGATTTATTGACGTGTCTACACCTGATGAGGCTCGAGTGGACGAAGCAGTGGAATTCTTTTCAGAATTAATTGCGGAGAATGCCGAAAATAAGTCTGTGCTAGAGGCGATCGCTAACTACCTTGCACAAAGGGGCCGACACTGGCAGGCAAGCACCGCTTATGAAGCGTTGGTTTCGGCAGATCCTGAGAATGTCGAATATCTGAAAGTATTATCCAATCAATACCAGGGTTTGGAGCAATAAAACCTTCTCTTTTCACGTATACATGCTATCCAACTACACCAAAAACTCATAAAAACTTTCATTAACATTACTCCCATTTTTCCTCTTTTCTTATCTTTGTTTTCAGTCTTCTCTCCTCACTTGGGCCTATCCGAAATATCCCCCTCAAATACAACTCTATTACTAAGGAACATCTTCCCCCTTTGGGCCAAGAGAATATTCATATTTTATTGCAAACTTATTACCTCGAATTTCTACTTCATCAGGCCTTCCTTCAATACATGGAGAATATTAAGGGAATATTCCCCAAAACCTTTCTTACTCGAATTTATCCACATTTACAACAGTAGACAAATCATAACAGTGAATATTATTAGGCGGTGAATATTCTCTCACAAGTATATTCCGCCTTCTTTGAGATTACTCACATTTATGCAGATTTAATGAAACAACTCATGCATAAACACTTGTGTGAGGTCTGCTCACCACCAAACCAATAGTTGCTCTTCAGATGCCCCTGCCTCGACCCCCTGAGGTACAGAGGAGAAACATGATCGCTCAGGGAGATTC
>JBCCFY010000066.1:0-13194 GCA_039110515.1 Pseudomonadota bacterium
CAAGAGCGAACCTGCCACACAGATTAACAAATCGTCGCCAGCACTAATCGGCGTAATCGTATACTGGGAAATTCGCGCCGAGGGCGAAGACAAGAACCAAGCTGATCCAGAGGTTGTTGCACGGGTTAAATCCGAGGTGCTGGCCCTGTGCGCGAATTTCCCAGTATACGATTACGCCGATTAGTGCTGGCGACGATTTGTTAATCTGTGTGGCAGGTTCGCTCTTGTGGCTGGCAGACTGCGTGAATATTCGGTAGCCTAAACGCTATGCGCTGTCCATTTTGCCAAAACGAAGACACCCGGGTAGTTGACTCCCGCCTGACCGAGGATCGTGACGCGGTACGCCGTCGGCGTGGTTGCGAGGCTTGCGGAGAGCGATTCAGCACCTTGGAAGAAGCCAATCTGAAGTTACCGTTTATTATCAAGTCGAATGGTGATCGCGAAAACTACGATGAATCCAAACTGGCGCGCGGATTGGAACGTGCCCTGGAAAAGCGGCCGGTAGAGTCGGACCAGATCGATCAAATTTTACATCGTATTAAGCGAAATTTGCTGACCTGCGGAGAACGAGAGGTCAATGCACGGGAAATCGGTGAGTTGGTGATGAACGAGTTGCGCGAAGTGGACCAAGTAGCCTATGTGCGCTTTGCTTCCGTTTACCGCTCATTCCAGGATGTGGATGCTTTCAGCGATGAGATCCGCCGCCTACAGGCCGAAACAATGCGTGGACGCCGTGCTACCCGGCAAAATGATCGTCTCAAGCTGAAACGTGAAGCCGAAAAAAATGAGTGATCCGGTATCCATAGAACGCATGGATGATGTTGCTCTCATGCAGCGGGTATTCGAGCTTGCCGAACGTGGCAGATTCACCACGTTTCCCAATCCAAGGGTCGGGTGCGTGTTGGTGAAAGAAGGCAAAATCGTCGGCGAAGGTTTTCATCTCAAGGCTGGCGGATTACATGCAGAACGAGAAGCCCTCAAACAGGCCGGTGAAGCCGCTCGGGGAGCCACCTGTTATGTCAATCTGGAACCCTGCTGCCACCAGGGGCGTACCCCGCCTTGCATTGATGGCTTGATCGATGCCGGCGTCAGCAAGGTGATCGCAGCAATGCCCGACCCCAACCCGCTGGTCGCGGGCGGTGGATTTGATTTTCTTAAGCAAGCGGGTATTGATATTGAATCCGGTTTGTTGCAGGAGCAGGCGATCTGGTTGAATCGCGGTTTTGTCAAGCGCATGAACCAGAACAGGCCTTGGGTGGTGTTGAAATCTGCAGCCACTCTGGATGGCCGCACCGCTGCCTTCGATGGCGAGAGTAAATGGATCACCGGATCCGAAGCTCGTCAGCAAGTACAACACCTGAGGGCATCGTGCTCAGCGGTGATTACTGGCATTGACACCGTACTCGCTGACGACCCGCAAATGACCGTACGTCTGCCTGATGCAGAGCATCAGCCCTACCGCGTGGTACTCGACAGTCAGCTCAGGTTACCGTTGGAGGCGCAGATCATTGGTATAGACCAACAATTGGTGGTGTTTACCCTGTCAGATGACCTGACGCGCATTGCCGCCTTGACCGAAGCTGGGGCCGAAGTGATTCAGCAGCGCGACAAAGGGGCTGGCCGGCTTGATCTCGACCTGGTCCTCGATGAACTGGGCAAATGGCAGTGCAACGAGGTGTTGGTTGAAGCCGGGCAAACGCTGAGCGGCGCTTTTTTAGGTGCCGGCTTAGTTGATCAACTGGAACTGTTTTATGCCGGCAGCCTGTTGGGCGACCAGGGCAAGAGTATGTTCCAGTTTGACCAGGCGTTGCCGTTTGCCAATCGGGTTGCCTTCCAGGTTAACAATACCGAGATGGTTGGTGAGGATATCCGCGTGCAGGCAGTTAATTCTGACAGCCTGGCACAATTACAGAACCAGAAAGTGGGCAGTTAGCATGTTTACCGGAATTATTGAGACTATGGGCACCGTGGTCAGCGCACGAGCTGTCGGCGGTGATATACGGCTGGTGATTGCAGCTGCAGACCTGGCTGATCGTGATATTGCAATCGGCGATAGCGTTGCTTGCAATGGCGTTTGTCTGACCGTGGTTGAGATCGAGGGGATCAACCTTGCCTTTGATGTATCCATCGAATCAATCAATCATTCCCTGATTGGCGATTGGAACACGGGAACCCGCATCAACCTCGAGCTGGCCCTTTTGCCCACCACACGAATGGGCGGGCACCTGGTGTCCGGTCATGTGGACGGACTGGCAACCCTGACCAACCTGACAGAAGACGCGCGATCTTGGCGCATGGTCTTCACGGCCCCCGAAAAGCTGAAGAAATATATTGCCAAAAAGGGTTCCATCACCATTAATGGCACCAGCCTCACGGTGAATTCGGTGGATGACAATCAATTCGATATCAATGTGATACCGCATACCTTCGAGGTGACCACCCTGGGAGAGATAAAGGTTAATGACCAAGTGCATATCGAGGTTGATTTGATCGCTCGCTACCTGGAACGATTACTCACAGGTGACACCACATCTGATTCGAATCTGTCACAATCCTTTTTAGCCGAACACGGCTTTGCTTGAATACCAGGCAATTTGTTCCCTGGTATAGCTACAAACATCTTCTAGAGGAGGCCTATCATGCCTGTTGCTCCAATTTTTGCTGCCGTTTTTGCGCTGATTTACATCATTCTTTCCCTGGGTGTTATTGGCCATCGTAAAAACAAGCGTATCTCGCGCGGCGATGGGGATGATCGCGATCTCGCAGTTGCCATCCGTGTGCATGCTAACTTTATTGAGTATGTCCCGCTGGCCATTATCCTGCTGTGGTTTTTGGAAACCATTGCCTACGAAAAAACGCTGACGTTTATCTTGGCAAGCGTGTTGGTGGTAGCCCGGTTACTGCATGTGGCAGGTATGCGCAATCCCAAACAATACCTCATCCTGCGGCAAATCGGTGTGGTCGCTACCCTGTCCGTGATATTGCTGGCCGCCGGCCGACTCCTTTGGCAGTATACGCCTCTCTAAGAAACTTAGCGTCTTTGACCAATCCAATAACAATAAACAGCATACCTCAATCCAGGTAATTAATGATATGGCACTAAGCAGTATAGAAGAGATCCTCGAAGATTATCGCCAGGGGAAAATGGTGATAATCACCGACGATGAGGATCGTGAGAATGAAGGCGATCTGATGATGGCCGCCGACTGCGTCACGGCAGAAGATATTAACTTCATGGCTCGCTATGGACGTGGATTAATCTGTCTCACCTTGACCGAAGAACGCTGCGAACAAATTGGCCTGCCATTAATGGTAGGTGACAATAATGGCGCCCGGTTTTCGACGAATTTCACCATGTCAATCGAGGCCTCGGAAGGGGTTACCACAGGTATTTCCGCTGCTGATAGAGCCCGCACGGTGCAGGCTGCAGTGGCGAGCGACGCCAAACCTGCGGATATCGTCATGCCAGGTCATATTTTCCCGATCATGGCGCAACCTGGTGGCGTCTTGAGTCGTGCTGGCCACACCGAGGCCGGCGTGGATTTCTCCCGACTTGCCGGGCGTGACCCATCCAGTGTTATCTGCGAAATCCTCAATGAAGATGGCAGTATGGCGCGGATGCCCGATTTGCAGGTGTTTGCTGAGGAGCATGACCTGAAAATTTGTTCTATCGCTGAATTGATTCGCTATCGATTGGAAAAAGAACCCACTGTGATCCCGGTTAAAGACACGGTGATTGAAACAGCCAAGGGCAGTTTGCGTACTGTTTTATTTCGCGACACGGAACGTGAAGAGAATCATATTGCCTTTGTTTGTGGCGATATAGCAGCAGACACTCCGGTGCCTGTCCGCATCCACGTGGAGTCCGATTTTCTCGATGTTATGAAGGGGTTGAATAATAAAATTACTTTTCCCGTTCAGGAGGCAATTGACTATATAATGCGCGCCGGTGCTGGTATTGTGGTCATTCTGCGTTATGTGCAAAACGCTGAAGAAGTGATCTACGATATTGAGCAAATGCAGGCCGATAAACGGCCCAGCAGCCAGGGTCACCTGCGCTTACTGGGTGCCGGCAGCCAGATTTTGAGCAGCCTGGGTGCCGGAAAAATCCAGGTATTGGGCCGCGAACGAAAAACCCATGGTCTATCCGGCTTTGGAATCGAAATCGTGGAATATATTTCACGTTAACAACATAAAAGACAAACAGCAGGGCAGTTACAGACACTATGAGTCACAAAACTATCGAGGGCGAACTACAGGGCGCCAATCAAAAACTCGCGATTGTAGTAGGGCGGTTTAACAGCTTTATCGGTGATGCGTTGCTGGGTGGCGCGCTGGATACACTAAAACGCTCGAACGTGAAGGCTGAGAATATTACCGTGGCTTATGTCCCCGGCGCTTTTGAGATCCCGTTAATGGTGAAAAAGTTTGCCAGTAGCGGAGATTATGACGGGGTTGTAGCGCTGGGTGCGGTGATTCGTGGCTCTACACCACATTTCGATTACGTAGCCGGTGAGTGTGCCAAAGGACTCAATTCAGTGCAGCTGGAAACGGGTATCCCGGTTGGTTTTGGTGTGCTCACAGTGGACAGTATTGAACAAGCCATTGAACGTGCTGGCACCAAAGCCGGTAATAAGGGTGCCGAGGCGGCCCTCACCGTGCTGGAAATGGTGAACATTTTGCAAAAGGTGTAAGCCTTGATATTAGCGCTTCTCTTATTGTTGAGAATGATGAATGTTGCCTAATTGCTGTTTATTCGTTCACGCGTGCGAAGCGAGGGTGATTTATGTCCAGTAGGCATAATGCCCGGAAGGCGGCGGTGCAGGCGCTCTACCAGTGGGATCTGACTGCGCAAAATGCCGACGAGATAGAGGCCAAGTTTGGCCAGATTCACGATATGCAAAATATCGAGAAGCGCTATCTGAGGGAAATTTTGCGAGAAGTCCCAGCGCTGGCAGATGAGCTGGAAGCTGGAATCGCGCCGCATATAGATCGGGACTTCGCAAAGCTTGACCCGGTAGAACGTGCCATCCTGCGCATTGGCGCCTACGAGTTGATGCACAAGCCTGATGTGCCGGCAAAGGTAGTAATCAATGAAATGATAGAGCTGGCCAAGGTATTTGGGTCAGATCACAGCTATAAGTTCGTCAATGGGGTGATGGACAAGATGAGCAAAACCTTGCGTGGTTCCGCCAGCAAGGCGAAAGGATCGGGCCAAAATTAGCCTTCACATTTTGTGCAGGCAATTACCAGGTTATAAGAGGGCGGTTTGACAGAATTTTCTCTGATCGAACGCTATTGCCAGGGTATTGGCGTAACACATTCTTCCACCAGGTTGGGCGTTGGCGATGATGCCGCAATCCTGCGTGTGCCGGATGGAATGGAGTTGGTGGTCAGCGTAGACTCCATGGTGGAAGGCGTACATTTTTTCCCGGAAGTCGATGCTGCCAAACTAGCTAGTAAACTGGCTGCTGTTAACTTGAGCGATATGGCGGCGATGGGTGCTGAACCAAAATGGGCTACCCTGGCCCTGTGTCTGCCGCAGCTGGATGATGACTGGCTGTCCGGGTTCTCCGCCGCCCTCGATACAATCAGCAAACGCTATGGACTGCAATTAATCGGTGGTGATACTACTCAGGGGCCACTTACCCTGACAATGCAAATAATGGGGCTGGTCGAAGCTGGGACGGCCCTGTGTCGCGATAGCGCGAAGCCCGGCGACGATGTCTATGTGTCTCAATCCTTGGGTGATGCTGCGCTGGCACTTGCTGCTTTGCAGGGCAAGGTGGTTTTGCCAGATGCAGACCTGGCCCAAGTGCTAAGAAGGTTGGAAACGCCCACACCCCAGGTGGAATTAGGGCTGGCTCTGCGGGGCTTGGCATCTTCCTGTATTGATATATCAGATGGATTGGTTGCCGAACTCGGACATGTGGCGCGCGGAAGCAATGTGGCGATCGAGATAGACCTTGAAGGCGTGCCACTCTCCTCAAGTTACCGTACTTACCTGGATAACGGGGGAAGCTATATCCTCGCCCTCACCGGCGGAGACGATTACCAGTTGCTATTCACCGCCCCGCAAGAAAAACGCGCAGAGATCAATCAGGTGGGTAAACATCTTAACCTGGCGTTAAGCAAAATAGGCCAGGTAAATGAGCTTGACAGCCACTCGGACAAACCGATCGATGCTGTCATGCTACGTTATAAAGACAAGGCATTTGAGTTGCAGGATAATAGTGGCTACCAGCACTTCCAAACCAAACAACAGTTGGATGCTGAATAAAATACTATGTCAAAACAAGTTACCTTTAAATTAAGTAACCCGGTGCATTTTCTCGCCTTGGGTTTTGGTTCGGGTTTGCTTAAACCGGCGCCAGGAACCTGGGGCACGCTGGCTGCAATCCCCTTGTATATACTCGTCGCCCTAAGTTTACAGCTTTCGTTACCGGCCTATAGTGCTCTGCTGGTCCTGACCTTCATCCTCGGCGTGTATGTATGCGGTAAAACCGCAGACGATGTCGGCGTGCACGATCATGGAGCCATAGTCTGGGATGAGGTTGTCGGCTACCTGGTGACCATGTTGGCGATTACCCCGAGTATGTTGAATATTGTGCTCGGATTTATTCTATTCAGGGTGTTTGATATTTTAAAACCGTGGCCGATTAAGGCTTTGGATCGATCTGTGCAGGGTGGTTTTGGCATTATGATCGATGATGTGATTGCCGGGTTGTTGGCCTGCGCCGTTTTGCATGTGTCGCAACCATGGATTGCGGACATTGTCTGATTTTTACAAATCTGAATTAAGCCTGGACGCCGTGACCGGCCTGGTTTCGGGTGCTCGCTATATCGCGTCACCCAACTGTGATGATCGTGACGCTGGCTTTGAGCCAGAGGCCATTATTGTGCATTGCATTAGCTTGCCGCCGGGAGAGTATGGTGGCGAGGAGGTGATCAATTTCTTTACTAATTGTCTCGATGCTTCCGAACATGATTACTTTGCCGAGATAACGCATCTAACGGTGTCTGCACATTTTTTTGTTCGGCGTGATGGTGAATTGATTCAGTTTGTTCCGACTGACAAGCGTGCATGGCATGCCGGTGAATCGGTCTGTCTTGGCAAACCAAAGGTCAACAATTTTTCAATTGGCATTGAGTTGGAGGGTTTGGACACAGACGACAAGGGCTTTACCGATGCCCAGTACCAGCAACTCAATCGACTTGTTGCCTGTCTGCGACAGTTCTATCCAAAAATAGCTCCCCATAACGTATTTGCACACAGCGATATTGCCCCCGGCAGAAAGCCCGATCCAGGGCCGTATTTTGATTGGAACAGGGTGACTTAATCACTGCTTGATTAAATTGGTGCGATGCTCGTCGCTGCCTCCTAAGGGATTAACTTCACCAAGGTTTTATCGCCGGACATTGCAAGGGTTGATAAAGTTTTCCGTCTGTCGTAAAACTGTCGTCTAGTTGTCGAGTTCTTTTACTCCTGGATTTGTATATGCTTGGCTGGTTGTCGGCATTAACTATGCCGCCTCACTTTAGAGCAGACAGTCCTAACGAGGTAATTCATGCGCGTCAACGCAGAGCTGATCCGAAAGAATCGTCAAAACCGATCCTGGTCCCAGGAAGAACTGGCCATCGCTACTGGTTTAAATTTACGTACTATTCAACGAATCGAGAATACCGGGAGCGCTTCCCTGCAATCTCGCAAAGCCCTGGCAGCCGTTTTCGGGGTAGCAGTCGACGACTTAAGTCTACGGGGTGCCCGTCTCAGGCCATGCCCAGAATGTGGCGCTGACAAGGTATATCAATGTACTGACCAGGTAGATACCACGACAATAGGGGGAGAGTTACTGCCGAAAATTTCGCCCCGACGATTTTCTTCGGCAAAAATGACCGTTATTGTGTGCCGCGCTTGCGGCTACCTGCGAAACTTTGTAGAACCTGACGCTTTAGCGAAAATCAAAGATGCGGAAAATTGGCGGTTACTTCGCTGACTGGCCACGAATCAGTGGAGTCAGCTGGGCCTGGAATACCCTAAACTCCCGTTACTTAAGGCAGAATTGATTGGACGCAAGTTTGTCATCTGTCTACCAGTTGTGATAAGTTCTTAGCTGAGAGTTGGCCCTGTGAGGGGTGGTCAATTAATCATGGGTAAACTACCAGGGTTGGGTAGGTGTAGAGTAAGGGAGGATATTGATGGACGGTACGAAAATGGGGGCGATAACATGAGACAGGTTGTCAGGGAAGTCCGTGCGCTTGAAATACCATCAGATACACCAGGTATTCAATCGATAAAAGCTCAATACACCGCACTGGATTTGGTAGTACTGGATTGTGCGCGCCTATGACGCGTTAGCAGATGGACATAAATGAGAGTAGTACTCACAGCAAAATAACAACACGAGGGGTAGCAACATGCTAGAGAAGTTTATAAAACTGTACACGAGTTTCGGACGATTCGTATTGAAGATCTACGATTTTGTTCTATCGGTCATCAAGAAGCTTTTATATTGGGGCATCCTGTCTTTGGTGCCCATTTTAATATTCTGGTATGTCTATGGAGTGATCAGCCAATCCCTGGAGTTCAGAGACGATGATCCGAGCCGTGGTGTTGCCTCTATTTTGCACGATGAAATTGATGGAGATGTATTAAAGGAAAATATTGAATACTTGCCGCAGAACTGGGATGCCAGGGACAGCCTATGGTTTTACGCCGCATCGCAGGGGTCAAACCTGCTGCCATACGATTTTTTCTTGCACCTGGAGCAGGAGAATAATCAGGATGCGTTTCGGGATAATGCTTACTTGAACAGTTTTCGTTACCTGCCTCGAGAAGCGACTCTGAGTAACCCGGATGGGCTGCCTGTGGGTATGACCAAAGACGTCTACCAGGGCAAGAAATACATGGGTTTCACCTGTGCTGCTTGCCACACCAGCCAGATCAATTACACCGATGCCAACGATGTTCGCAGAGGCCTGCGGATTGATGGTGGTCCGGCTGCGGCTGACCTCGAAATTTTCCTGGTCGCAATGGCGGGCGCCTTGCAAAAAACCATGAGCGATGATGCTAAACGCACACGATTTCATGACAAAGTGCTGGCTGAAGGAACATACGATAGCCGCGAGCAAATTGATGCAGACCTGGCGAAGTATGCCAACCGCATAGCAGCGTATACCCATACCAATGAACCGCTGTGGGATGAAAATCAACCCAATGGCGGCAGAACGCACTATGGTTTCTCACGCCTCGATGCCTTCGGCCGTATTTACAATCGCGTACTGCAATACATTATGAGCGGCGAACAGTTAAACGAAGTTCTAATCAAGGTTGTACCTGCTGCGGTAATGGATAGGGCCAGAAGCGATGTGGATGCCGTTCTCGATGATGAAGATCAGAGCAATATAGTCCTTCGGGTACTCGCTGCCCTGGAAAATCATGCTGGCGCCGTGAATCCGGCACAATGGCAACAGACGCGTGCGGAACTGAGAGCCGCAATCTATAACCCGGCTAATGCACCAACCAGCTATCCTTACCTCTGGGACATCGCCCAGCACGATTACGTGCAGTGGACTGGCCTCGTCAGCAATGGGGGGATTGGACCACTGGGCCGTAATGTCGGCCAGGTGATAGGTGTATTTGGGACACTGGACTGGCAGCGCAAAGAAGGTCGCTCAATCAGTGCTCGCATTGGTGGGCAGGATCAGAGCCTAGGCCATATCAATTTTAAATCTTCAATTGATCAACGTAATTTGAACCGGGTAGAGTTTAGCCTGCGCCGCTTGCAATCACCGGTTTGGCCGGAGGATAAACTGGGAGCGCTACGAGATGACTGGAAAGAAAGAGGTTCGGAGATTTTTGACCAACGCTGTGCGTCCTGTCACGCCAATATTGTTCGAGACGACCCAAACCGAAAAATTGTGACGCGTATGTCGCAGTTTGAAAAAGTAGGTACTGACCCGCTTTTGGCAATCAATACCGTGGCTTATAACGGATACAGTGGCATGGCCCATAATCAAAACGTGGATGCGGCAGCCGGGCCCATGGTTATCGAAAAGGTACAGCCGGTGGCCTCGCTGGTAAGCTTCTCTGCCCGTAACGTTGTCGCCAGTTGGGACCCAGACAAAACGCCGATTCGCCGGGTGGCTGAATGGGCTTGGGATTTGGCTAAAACGCTAAAAAATCGGTCGGCCACAACGATTCGTCGCGGGGATTTTGATGAACCCACACCCGCAGAACCATTCAAGCAGCTGCAGGCTTACAAAGCGCGAGCACTGAATGGCATATGGGCTACCGCGCCCTATTTGCACAATGGTTCGGTACCGAATCTGTACGAACTATTGTTGCCAAAACGCCAACCGGGCGATCCTGATGTGGATGAAGAAGGTAATCCCATTGAGTATCGCAGTGATGTGTTCTGGGTAGGGTCTCGAGACTTTGAGCCCGACGTGGTGGGTTTTCGCAGCAAACAATACAAATCCGGCGGATTTCGCTTTGACACTAGTATCCAGGGCAATTCGAACGCTGGACATGAGTATGCCGCTGGAAACACACCCGATGCAGAGGGACGTACCTTTGCGCCCCTCAACAAGCAAGAAAGATTGTATCTGCTTGAGTATCTCAAGAGTCTGTAAGACGAGGGCATTGTATAGTTTTTGTGATTATTCGTTTTTTAAAACGGGGAGTATTAAATGGAAATTTTGCTAGCTGAAAAACTTTTTCGCCGGGGGCTGCTGACCGTGGTATTAGCCTTAATGACACCGCTTGGTGTCCACCAGGCTGTTGCCCAGGATTTGGGCGTGAACGATGTGTCAATTTTGTTTCCAATTCCGGAGACTGCCAGCGATATAGACGGGTTGATTCGGATACAGGACCTCGAAGACAGGGATGGCAATGCGGTGTTCAGCAAGGCCGACTTTGACCAGATACTGGAGTTGTCCGGCAGCGACGCATCGCGGGTGCTCAGCCGCAAGATATCGTTCTCAAAATCACAGAGTGAATTTGCTAACTGGGTGATCGCGGGCATTCGATTCGACCCATCCGCACCGGGTTCATCGGCCGAGATGATTGACACCTTTGGAAGCCTGCCGCAGATCAGGCTGATTATTCAGCCGGTGTCGACCTTAGGCACGCGGGCGCGGGTCCAGGACGTTGCGATACATGTCATCTATGATTATGCCAGCGAGCGTCCAGTTATCGGACCTGGTCATGTTCGCAAGGCAGTACCGGATTCGGCAGCGGTCGAAGCCATTCTCGAGGATTTGCGATCATTAAAGCAATTTTCGGAAGATGCAGGCGTGGATACCGACCAGGAATTAAATGTACATCCCGGCTTGGCAGCCGGAGTTGATGGGCTAACAGGTGAGATCGAAGACTTCCTGTCAGAACATTTAAGCGCCTCGCTGTTTAACTCGGGAGCCGTTATGGGATTGGACGGTGGTGGTCCGGAACCCTGGTTGTTTGTTGCTATGTTTCGAGAACCGGACATTACGGGCGAATTCCAGGCATTACCCAGCCCGGGGCTGGGCTCCATAGCAAACCCGGTGCCACTGACCTCGCATATGTTGAGTTTCCTTGATTTTCCGAATGTGCAGCCAGCTACATCTACAACGAATAGTAATGACCTGACAACCAGTCTGCTCTTACCTCCTGAACAACGGCGCGGTGTGTCCACTGAAGCCTTGTTTGGGACTATGTTCCTGGAAGGACCAGCGGCGATTGGTGTTGATGAAAAAGGCGATGTGGTGTTCGATCCGGTAATCACCAATGCCGATATTGTCGACATCATTGCCAATCCGGAAATAAGTCATTTCTTTAATACCGACTGCATGAGCTGCCATAGTGAAACCACTCGTCGCGAGCAGTTGGAGATCGATGAGGGTGACTTCGCTTACGAGTTACCAGAGGGAGTGTCTGGCTTGGCCGACGAAGTTGTTCCTGAGAGTGAATGGAATGTCCGCAACTTTGGCTGGTTCCGCGCTGATAATACGATAACTCTGAGGACCGCGAATGAAACCGCCGAAGTAGTCGCTTTTATCAATCGAGGCCTGGTACCTGAAGCACACGATGATGAGAGTGATCAAGAAGGTGAAGGTGACGAAGAAGGTGACGATGTCATTGGCGACTAATATCTCCAAATGTATGACTGAGCATTAAACTCCGCCGTTTGCGCGACTGGTGCAAACGGCATCCCCCTTGAGAGTTGTTTATGTCGAACAAAAAAAAGCTGGTGCTGGTTGTTCATGGTATCGGTGAGCAAAAAGCAGGCGAAACCATCAATAACCTGGTCGGCACGATCAGTAATAACCATGCGGGCAGGGTAACGCAAGACATTAAGTGGTTGCCCGATCAACATGCTCACGCTGACCCTCGCAAGGTAGAAATGTTTCCCTGTCATACACGTCGCCTGTCGGTTACCGGCAGCGATATCCTGGTTGCTGAGGTATATTGGGCTGATCTGTCACGGGCTGTCACTGGGTGGATAAAAACCTTAATCGATTTGATCAAGACGGTCCTGGGGATTGGCTATGCAGTGCGCGAAAATGCACTGGAGAAGCGTCCCAAGGACGATTGGGTCCGCAAATTAGCATTCGGTTTTGTTGAAATATTACACGGACCCATCATGGTCTCGCACTTGGTTAATATGATGGTGATCCTCATCCTCTTTGCGGGAAATTGGGTGGCCGATCATGGCTATCTGCAAACCGCAGCAGCCGACAGCAACCATGAACCTTTGTTCAACGCGACGATTGCCACCACCGCTCTTCTGTTTGGTTTACTTTTCTTATCGCAATCTGGGAAAACGCGCGGAGTGTTGTTCCGCATATTCGTGCGCTGGTGCGGCATATTCGCGCTCTACCTGCCAGTGTTGCTCCTGTTGCGTGTTGGGCTGGACATGCCGAATATAAGCCAAATACCCTGCAACACTGCTGCGGAATGTGATTTTGCCTGGTATGCGGTAGTGCTCTCAGGAACGCAAATGCTGTTCTGGCTAATGGCCATCGTATTCACGTTTGTTGTCCTGATTAAGCAATGGTTGGACGATCGCAGTGAGCGTCGCAGCATGCAAGCCCTTGGCACACCTGGACCAAACCCGGCTGATTCAACACTTTATCCTACTACGGCGGCCTTGATGATTATCTTGTTCCAAGTCATCACCATCACCATGTGGGTAGCCGCAATTGGCTTCATGA
>JBCCFY010000067.1:0-12590 GCA_039110515.1 Pseudomonadota bacterium
ATATAATATAATTAATATATTGTACAAACCTCCATAGCATCGCGATGTATAGAACTGTCGATACTTATTCGTTCAGCTCTGGGTTAAAAACAGCTCCTCATTCTTTGTGTGGTCATACACTTAGAATTTATGGCGGCATTCAGGTCAAAAGTAGGCTTGAATGTCGCTATTTTTTTGTCGACAGAATGTGATAACTGTCATACTTAAGACATAGAATCGGCCTTTGTAAATTTGCCAGAAACTCTCTCATGGATTTAAGAAACAGCAACATTGAAAGGTTAAAAAAACCAGGTCGCGTATTCGATGCGCTGGTGCTTGGCGGTGGCATTAATGGTGCTGTTGCAGCGGCCTCATTGGCAGCCAAAGGTGCCAAGGTAGCATTAATAGATCGTTGCGACTTCGCCGGCGAAACCAGTTCCAACTCCTCCAACCTGGCTTGGGGCGGTATCAAATACCTGGAAAGTCACGAGTACTTCCTGGTCAATAAGCTGTGCAAGAGCCGTAACCATTTAATGGAAAGCTACCCATCGACGGTGCAGGAAATTCGATTTCTCACCACTATCGAGCGAGGCTTTCGCTTTCCAGTCTTTTTCGTGTACCTGGGCACCATTTTTTACTGGATGATTGGGCGCTTTTTCACCCAGGCTCCCGATTACATGACGCCAAATACGATTCGTGAGCGAGAACCGGCTATTAACCTTGATAATGCCGCTGGTGGATTTGAATATTCGGATGCCTATCTGTACGACAACGACGCGCGTTTTGTGTTCAACTTTGTTCGCTCGAGTATGAACTATGGCTGTGTGGCGGCGAACTATGTTGAATCAATCGCCGCCGAGCGCGTAGGTGATGAGTGGCGTATTACCGCGCGTGACAATATGTCTGGCGAGGAGTTCACCATTCGATCCAAGGCGCTGATCAACGCCTGTGGTCCCTATGTGGATGAACACAATCAAATAGCACAGCAAAAAACCGAACATCGACATCTGTTCTCCAAGGGTATTCACCTAATTATCGACAGAGTCACCCAGGCCAGGCGAATTTTGGCTTTTTTCGCCAGTGACGGTCGTTTGTTCTTTGTCATCCCCATGGGTAATAAGACGGTTGTGGGAACTACCGATACGCAGGTTGATTCCCCAGAAGTCGGTGTGACCGACGAAGACCGCAAGTTTGTGCTCGACAATATCAATGACCTGTTGAAGTTGGACAAACCAGTTACCGAAGCCGATGTTATCGCTGAACGATGTGGTGTTAGGCCATTAGCGCAACGTGGCGGCGATGGCGTTGCCGATTGGGTCAAGTTGTCGCGCAAGCACGCGATTGACGTCAACAAAGAAGACATGCACTTGAGCATTTTTGGCGGCAAGACCACCGACTGTATCAATGTCGGTAACGAGGTGTCTGAGATCATTGCTGATTTTGGAATTAACTTGCCTTACGAAGATTACAAATGGTACGGCGAAGACAGTGATGCGGTGAAGGATGAATTTTTTCACCAGGCAGAACTTATGAACCTCGATGAGCACACCGTAGAAGGGTCGTCTGAACCGCTGACTCAACGTCTGTGGCGTCGCTATGGTGGCATTGCGCTAGAGCTGCTGGAAGACATCCGCCAGCATCCACGCCAGGCGGAACGCCTAATGAAGGACGCCGAGTATCTTCGTTGTGAGGTTGAACACACCGCCCGCTATGAAATGGTGACCAAGCTGGAAGATTTTCTGCGCAGGCGATCAAAGATAACGCAAGTGGTGCGCGAGGAAGACATCATTGATGCGCCGGGTCTGAAAGAGGCCTGTAAAATCTTTTTTGGCGAAGAGCTGGCTGAACAGAAACGCCAGGAATGGATAGACTCGCTGTAGTCCTGATTCAGTGGCAGCCTCGCGCCCATTTAAGTCGCAGATTTAAACGGACTTTCTATTAGGCCCGCAAAGTCGGTCTGGTAGATAAACAGGTCACCAGCACCAGGCTCATGCTCACGTGCTTCCGCGCTTAAATCCTGGTGGGCCGTTGTGACCACTAATAGATCCAGGTTCACGCCTGCAAATGCCACACAACTGGGTTGCGAAACTGGCATGGCCAGTTCCAGATCCACGGAACCATCCGGGGCGTAACGTACCACCTTGCTGCCACCCCATTGCGCGTTCCACAAATATCCCTCGGCATCAATGATCGACCCATCCGGATAGCAGCCTTTTTCAGCGGTGGTAAAGATCATATGTTCGGATATTGCCGCGCTCTCTGGATCAAACAGGTAACTGTCAATCTTCTGGGTCGGCGTGTCACAGTGATACATGATTTGCCCATCAGGGCTCCAACACAGGCTGTTGGTGATCAGCAATTCTTCGATGGTCTTGGTAACCTGTAGATCAGCATCCAGGCAATACAGCGAGCCTCGATTGGATGCCTGATCGCGATCTTCTACCATGGTGCCCGCCCAAAAACGGCCTTGCCGATCAGTGCGGCCATCGTTCAGGCGCGTGCCGGGGTTGTCCTCTTCAATTTTCCTGATCCAATCCAATTTCCCATTGTCCGGATTGTAAAACGCAAACCCGCTGGCGAAGGCAGCAATCAAATGTTCCTGACCCTGTACTGGCGCAAAACAGGCCAGGCGTTCGGGGGTGGTAAATTCTTCAAGCTCGTCGTTTGCCGGGTCGTATCGATACAGCTTGCTGTTAACGATGTCGGTCCACCACACACGCTGACGGTGGTGATCCCAAATGACGCCTTCTCCCAGTTCGTTCGCTACCGGAATCTGTTTTATTAATTCAATCATCAGGCTGCCTCAATCGCATTTACGATGGCGGTAGCGCGATCACGTACTTCCTGAGCAGTAAAACCGGCTTTGTAGATTTCGCTGCCAATCCCGAAACCATCGACCCCGGCGGCTAGCCATTCAGCGGCAACTGCAGGCCCCACACCACCGACAGCAAGTACGCGCGCGTCAGTCGGTAATACGGCGCGCAGAGCTTTAACGTGGCCGGAGCCGTAGCTGGCTGCAGGGAATAGCTTCAGATAACGCGCGCCAGCCTTATAGGCCGCAAAAGCCTCACTGGGAGTAGCCCATCCGGGCATTGGCGTCATACCCAACTTGATGCAGCGTTTTATAATCGCGGTATTGGTATTCGGTGTCACCGCGATCTCGCCGCCCGCATCTGCCACGCGTTTGGCATCTGATTTGTTGACCAGGGTGCCACAGCCAATAACACACTGATCACCCAGAGACGCGCTCAATTTTTCTATACTCTTGAACGGTTCGGGTGAGTTTAAAGGTACCTCAATGATGCCAATGCCCGATTCATAGATGGCACTGCCAATCTCAACCGCCTCCGCAGGGGTGACGCCGCGAATAATCGCCACGACAGGCATCTTGTCTAACCATTGATCAATTTTCTTAGTCATGTGTTCTGTTGCAGTAGGAGATGGTGCTCATTAGAGCATGGAGAACCCGGTCAATTTGTGTACAGGTTCTGGTAAATGGCCGCGAATCCGGCTATGGCGATTTCAGCGGGATCACAGGTGCTGGAGTGGACGCCAAGATGATCGAGAACAAGCAGGTACTGTTGGCTTAGTGTCGATTCGCCAATCACGGTTACTTTGAAACCCTCATCGCCAGGTTCCGCAAACAACTTGAGGGCGCCGTGGATATCCGCCGCCGCTATTAAGCCAGACAGGTAGGACAAGCCATCGGTGCTGGCCATTTCCCCTAAAACCTGCTTGCTGCGGGTAGAGAACAAGGCATGGATCAATTGGATACCGTCTTGCTGTTCGACCGCTCTGACGCCGTCCATAAATACATCCTGGTTAAAACTGATGGCGCTGTCATCAGTGATCAGAATACTGTTCTTGCGCAATAAGCCGAACAATTCACCGGTATAGGCCGTCAGAAATGTCTCAATCTGATCATTGCGTACGCGTGTCCATTTGTTGTGCGTGCCGGGCAGGGCAAACAAACGGTTGTGTGGGCCTCGTTCTCGATTGCTCAGCATCCAACCCAGCATTTGCAATTCTTCGCCACGCATTACATCGGGTGTGCCAAGAGGGTTCGTCGTGCGCAGTCCAGCGAGTATAGAGAAATCAATACCTCTTGCTGTAAATGAGATGCGCCCATCGGCAATCTGTTGAACAGAGACCGGGCAAGCCAGGTAGGGCGCTTCTTTCCAACCGATATTCGAACCTATCATGCCGGACAAGATGACTGGTATTCGCCCGTGCTGGTCTAACCAATCCTGAGCCAGGTTGAAAAATCGATCTTCAAAATCGCCATTAATCTCGCTGATCCCGGGGCCGAAACGAGTCTCCACCAGATCGATGGTGCCAGAGTCACTCGCCTCGCACAGGTAGAGACGCAGGTTGCTGGTACCCCAATCGCCGGCGATAAAATAATTTTTTTGCATGGAGAGCTAGTTAGGTTTAGGTACGACCTGCGTCGATGGTTAAACATTGTCCGGTGATCATTCTACTCTCATCCGCCGCCAAGAACAGGGCCAGGTTTGCCACGTCGTCCGGCGTAATGCGCTGACTCAGGGCAACCTGCCTGGACCATTCGCGTTCGGCGTCTTCCGTTAACCAGGTGTTGAGCTGCCGATCGGTAACTACCCAGCCCGGCAAGATGGCATTCACGCGAATATTGCTGTTGCCCAGGTCTTTGGCCAAGGCCTTGGTCATACCGTTAATTCCGGCCTTTGCGGTCACGTAGCCGGTCATATTTGCTGGCCCAAGAATGGCATTAATTGAGCTTAAGTTCACAATACTCCCGCGTTGCTGGGAACGCATGATCTTGGCAGCGGCCTGCGAGGCAAAAAAGCTCGCGTCCAGGTTGACTGCCATACACTTACGCCACGCAGTTTCATTCATTTGCATGGGGTCGTGGCGACTGTCATTTGCCACATTATTAATCAAGCTGTGAATTTGTCCGAGTTCCTCTGACGCATCGGCTATGGCAGATTGTAATTGGTCAATATCCGTCACATCAACCTGGCGAAACCAGGGTGCCGGGATATTTGCATCGCTGATCTGAGCAATCAATTTCTGTGCGGCAACGTCGTCAATATCCACGAACGCCACGCGTGCACCTTGCTGACAGAACGCGGTTACCATGGTTGCGCCGATGCCGGTGGCACCACCGGTGATAAACACGGTTTGCTCTTGCAGGCTTGGGTAGTTAGCCGATTTATTCATGGCAGAAACGGGGGTAATTTTTGTTTTACTTGATGAGAAATAATTATAATATAAATCATACATAAGTGAATTTTATTCGCGCGAATTAATTCATAAAATTCGACGATACTCGCGCTAGAATATTCAGCCATCAAAAACAATAAACCTCTGATCTCAACCACTATGAAACCGACTTTAGGCAGCTGCTATTACCCGGAACATTGGCCTCAGGAAGAATGGGGGGAGGACGCTCGGCGCATGGTGGAAGCTGGATTGTCCGTAGTTCGGATCGGTGAATTTGCCTGGTCTCGCATTGAGCCAGAGCTTGGCCGTTTCACTTGGGAGTGGCTGGATGAAGCCATCGATACCCTGGGCTCTGCCGGATTACAAGTGGTGCTGGGGACGCCCACGGCGACACCGCCGCGCTGGATGCTAACCAAGCATCCGGAGATGTTAGCGGTTGATGAGCATGACAACCCGCGAAAATTTGGTTCCAGGCGCCACTATTGTTTCAGCTACTTGCCGTACCACGAGGAATCCGTCCGTATCGCGGATTTGATGGCCGAGCGCTATGGCAAGTCGCCCTATGTCTCGGCCTGGCAATTGGATAATGAATATGGCTGTCACGCCACCACGGTGTCCTACAGTGATGCTGCGCGCCAGGGATTTCGACGCTGGCTGGCGGAGAAGTATCAGGACATAGCCAGTCTGAACACTGCCTGGGGTAACGTGTTTTGGTCGATGGAATATGCTTCATTTGCAGAGATCGATTTACCCAACCTGGCGGTGACCGAAGTAAACCCCTCGCATATGCTGGATTTCCGTCGCTATAGCAGTGACATGGTGGTGGTTTACAATCGCGCGCAGGCAGATGCGGTTCGTGCTCATTCCAAGGCCCCTTTGATTCATAACTATATGGGGCGGATTGTTGATTTCGATCATTTCAAAGTGGGTGACGACCTGGAGATCGCCAGCTGGGATAGTTACCCACTGGGATTCCTGGAAGACCGATGTGATGCGGATGAAGAATGGAAGCTGCGCTTTTATCGGCAAGGTGACCCTGATTTGCAGGCCTTCCACCACGATATCTACCGAGCGGTTGGACACGGCCGATGGTGGATCATGGAGCAACAACCCGGCCCGGTAAACTGGGCCCCCAACAACCCCGCGCCGTTGCCAGGTATGGTACGGCTGTGGACCTGGGAGGCGATTGCCCACCAGGCTGAAACCGTGTGTTATTTTCGCTGGCGACAAGCCCCGTTTGCGCAGGAACAAATGCATGCCGGGCTACTGCGGCCTGATAGCCAGGAAGCACCCGTGTTTAAAGAAGTCCGGCAAGTAGCAGCCGAAATCTCTGACATAGAAGAAGTCCAACCCGGTAAAGCGGACGTTGCGATGGTGTTTGATTACGAATCCTGCTGGGCCTGGGAAACTCAGCCGCAGGGCGAGGGGTTCGATTTTTTCTCCCTAGCGTTTGATTTTTATCGTGGTTTACGTCGCCTGGGCCTGTCAGTGGATATTTTGTCTCCCAGTACCCAACAACTGGATGACTACCGAATGGTGTTGATTCCCGGCTTAATGCATTGGCCATCAACCTTGTTGGAGGCCTTAAAGTCGTACCAGGGTTGTGCATTGATTGGCCCTCGGTCAGGGTCAAAAACCGAAAATTTTTCTATTCCAGAAGGCCTACCACCCGGTTTGCCGATGCTGGACTGTCGCGTGCAATATGTTGAGAGTTTGCGGGATGGGGTGAGTCGACCCCTGCGAGAGGGTGGCTCTATTCACTCCTGGTTCGAATCAATCGAAGGTAACGCGCCGGTTCGAGAAACATTGGTATCTGGAGAAACAGTGCTGGTCGGTGATGACACAGTCCAGTACCTGGCTGGCTGGCCTGATACACAAGCCCTGCTGCGCATATTGCGAGGGGTCTGTGAGCGGGCAGAGGTAGAAGCAACCGATATGCCAGAAGGGGTGCGAAAGCGCGCTACGGCTTCACATGAATTTGTGTTGAATTACAATGCTGAGGCCGTAGAATTGGATGGACAAACGATTCCTGCCGCCGGCGTGCTGTGGTCGCAGAAATAAGTCACACAGTAATTCCTTATTAAGTCCGTCAATCATCCTGTTTTAAAGCCTTTGCAGTTGGGCCAGTGCCAATTGCACGTTACAATGCGCAGCGAAATTTAACCATTCTTGTTTAGTGGCCTCGCAGGCGGATTGATGAAAGTTGAAAAAACCAAATTAGAAGGGGTGCTGCTGGTCACTCCCCAAGTGTTCGGTGATGACCGCGGGTTCTTCATGGAAACCTATAATCTTGAAAAGGCGTTGGAGCAAGGCCTGCCCGGCAATTTCGTTCAAGACAATCATTCCAAATCCGCGCATGGCGTACTACGCGGATTGCATTATCAGAGTCCGCAGTGGCAGGGTAAATTGGTGCGTACGGTACAGGGTGAAATTTTTGATGTCGCCGTGGATATCCGTGACGGTTCGCCAACATTTGGTGAATGGGTGGGTTTTTTTCTCAATGACGAGAACAAGCAACAACTTTATGTGCCAGAAGGCTTTGCTCACGGTTTCTGCGTCACCAGTGAAACCGCCGAGGTTGTGTATAAATGTACATCACTTTATGCCCCGGATCAGGAAGGGAGCCTGTTGTGGAACGACCCAGATATTGGCATTGAATGGCCGATTGAGCAGCCAGTACTTTCCGCCAAGGATGAAGTGGGTGTGCGATTAGCAGACCTGCCGGCACTGACGGTTTAGTCTAGATGGGCCCAATCTTAATCATTGGCCAGAACGGCCAGGTTAGCAGTTATTTACAGCGCGCCCTGGCTGGCAAATACGAGGTGGTTGTTGCTGGTCGGGACCAGCTTGACCTCTCGCAGGTGGATCAGGTCTACGCGGCACTTGAGGTACTCGCACCGGCACTGATCGTTAACCCGGCAGCTTATACTGCGGTAGACCTGGCAGAGGAGGAATCCGAACTAGCCATGCTGATTAACCGGGATGCGGTGGCTGAAATTGGACGATATTCACAGGCGACCAATACGCCCCTGATTCACTTTTCAACGGATTATGTATTCGAAGGCAATGGCTCGCGACCTTATACTGAAGAGGATCCGGCGGCACCAACGGGTGTATATGGCAGTACAAAGTTAGCTGGCGAAAAGGCGTTACAAGATATTGATGCACCGGCAATCATTTTGCGCACCAGCTGGGTGTATTCCAATCATGGAAAAAATTTCTATAAGACCATGCTTATGCTAGCTGAGTCGCGTGACGAGTTGTCGGTGGTCGCGGACCAGGTGGGTGCGCCCACATACGCTGGCAGTATTGCCCAGGCGTGTAAGGAGTTAATCCAGGTCATTGCAGAGCAGGGTCAAATAGAATCCGCACAGCGAGGCATCTATCACTTCACCTGCCAGGGTCAAACATCGTGGGCAGGATTCGCAAAAGCCTTGTTCCAGGCCAATGATGTTGATCATGTCAAAGTGTATGAAATCCCTACCAAGGATTACCCCACTCCAGCAAAACGACCTGCCTATTCAGTGTTGAGTGGGGAAAAGCTGAGGAACACGTTTGGCATTTCCTTGCCGGACTGGCAGGACGCCTTATCGCAATGCGCAGCGGAGAGCAAAAACTCCTCGGAAACTTAGATGTCAAAGCTGGATGGATTTGAAAGTGCTGAGGCAGCACTGGGCGAGGATGGCCCGTTTGCATCGGCGTTAAAAAACTTCCGGTTTCGGGATGCCCAGGTCCAGATGGCCAGCGCCATCGAGGACAGCATCGCCGAGAAACAGACATTGCTCGCAGAGTCCGGTACTGGCACCGGTAAAACCTTCGCTTACCTAGTGCCCGCTTTTCTGTCAGGCAATAAGACCCTGATTTCCACCGGCACCAAGCACCTGCAAGAACAGTTATTTCACCGTGACATACCCACCGTGTTGAACACATTGGGTGTGAACGCCAAAGTGTCTTTACTCAAAGGCCGCAGTAACTATCTGTGTTTGCAACGATTGCAAATGGCCAGGAACTCTTCCCGCCGCCTGGATAAAAAACATCTGGGCGAGTTGGAAATCATCTATAGCTGGTCGCCAATCACTGCTACTGGTGATATTGGTGATCTAGCGGATGTGTCAGAGGATTCACGCATCTGGCCTATGGTGACATCAAACGTCGACAACTGCCTGGGTCAGGCCTGCAGTTTTTTCGAGGATTGCTATGTTAACAAGGCGCGTAAAGCGGCCCTGACTAGTGACATTGTAGTGATCAACCATCACCTGTTTTTTGCCGATAAGGCGCTCAAAAATGATGGCTTCGGTGCACTCTTGCCAGAGGTTGATACGGTGATTTTCGACGAAGCACATCAGATTCCTGATATTGCGTCTAACTTTCTGGGTCGCAGTTTCAGCTCCTGGCAGGTGATGGAATTGGCCAACGACACCCGCGCCGCTGAACTCAAAGAGCGCAGTTTGGTTAAGAATTTGATCGACGTTGCGGATCAACTGGATAAAATGTCGGCCGATTATCGCCTGAGCCTGGGCTTGCACGAACGACGGGTCTCATGGATGGACTTGTTAGATGAAGTTCCAAGCCTGCCGAAGAAAATGGCGGCAATAGCTGAGAAGCTACAGGAATTTGCTGATTTGCTTGAGTCCGCAGCAGTTGCTGGCGAAGGACTAAGTCGTTGTTTTGAACGGGCAGTTGAGTTGTCACAGTCCTGTCAGCAGTTGGTGGGCGACGCCGAAGCTGAAGTCGTGCGTTGGGTGGAGGTAGCTAAGCGAACCTTTCGCATTCATGAAACCCCGCTGAATATTGGAAATGAATTGTCGGCCTACTTTGGCAATGCGCAACAGGCCAGGGTGTTTACCTCGGCCACCCTCTCGGTCGCTGGTGACTTCACTCACTACCAACAGCTTGTGGGCCTTGAAAGTTCCACGCCGGTTGCTACCTGGGAAAGTCCGTTTGACTACTACAACCAGGCCGTACTCTATGTGCCGGAAGGTCTTCCAGCCCCCAAGGATGAGGGTTTCACCAAGGCGATTTTTGATGAAGTGTTACCAGTGATCGAAGCCAGCCAGGGCCGGGCATTTATTCTCTTCACCAGTTTCCGCATCATGCAGCAATTTGAAGAACGGCTGGCTGATTACGATTTCAATATCCTGATGCAGGGTGAAACCAATAAACGGGATTTATTGCAGAGCTTTGTCACTAGTGATAATTCTGTCCTGCTCGGTACCATGAGCTTTTGGGAAGGGGTCGACGTGCCCGGTGATTCGCTGAGCTGCGTAATCATCGATAAGTTGCCATTTGAATCGCCATTTGAGCCAGTACTCAAAGCGCGCTTGAATGCCATGCAGGATGCCGGGGAAAACCCCTTCATGTCGTACCAGGTACCCCGTGCTGTGACCACTCTCCGCCAGGGTGCGGGCAGGTTGATTCGTAGTCAGCAAGATCGTGGCGTTTTAATGATTTGTGATGCACGGCTGCGCACCACCCACTATGGCAAAATATTTCTGAACAGCCTGCCACCCATGCGCCGTACCAGCGATCGGCATAAAGTTTGTGGGTTCCTGGCCAGCATTGTTGGCGGTGACGAGGTAGAATCCGAGCCATGAGTACCGCAGGTGTAAATATTTTGGCGCTGGAAACCGCCACGTCCGCATGTTCAGTTGCCCTGGTCAATGAAGATCGGGTGTTCCAGCGTGAACAAATAGGCAACAATATCCATTCGCAGGTCTTGCTGGTAATGGTACAGGAGGTGTTACAGGAAGCCGGAATCTCGGTAGCGGATCTGGATGCTGTTGCCGCAGGACAGGGGCCAGGTTCATTCACCGGACTGCGCATTGGTGTGGGGGTGGCTCAGGGCCTCGCCTATGGCGCTGGTTGCCCAATGATCGGCATATCCTCTCTGGATGCCTTGGCAGCACAGGCCAATAGCTCCGGCAAGTTGATAGCGGGAATTGATGCGCGCATGGGTGAAATTTACTGGTGCGTATACACCGTAAAAGAAGACGATATCCAACGCCGCAGTGAGTTGCAATTGTCAAATCCAGGGGACCTGTGTTCCGTGTTGCAGGCTGATGAGCAGCGGAATGTTTTGCTGGTTGGAAACGCCTGGGCGGAGTATCGTGAGGCACTGGGCGATGTGCTTCAGAGACATGAGGTTTTGCCAGACGTTTTATACCCTAACGCAACTGGGGTCCTGCAACTGGCTCAAGCCAAATACGCAGTACGAGAGTGGGTGTCCGCACCTGAGTTTGCGCCCGAATACGTGCGCAATAATGTCGCTAAGAAATCGGTCAGACCCGTAAAAGCGGAGTGAGTAAAAATCGCTCTTACACCGGCGTGTATAACTAGCAGCTGACCTCGAAATTCCCGCCGCCTATCTTTCTACCGTCTACCAATACCTCGACCTTCCATGGGCCAATAAAATCTTCCATGCCTGCAGAAGGATCAATCCACTGCATCATGCCTGCGCCCACGCCGCGACTTAAGCTTAGCCAAGCCCAGATACGGGTCTCCTGGTGATGCACATTGAATGGATAGCGGGTATTTTCACGAGTGGTATCGTGCGGATCTATCCAACGCACAGCTACCTGATGTTTTCCTTTTGCGAGCTCGTTCAGCTCTACCACCGTGTATATCTTGTCCGAACAATCAAACTGAGTAAATCGCTCTTTGGTTGGCGCACCAAATTTATCAGCGAGGCTGAAGTAAACGGAATGCTCTGCGGAGCGGCTTAACCTGTCCACAGCCTGTAGCGATGCTGCAGGCACAAGGAGAGCAGGCAATAAAAAAGCCATCAGGAGTTTGATGGCTTTTTTGTTAGAGACAAACATTTTCAAACTCTTCAGTGTTTGACTAAATCAGCTGTCTCGGGATTTTTGGCTGATGGGCGAGCCTGCCGCCAATTCGGTCTATGACCGAATCAGGGTCATGTCGCCGCTGCCAGATTGATTGCTGCAAGTGTTACCACTCACCACGTAAGTACCACCCAAATTTGCGCCATTATTGGTAATGGTGAATGTCATATTCAAGGTACCCGTGGTTTGTTCAGATGTAACTACAGTAGACGTGGTTGAGCCGTCTGAATTGGTCACAGACGTTGAACCAACCCGCCCAGTGGTGCTGATTGTGACGGTCTCTGAACTAAAGCCACTGGCAGTAGTTACCGTTACCGTGGTAGTAAAGAGTAATCCGGCCTGATCAGCTGTCAAAGACAAGTTAAAGCCAGTGGAGGTGCCGGTTACCGGAGCGTTTCGCAGGCAGTTAGAACCACTTGACTGAAAAATAATGTTGCCGGTCACAGATCCATCGGGGGTTTCCACGATATCAATTGTGACCGTACCCATTTGGCTACCAGTAGTATTCTCATAAGTGCCCTGGAAGCGACTGGTTACATTCGCTGGTAACTCAGTTTGGGTAGATCC
>JBCCFY010000068.1:0-11863 GCA_039110515.1 Pseudomonadota bacterium
CATTCACCTACCTACCCATTGGCAATTGGATTAATATATTAAGTGATCGTGTACTGTGATAATCAAAACTCAGCTCTGTAGTCAGGGAAAATAGTATGATTTTCAAGAGGCAATTCAGAGAAAATATAGATTTTTCGAAACTTTTTGGTCAGGGAAAGTCAGGTAAAAGTTCATTTGAAATTTTTAAGCGACCCTGTAAAAAGTACGACAAATTTTGAATGTACTCCAAATCGCGTGGAACGTTCTCTTGATCAATGTCAGCGCGTCGAGCTGTTCATTCCTTAGCTGTGAACAAATAGGAAAGAAACAACAATATAACCACGGCATCAAAGACCACGGCCGTAATCGCGGTATCCATAAACTGTGAACCGTATATCAACACCAGGGTGATGAATATGGTCTTACTGATACTGGCAATGACCATCACCAGGCGGCGATACTGGGGATTAAACGCACCATAAATCAGTAGTGCACCGGTTACTGTAATCAGCGCCGCCCAGTTGCGCACGATAATCTGCGTCATCGCTTGCAGTTCTATACTCTCGCCAAACAGGTTAGTCAAACCAGCGGCTGGTGAAACCAGGGTAAGCAAGAGCGAACAGGTGATCACGCCCGACACGATCATGATCCACTTAATATTATTATTGATAAAGGCCATCGGTATTCCTCAAGGTTGTGTATTTGTGCAACATCGAGTGGCGTAGTGACACTCGATGTGTGTAGTACTCACATCATGCTTAATCATCAAAACGAACCCGGTAGAATAATGAATACAACACGGGGACGACAAACAAGGTGAGCACGGTAGCAAAGGCCAGGCCGAAGATAATACTGACCGCCATTGGTTTGAACATCGCTGTTCCGCCCCACAGCAATGGCATCATGCCCAGCACCGTGGTGGCGGTTGCCAGGAAAATTGGCCGGAGACGCTGTTTGCAAGCGTGGACTATGGCGTGATGTGGCTCTCGACCATAATCATCAATTTCAATCTTGATACGATCGATCAGGACAATAGCGTTATTAATGATGATGCCGGATAGAGCAATGATGCCCAGGATAGTGAAAAAGCCAAAGGATGATTGGGCCAGCAGCAAACCGCTGATCACCCCGATCAACCCAAGCGGGATAGTGACCAGGATAATGACCGGGCTCCGCAGCGAATTGAACTGCGACACCAGCAACACCAGTATCAGCATCATGGCAATCGGTAGCTTGGCGGCAATTGAGCTTGATGCATCGTCGGATTCAGCAGACTCACCGCCAATATCATAGTTAAATCCGTCAGGCCATGACTGAGCCAATTCAACCAGTTTAAGATCGACGTCAGGCGTCACTTCTGCGGCGGTGTATCCCGGCTTGAGTTGGGTTTTTAGCGAGAGCGTGCGCACCCGGTCGCGATGTTCGATAACACCGGGCTCAAAGGTCAGTTTTACATCCGCGACTTGCCTGAGTGGCACGATGTCACCCGTAGACTGGGAATAAATACTCAAACCATCAAGCTTGCTGATATCTTTACGATCACTGACATCCGCACGCAGGGTAATGGGCACTAAGTCATCCTCATCGCGATACTCTGAAAGTTGTTGTCCCAACAGGTTTGCTCGCAGGGAATACGCCACGTCTTCGCTGCTAACGCCAGCGCGTTGGGCCCGTTCCTGGTTTACTTCAACTCGTAATTTCTTGCTTGGCAGACCCCAGGAGTTTTTCACTGACAGCACACGCGGGTCATCAAATAGTATTTCGGTTGCCTGGTCTGCGGCGGCATAGAGTTCCTCGATATCCGTACCCCTGATTCTGAGTACAATGGGGTAACCAACTGGCGGGCCATTTTCCAACCGTGCTATCTGTTTCGACATATCAGGATGCGCCCGGGTCAGATACGCCTCAATATCGGCAATCATGTCGTCCACGGTACTGCCATCCACTGCATTGGCCACCATAAAAGCATTGGCGGCATTTTGATTGGGCGGGTTCAGGCCTAAGGTCAGTCGCGGTCCGCCGTCGCCAATAAAGGTCATCCAGTTTGCAATGGTGGCGTCTTTTTCCTCGGTAGAAGTATAAAACGTTTCTTCGATATAGCGATCCAGGTCACCGATCACAGCGGTAGTGGTCTCAATCGAGGTACCCAGGGGTAATTCCAGCTTGGCCGTGAAGACCGGGTCTTCTGACGGCTCAATAAATATCTGAGGCACCCAGCCCATCATCGACAAAGACCCGATGAACAAGCCAATTACGGCCAGGAGCGCGATCAAGCGATTATGCAAGGCCAATCGTAGCGCCTGGTCGTAGCGTTGATACCATGGCCCTTTGAACTCTTCCTCTTCAGCGGCTTTAGCGCTGCTGTCGGGGTCTGTTTTTATCGCACGCAGCGACAACAGGGGCAGGAAGCACATAGCCAGGACCCAGGAAACAAGCAAGGCAATGGTGACCACGTAAAAAATATCCGCCGTGTACTCCCCCACCGCTGATTCCGCCAGGGCAATGGGCATAAACGCAGCTGCGGTGGTTAAAGAGGAGACCAATAACGGCAGCAATAACTCGGAACCGGATTCCGTTGCCGCGGTAATGGCATCCTTACCCGCGGAGCGCTTCACCAATATCGATTCCACTATAACGATGGCATTATCCACCAGCAGCCCCAGCGCAATAATCAAGGCTGCTAAAGAAATCTGGTTCACCGTGATGGAAAACATCGACATAAAGTAGAATGCAATCATCATGGTGAAGGGAATCAGCGTTGCGACCACCAAACCTGTTCGTAAGCCCAGAAACAGCAACATGACTACGACTACTATCAATACCGATTGCGACAGGCTGACGACAAAGTTATCAACATTAACTTCTACCAGGTCAGCCTGAAACCAGATTTTTTGCAGCGAGATTCCCCATGGATACCGGGCCTCTATTGCCGGCATCAACTGATCAAGACGCTCACCCAGTTTTAAGATATCGCCACCATCACGCATGGAGATGGCGATGGCCAAGGCAGTTTGACCGTTGACCTTGGTAATCTTGCTGGGTGGGTCATCATAGGCACGGTAGACGGTGGCTATATCTGAAAGGTATACCAGGCCGACTTCAGGAATGGGGATGACGGCCCGTTTGATATCCTCAATCGTTTCAAAATTTCCGGTCGGTTCGAGGGTGATGCGTTCGGTCCCGCTGACAATATTACCGCCCGCGGAAACGATGTTGACGCGGCTCAGGATACTGGCCAGTTGCTGGGGTGAAATGCCCAGTTCGGTCAGAGTAGCGCTCTTGTAGTCGATATAAATGACTTCTTTCTGTTCGCCATGAATGTTGACCTTGGCAACATCATCTTCCTTGAGCAATTCATCACGAATCTCGTCGGCCACACTGGCCAGCTCGGCATAGCTATAGCCTTCTCCGGTCAGGCTATAGACACTTCCGAAGATATCACCAAATTCATCATTCACATCCGGCGCTGGCACTTCCGCGGGCAATTCGGCTTCCACGTCTTCGACCTTGCGCCGCAGACGATCAAAAATCGGACGCATCTCCGTATAGCTTTCCTTGAAACTGACCGTTATGATCGATCGGCCTGGCAGAGATTCACTGGTAATGAAATCAATCTCAGGCATTTCCTGGACTTTTTCCTCGATCTTTTTGGTGACCAGCTGTTCTACCCGCTCGGGGCTGGCTCCAGGAAAGCGTGTGCTGACAACGGCAGCACGAATCGTAAAACCAGGGTCCTGTTGCTTGGGCAAACTCAGAAACGAAAGGATGCCGGCCACAAACAGGGACAGCACCAGCACCAGCACGGTGCGGTCATTCTTTATCGCAAAATGGGTTAAGTTCATAGCAGCGTGCAACCTGTCCCAGGTTAATAAAGTACTTCCAGGCCGTCACGCAAAAAGCTGACTCCCGCTATCACCACCCGATCTCCCTGTTCCAGGCCGCTTAGGACTTCAACCCCCGACGTCAGCAACTCACCGAGCTCTACGCTGCGTAATCGCACGGTGCCAGTATTTTCTTGTGACCCTACCTCGTTCACCACAAAGACGTAGGTGGCACCAGAGCGCCGCACAATGGTTGAGAGCGGCAATACGTGTTCATCTCGACCGTCTGATGCGGTCACAAAGGATACCGAGGCTGCCAAGCCAGTGCGCATGGAGGGGTGCTGTTCGTTCACCAACACGGTCACTGGAAACGTAGAGCCTGCGCCACCCGCATCCACGCCTACCTCGATCACGGTGCCTTTAAACGAATTGTTTTCAATGGCGTCAAATTCGATATCAGCAGTTTTACCCCGGTTAAAATCGTCGATCAAGCCTTCTGGCACGGCCACTTCGATCTCCAATTCTTCGCTGCAATTTACCCGTGCCACCGCTGTACCTGCGTTCACGTTTTCATTCTCTGCTACCAGGATGGCATCTACCACGCAGTCGATGTCCACCGTCAACTCGGTATAGGAAAGATTGAGTTCTGCCAACTGTAAAGACTTATTGGCCGCGCGTAATTGGGCGGCCGCAGAATCAGAATTAGCGCGCGCGCCCTCCAGTTCGCCGAGCGAGACATTATTGTTTGCGTACAGGCCTCGAGTACGTTCATATGCGGCCCTGGCATTCCGTGCCGCTGCGCTGCTTTGCGCGACCGTGGCCTGGGCCTGTTGCTTCTGTAATTCGTAGGTTGACGAATCGATACGGGCAATCACCGTTCCAGCCTTGATAGCATCACCAACAGAGACCGGTATATCCGTAACCGTTCCCCCGACTTTAAAACTCAGGCGTGATTCCTGCGCGGAACGGCTCACCCCGGTGAAAGTCTTAAGGTTGCTGGCTGCATCCGCACTGACGACAATCGTGCGTACGGGGCGCAGAGGTAGGGATTCTTCCTCGTCAGATCCACCACAGGCCACCAATTGGCTTCCCAATGCGGATATCAAGACTAATCCAGCTAACTTTTGCACATTGATTTTATTCATAATCATGTTTTCGAATTGAATTTTACTTAGGCCGACCGGTTCAATAGCATGGTCAGCCTGGCCCGACCTGCAGCTGCGTTAGTTTTCCAGCTGCAAGCGATTGATAAACTTTTCTCTCAATAGCTCACGCTGACGTTCACTCATCAAAAACTCGAACTCACCGATAACGCGTTGCATTTGCACATTTGAACGGAAAAAACTGATTGATGCCTGCACCTCGGCCAGATCAGCGTTTACGCTACTGTTCTGGGCATCCAGCAAATCCACAATCGGCACTGCCCCTTTAGCGTAGGCGTCTGTTACCAGGCTTAAACTTCGTGCTGCAGCGGCGGCCGCAGTTTTCGTGAACTCCAGGTTAAATAAGGCGGTTAGCAAGGCATTCATATTGGTGCGCAACTGGGTACTGATCTGTAACTTCGTTAGTTCCAGTTGATTGTCCAATTGGGCCAGCTCAAGTTCTGCACGCTCGCGTTGTGAGCGAATTTGACCACCTGAGTAGAACGGAATCCTGGCATTCAGCATAACGTTCCAGTCTTGCTCACCGCCACCATTAGGTTGGGCACTGGTTTGATCAATATTTTCTGTCACCTGACCGGAGAGGCTGATCTCGGGTATCCAGGGCCGACGGGCCAGGCTCTTCACTTCCCGTCGTTTAGCATCGTTTAAGGCCTCGAGTTGCTTGATTTCGGGCGATCGGCTAAACGCTTCTTGCAAACCGAAATCGTAAATGTTTTCAAAACTGTCGGCATTATCTAACAGCTCAAACAATTCATCGCTGGAATACAACATCACATCGTTCAGTGCCAGAGGCTCAACTTCGATGGGTCGTTCAATGGGACGATTCAAGATTGCTGCCAGGTTATGCTGAGCTGACAGTAGCCGCGAGTAAGCACTGAACACCGCCGAGCGTGCGTTGGCGGCCTGGGTTTCCCAACGATATTGGTCAGCGGATGAGGCAGCACCGAGTTTCACCCTATCAATGGCCAGTTCTAAATTTCGCTCGGTGAACGTGACGTTTTCGCGTTGAATCTGTGCCTCTGATTGGGCTTGCAGCACATCCGCCATCGCCAATGCCGCCTGCTGAATGATATCCAACTGCGTCTGCCGATACTTCTCACTGCTAGCGCGATATAACAACGATTGGATTTTGTAATTGGCAAACTCCGAGTCGGAAAACAGCGTCTGGCTTAGACTAATGCTGGCATCCGTGGTCTCTTCAGGAAGGAAACCTGACTGAACAGCACTGCTGTCATCCCGCCGTCGCAATTGACTGACATCCGCGACCAGTTGTGGGCGCAGGCGTCCTTTCGCCAGGTTTTGCTCATTCTGTTGAATAGCGAGGTTATAACTCTCGTTTTTAATCTCGAGGTTTTCTTCCAATACGGCTGCGGTCAGCGACACCAGGTTATACTTCTCTGCGTTGACCCCACCCCCAAAGCCGATTACGTCTGCATCGACCAGGGTCTTAAAATTCACCGCCAGTCCGATGGCATCAGCGGTATTCAAGTTAATGGTGAGCTTGGGGCGGATATCCACCAATACCGGTAGCTGACTGGCAGGTTCACCCAGCATCACCGCCTGCATATTCAAGGCATTGCGCCGGGCTGCATAAATCAGCAAGGCTCGATTAACCGGCGAGGCAAGCAAACCCCGGTTGACCAATTCGTCACCGAGATAGGTAAATCCTGGCAACTTCCGTTCGATCAGACCATCAATTAACTGTTGCAACTCAGCATCTGGCATACGCGGTAAATGACCGATCATGACGGCGTCCACATCGCCGCCAATGCGATCCAGGATATTGTGATCCTGACCATCGTGCGCCACAAGCCGAGCGGTCAGACCATCAGACTCTTGCAGTAATTCATCCTGCATTTGATCCGGCAATGAACTGATGACCAAGTCATCCGCGATAATCGCCAGAGTAGAATATTTCACCACATCACTGAGAATAACCAGGGAATCGACAAACTGCGTGCTGAAAGTGAGGTAACTCAGGTTTCGCTTGCCGGAAGCACCGTCTTTGAGTGGTGCACCAATGAGCTCACTCTCGACCACGAAAGGCAGAAAGGTCGGTTTCGGGAAGTTATCGCGGCGAATAGTGATCTGGTTGGCAGCGAAACCCAACACCAACAGCATATCCACCTTCGGATCGCGATAAATTTTGTCTACCTGTTGATTGAAATTGTTTGCGCGCCAGTCCACTTCATATTCCAGCACGGTAACATCGAATTCACCGCGGGTGAGCGTGTGCAATTCCTCTACGTAGTGGGCTTCCAGAGCGGTCGATTGACTCGCCCCGAGGTCAGACAATACCGCCACGGTAAAGTCACGCTTGGCCTGCGAAGTTGGGCTTAACAGTGCAAATAGAATAAAACCGAAAAACAGTCGATTGATATGATTAAACTTCATGATGCTAGCAGTGCTCTCAAACCATTTTATGAGCGCCTATGATTGCCTCCAGGGCCTCTGTATCCAGGCGCTCTTTGTCTACCTTTAGATAGGCGGTTGATTCTCCGTCGATAATTATAACCTCTTCCACGCCCTCTAAGGCTTCGAGCGTTTGCTGACAGTCCACTCCGGCGACGTTGCTGACGGTTACCACCAGGCTATCCAACAGCTTCAGCGGCGGTGCTGTATGCAATAAATAGCCCCAGGCCAAAAGCAGCAGTCCGCAGATAACAAATACTGCATTCACACCGAGTTGTCCGTAGAGGCTGCCACCGATAAAACCGCCAAAAAATATGCCCAGGAACTGGAAGGTATTGTAAACCCCCATGGCAGAGCCCTTGCATGCCGCCGGTGCAACTCTTGAAACCAACGAAGGCAACATCGCTTCAAGCAAATTGAAGCCCCAGAAAAAGAAAAACAGGCAAACGGTGAGGCCCATTACGCCCATTGGTCGCCACATTAACAAGCACTGGGCAATGAACAAAATGCATACGGCACCCAAAAACACCCGTTGCACCCATTTGCTGCGACTGGAAAGGATAATAAATGGCACCATAAACACGATGGATATCAACAGCGCTGGCACATAAACACGCCAGTGTTCCACCGTGGGCAAACGCAGTTGGTCAAGCAAAATCACCGGAACCACGACGAACATCGCGGTAAGAATAAAGTGCAGAATAAAGATTCCAAAATCGAGTCGAATCAGCTGCGGGTTGCGCAGCAGCTGGACCATTTTGGTTGGCACCGCACGCACGTCCAGGTTCAGGGTTTGGACCGGGGTTGGCACCAGCTTAACTATCACCGCGATCGACGCCAGGGCCAACACGGCCGTAAGTATGAACAAGCCTTTTACCCCGATGAAATATTCCAGGGTTGGCGCGGCGATTAGGGCTAGCATAAAGGAGAAACCAATGGTCATGCCGATCACCGCCATCGCCTTGGTGCGCTGGTTTTCGCGGGTCAAGTCACTGGTAAGAGCCAGCACCACAGCGGCAATCGCTCCTGCCCCTTGTAGTGCGCGTCCAAAGATAACGCCACCGATCGTAGTTGAAAATGCAGCGACTAAACTGCCGATCGCAAATATCGATAAACCTATTATTATCATAGGTTTACGACCGTATTTGTCGGAAAGTATGCCAAAGGGGATTTGTAATAGTGCTTGGCTGATTCCGTAAATTCCAAGCGCAATACCCATTAGCATTGGCGTGGCATCGGGTAACTGCTCGGCATAAATTGCCAGTACCGGCAAAATCAAAAACAAACCAAACATGCGCAAGCCGTATACCGAGGCCAGCGCGGTAATCGCCCGGCGTTCGAGGCTGTTTAACTTATCCTTATTCAATTTAATTTAAATTCGTTGGCATGTTTTCAATAATATTAGCCGGGCATTTTTGAGCGAGCTTCTTTTCCACTCAGAATGCATCAAATATTCACTTCCGGAGTGTTAATTAAGGGACGCAATTCCAAATAATGATACCGCTTTAACCCGTGGCATCGTATAGTAACAGGTTGTTCGTTCAGCTGTTACTGTTAGCGTCTTTTCGCCTTCAGTTTTAGTAAATTAATCACCGGAATCAATTATGTCGATGGAAAATATCACCATCCGCGGAGCCCGCACTCACAATCTTAAGGATATCGACCTCGAATTGCCGCGAGAAAAACTGATTGTGATTACCGGTTTATCAGGATCAGGCAAGTCCTCGCTGGCGTTCGATACCATTTATGCAGAGGGTCAACGCCGATACGTAGAGTCGCTGTCCGCCTACGCGCGCCAATTTCTGTCCCTAATGGAAAAGCCGGATGTGGACGTTATAGAAGGCCTGTCTCCGGCAATCTCCATTGAACAGAAAGCTACGTCGCATAATCCGCGCTCGACGGTTGGAACCATTACGGAAATTTACGACTATATGCGGCTGTTGTTTGCCCGGGTCGGCGACCCAAGGTGTCCAGATCATAACGTCACCCTGGAGGCTCAAACCGTAAGCCAAATGGTGGATCAAACCATGGCGTTACCCGAAGGCAGCAAGATTATGCTGTTGGCCCCGGTGGTTAAAAACCGCAAGGGCGAACACGCTAACTTGCTGGAAAGTATGTACGCGCAAGGGTATATCCGCGCCAGGGTTGATGGCCAGGTGATCGACCTGTCGGAACCCCCTGCCCTGAAAAAGAACTTCAAGCATGATATTGAGGTGGTGGTAGATCGACTGGTAATCAAGGAAGGCAATGAACAGCGCATGGCAGAGAGCTTTGAAACCGCCCTGGAGCTTGCCGAGGGTGTTGCCGAGGTAGCCGTGCTAGCCGATGAAGCCAAGCAACAGGAAGCCCAGACGCTGGTTTTTTCAGCGCGCTACGCCTGCCCACATTGTGGCTACAGTCTCAGTGAGTTAGAACCCAGGCTGTTCTCGTTTAACAATCCGGTTGGAGCCTGTTCATCCTGTGACGGCTTGGGCACCAAACAATATTTTGACCCGGATCAGATTATTTTCGACGAAGACATAAGCCTGTCGGCGGGTGCCATCAAAGGTTGGGACCGCCGCAGCCTCTTCTATTTCAGAATGCTGCAAAATGTCGCAACCCACTATGGATTTGATGTCGACGAGCCGCTTAGTAGTCTGAATGCCAAGCAGCGTGAAAAACTACTGTATGGCAGTGGTGATGAAACGATTGAATTCAGTTACCTGCGGCATAAGGGTCAGGGGGTCACTCGCCACCATTCCTGGGAAGGAATTATTCCCAACATGGAACGACGTTACCGGGAAACTGAATCGAACAGCATGCGAGAAGAACTAGCCAAGTACATAAATTCGCAAACCTGCCCAGACTGCACCGGAACGCGGTTGCGGCTAGAAGCGCGCAATGTATTCATCGCCGACAACAGCATTAATCAAATCGTCGCCCTATCGATCGGGGACGCACTCAAGTTCTTTTCCAAGCTGGAGCTCAGCGGGAATCGTGCCCAGATTGCTGACAAAATAATCAAGGAAATTCATGATCGACTCGGATTCCTGGTTAACGTGGGCTTGAACTACCTAAGCATGGATCGTTCTGCAGAAACTTTGTCTGGCGGTGAAGCTCAACGGATTAGACTGGCATCGCAAATTGGTTCGGGATTGGTTGGCGTGATGTATGTGCTCGACGAACCCTCAATCGGACTGCACCAGAGGGATAATGATCGACTAATCAAGACCCTCACGCACCTGCGTAATCTTGGCAACACGGTGATCGTGGTAGAACATGACGAAGATGCCATGCAAAATGCCGACCATATTATCGATATCGGTCCGGGCGCCGGTGTGCATGGCGGCCATATCGTTGCGCAGGGAACGATCGATGAGATCAAACAGAACCCTGATTCGCTGACTGGAAAATTTCTCAGTGGTCGTGAAGTTATCGCCGTACCGACAAGTCGAACTCCGTGGGACAAGGAAAAACAGATCCAGATTCAGGGCGCGCGTGGCAACAACCTGCGTGATGTCACCGTATCTATCCCGCTGGGGTTAATGACTTGCGTTACCGGGGTTTCGGGGTCAGGAAAGTCGACCTTGATTAACAACACCCTGTATCCTGCCGCCGCGCAAAAAATCAATCGCAGTCGGATAGACAGTGCCCCACATGATTCTATTGAAGGCCTGGAACATGTAGACAAAATAGTCGATATCAACCAAAGCCCGATAGGACGCACTCCTCGCTCAAACCCGGCTACCTATACGCAACTATTTACGCCCATCAGAGAATTGTTTGCCGGCACTCCAGAGGCAAGAGCGCGCGGCTATAAGCCTGGCCGGTTTTCGTTTAATGTTAAAGGCGGTCGCTGCGAGGCATGCCAGGGCGATGGCATGATCAAGGTGGAAATGCACTTCCTCCCGGATATTTACGTCGCCTGCGACGTTTGCAAGGGAGCTCGTTATAACCGTGAAACCCTGGATATCCGCTATAAGGGTGCCAATATTCACGACGTTTTGGAAATGACTATCGAGGACGCGACTGATTTTTTCAGTGCCGTACCCAATATCCGGCGCAAGCTGGAAACACTGATGTCTGTGGGCTTGGGATACCTGAAATTGGGTCAAAGCGCGATTACCCTGTCGGGCGGCGAAGCGCAACGAATCAAACTGTCACGTGAACTCTCAAAACGAGATACGGGAAATACCCTGTATATTCTCGATGAACCAACCACGGGCTTACACTTCTATGATATTCGTCAGCTTCTGGAAGTGCTCAATCAGTTACGCAACCACGGTAATACGGTGGTGGTCATCGAACACAACCTGGATGTGGTGAAAACCGCTGACTGGATCATTGACCTGGGACCCGAGGGCGGCAATGGTGGTGGCATGATTGTCGCCGAAGGGACACCAGAGCAGGTCGCAGATAACAAGGCCTCGTATACTGGGCACTACCTGGCACCTCTATTGGACCTAAAGCAAAAATCGGCTTGATTGTTGGTGTCTTCGATGAGGAATC
>JBCCFY010000069.1:0-11350 GCA_039110515.1 Pseudomonadota bacterium
ATTATTTTATCTTTTATAATTAAAATATTTGATTGGATTGATTGTGGATCATCTTTTATATTTCCAAGTGTTCTCTTAATGAGGAGAGCTCCATGAATTTTTTACTACCATCTGGAGGAAACAATGTCTCTTAAAGGCTCAAAAACCGAACAAGCGCTCAAGGATGCGTTCGCCGGCGAATCGCAAGCAAATCGTCGCTATCTGTATTTCGCAGCAAAAGCTGATATCGAAGGCTATAACGACGTCGCTGCGGTGTTCCGTTCCACCGCAGAAGGGGAAACTGGCCATGCCCATGGTCACCTGGAATACCTGGAAGAAGTGGGCGATCCGGCCACGGGTCTGCCAATCGGTGGCACATCGGACAATCTAAAGTCCGCTATCGCAGGTGAAACGCACGAATACACTGACATGTATCCTGGCATGGCCAAAGATGCTCGTGATGAAGGCTTTGAGGAGATTGCCGACTGGTTCGAGACACTTGCGAAAGCTGAACGATCCCACGCCAACAAATTCCAAAAAACTCTAGATACAATGGATGACTAACATCCTCCAGCATCTGCAAAGATGAATGTAACGTTGGAGGGGGCCTGATAGGCCCCTTTCAATTTTGCCTGCAAACATTTATTTTCTAGCTAATCTCTGATTAAACAGAACAGGTATTTCTATGCGTGAAGGTAGCCTGGAAGCGCCCACCAGACATCCCATTGACTGGAAAAACGACCTCTATTGGGACGAGGCAGATTTAACCGCAGAACTGGAAAGGGTCTATGACATCTGTCATGGCTGCCGTCGTTGTGTCAGCCTGTGTGACGCCTTCCCTACCCTGTTTGACCTGGTCGATGAATCAGAGACGATGGAAGTGGATGGCGTCGACAAAGCAGATTACATGCAAGTGGTAGACCAGTGTTACCTGTGCGACCTGTGTTATTTGACAAAGTGCCCTTATGTGCCGCCGCACGAGTGGAACGTAGATTTCCCACACCTGATGTTGCGGGCCAAGGCGCAGCAATTCAAAAAGGAAAACACCTCGTTTCGCAACAAAGTGCTGACCAGTACCGACGCGATGAATAGACTGATGAAGATTCCAGTGGTGAATCAGTCAGGTAACGCACTGCTTAATAACAAAACCTTTCGCGCAGTGTTTGAAAAAGGGTTTGGCGTGCATCGCGAGGCGCCTGTTCCCAAATATCATCGAAAAAATATCGCCAAGCTTGCCAAAGACCTACCGGAGGAAACTGCACGCGGCCAGGCAGTTGCGAATACCACCGGCAAGGTTGCCCTGTATGCGACCTGCTATGGCAACTACAACACGCCTGATCTCGGCCTGGATTTTCTCAAAGTGTTTCGGCACAACGATATCGAGGTCAAACTGGTTCCAAAAGAACGCTGCTGCGGTATGCCCAAACTTGAACTAGGAGACCTGGACTCCGTCGAGCGGAATATGCAGGAGAACATCCCGATCCTGGCAAAACTGGTGGACGAAGGATATGACCTGGTGGCTCCGATCCCCTCCTGTGTGCTGATGTACAAGCAGGAGTTGCCATTAATGTTCCCCGAGAATGAAGATGTCAAAAAGGTACAGAATGCTTTCTTTGATCCTTTTGAATACTTGGCGATACGCCACAAAGGCGGCGCCCTGAAAACGGACTTCAAACAGGAACTCGGCGATATTTCTTACCAGGTGGCCTGTCATCAGCGGGTACAGCGCATCGGGTATAAAACCCGTGACATCCTTGGGCTGGTTCCCGGCACCCAGGTGAACCCGATTGAGCGTTGTTCCGGGCACGATGGCACCTATGCCGTTAAGAAGGAAACCTATGACAAAGCGGTTAAAATAGCCCGGCCCGTCGTTCGAAAAGTCAACGACCAGGCTGCTAACCACTTTACCAGCGACTGCCCCATGGCGAATGCGCATGTTGCCAAACTCGCCGGCGATGCGGTTAAGAGTAACGAGCATCCCATGACGCTGCTGCGGCAGGCGTATGGCTTATAACCCTGTTAAGTAAACTCTCATGACTTCGTACAAACTATCCCGTAGCGACTTAATGTCACTTGAACAGTATTCCGAACGGCGCGCAGATTTTCGCGCGGCCGTGATGCAGCACAAAAAGACCCGCCAGCTACAGTTGGGTGACAATGCACGCCTGTACTTTGAAAATCGCCTGACTATTCAATACCAAATCCAGGAGGTGCTTAGAGTGGAGAAGACCTTTGACGCCGCCGGTATTGAGGAAGAGCTCGAGGCCTATAACCCTTTGATTCCCGATGGCAGTAATTTGAAAGCCACCTTTATGCTCGAATTTCCGGATCCGGAGGTACGAAAAGGTAAAACGGTTGAATTGCGTGGTATTGAACACAAGGTCTGGCTGCAGGCGGAAGACTGCGAGAAAGTCTTCCCGGTCGCCAACGAAGACCTGCCGCGAGACGATGGCACTCGCACTTCGATGGTGCATTTTTTTCGCTTTGAGTTTTCTCCAGTCATGGTGACTGAACTGAAAAACGGTGCAGCGCTATTCGCCGGCATTGAACATGCAGCCTATACCATCGACAAGGTTGTGGTACCGGCGGAGATACGTGATTCTCTCACTAATGACTTTGATGATATCGCGATCAATTAGCGACCAGACAACCAGTTAAGAATAAAAAAGGCCGATGCGTTATTGCATCGGCCTATTTTGTTTTGGATTTTAGGCTGGGTAGCCTTACTGTCTTCAGCAGCACCCTACCTCACTTGAATCACGTTAGAAGCTCTTCTGGTTTTGCAACGCCGCAATCCGATCATCCAGCGGTGGGTGGGTAGAAAACAACTTTTTCACGTTGCTGTTTATACCGAAGGCCGCCAGCTGGTTTGGCAACTCACCAGATTGACCCATCTTCAGGCGTTGCAGAGCGCCAATCATCGCCTGGTTTGACGAATACTTCGCGCCACCGGCATCGGCGCGGAACTCACGCACACGGCTGAAGTAAGACACTATGATGCTGGCCAGAAAGCCAAAGATCACCTGACCCACCATAAAGCCAGCGAAATAACCCAGGCCACGACCATCACGATCGATCGCCAGTGCCAGCGCGCGAGCCAGCAACAGTACGAACACGTTGACCACACCCTGGATCAGGGTCAGAGTAATCATATCGCCATTGGCCACGTGGGCAATTTCATGCCCCATCACCGCCTCGGCCTCTTCCCGGCTCATGTTCTGCAACAGGCCAGTGCTGACCGCTACCAGGGCGTTATTGCGGTTGGCCCCGGTCGCGAACGCATTCATATCTGGGGTATTAAAGATACCAACCTCGGGCATGCCGATGCCGGCTTCCTTGGCTTGCCGCGCCACAGTTTGAAGTAACCAGCGCTCCGTTTCGTTTCTGGGTTCACCAATCAACTGAACCCCAGCCCCGCGAATCGCCAGAGATTTGGACATCAACAGCGATACAATCGACCCACCAAATCCAGCCACCGCTGCAAAAACCAGGAAGGTTCCGTTTTGCGAACGGTACTCTGGAGGCAAAAATTGGATAATAATGCTTACCACCACCATAATTGCGGCGTTGGTAGCAAGAAAATAGAAAATTCTTCTCACTCGGTTACTCCTCATTAGAAATGCTTGTCTATAATATGCTGCTGTTTAATGTTCGATTCAAGGGTCGACACATGACTTTTACGTCATATTTTTACCAGTAGTTACTGACCAAGCTATGTTCAAATCACTCCAGGATTTTTTAAGCAACAAACTCGCTAGCCTTTCCTCTGAAACCGACCAAAATAACGAACCATCAGATGCTGAACTGCAACTGGCAGCCGCTACCCTGATGTTTGAAGTAGTGCGCTCAGATGGCAAGATTGACGACGTTGAACTCGATACCATGGCGACTATTTTGCGCAAACAGTTCAGCCTTGAAGAAGATGACATTGATACCATGTTGGCCCTCGCTCAACAAACCTCAGATGAAGCCATCAGCCTGCACAGCTTCACGCGCGATATCTGCCAACGCTGGGGTAACACGCAGCGTATGGAGCTGTTGGAAAACCTGTGGATTATCGCCCTGGCTGACAAAAAAATAGACGTGCACGAACGTCACCTGGTACGCAAAGTAGCCAGCCTCTTATATCTGACTGAAATTCAAATTGTACAAAGTCGAGAAAATGCTAAGGTAGCGCTTGGCATAGAAAGCCTGCACTAATCGAGGCATCAATATTCTAAACAAACTATTTCCTGCGGGGTTGATAAATGACTGATACCAAGAACCAAAATCAAGCAGCCGACGATCTCGAGGAACGCTTTTTTCGCAGTGCCAAGCAAGCAGGCCTGAATGAATCCGATATCGAACTCGCGGCGGCAATATTGATGTTCGAAGTAATCATGTCTGACGGACATGTAGATCATAAGGAAATCAGCAAAATGGTCGATATTCTGCACAAGCAATTTGCCCTTGATGGTAATGCCATTGGTGACTTGCTGGAGAACGTCCGCAGTTCCAGCGGCGGCATGCTGGACCTCGACGAGTTCGTGCACAAGTTAAAGCAATACTGGGTGAAAGAAGAGCATATTCGCTTGCTCAATAATTTGTGGCTGATCGCCCTGGCAGATCGCCGCATCGATGAGCGGGAACAACAACTCATTGAACACATCGCGATGGAACTGGGGCTCTCCAGCGAGGAAATTCAGGAAGCCCAAAGCCTGGCCGAGCAAAGGCTGGAACTGAAACTGTCGTGACTCTACAATTGCGCCACTGACGGCGACGAGTGTTCACCACCAAAACTTACCTTAATTCGAAGACACCTATTCCAATGAAACGAATTCTTCTTGTTATTACGCTGGCAATGTTTCTAAGCGCTTGCGGACAATCCACACCAACTCCTGAAGCCAGCAGTGGTGCTGTTGAGCAAAAGCCGATCGAGTTATCACTGGCACATGGTTGGCCAAAGGGTTACCCGGTGTTTGGTGAGTCGGTAGATCACTTTGTTGCCCTGGTGGCGGAAATGTCGAACGGCCGAATTACGATTCGTTCAGATAGCGCCAACAAGCACAAATCACCATTTGGCATCCTGGACTTTGTTAAGAGCGGGCAATACGACATTGGTCAATCCGCGTCTTATTACTATGGGGGTAAAGACCCGGACACCCTGTTTTTCTCCTCGATGCCGTTCAGCATGACCGCACCCGAGCAATACGCCTGGTTCTATCACGGGGGCGGCCTGGAGCTGGCCAACCAGGTCTATGCCAAGCACAATATTGAAGTCATGTTGGGTGGCAATACCGGCATGCAAATGGGCGGCTGGTTTCGCAAGGAAATTAATACCGTTGACGATTTAAAGGGCCTGAAAATGCGTATACCGGGCTTTGCGGGCAAAGTTGTAGCAGGTGTCGGCGTGGTGCCTACCAACATCCCGACCGGCGAGCTCTACCAGGCCCTGGAACGGGGCACGCTCGACGCGCTGGAATGGGTTGCCCCTGGCCTGGATTTGCGCATGGGTTTTCACAAAATTGCACCCTATTACTACACCGGCTGGCATGAACCCGGCACGGAACTGATGTATTACTTTAATACCGCCACCATGGCGCGTCTGCCGGAATGGGCCCAGTCCATTTTGCGCAATGCCGCCCGCTTAAGTGCCTACAATATGACCACGGCCACTTTTGCCGCCAATACCGAGAACTGGCATACCATCGCCAGCCAATATCCGGACGTGCAGGTCAAAGAGTTTCCGCCAGAGGTAATGGCGGCGTTAACCGAATCCAATAATCAGTTGATCGAAGCCGAGAAGGCCCGCAGTCCGCTGGCCGCAGAAATCATTGCCTCGCGCGAGGATTACCTGAAAAAAGCGCGGGCCTGGACCAATATCGGGCTAAAGGCTTATCTGGATACGGTCGCCGATTGAAATCGTTAGAAACCTGCGTCACTTGAGTTGATTTAGCACCCCATGTTGCAAACCATCGAGCAAAAACTGGATCGCCTGATGGACCTGCTGGGCAACCTGGCGGCTGCCATGCTGATCGCACTGGTGTTAATCATGGCGTACAACGTGATTGGGCGCTATGCCTTTCGAGCGTCGTCAATCGGGCTGGAAGAGCTCTCCTGGCACCTCTATGCCGCTATTTTCCTGTTGGGTATCCCGTTCGCTCTGCGAACCGAATCACATGTGCGTGTGGACCTGTTGTATGAAAAATTTCAACCGAAAACGCAGGCACTCATCGACCTGGTGGGTTGTGTTATTTTTTTACTGCCCTTTTGCGCCGTGGTGATCTGGGGTGGCTGGAACTTCACTGCCGCAGCCTATCAACTGGGCAACCAGCCGGATTCGATTGCCAGTTTTTTTAATCAGCTCGTGTCCACCGGCATTGGTGAACGTTCTCAAGATCCTGGGGGCTTACTCAATCGTTGGATTATCAAGGGTGTAATTCCCCTGTCCTTCCTGTTCTTATTACTGGCCTCGATCAGCTTTTTTATACGGCGCTTGAGGGCGTTCCTTCAAGCTGAGGAATCCACTGCATGATTGGCGTCTCGATATTTCTTGTTGCGCTGCTCCTGCTGCTGTTTGGGTTTCCCGTCGCCTTTACCTTTGCAGGGATCGGGATTGCCTTCGTTGTACTGTTTGCTCACCCCAGCCAACTCGCGCAAATTCCCTATCGAATCTATTCCAATATGGGCGATAACGGCGAAGGCCTGGTATTGATGGCAGTGCCCCTGTTTATCTTTATGGGGCTGATATTGCAACGCACCCGGCTGGCCGAACAGTTATTGGAATCCATGGGCCATTTATTTGGCTCGGTGCGCGGTGGTTTGGCGATCTCTACGATCCTGGTCGGTGCCCTTCTTGCCGCATCAACCGGGGTAGTTGGCGCCAGTGTGGTCGCAATGGGACTGATTTCCTTGCCAGTCATGCTGCGCAATGGCTACCAAACCGAGTTGGCTACCGGCACCATCTCAGCTGCCGGCACCCTGGGGCAGATAATCCCGCCTTCAATCGTGCTGATCATTCTAGGCGATGTGCTCAATGTACCTGTCGGCGACCTGTTCCGTGCCGCTATCGTTCCCGGCCTGGTACTGATTGGCTGCTACGTGGTCTATGTTGCTATTTATTGCCTGCTCAAGCCTGAGGCTGCGCCACCTGTGCAGCATCATGATGAGAACATCAGCCGTAATAAAATCATTCTCAACGCCCTGGTCGCGGTTATCCCGCCACTGCTACTGATCTTGGTGGTATTGGGATCGATCTTTGAAGGCATCGCCACGCCGACTGAATCGTCGGCACTCGGTTGTATTGGCGCAGTCATATTGGCCATCGTTTACCGAAAGTTTTCGCTGGCCATGTTGTGGGAAAGTGCGATCGAAACGGTAAAGATCACAGCTATGGTATTCGCCGTATTGCTGGGGGCATCCATCTTCTCCATGGGTTTTTCCTACACGGGCGGAGAGGAGCAAGTTGAGCACCTGTTATTGAGCATTCCTGGTGACAAGTGGGGCTTTCTGATCTTTGTCATGGTGTTGATTACCGTGTTGGGCTTTTTCCTCGATTACATCGAAATTTCCTACATTGTTCTGCCGTTGATATATATCGTGGTCGACCAACTCGGCATTAATATGATCTGGTTTGCGGTGTTGGTGGCAATGAACTTGCAGACCTCCTTTCTTACCCCACCCTTTGGCTTTGCCCTATTTTATCTAAAGGGCGTGGCACCCGACGGCGTCACCACCTCGCAGATATACCGAGGCGTAGTGCCATTTATATTAATCCAGTTGGCAGTATTGCTCAGCTTATTGTTCTTCCCCGAGTGGTATGGCATGAGCAGTGAACAAGCGGCGCTCTGGTGACACAGGCCAAGACATGAGTTCTGAGCCAGAAATGGAAGTCGTAAAAGTTTCCACCGACGATCACCAGTTCGAACTGCGCGTTTTTCGCCAGGTAACCAACACACTCACAAACTCATCTACCATTGTCTGCGCCCCGGCCATGGGCGTGGCGGCCAGAAAATACGATACCTTGGCGTTGGCCCTGAGTGCGCATGGCTTTAATGTCGTCATTGCTGAGCTAAGGGGCATTGGCAGTAGTTCGGTGAGAGCGTCGCGTGCCGAAGATTATGGCTACCATGAAATGGCAAACATCGATTTGCCAGCCATCCACCGGCAGGTAGAAACCCTGTTTACAGGCGATAATATCTATTTGCTTGGACACAGCCTGGGCGGTCAGATGATCTCCCTGTACCTTGGGCAAAACCCCGATGCCGCAGACGGGTTGATCTTATGTGCTTCGTGCACGGTCTACTACAGAAACTGGGCATTCCCTGGCAACCTGGGGCTATTGGCATTTACTCAATTCGGGGGATTGCTGGCAACTTTAATGGGTTACTTCCCGGGCAAGAAGATTGGATTTGGCGGTCAGGAAGCGCGATCAGTGATGCAGGACTGGGCCTATAATGCGCGCTCAGGTCGCTACCGATCTCGGCAACAGGGAGTGGATTTAGAAACCGGTTTAAAGCAGGTTGGCGGTCCAGTGCTGACGATCAACTTTGCGGACGATACCTTTGCGCCTGAAGCAGGTACGGATCATCTAGTGGGAAAGTTTTCGCCTGCAGCCTCAAGCGCCCGTCGCCGCGTTCGCTTGAACGCTGAACATCTTGGAGTGCGTAAAGCAGATCACTTTGCCTGGCTCAAACAGCCTGAGGAAGTGGCTTTAAATGTGTCTAACTGGGTACGTAGCCTAGCTGAGTAATTCGCGATTACCCTTCGGAGTCGGATGCGACTCCAGGAAAATTCAGCTTGGTTCTGGCGTCGTCAACCAGCCAACCCCGTGTGTCAGCCAAGCTCTGTAATTCAATCCAACGGTTGGCCGAATGCGGGTGGCTGCGAAACAACTCAACAACGCCCGGATTAGTCACGCTGTCTTGCCCCTCCAGTTCCGCAAAGCTCTGAAATAAATCCTTTGCCCCACCGATATGTCCGTACAGTGCCTGCAGTCCTGCTGCCGCCGCCTGATCCGCCTGGCTTTCCTGGTCACGAGAGAACTTTAACAGGCTCAGATTAGCCGAACTGCCAATCAGCCAGCCACCTGCTCCACTGGCAGAAGAACCGCCTACAAACGCAGCGAGAGTAGCCAGGGTAACACCCTTACCAAGTGCCACGATCGGGTGGCGATACTTTATGTGGGCAATTTCATGACCCATCACCGCCGCTAATTCTTCTTCGGACTCCATCTGTTCTATCAAGCCCTGGAAGAACACCAGGTTTCCACCCAGCGTTGCAAAGGCATTCACCGTATCTGAATCACTGTAATGCACGGTAATTTTCATATCCTCGGGCAAGTCCATATGTGGTGCCAGGCGATCCGCCAACTCCTGCAAGTAAGCTTGTTGTAGTGATTCTTCCACCTCAGCAAACTCAAAGTCACTCACCATATTGCGTTCAAACTCAAAAGGTATATAGAACGCCAGTCGGCCGGCCAGGGCATTCAGGGTGATCACCACAACCGCGATTATCACCACAATGCCTATCAACAGCTGGGAGAATTCCTTGAGTGGGTGCTCGGAGGAATAGTTGATTCCCTCGCGAGGTTTGGGGTTTTCGTACTGCATCGGTGTGTGTCCTGGGAAATAACGCCAGCAAGGCAATAATCAGACTTTCACCGCGCTGCCGTAGACCAGCACTTCAATGGATCCCAGGTTACCTTCCGCGCCCTTGGAGATAGACGAGGTTTCAAATTTTACGTTGAAGATTTGGTTGGCACCCTGCTCCACTGCCTGAGCCTTCATGCGCAGAATCGCTTCACGCCGACCGCGATCCAGCAAGGTTTCATAACTCTTCAATCTGCCACCAACCAGTTTTCGCAAGCCAGCAACAAACATCTTGAAATAGTCCACCGACACGACCACGTTACCGTGTACCAATTTGCCGCCACTTATCCGCGACGAATCTGGCGGAAAGCGGCTGTCGAACAACAAAATGTCGCGCATTTCATCCTCGCGACGAAAGATTGATGCATAGTGGCTTTTCTCGCGATAAGAGCCAAAACCATAACCGAGAGCCAATAGGGATAGAACAAGTATCAGTTCAAACATGTTTCTGACCTAGCTGTCGGGTTGATCAATGACTACCGCGGTTCCGTAAGCAAACAGTTCTGCTGCGCCCTGTGCTACCGACGAGGTGGCAAAGCGCACGTTTAACACCGCGTTTGCACCAATACTCTCGGCTTGTTCGATCATGCGATTGGTTGCCTCATCGCGAGCTTCAGTCATCAACTCCGTGTAAGCAACCAGTTCTCCGCCGAGAATGTTTTTAAACCCGGCGAGAATATCCTTACCTACATGCTTGGCGCGTACTGTGCTGCCCTGCACCAAACCCAGGTGCTTCAAAATTCGTTTCTGTGGAATGACTTCCATATTTGAGATCAGCATGATGTTCCTCTTGTTATTCGTTTCCTAGTAAATGGGGGCAACTGGCGGTTCTTTCAACTTCGCCGGGTTACCCCGTAATAGCCTGGATAATTTAATTCAGCGGATACAAAAAACTCCTGTGCCCAGCGGACATCAGGAGTTTTAGTTTAATAAGATGATTGGCGACTAAAATGGGATGTCGTCATCAAAATCATTTGACGGTTGCGGTTGGGCAGCTGGCTGATTAGATGGTTGTGCGGCCGCTTGCGGTTGCTGAGCCTGAGGTTGTTGTGCTGGTCGTTGATAGCCACCCCCGGAACCCATATCTGCACCAGCTCGCCCACCCAGCATTTGCATCTCGTTGGCCACGATTTCAGTGGTGTAACGGTCCTGACCACTTTGATCTTGCCATTTGCGGGTTTGCAACTTGCCCTCAATATAGACTTGCGAGCCTTTCTTTAGATATTCACCAGCTATCTCGCCGAGTCGATTGAACATCACTACTCGGTGCCACTCAGTGCGTTCCTGCTGTTCACCGGTATTACGGTCTTTCCAGCTCTCGGTTGTGGCCACGCTGATATTGGCGATGGCGCTGCCATTGTTGGCATATCGTACTTCGGGATCATTACCCAAGTTACCAACTAAAATTACTTTGTTTATACCGCGTGCCATGAATTACTCCGTCTGTTCGCACAAAATCTGCGTTGAATTTAGGCGAAGTATTTTATAGGTCATTCCCATGGACTGCAAAGTGAAGTGACAAAAACACGGCCAAAGATTGTTGTTTCTTTCCTATTTGTTCACAGCTAAGGAATGAACAGCTCGACGCGCTGACATTGATCAAGAGAACCAGCAATCTTTGGCCGTGTTTTTGTCACTTCACTTTGCAGTCCATGGGAATGACCTATAAAATACTTCGCCTAAATTCAACGCAGATTTTGTGCGAACAGACGGAGTAATTCATGGCACGCGGTATAAACAAA
>JBCCFY010000070.1:0-10541 GCA_039110515.1 Pseudomonadota bacterium
GTGTCGACCGCGGCGATTTGTGCGAGGGCTCCGCCAAGACTGTGGCCGACGAGGCAGAGTTTCTTCAGGTTGGAGTTGCTTTGGAATGCCTTCTGAACGTGGGGAACCAATGTCATACTGAGCCCGGCTGGGGTGAAGTCTGCAAATTGGGTGTATGCGATAGAGCGATCAGAGAGGAAGGCTTTTAGTTTTGCTAACGTATCGTCATCGAGGACATCGGCGAGTGTTCGTTCATCCTGAAATTTCATTACTGATAAAAGCTCTTTCTGCACTGCGGGTCGGCTCAAGGCAGCCACATCGGTTTCAAAAATCACTTCGTCTGCCGTGGCAAAGGTGGCATCAAAGGCAGCTGGCAATGGATAATCGGCTCGCGACAACACGTGAATAGTCCCACCAAGGTATAAATGATTATCGCCTTTGGTGATCTTCCAAACCGGCGTCTTGGCGTGGGCATTCAGAGGTACAAGCACCAGCGTTGAGAGAAATATTGTCTGCAGCAAGACCGAACAATGGCTGCGGATGCTTCTTTTGCAAATCATTTAAAAACTTCCAGTGCGGTAGATTGAGCTGATGAAGAATCAGGATTGATCTCAGAACGCTCACCGCAAGCATACGGAATTTAGCGATGGGACGAAATAGCAAAAGTGGCTGGATAGCTCTTGGGCGACGCAGTAAGATGAATTCAATTGAACATGGGGGAAAGCAGATGAGCCAAACCAAAGTCAGTCGAGTAATCGATGCGCCGATTGTCAGCGTGTTTAAGGTGATTGCAGATTGTAGTCAGTATGCGATTGCAGTGCCCCACATCCTGGAAACCGAAATCCTCTCGGATACGAAAAGCGGAGTAGGAACCCGGTTCAGGGAAACTCGAGATATGAATGGACGTCAGGCGACCACGGAGATCGAGATAAGCGAGTTGGAAGAGAACCGGTTGATCCGCTTTATGTCAGATTCTGGCGGAACGACCTGGGACAGCCTCTACACATTTAGTGAGGAGCAAGGCCAAACCAGCATGACGCTGGTGATGGAGGCCCGGCCGTACAAATTGTTGGCGCGGCTATTCAATCCCTTGATTAAGGGTATGGTGCAAAAGGCCCTTGAGTCAGACATGGACGCGGTTAAGCAATACTGCGAACAAGATCACCGGGCGCCGGATTCAGAGTAGAATCCGAGCACCCGGTTTTCCGAGCCTGTAAAGAGGGCGAGTATCACGGTTATTGAAATTTTATTTCAACCGGGAATTCCATCTTGCAAGGCACGCCGGCACAGAATGCGGGGTCAAACTGTGTGCGGCGCAAAATTTCCGCTGACGCTTTGGCCAGCTGTCGATTAGGGCTTTCCGCAACCGAGAGATCAGCAACGCGACCATTCTCATCAACTACTACCTTCAAAGACAAGTTGCCACTGCTGGTGGTTTTTTGCTGTGCTTCGATGATGGGTTTATAAATGGCTTGCATACCCGCGCGTGGGAAAGGTGGGATCACGGTTGTTGCCAATTGGTCGTACTGAGCGCGAAAGGTAGCCTTCTCAGAATCGTTCAATTCGAAGTAGCGCTTGTCAAACGGCACTGATGAGGTGGCAATGGTGGATTGCAACTTGGTTCCGGTAGGCGCATCACCTTTGAGTGAGTATTGGTGTTTGGCGGTGGCGGCATTAGCGATGCTGACAGTGCTGAAAGCGGCTAACAGAATCATAGCTAGTTTGGTTTTTTTCATAACAACTCCAGGTCAGATTTTTGAGCCGCCGTTATTGACGCCTCTATCTGCTTAGATGCGCTGCAGGCAAAATGGTTTCGCGAGTTGTGGTTAAAAAAATTTTAGGTGGCGAAGGCAGAAAACGGCACAAAATTTGCTCCGCGAGGAATCGAAAGGGCAATATTACAGGGAGTTAAACTTGTATCAGAGAGATCAAAAATGGGGAAATGCACATGTTACTTTGGACGGACTCAAAGCTAAAGGGTGAAAGTGACTGCCAAGATTAACTGTAGGTAAGTTCTTTTGCCAACTTACTGAGTTGGTGAAATCGGTGATACCAGGGTCTAAATCAAGTTCAAAAATATTTCTGACAAAATATTAATAGAGGCTGTCTAGGCTCAAAAACCTTTGTACCACGCTACAAAGTCTGCATTTCACCACTCTTAGCAATTCGAGTATCTCACTGTGCCACAGTAGGGTTAAATTTGCTCTGAGTGGTTACTTTTGCAATTCATTCGAGATATCTATCCTATCTAATTAGCACTTGTCTCCGATCATTCCCGTCTAAAAGTGAGGGCAAGAGGGTTCTCCAACGATTCAAATATTTCTTCTTTTCCATCACTGTACGAACCAATGAGCATCTGAATGTGTTGATTATTGTCTATGCTGACTATTTTTGTTTCCTGAACCACGTCCACCCTTCCTTGGTTGTTTAGAGTGACTGACCGGTAGTTATTTCGTGACACAAAGTAGTAAGAAAAACTGTGGTTAAATCTTTCGCGTCGTTGGAATTCCGCTACCGAATACCCTGAGCCATCAGTCTTATACGTGACTCTCAAACTAATGACAGGGTCATAAGGCTCTTGATCGGGTACAACATTGTCTTTGTCCTCATAGTGAAACTTAAGTCGAGCATTCAGGTCTTCCAGAGTAACTAAATTCCAGGCGCCAACTAGTGACTCTGACGGAGGCAGAACTTTGTTCGTCAAACATGAACACAATAAAGTGACTACAAAAATGCTTGTAGTTAGCTTTGCTGCAATCTTCATAGTGGTTCTTGTATATTTTTGTCTAGCAAACCTCATCTATTTTTGACCGCAACGAGAAATGTTTTATGATTCACTCGGAGATTGATCTTCGGAAAGCGCTCGACCAATATGAAATACCCTCTCTCCGAATCTTTGAGAACTCCTTAGCAAGAAGCGGCCCTCCGTCTACGACCCTGAATATCTTCGGGTACTCTTTGCTGTCTCGTCCTTGATCCGAGCAATTTATCCGATCGTATGTAACAGTTTCCATAAAATTTCTGGTGCCATCAAAGTTAAGCTCCATCGAGTTCAATTCGCAGCCGTCATTTGAATTCCCAGATAAAACAATTTTTTTCTTAGACCAATCCTCGATGGTATAGAAAACTGGTTTTTTGAATTGTAATTTAAACCGGCGTTCCAACGACAAGCGGCTTGGTACCTTAAGCTCGATATGCCTGAGTTCACAATATTGTAGTAATTTGAAACATTGAACTTCAACCCTACCGATCGGGGCATTGACTTCTCCATTCTCTGCCATCCATGAACCTTCGAGTTTTGCTACTGAGTCAGATTTGAAATAAACGATGTCAGTATCGATCTCTATCTCACCTAACCCATTTATTGAAGATCGATATTCAAGCTCATCAAGTTGACCCGTAGTAAATTTACCGGTTTGCGCAACACCAAGATCCTCTTGAAACTCCTTAATGGCTTGCAGGTAATCGTTGCTTGCTGAATACATTAAACTGTTTAATCGAATTTTATAGACCAAGTTACTCTTCATAGCCGCAAATTCCCTCGCAGCATAAACCAGTGTTTGGGGAACCTCATTCTCCAATTCATGAGCAGGCAATCTTAGCAATTCGAGCGGTTCCATGCTGCCGTACTTTCCTCGAAGTGAGGACGATTCATAATCATTGCCAAATACGGTAGATGCCGTAAGCACGAGTGGTAGCAGCGCACCTGTAAGTACAAATAGTTTTTGAATCATGTTCGCTTAGCCTACTACTCAGAAAATTAGTTAGAAACTCACATCTACGGCGATCCTGAATTCTATACCTCTGAAGTTTGGATGCGCGTATTCTTAGGGTTCCGTCTTACATTAGGTAAATCATTTTCGCGCCTTAGCAACATTAATGATCAGACAGTATTGAATTAATTCCGTCTTCATCAGCAGCTTACTCACTGGCTAATTTTTCGAGCACGCTCCGCATCATTACTGCCCGGTCATCACCGTTCACCCATTTGCCTTTACTCATAACCCCTTGAAGGCTTCTTAGATGATCGATGTCGTTCAGCGGATTTTCCTCAAGTAAAACCAAGTCTGCAATGTATCCAGGTGCCACCTGCCCGAGTTCCTCTACTCGACCCATGACATCAGCGGCGTGAAGCGTGGCGCTCTGCAACGCTTCTAAAGGCGTGAACCCGACCTCAACTAGTCGTTCGAGTTCCCAATGCAAACTGAAACCAGGCACAAGGCAGTTGTTCGGAACGTCGGAGCCAGCGATGACTGTAACGCCCGTTTCTCTTATTTCGTTTAGCAATTCACCGTATCCGGAATAGACCTTTTCGCGGAGTTCAGGATTGGCTTTATCTATGCCAGTGAGCCCAGCCTGGCACCACTCACGCGCCGAGGGCTGAAGATAAGCAAGGTCTGCTTCGGGTACTCTGCTGCGGTCATTTAACTCCATGACCAATGTGGGTGAAAAGCGGGTGCCGCCTTCTGCCATGCTCTTGAACGCTGCCCAACAGCTATCTCGATCAAGCTCATCGAATAACTCCTGGGTGACCTCGTAATATGCCTGAGCGCCCTGCCTGAATTTGGCGTCAATCGAGCGCTTAAACCATTCATCCGCATCCGCAAAACAATCTCGGAAACCAAATGGCGACAGATGCTCCACCGTACGTTGTCCAGCTTTGCCAGCACCAGCTAAATTAATGCCTTTGGGAGAGTGACCCGCAACAGGGATATTATGTGCTTCGCCATATGCGATGACGGCGTCATAGGCTTCTGCTGGCAGCGCGTCATAGACTTTAAAAAAGTCCATCCCTGCGGCTTTCAGTTTCGGCAGTTCTCGGTTGACGTCTTCGGCCGTTTTTAAAACCAAGGGCAGGTCCCCATACCAAGGCAATGCTTGCCCATCGAGTAATGGCCCAGAAACATAAAGATGTGGAGCCACTATTGATGCGTCACTTTCAATTCGCGAGCGGGTCTCCACGATTCCATCAACCACTGAACCCATGTCGCGAACACCGGTTACGCCATTGGCGATGAACAGGGGAAAGAAGTAGTCCAATGCGACATCGGGATCGGTCATAGTGTGGACATGCATGTCCCACAAGCCAGGTACTACGTATCCACCAGTGGCCAAGATTTGAGCGGACGACGGAAGGTTTATTTGGGTATCAGGGACGATCTCAATAATACGTCCTCCCCTGATAGCGATTGTTTGCTTAGCTACCTCGCTGCCATCGACTACGTCGATGATGGTAACGCCCGTTAGAAACAGATCGTCTTCCAGGAAGTTGTGTTCTTTTGAAGTGCAACCTGAAAACAACAGGCCGACAAACACAACCTTAAGCAGGTCACTGATCAATCTGATACTCATAAAAACTTACCAATTTGCAATGGCTAATTAACACACGACATTTTCTGAGGCAGTTTTGAGTATTTAGGACTGGCGCGATTGTGTCAATCAGGACGCTTATGCGAGCCAGCCACGATTGCTGAATAGATTTAGCTTGTGGCTACATAAGTATAAGCAAGAAAGGGGTCAGGTCTTGCACTGTGAAACATCTGATTTTTATACTCCAGATTTCAAATCTTAGTCCCTACTGAACCTCAGGCTTTTGATCTTCACATTGCCTTAGTTCTGCCTTGGCTTTGTAGAGTTCTGTATCTAGTTCAGACAGTTGCTGAAACACATTTATGCAGACATCGTCGCAGTACAAAAGTGGCTGGCGAGGACCTGCCGGAGCACAGACACTTTCGCCTGAATCACTAAGAACTCCTTCGCTATGCCTCGATTCGTTAGCAACCTTATGTAGTGAGGTGACATTTTCTTCGCCCATTACGGTGCTATAAATCACAAAGCCACCTAGCCCAGAGCAACCAGGATGTCCGTACGTTATCGCGCGACAATGTTCATCGTAAACACAGAGAGGAACAACTTCCGAAAACTGTTCCAACGTGTAAGATGACATGTCTGTGCGTTTCAGAATTTCATGGTCTGGATCATAGTAATCTTGTTCGACCAATATTGCGTCACGTGCACAACCGGATATCCATAAACAATAGAGCAGACAAGTTACCTTTAAAATCGTCCTGTTATTTCTTTTGATGCAATCGAAATTCAATCCTTTCACCTGTCGCGTTATCCTAAATCTACGAAGTGCGTTTCTGGAGCCAAATCTTGCGACTAGCAAATTATCTTAGCTAGCTTTCTAGTTGTAAGACCAGGTCATATTTCACATTGCCTGCCTGCATCTATTACATTGCTACCCATCACTGGCACTCCAGCTCGGCCCCGTATGCTATGTAGAGGGTGAGTTCATCAACCCCAGTCCTTTCCCACTCTACACGACCTTGCAAACCGCTGAGAATTATCTCGCAGGTTCCTCCAACTGCCGAAATCATTTTTTGGTTCTCTTCTGCGATCTTGCTTAAGATTTCGTAGCGGTACTGTTCAGGACCTATGATACTTAGGCCTATGTCACCGCGGGCCAGGATTTCCGTTCTGCCTGCTAACTTTGCTCCCTGAATAAATTGACGGAGTTGGGAGATTTGCTTCTTTGTACTTTGATTCGGATCAATAGCCACCTTCACGAAAACATTGACGTAACTGGTGTCTATCCTCTTGTTGTCTTCGATGATTTGTAGTGAGTCATCATTGAGGTTCACCGGTACCAGAAAACCTTCGCCGTATGAGAGTTCGATGCCATTGATTCGTTCTGAACTCTTAATCAGATTTGCAATTGTTTTCCTAATTTCGGTGCTGCGAAGAACGTCAGATCGGCTGTCATTCACCAATTGAATGCTTTGCACAAGAAAATCGGCTTTCTTTTTGAGCGTCACTGCTGGCATGTCATAGTAACCGCCAGTCGACTTACTTGCAGTAACAACAATTTCCTCCAATTGGGCCAGGGCGGGAGAAATGACCAGCATGGAAATCGATAAAACAATTATGGATCGCATAGTGCCTCTCTGGGTTCCTTTGTTATAAAAAATCATTCTGTAGCAATCTCCGCTCTGAGTATTGAAGACTCCACCGGCTCTGTCAATGAGATTGCATAAAACACACTGTTTTGGGATGAAGAGCAATACTAACTATTGATGCTGTTTTGCTGACAATCCTCTAAGCTTGATTTGCCAGTTGGAACTCTTTTTCGATAATGCTGTATTATTTGGCAATTGGTGACTAAACGTACTGGTACTGTGATAGAAGCAATCCAGCAGTGGGGACGAGTTGGAGGCGGTAGCTGGAAAAGGTTAAAAGAGAGATTACATGAACATAAGAAAAATAATCGTATTGAGTTTTCTATGTTTTACGCATGCTAGCTCGGCTCATAACAACGTTGTTGTCGTTCCATTGCTTGGGGGCGACAATTCAAGAAGCATTAAAAACATTGTTGTTGTTGCTCTGGAGAATGGAGATTTCACAAGCCCGGTAGATGCCATCAATTCTATTACAGACGCGAGCTCGTTAAACCGTTACGTCGTGTATATCGCCCCAGGCCAATATACAATTCCTCCGGATCAACAATTGATAATGAAGCCTTTTGTCAATCTCGTTGGGAGTGGCAAGGAAGTAACAACTCTGCACTTTTCACTCTCTCGAAGACCTCCTAATACACAAGGGTTGTCGGACCCAACGGCAGCCTTAGTAGTTGCCTCAATTCACGACTCCGCGATTTCTAACCTGACAATAGAAGGGGAAAGAGCGACACAACATGCGGTTGGATTACATGTGCCCTTAGCGGCTTCATTGACTATAAGAAATTCGAGTATCGGTATTTTAGTCAGGTTAGGGCCTGGAACACCGGCTGGAATTTACCTATCCGGAAAATTAAGAGTAGAAAGTTCCAACATTGGATCGGGAGGATTTCCTTCAGGGAGTGCTTACGGTATTTACAGTGATGGTGGTGAGTTGCATTTCTTGAATTCGATGCTAGAAGTATCAGCTTTAGCTCACGCCACATCCAGCAACGGAATATATAACGCGGGAAACTCATCGGCTGAAATCATCAACAGCAGCATAAGTTTTTCCAACTCAAGTGTCCCTAAATACGGAGTAGTAAACACATCGAATAACGCCAAGGCGAGAATTTCAGGTTCTACGATTCTCGCGACTACGAGAAGTTTTGTCGCTGCGACGGGACTCGGCAGTAACGAATCATTCGTAAATAATTCCGTGCTTTCAACTGAAGTAACTGGCGATCCAAAATGTAATTTCGTTTTCACGAATGATGGCCAGGAACTAGACGATCAATGTAAGGTTCCAAGTCCTCCTTAATGATTCTTCAAGAAATCATAGGGGGTCCGGTCTTGTATATTGCAAATTAATCAAGAGACTTCGCGAGATGCGAGACCTGACCTCACTTAATTTAGTCTGCCGTTTTAGTTTTAGGATGATATCAATGCGCCATGCAAGGCACCTGCGAATGCTAAAACAGCAGAAACAATTGGAATCCACCATCTAACGTCTCGTCTTCGTTCGGTTGCTTTTGAGTGAATTTCTAGCACCTTATCAAGATGCAAGACTTAACCCTAACTCTGCAGAGGAATAGAAACAACGAAACAGCTGCCACCGTTTTCGAGTTGCAGCTGTGCCCTGCCATCGTGTAACTCGGCAATCGAGCGAACAAGGCTTAATCCCAATCCGTTGCCCGGCGTGCTGCGGCTTGCATCTCCGCGATGGAAACGGTCAAAGATGTGGTCAGCGTTGTGCGCGGGAATGCCGGGGCCATCATCGGCTACTCGAACCTCAGCAAAGCCTCGTTTGGCGTGTAATTCAAGTTTAACTGCGGCACCATCGCGCGTATGTTCTACGGCATTTTCCAGCAGGTTAGAAAACAGTTGTACTAACAGGTCGGTATCTCCATGAATCAAGATTCCTGGCTCGATGGAGTATTCGAAATGCTTATCAGATTCGTCAAGCACAGGCTGGAAGCTCTCCGCCAAGTCGAGCGCGATGGCTGACAGATTGGTTGGTTTAAATGCCTCTTTACGCTTACCTGCTTCAACCTCGCCCAAGCGTAGCAGTGCATCTAATGTACGTAACAGTTTCTCGATATTCTCATTGGCAGTGTAGACATGGGCTTGTATCAATGTCGGATCATTGAGGTCTCGCTCTATCAGCTGCAACCGCCCCGCAACATTGGAAATCGGTGTTTTAAGATCATGGGCCACGCCGACTGAGGTGTTTTCGATATTTCTCGTCAACAGCCGCAAGCGATCAAGCATTGCATTGATGTTTTCAGAAAGAATGTCAAATTCATCGCGATTTTCCGCCACTGGTAAACGGTTCTCTATTGAAACGTCGCCGACCTTCGCTAACACCGATGACATCCCGTCAAGACGGCGTGTTACCTTGCTGCTCAACACCTTGGCTGACACAAGCGAGATCGGCAGCAAAATAATTATCAACGTCAGCGAGATAACGATCAGATACTCTTTTCTCCAGTTCCATATCTCGGGTAAAAAGCGCGCTATATTGATTTCGATTTCGTCGGACAAAGATATGTTTTTCTTGAGAACGGGATGAATGTCGAACTCATCATCATCGAGCAGCCCAAATGTGGTCGTGCCGTTCTCTTCCCCGATAACGGTGAGTTCAGGGTAGCCTGCTATAAACCGGCTATCTTTAAAAAGACTGTAGATGTATTCGTCATCATCCAAAGCCGTGTGCACATCGTCAGTTTCCCACTCGTCTTCTTCATCAATCGAGACCTTTTCTACGAGGCCTTCAAAACCATGGTTTTCATAGATCGACACAAGTTTCTTTGTCTCGTTATCCAATGCTGACTTAATCGATCTTTTATCCATAGCCAGCCCGGCAAAATACAGCAACCAGAGTAGCAAAATCGTAACTAGAATAACGCTGGCATTAATGGTCAGTGAAGACCAGAAGATACTCGAGCTGAAGTGTGCGTTAGTCAGCCGAGATAGCATATCCTGAACCTCGGATTGTCTTAATTAATTCGTGATCGAAAGGCTTGTCAACTTTGTTGCGGAGTCGGCTGACATGCGTTTGCACGAGGCTGGTCTTTGGGTCAAAGTGATAACCCCAAATCTTTTCCAGCAACATGGTACGAGTCACCAGCTGCCCCTCGTTAAGCATGAGGTATTCCAGGATTTTGTATTCCCTTGGCATAAGCTCGAGTTTAATATTGCCACGCATTACCTTTTGCGTAGTTCGCTCCAGACGCAGGTCTGCAATGGAGAGTGACGTCACAGGCTCGATATCAGCAATTGGCTTGCGTCTCGACAGTGCTCGTAGCCTGGCGTAAAGCTCAGCAAACGAGAACGGTTTCACCAGGTAATCGTCTGCACCAGCCTCCAACCCCTCTACTCGGTCATCAATGCCACCTAATGCTGTAAGGATAATGATGGGTGTATCTATTTTTGCTTCACGGATCAGCTTTACCGCCGAAACACCATCCATCTCAGGGAGTAGTCGATCAAAAATAATGGCATCAAAGTTCTTTGTGGTGGCTTCCAATAATCCGGCTTTACCGTTCGCCCGTGTTTCAACAATATCACCAGCTTCTTTTAGCCCCCTTTGAATAAAGTGACTGGTCTCTTCGTCGTCTTCAACAA
>JBCCFY010000071.1:0-9836 GCA_039110515.1 Pseudomonadota bacterium
AGAACAACGGCGCATCATCCGCTTTTGCTGGTTTGCCAGAAGAGATAAGAGAAGTTCTCGAGCAGCCGGAATCAGCATTTAAGGAGCTGGAATGGGAACAATTGGCGCCCGCAGACGACTGGGAGGCATTGCAGAACCCGCCGAGCCTGATTGGCGAAATTACCGAAGGCGGCTTTGAAGATAGAATTAGCGGACCGCTCGGAAGTTTAGGGGCAGCAGCAGGCTCAGGTCGCTACGCGCAGGCGTTGAGTTCTGCCAGGGTTGTGGGCGAGCTGGACGGCAGTTTCTCAAAGATTCCAGGATTTATTGTTCCGATCGAGTTTTCTGAAGACAATAAATTGATGGAGTTTTTCCTGGTCCCTTATTTTGGCGCCTGTTTCCATTTGCCTCCTCCTCCACCAAACCAGATTGTTCACGTTACTTCTGCCATAGGCGCGGATTTTGAGAGTGTTTACGATCCGGTGTGGATACTAGGAAGATTAAAAACAGCTACCAAGACCAATCACATTGCTACCGCAGCGTATTCAATGGATTTGCATTCGCAAACAGCCTACACCGAATAGATTAATTCCACGTGGTTTGTGGGGTCTGGAGTTGCCTGCCTTAGTCGCAATGACCACAGGCGCGACACAGTCGAAAATTGATTACATGGCCGCTGACAACAATCAGTGAGCCGATCAGGGTAAGCGCTATCTCACCGGTATGACCAAACAGTTGTCCGCCCCAAAGAGTGGCGAAACACAGGATCGCTAGTCCTAAAACGCCAAGAATCATAAGCGGATAGCGCTGATGTTCCTTACATCCCAGCGTGAGTGCATACACACTGGTGGGCACCACGAAAAACACCATAATCCGGTGATAGAGTTCTGCGTCAACGATCACACTACTCAGGGCGGGCAAGGCAACCACCAGGGCAGGAGTAAATAAACAATGAATCACACACAAAACTGAAAGTGCAATAGCCGCTTTATCGGCTTTGATAGAGGTATCGAGAGTATTCACAGGAAGTGTCTGGGGGTTCTAGCCAAGGCTTGGTTGAGATGGGTTACACGTGTTGCAAATGCAGGTCATTTCCAGCACGGAATTTTGCGGTTCGAATCCATTGTTCGTGGCGTTGCTATTCAATTGACCATAGAGCGACGGGTCGATGTCCAGTTCATCGACACGAAAACATCGTTCACAGATTAGAAATTGAATGATTTCATGATCATCTTTGTCGCAAATATGCGAGCACACGACAAACTTGTTCGCCAGGGTGAGTTTGTGGACCAGTTTTACGCTCTCCAGGAATTCAAGCACCCGGTACACGGTAACGGCAGAGATTTTCTCCTGGTAGTCCTGGTAATACAGGTCCACCAACTCGTAAGCCGAAACGGCTCGCCGACAGCGCAACAAGGATAAAAATACCTGTTCACGCTTGGGCGTAAATCGAAGCCCGAGCTCCGAGCATCGATTTTTAGCACTCCGCAGACTCTCTGCAACCTCGAGGTTCATACTAATCAACACTGATAAAAGGCTGCGACGCAGTCAGCTGGTCTTGCCCTTGCGTAGTGCTCGATATCCATCGTAACTGGATAGTTTCCAGAGCCTCGAACAGTCCAAACAACTTGACCTTCAGACGCAGATTTTTTTCGTCGCAACTGAGTCGATAGAATGCTTCTATATCAACATGTTCGTTGGCTTCGGAATCATGCTCATGACTGTCATCATGATCATGTTCCGCATGCTCTGCCAGACTTGATCCATTAGCCAGAATTCCCAGGTCAACATTTGCCGAGTCGGCAGTGCACGCAACGGATTCCAGGTCAAACACCAAATTTGTCTCAGACAATATGGCCATCGCCTTACCCACTGCTAATTGATCCTGATCTGAACTCGGAGCATGTTCGAAACCAACGACGCTGGCAGCGGGTGCGACCAGACGAATTTCAACCATCTTCCCTTGCATTACAAGTTCCATGCTAGCGGCACCGTGCTGATGAGGCTCGGTTGCCCAAGATGAACCTAGCATCAGAACCAAAGCTACTGACAGCAGTATTGCTAACTGGTTCTTAAAGTGATTGATTCGATCACGAGAGTACATACAAACGGGCGACAATTCAGGGTTTAGTATAGCACCGGTAGGGTGCCTTCAAACATAATGTTATAATATAACAAATATGGAATCAATCAATAGAAATGGTGCAGAGTAGCTAGGACTCTGTAATTGATTTTGAGGCTAAGATAATTCGGTGATCGAACGATTATCGAAGGATTAGATCAACCCAAACCAATCGGTGATCGGATGAGGATTGCCGATTTGCAATCAGGCGAAAAAGTGGGTCGTTTTTTGCCGGCCAAAAAACACCGCATTGTTTGACTGTGAAACCGTGTTTTGAAGGCAGCGTGTAATCCACTCTTAAGCCCCAAGCTGCTGTATGTTGAGCCGCATATTGATTGTCAGGTCTCAGTTGCTGGGCAGCGGATGAGGCGGGGGAACAACTTGCATCTACTAATTGATGCTCTAAAAGATTTTGAATTGAAGACTTGATTGAGTCGCCTTCAAACGAAGACGAATTCAGGTCACCTACTATCACAAAACGAGTATCTTCCTTGATGCCACCGCTTTGACCGTCATCGGTGTAGATGTAGGGTTGATTCGAAATATAGTCTTTAATCAACCTGATTTCATCATGATTACGCTTACCGTTTCGGTCCTCAGCGCCATCGAATGTTGGGGGTGTCGGATGCGCAGCAATAATATGCACGATACCTGCATCAGTCTTGATGGGTACATCCCAATGAGATTTTGATGATAGCCTGAACTCGCCCCATTCTTCGTCTGAATACCAAGGGGTGCCATCCTCATTGCGTGGAACCAAGGCGCCCGGCATATCCTTCCAAAGGAAATTTTTGAGGGTCCTGGTTTGTTCGACTTGTATCGGGAAGCGCGATAGTAAAGCCATGCCGTACTGTCCAGGATAAAACCCAAAACCATAGGCATCACCTGCGATACCGCTTTTTGAACCGTTGTTATCGAGATCAAACGGCGTCGCCACGCCGGTATTAACAGGAGCCACATAGTAGTAGGGGTAGTCGATAGCTTCCTGCCCATTTTGTGAGACCGCCAGGTAATTCTTAATCAACAGTCCTATGCCTTGATCTGAGTCGGGAATATAGTCGAACTCATTCAGCAATAATATATCCGGCCGCGTTCTCTGGATAATTTCAGCGATATTCCTGATCTGTTGATTATTACCGCTGCTGAGAAAGTCACTTACTATGCTTGCGCGCGAAGGGTCGTCAGCCAGAGTGCTCCGGTCAAGATAGTTTCCCGCCTCAATACTGACGTTGAAGGTTGCCACGCGCAACGTTTCTTGTTCAGCCCGTGAGGACAAACTGACCAGGAACATAAAGCTCAAAACGGAAATCAACTTTGCGGATCTGACCATTGTGTTGAAACTTGCTATCCAGCCCGAGGGCAGTTGTTAGAAAATACAAGAATATCCGAATGCTCGAAGGACACAATGGATATTAAAAATGGTTATTGCCTCTTAAAGTCAGCTAACTAGGCGCTGCGTGGCTTGCTGTTATATTATCGCACCTTGCAAATCCAGGCAGGGGTTAGTCCGAGTCGCTCGGAGTGACCTTGTTCTCAGCGGAAACTCGAACCGTTATTGCCAAGAGATCAATCTATTTTTAGTCAATTGCCCGACACACAAAGATGACAAGAGAACCAACGACCTCCACATTGGTGCTGACCGCCTTATTGTTCTTTGTTTCGGGCGCGGCGGCACTTGTTTATGAAGTCCTGTGGATGAAGGAACTGTCGTTGCTCTTTGGTAACAGCGCACAGGCCGCTGCTGCCACACTTGCCGCATTCTTCACCGGCATCGCCGCCGGAAACGCTTTTTGGGGACGCCGTGCATCACGGCTGACCCGCCCTTTGTTTATTTACGGTGCTCTGGAAATAGGGGTCACGTTAAGCGCGCTTCTGTACTTCGCGATCTACGCTATCTATGACGGCTTGTATCCGACCTTGTTCGCCGCGTTTGGACTAAATTCGAGTCTGTTTTCACTCACAAAATTTGCCCTTGCCCTGGTACTTTTCTTTCCAGCGGCATTCTTCATGGGCGGTACGTTACCGGTTATGACGCAATTCCTGGTCAGGAATAAATCAACCTTGGGCAAACGGGCTTCGACTTTGTACGCATTGAATACAATCGGTGCGGCAATTGGGGCACTGGCTGCTGGTTTCTACTTGCCCCAGTCATTGGGCCTGGATCAATCTTATATGCTCGCGATGACTGCCACCCTGTTTGTTGGTCTTTTGGCGATGGCATGCGGGCGCCAGGTTTCTATCACTGACGACGTTGAGGCAGCCGAGACAAGTGAGATTGTTGTTGGGGACAAGAAAGCAATCCTGCCATATTCCTGGCTACGCTTGTTGGCAGGGTTTTCGGGCTTCGCGTCGCTGGCCCTGCAGGTGTTATGGATTCGTATGTTCGCTCAAGTGCTACACAATTCGGTGTACACCTATGCGGCTATTTTATCGATATTCCTGGTCGCACTGGCCCTCGGTGGCGGAATTGCCCGCGAGCTGGCCAGACGGCATGTCTCATCTGTGCGGCTGCTTATTTTGTTACTGACCCTAACCGGCTTGTTGATTGCTGTGTCGCCCACTGTTTTTCACGCGCTGACGAATGGTGGTTCCTACGTTGGTGGATCAGAAAATTTCAGTGCTTATATTTTCCATATCATGGGGATTACTGCAGTGACCATCGGTGTGCCGACTACCGTAATTGGCATCCTGTTGCCGTACCTCTTCAAGCTGGCAGAAACTGGTAAGCTGGGACCAGGAGAAACTGTTGGCAGTTTGGTGACCATCAACACTGTGGGCGCGATAGCCGGTTCGGTGGTTGCTGGATTCCTATTACTTGAATGGGCCGGTATGTGGTTTGGTATCAAGTTGATTGCCTGCCTATACCTTGTCATGGCCATCGGTTTGGTGATCAGGGGAACACAACAATTGTGGGTCATAAAACTGTCCCCAATTATTGCCCTGGTATTGGTGCTAACGGTTCTGGATACAAGCAAACTGCCAGTTGTGAAAATCGACCCGATTGGAAAAAACGAAACCTTGCTCAAGGTATGGGAAGGAGCTGATGCAACGGTGGCTGTGGTGCGACGCAATGGGCACTTACGCACCAAGATGAATAACTGGTATACGCTTGGCAGCACCGGGGATACGCTTACTCAGCAGGCGCAAACACATTTACCCATGCAACTGCACCCGAATCCAAAAAGCGTATTCTATTTGGGAATGGGAACCGGTATAACCGCTGGCTCTGCGCTTGACTACAATATCGAAGAAGTCATCGTCTCAGAACTGTCGCCATCAGCAATTCGCGCGTCAAAAGAGTATTTCACGGATTATACAAATGGTCTTTATGAAGATTCGCGTGTCACCGTCATTACAGAAGATGGTCGTAATGTGTTGCGTGGCTCACAATCTACCTATGATTTGATTATCAGTGATCTGTTTATCCCCTGGAAAGCAGGAACCGGAACTCTCTACTCGGTGGAGCACTATACAACCGCCAGAAAGAGACTGAGTGCAGGCGGCATGTATGCACAATGGCTGCCACTCTATCAACTGACCAGGAAGGAGTTTGCGATCATCGCCAAATCAATGCTGGAAGTGTTTCCAACCGTCTCAATCTGGCGAGGAAACTTCTGGGGCGAGAGGGCAGTGGTAGCCTTGATTGGGCACAAGGATAAGGCCCAACTCGAGCCGGATGCGCCGATATTGCGCACTTCTACTCATGCGCTACGACAAAGTCTGGGCAGCTCGGAGCAAACCGTGCCGTTGATGGCACATTTTGCAGGCGCAATGGATGCAAATGATCCAGTGCTGAAAGATGTGCCGGCTAATACAGATAACTTTCCTGTCATCGAGTACCTGGCACCGATTAATCATCGCCAGGAAAAAGCTGGCGAGGTCGAGTGGTTTCTGGGCGAACAGATGTTTGAGTTTGTGGCTCCAAGAGTTAGCAGGCAGGCGCTATTGGCTGAACCATACTTGCAGAAGCTCGATCCAAACTGGTATGAAGTGGTGCAGGCGGGCTACTACTTGCAGGCATCTTATGTGTTGAAAGATCGCGAGCACGAGGACGCAGCCGCGGCGTTGACTACTCATCAATCTTTGCTTAAAAGAGCAGCAAACTTATTGGGACAGTGACTGATGAAGATCATACTTGCAGACGATCACCCGCTATTTAGAGAAGGACTAAAATCAATGCTTGAAACCGTGCCTGGGTTTCGTGTGATCAGGCAAGTTGATACCGCTGCGGACTTAAAGAACGTAGTATCTGAACAACAACCAGACCTGGTGATCATGGATTATCGAATGCCAGGCGGCGGTGCATTAGAGACTTTTCAGTTTATAAAGAAGCGTTTTACAGAGATTAAAATTATTCTCTTAACCGGAATTGATGTCTCCTCCCTGTTTCAACAATTTGTAGAATTGGATGCAGATGGTGTGTTAATAAAAGACGCATCCAGCGATGACTTGCTTGCTTCGATCACAGGTGTTGTCGCAGGGCGAAAAGTGATAGCTCCCGCAATTGAGAAGCAACTTAGTAATTCTGATACTCAACTCACATCTCGTGAATTCCAAATAATGGAACAGATTTTGCAAGGTCATAACAACACAGTCATCGCGAAAAACCTGTCACTCTCGATTAGAACAGTGGGTAATCATCGTTTTAATTTGATGCAGAAACTTGGCCTCAAGAACTCAGTTGAGCTAATGCACTACGCAATCAATAACGGCCTGATAGGCAGCGAACAGAGTTAATTTGAACCCGCAAGATACATCCTTCACTCCGGATATTGACCCGGCAGAGGCTCGTAAATACGATGTAATGTTTTCTCACGTTTGGTTTACGGGGTTGTTCAGCATAGCCGCTATGCTGGTCTGCGCTCTGCTTATGGCCAAGACAGAGCAATTTGAAGCCATGTTGATATGGGTTTCGATCAACTGCGTTTTTGTTGCTGCGCGTTGGCTAATTGTATTTAAACCATTCACAAAACTTTCCCAGCCAACGAAGCGCGACTACACGAGAAACTATTATTTTCTGCTAGGCTCCTGGTTTACCTCCGGGGTGATTTGGGGGACCGGTGCTTATTTATTTTTACCTCCGGCCAGTCAACCAGCGTTGTTCGTAAGCTTTATGACGATCTATGTTGGCGTGACAACCGGAAATCTGCCTAACTTTTCATCCTCGACCATTGCTGGTGTTTTGTTTATCTACCCATCGATTCTGGGGCTAACGCTCAGAGTATGGGAATACGGCTATGGCTTCCTTGTCGTCATTGCGTTGGTCTATATCGTTTACATAACTGCCGTGTTAATGCGGTTAACACGTGTAATCGGGCGCGCAATAAGTCTTGATGTGCAGAATGAAGCCCTATTAAAACAGGTGACAATCGAAAAAGAGAATGTGGAGATAATTAGCCAGGAAAAAACTCGATTTCTTGCGGCTGCGAGTCATGACCTGAGGCAGCCACTTAACTCTCTTGGTCTGTTCTTGTATAGCTTAAGACAAAAATTCACCTCAACTGATCGAGACAAAGATGAGGATTTGAGAGGCGCAGAAAACGCCTTTAAGGCCCTACGAGATTTATTCGCATCGCTGTTAGAGATATCTCGATTCGAGGACGGCGCAATATCGGCTGAATTGAAGCAAATCGAGTTGAACGAAATTCTTCAACCGATAATTGAGGAGTTGTCACCTGCAGCAAGTGCAAAAGACCTTACGATTGTTTATCAGCCCAGGAGTGAAACTATTGTTTCTGATCCTGCTTTGCTAAGCAGAATATTAAGAAACCTGTTGGACAACGCTATTAAATTCACCCAGTATGGCTCGATCACAATTGAGCAAAAGTTGGTAGAAGGTCAGCTGTGTGTCTCCGTCGAAGACACGGGGATTGGTATCCCAGAAAATGAACTATCCAATATATTTGACGAATATCATCAAATTGCCAACAAACGAAGGAATCGACGTGAAGGTATAGGATTAGGATTGTCGATTGTCAAAAAAATGTCGGAGTTGTTGAATCATCCGATAACTGTGGAGTCTGAACTGGGTAGAGGGTCACGCTTCACAATCAAGTTGCCGATATCCTCCAATGAAGTGACGACCAATCAGACCTCAGACCAGTTCCTGTCTCCGCTCTATGGAGTAAATGCATTGCTGATTGACGACGAGTTGGATGTTTTGATGGGGATGACGGCAGTCATGGAGAGTTGGGGTTGTGAAACCGTTCATGCGGAAACGCTGGAGCAAGCAATTGAGCAATTCGGTCAATCGGAGCCCGATATTATTCTATGCGACTTCAGATTACATCAAAGTCGCAACGGCTTGCAGGTGGTGGAACATTTGCGCGAGCAATTCGACAGCAACATACCTGCAATAATAATCAGCGGCGACCGCAGCGAGGAATTGAAGAGTGCGCTGGCTGAAACGGACTTAGGGTTGTTGTCGAAACCGGTCAATCCAGCTGAACTGCATGCCATGATCTTAAGTTACCTCGATTGATCTCAACTACTTAGATTGAGTAGTTTCACTCAAGACAACAGCTCAAAATATCGCTGTAATTACCTCTACTTGCGTTAATTGAACGCTGCACAGCTCGAAAAATAGACTCGACCACTTAAAAGGGCGGAACTCACAGTGAAACGCGAACCCCGCAACGGTCGTTTTCGGGTTTAACAATGAACATCCTTATGTCATTCATCCATCAGAATATTAAGTCTTCCATGGCTCTTATTGTGCTACTGGTATTACTCTCCCCGACAATAACGAGCGCTAATCCTGCATTACCTCCAATAATTGCTTTATTACTCGCAGATGGAGAAGCTGCAAGCCCGGCTTTGGCAGTTGGGCGCCATCATGCCTGCGCTGTACTTAAGGATCACACGGTTCGGTGCTGGGGAGATAATCAAGAAGGCCAACTTGGTAATAACACTGAGGTGGATTCAGATACTCCTGTCGTCGCCATTGGCGTAACCGATGCTGTTGCGGTCTACGCTGGCTATGATTCGACCTGTGCGAAGATCAGAGATGGTAGCGTTAAGTGTTGGGGAGATAACAATAACAGTTTATTTGGATTAGATAACAGCGACGACATTTTGCTGCCATTAACAATCCCCGGTCTTGAAGATAGTGTCAGCCTGTCTGTTCACCAAGCCTTTATGTGTCAGATCCGCCCAGACAAGACAGTGCAATGTGCTGGAAATGGTTCCAATGGTTCTCTAGGAACGGGCACAGAGAACAACAGTTCAGTGTTTGTACCAGCCATTAATCTAGCAAATGTCGTGGCCATCGAAGCAGGGCGGGGCCATGCCTGTGCAATTGTTGATGGCGGTGGCGTAAAGTGTTGGGGAGCGAACTCTCAGGGAGAAACAGGCATAGGCAATAACAATCCCAACGAGGTCTTGACCCCAACAGCGATAGGGGGTGTAGGCTCAGCCAAGCAACTCGCGCTGGGTGATGATTTCAGCTGCGCATTATTAGAGGGTGGAAGTATTCGTTGTTGGGGAGATGGGAACAGCGGCCAAATAGGCAACGGTACGGAAGAGGATGCTTTCACTCCTCAAGATGTGCTCGGTATTTCAGATGCTAAATCGATTGCTGCAGATCGCGATACAGCATGCGCAATCTTAGCTGATAAATCAATGCGTTGTTGGGGCAGAAACGGTAACGGACAATTAGCCAATCAAGATCCAACTTTAAGCCTTAGCTCTTTGCCAGTTGTAGCCGCTGGGTTTAGTCATGCTCGCGAAGTTGGGC
>JBCCFY010000072.1:0-8810 GCA_039110515.1 Pseudomonadota bacterium
AAAAACACTCCCTTATTCAATCAACCGAGTCTGTCCAACTTTCCATGACGGGGTACAGGCCAAAAGATTCAAACGACTTCTCAATTGCTTGCGGAGAGATATTATCAACTTTTGAAGCAGCTCTTCGTTCGCCGGATTTTGACAAAATTCCGCAGCCAGATCCGCATTCTCCTTATCAGCAAGTAACTGAATATCTGATATCGCTGATTCAAATTCCAACCGCACTTTTGCACCTCTCTTGGGGTCAGCAGCCACCCATCCTGGGGTTCGGTGTACGGCTTGTTCGATGCGACGATATGCGGTCACTAAAGTCTCCAACACATACCTTTCACGATTTTCCAATACATTTTTATGGCTGTTCATTCTTAGCGTGATGTAAGCGCCAAAAAGCAGTACCAAAACGCCGGAAGTCGACCCAATTACTTCTTTAATGATCTCCTGGCCGAGACTGAAATCCATTGTGCTTACCTCCCATCTTCGTGCATAATTATATTGAGTGTTCTGAACACTTTACCAGCATTCGGTAATTGGCAAAACCGCATTGGCACCAAGGTGCTATCTGAAGCTCTTTTCAGACTATCTCCAACTAATGACTAATTTCTGCGATGAAACGAACCATAGCCACCATTATAGTACTGCTCGCATTAGGCTACTTAGCATTTGACTACTATAAGTCTGATTCTGTTAGCCATATTGGCGTCGTCACACATGTTCGCGATGGAGATACTATCGAAATAGGCGATGAAGTTTTTCGTCTGGCTGGCATATCCGCTCCTGAAAGATCTGATGAAGAAGGCAATGATGCTACCACTTTCATGAAGGGTCTTGTGCTGGCCAAAGAGGTAGATTGTGAACCTACAGGAGATATGTCTCACGACCGTTTTGTGGCGGTGTGCTTTATTGACGGTGAAGACATCGGCGAAGCAATCATTGAGGCAGGATTAGCTCGAGATTGCCCGAGACATTCTCATGGGCGCTATGAAGATGCTGAAAAGCGAGCTATCGAAAGCGGGCACAATCTAAGTGCCACTTATGAACTGCCAGGTTATTGCATTCCAAAATGATTTGCCAACAGATGATGAAGCGACTCAATAGGCGAGCAACATTAGGAGTCCTTTCCGCTTGCTGATTATTCTTTCAGGACTTCCCGGGGTTGGAAAAACAACGCTAGCAAGGGCGCTTTCGATGCAGATCGAAGCCACCTACTTGCGTATTGATGCCATTGAGCAGGCAATCACAAACTCAGTCTTGAAGATCCATCCGGCGGAAGATGCTGGCTATTTGGTTGGTTATGCACTTGCGGAAGAGAACTTACGCCTTGGAAGAACTGTAGTAGCCGATTCAGTGAATCCAATTGAATTGACTAGGCAGGCCTGGCTTAAGGCCGCTCACGATGCCGGTCAGCAAGCAATAGAAGTTGAAGTAATTTGTTCTGACAGCGCCGAGCATCGCAAACGTGTTGAATCCCGAGTGCCAGACCTGGAGGGACATCAGTTGCCGACATGGCAGGAAGTTATTGAGAGAGACTATGAGCCTTGGGACAGGGAGCGAATCATAGTAGATACCGCCGGTAAACATCCTGCGAGATGCGCTCAGGAGGTTCTGGAGTACCTATCGGCATCTCCCTGAAGTGAAGTATGTCTGGGCTTAAGTGCTTTAAAATATGGTCCTGCGAAGTCTCTCGAATTTGATAAATCCAGACCCACCGACTGGCCTAACCGCACTTCGATGCCATATCTTTATAACTGTCCAAAATCGCCACACGAACCTCTTGCCCGGACAATGTTCCTTTTTCCAGCAGCACCTGTGCAAGAAATCTAATTGATGACCAAATATGAGCTTGATGCAGAAAGCCGTTCACGTGGACTGTGATTACCTCTAGCTGTCGCGATATGACATCAGAGTCAGATGAAAGAAATTTCAGGCAATCAATGGCCTTATCAAAATCAGCAGCCGATAGCTCTTCCTGATAGCCGCTTGGATTGAATTTTTCTTCAGCGAGCGGACCAGCTAAGCTAACAAACGCCGCACTTTCGATCCGCCTTTTGAGCATCCAGGTATTGTAAATTTGGCGATATGAACTGAAGCAAAAAGGCTCGTGCTGAGTATGGCCAAGAGAACCTTCCTTTGGCTCAATTGTTATGCTTCTTATATCCAGTCTCTTTTGCCATGCTGCTACCGCATGCCCAGCTTCATGGACCGCTGTACATTCAAGCTGATCCAGGACCCCCACTTTAACAGTTCCCCTGCGTTGGCAATCACACAAGCCGCGTTTCCATGCTCATCCATGCTCCACTGGAGTATGTCATATGAGTGAATGTCTTCAAAGCCTTAGCAATTGAGCTACGAAAAGATGCACTAATTTGACTCGAATAATCTATTTACGCTAGAATATAGCCTTCAAAATCCTGGCTGAATGAACTGAGTTGGAGGTTCATTTGGCAGGGCGACCCACAGATACATGTTTAGCTGACTCTGAAGTGGCGCAGAAGGTTACTCCTGCGGCTCAATATCTGCGCATGTCAACAGAGCATCAGCAATACTCTATTAGCAATCAAGCCAGAGTTATAAAGCGCTATGCCGAAGAAAATGGCTTCGAAATCGTCAAAACTTACGAAGACCTGGGTAAGAGCGGCGTTCAACTATCCGGCAGAGAAGCGCTTAAGTCCCTACTGACAGATGTTGAAATAGGAGCTGCTAACTTCACTGCTATCTTGGTTTACGACGTTAGCCGATGGGGCCGGTTCCAGGACGCCGACGAAAGCGCATACTACGAGTACATTTGTAGACGATCAGGCACATCAATTCATTATTGTGCTGAGCAATTTTCTAATGATTGTACGCCAATTACAACGATCATGAAGAGCATAAAGAGAGTTATGGCGGGCGAGTATAGCCGCGAACTTTCTGCAAGAGTGTTCATGGGTCAATGCCGAATAGTGGAAGAAGGATACCGTGGTGGAGGCACTCCAGGCATCGGATATCGCAGGCTTCTTGTCGATCAAAATGGCCAGGCCAAAGGTGTGTTGCTGCCAGGTCAACACAAGAGCGTTCACAAAGATCGAATATCCCTAATTCCAGGGCCAGATGATGAAGTTCAGCTGGTGAGAAGGATCTTCGATTTGTTCGTAAATGACCGGCTCAATGAGTACCAGATAGCACGCCGATTAAATAAAGAAGGTCATGTCACTGCCAGAGGACTTCATTGGCACAACGTGACAATCAGACACATTCTGCAGAATGAAAAATATATTGGACACAACATTTATCATAAGACGACAAAGAAGCTGGGCAAAAAGCGATCTAGCGTGGAGCCGCAAAAATGGATTAGAGCTGACAATGCATTTGAGGCAATTGTCGATCCTGCCACTTTCTCTGAAGCTCAGCTACTATTCGATCTTCGAAAAAAGAGATTTGATAAAGAAGTTATGCTCCAGGGTCTTGCTCGCCTCTATTCTGAGCAAGGCAAGATTACCTATGAAAACATCCACAAGGATAAGAGAATTCCGAGCCCTAGCTCATACCAGCATTATTTCGGCAATATGTTTGATCTTTATAAGCAGATTGGCTTTTCAAACAAACGTATTCAAGCAACCGTAACGACCCGAAAACGTCTAGAAGCCCGCCGTAGTAGGCTTATTCAAGAAGCTCTGAGATATATCCAATCCCATGGCGGAACTGCCAGCCAGATCTCGGCTAATACAATATTAGCAAACAGTTCCGTGAAAATTCAGTTCAACGTATCGGCACATTATGTAGGCGAGAACGCTCATGGTTCGAGATACGATAGATGGCGTATCTGGCCAAGATTCCGAAATCCTCCTGATATCTTTGTTAATGCCCGAATGGCACCCGGAAACGAGGCGGTCCTGGATTACTATGTCTTTCCTAAGCTGCAGCTTTCGAGGCCTAGTTTTGCGTTGTCTTACAAAAACGATTTGCAGTGGGATGTTTTTCGCTACTCAAGCTTAACACGCCTTTATGGCCTCTTAGGCTGTTCCGATGTGAGGGATGGAAAATGAAAGACAATGAGGCACGGGAGAATCAGATTCAGTTTATTCCTATTGAAGATATCACCGTCCTAAACCCTAGGAGCCGAGGTGGTAAGGAGTTTCACGACATAATACGAAGCGTCCAAACTGTGGGGCTTAAACGCCCGATAACTGTAACGCCTTATCGCTGTGGCAAATTTAATCTGGTTTGCGGTCAAGGTCGGTTGGAAGTCTACAGAGAGCTTGGCCAAACGAACATTCCGGCGCACGTTATCAAAGCCTCCGAGAAGCAAGCCATCCTAATGAGTTTAGTGGAAAATATTGCCAGAAGGCGCCACAGTGCAATTGACCTATTGAACGGAGTCAATGAGCTGGTAGAGAGAGGCTTCTCGGTCTCCGCTATTTCGAAGAAGGTCGGGTTAGACACCAGCTATCTGCGCGGAATTATTAAGCTACTTCGCAAAGGCGAGGAAAGGCTGGTTTCTTCGGTAGAAAAAGGACAAATGCCGTTAGATATTGCAATCAAAATTGTCGAAACCTCTGGCGATGATTTGCAGCAGGCAATCTCCGACGCCTATCAAAACAATTTGCTGCGGGGAAAAAAGCTAATTATGGCGCGGCGCGTAATTCAAATACGCCAATGTAGGGGAAAAAAGTTTAATCGAAATCGTACTTCAAAATCTGCCAAGAACACGACAGCTAAAAATCTTGTTGATGCATACAAACAAGAAACGAAGAAACAGAAACTGCTGATCCAGAGAGCAAAAAAGACCGAGCATCAACTGTTGTTCATCGAATCGGCGCTGAGAAATCTTTTTTCAGATGAGAACTTTAGGACTGTTGTGAATTCTGAAGGTCTTGGCGATGCGCCATCATTTATATTTGAAGGTGTGAAAGAGGAGGGAGGGCATAATGAATGAGGCGGTCAAAGTTGGCTTCGAAAAGACTCTCCGAACTCTACCTCTGTGTCGGCTGGACCCTCTTCGAAAAGTGACGGAGGCTGTGAAAGCGTCTCCCAAATTTAAACAGATTCGGACCTCCATAGAGTCCATCGGTGTTATTGAGCCGTTAGCAGTGTATCCTCAGAAATCTAAAAGGGGCCGCTTCTTGTTGTTAGATGGTCACATAAGGAGGGAAGTATTATTGGAGCAGGGTCAACGGACGGCGTTATGTCTAATTTCCTCAGATGAGGAAGGGTTCACTTACAATGCGCGTTTAAACCGACTTACAACCGTTCAAGAGCATAATATGATTTTAAAGGCAATCAGCAGAGGCGTGTCGGAGGAAGCTATTGCTGGATCGCTTGGGCTTAGTATTTCGCACATCAAGGAGAAAAGAAATATTCTCAATGGACTTTGCCCCGAGGTAATTGACTTGCTCAAGCATCGGAATTTTTCTGCAGCGACCGCCAGAGCCATCCGGAAAGTTCAGCCTTTGCGACAGATTGAGATGGCCGAACTTATGATTGCCGCCAATAACTTTTCAGCTTCTTACGCAAAGGCGATGGTAGCAGCAACTCCACAGGATCAGTTGACCGAACCAAGGTCAAAGGCCACCAAACAAAAAATTACAGGCCAAGAAATCGAAAAAATGGAAGAAGAGTTTCAATTTGTTCAAACGGGCCTCAAATCGGTTGAAAAGTCGTATGGTGATGATGTGCTAAAGTTAATGATTGCAAATGGCTACCTTGGTCGCCTCTTAGAAAATGCTGCGGTTTCGAGTTATTTAAAAAAACATCACCCGATCACATTTGATGAACTTCAGAAAGTTCATGAAAACGTATCATTGATGAACAGATAGAAGCCATATTTTTGGTATTCTTCGGATATTGTTTGAAGCAGCAATGCTCTTGTAACTGTTTGATAAAAAGGTTTTCCTGGAACTACGCTCAATAGAAATGTTAGCAATAGGAAATGAAATCTGGCCCAATTTTTGATTCCTTTGTGAGACATGAGATGAGGTTTCTTTACGTTCCATGCCTTATTGCCTTGATGGCGATTGTGGCCGGGCCGGTGCAAGCGGCGGATTATCGCCCCAATGGCGCCAAAGCAGTGCCCACGTTCGAATCCATGAGCCTAAAATGGCTGCCTGGCAACGGCAGTGCGGAGAACCAGGTCACGGTGCGATATCGCGAGGCCGGCGAGACTGAATGGAAAGATGCCTTGGATTTGGTCTATGGCATTGAAAATGACGGCACCTATCACGGATCTGTCGTGCATCTAATGGCCGGGACCCTGTATGAGTTTGAGCTGCTGCAAGAGATCTCAGGCGCACGCGCCTTCTTTGCCGAGGCGACTTGGCCGGAGACAGAGGACTGGCCCATTGGTGAGGTGGTAGAGCTGCCCGCCCTTTCCGACGACACTCTGATTATCGATGAGGGAGGCACTGTAGAGGGCTACAAACTGTACCAGCCAGCAGGTGAGGAAGCGGTCATCGATGTGGAACGCAGCCGAGATTTCAACATCCTGGTCACCGCGCCCTATGTGATTATCCGAGGATTAACCCTGCGCGGAGCAGAGCACAGCGGCATCCGCCTGATGGACGGCGCTCATGACGTTCTGATTGAGGGTAACGACATCAGCGACTTTGGCACTATTGTATCCGATGATTGGGCGACCATCGCAGACAATGGCGGTGTTTCCTCACCCTATAATTCCACGGGCATTGCGCGGGTGGTGGTTCAAAACAATCACATTCATAGCCCTTACGGCCGCACCAATGCCTGGACCCAGGCCCGGCCCGGAGTTGACGAATCCCCGACAGGTTGGCACCCGGCCGGCAATAACGGGATCTTTTTCGCCGATCCCGAAGGCAACATGGTGATTCGCTACAACCATGTTGATGGTGGGAGCGTCAATTATTTCAATGACGGTATCGGTGGTGCTATCAACGACGGTACTAAGGGGGCGCCGGGAGCCAATAGCGATATTTACGGCAATCGGATCGAGAACTGTTGGGACGATGGTATCGAGGCCGAAGGTGGCGGTCGTAACGTCCGCATCTGGGAGAACCATATCGAGAACTGCATGGTGTCTATTGCAATGCGGGGGCACAATCTCGGTCCCATCTATGTCTGGCGAAATGTGGGAGGGCGCAGTGTTTTCGATCCAGCGTCTCCCCGTGATCAAGACCGCCGTGGACAATTCATCAAAGACGGGAATATTGACGGCGGCCATGCATTTGTTTTTAACAACACGGTTTTTCAGCCTGAACCAACACCAGGCAATAGTAAACCTGATGGTCACGGTTGGGGCTTGCGCGGTGACTCAGATGATACAGTGTCACGCAATAATATCTTCCATAGCTCGGATTCTCATCCCTATCACTCCTCAATCGATAACGAGGGCCAAAGGATCGATTTCGACTACGATTTTTACAGTGGGACACTCTATCTGACGGCAGGGCAAGAGGCGAACGCCATCCAAGGAGTTCCTAGGTATGATCTTGGAAATGATCCTTATGAGTATTATCTGACACCGGATAGTTTAGGAGTTGACGCGGGTGCTATAATTCCCAATTTTACCGACGGCTTTACCGGCGATGCTCCTGACATGGGCGCTTATGAGATTGGTGTGCCCGCACCGACATACGGAATCAGCGAGGCGCACGATTAACAAGCTAAATGAAAAATGGAATTATGAAGTTCAATCATCCCTTTTCAAGGCCGGTATAAACTGTTGTGAGTGATGTCATCCTGTTTGTTGGGTCAGGAATCAACTTATTTAGTATGGAGAATTGGCGGTGGTCAGTAATGATAATCAGAGCAATATTTCTGACTTGGATATCTGGCGAGCGGCCCATATGCAGATAAAGCGATACGGTAATGATGCCTCTTCCCACGCTGTAACACGAGCAGATGAATTACTTGAGGCGGGCGATCATGAAGGATCTTTTGTTTGGAAGCGGATTTATCATGCCATTGAAGAGATGCAAAGAGAGCAGCCAAAAGATGGCGAGGCTGTGCATTAGTTCGTTTCGGAAACGACTCCAATAGGAAGTTAAAAACTAAAACCACAATCCAATTTGGCACCTAAAACCCTTCTCCCAGAATCACCCTTCAAGTAACCTCTCCAACACAATCACAAAGAAACCCGCCGGGAACTCTCAGAGCTAAATCTGCTGTAGGCGGCAATGGGACAGTCTGTCTTAGGCGCTAATAGAAGGGATAAGGGAAATGCGAAAGACATTCTTGGCGACGGTAATATTAGCCCCTATCGCGTCCTCCGTTGCAGCGGCTAATGGCATAATTCAAGAAGCGCTTTTGGCTCAGAAAAGCTGAAAAAATGCAAGTGCTAATTTGTGATCGAAACTCGAATGCCAGCGGAACAATTATTGTCCGCATTAGGCTCACCTGGCACAAGTTCCACACAAGCACCAATCCAGTTACTGTTTATACCCCAGTCTACTGTAACTGAAGTACTGTCGGTTTCAGATTCGCCAGGATCTAAATCCAACACCGTGTCGTTTCCAATTGGTGGATCAAATGTCGTAATAAGAAAATTTGTAGACCTGCGGTAAACTATTGTCGTACCTGGTGCCTCCGTTCCACCTTGGTTTTTGGTCACAGCACTCACTGTAAATGTATCGCCCCTAGACAAAGTCGTATCGCTGACTGTTACCGAATGAACAACAAGATCAGGCGGCGACCCTTCTGCTGGGTCTGACATATCGTTTCCAACTGTACGTCGTCGAAGTTATTCGGACGATTTGAGATTTGAAATTAGGGAGTGTTTGGCTCCTTTTGTTGATGTTAAGCGGCTTTTGCCTTTTGGTGCAAACGCCTTCTGAGTTCGATAGTTTGTCGTTTGATTTTTTCTC
>JBCCFY010000073.1:0-8691 GCA_039110515.1 Pseudomonadota bacterium
ACAACAGGGTGTGGCTGGTGATCGCCTCCTGACAGAATAGACAACAGATCAATGGGTAGTAATCGTACCAGCGATAAAAAAGGCCCGCTGCTGTGAAGCAGACGGGCCAGTTATATTTCTACCCGGTTATTTTTGGCTGACTGGAGGTTACTGCGGTCTATAACACTCCTTCAGCGCAACCGGGCTTATTGGTGGTGTTTAGTTCTCCACCTGGATGGTGCCGCTCATGGTGCTGATTTCCACAGAGCCGTCACCATTGCCACTTTCAAATTTAATTTTCTCCGAGCCGATGAATGACTCATCTGAGCGATCATCCGTAATTTTGTTGCGAATATCGCCGCCAGGGCCAGTGTCTATCTTAAATCGCGCATTGACCACCGAGTTAGCAAATTCCAGGGACACATCACCACTGACCGTCTCTGCGTCTACCTGGCCGTCGTCCGCCAGCTCAAACTGAATTTCGATGTCGCCAGAAACCGAGGACAACTCCAGTACGTCGGCCCGGCCGATTGACGCTTCCACATCGCCGGAGACGGTGGTGGCATCAAAATAGTCGGCATCTCCATCGGTATCGATATCACCACTGACCGAACTCAGCTTCATTTTGCCCGAGCTATCCATCACGCGGATGTCGCCGCTGACGGTTTGCAGATCCAGTTCCTTCTCAATCTCACTGATGTCCAGGTCGCCGCTCACGGTATTCGCTCGCAAACCACCCTTAACGCCAGTGATTTTGTAATCGACCGAAACGCCGTCGGTCTCTACTTCACTGTCCTGGGGTACAAAAATGTCCAGGTCAGTGTCTTCGGAACTCCAGTTCTTGTGGAAGAAGCCGTCGTCCAGCTCGACCTTGATACGTGTTTCGCCATTGTCAGTTTCGAAAATAAATTTTCGCACCGCATCATCGAGTTCGCCAACCACGCGCACCTCGGATTTCTTCCAGGTCATAATATCTACGTCTCCGCGCACTACAGAAACGCCCACTTTTCCGCTGCGTTCAACTGCCAGGGTTTCGTCGACCTTTTTGCCAGCCAACGCTGGTGCAGAAACTGCAATCAAAAAACTTAAAATTAAATACCGCATGTGTAACCTCAATTAAATAGAAATGCCGTCTGACGACTCGGCGGTTTTAGCCTCTACTTTATGCAACAACTTTATTTCTTGCTGGTAAGTTCTTACTAACATAGACGCGTAATCAGGATTATTAGGTTGCAATTTTATTGCCTCCTTAATTTCTGCTGATGCCTCATCAACATTCATCATCAACAGTCGAACCTCAGCCACAAAGTCCGGGCTCAGGTTGTTTTGTTCGTTTTCCAACAGCTTGGCAAATTGCACGCGTACCATCTTGTGCTGCTGCTCAATTAACTCGATTTGGGCTTGCTGATACATCACCAATGTAGCCTGGTGACGCTCCATATCCTGGGCATACTGATAGCTCATGGATGAAAATACCAGCGAGACGACGGCAATTACCGTGCTGGCCGCCATGGCAAAGGGTAGCCAGGGCTTTTTATCTTTTTGCTCGTGCTGACTGCGCCGATCTGCAAATCGGATCTGCGATGAGATATCTGGCCACAAGTCGCGCCTGGGTTGAATGTCCCAATCCAACTCAGCCAGTTGTTCAGCCAATTGTGGCTGCTTTGCGTTGAATGTATCGTCGTTGCTCATGCTGCTTTACGCTCGCTTAAGATAATTTTTGCCCGATGCAAATGTGATTTTGAGGTGCCGACTGCCATACCGGTGATTTCCGATATCTCATTGTGTCGATAGCCCAGGTATTCATACAAAATGACCACCACGCGCGCCTGGTCTGGTAGTTTCATCAACACCTTTTCCAGGTCTGGTCGTTCATCATGAATCGTGGCTATACCTAACGATGCTTCATGACTGTAATCTTCAAAATTGGTCATCTTCCACTTATTCTGTTGTCGTAAATACGCAATCACCAGGTTACTGGTCAGTCGATACATCCAACTGCCAAAAGCACTTTCGCCGCGAAAACTGCCGATTTTTTGCCAGGCTTTTATAAATGCCTCCTGGGTTAAATCTTCGGCTAACTCTCGTTGCCCACAGAGACGCAAACACAAAGCGTTTACCTTACCCACATTTGCCCGGTAAAGTTGTTCATAAGCTTTGCGGTCACCGTTTTTCGACAGTTCGACCAGCTGTGACTCATTTGCGTGCAAACTTAAATCCCCGATGATTTTGTTGTAATTACTCGCTACTGAGGTTTAGACGGAGCTTTTCAACAAAAGGTTTAGTTATTTCACACAGGATTTTGCTAAAAAATGTCAAATTTGATCCGGTTTATGAGAATTTTGCAGTTGGGTGGCCCGAGGCGGGCGTTTATTGCACGTATGTCCAGAATCGCACGTTTTTTCTTATCGCCTGCTACTGTTGCTTATGTTACCAGAGAGGCATGCTGATTGAACCTGAGTTGTGCAAATGGCAAGCAGACAGATTTTTGCGGTAATAGAACGATAATTCCCACATAATAAGGACTCGGAAGCGCCTGTGGTGGTTCGCTCATTTATGGTGCCATCCAACTTCTGTCTTCAATTTTCCAACCATCTGTCAGGACCCAAAAAATGATTACTTTGCATCATCTGCGCATCGGGCGCTCTATTTTTACTGTGTGGCTACTCGAAGAAGTCGGCGCGGACTACCAGCTAAAGGTGTACCACCGAAATCCCGAGACCATGCGGGCACCTGAAGAACTGAGAGAAATACATCCCTTGGGCAAGTCACCGGTAATTGAAGATGGGGATTTGTTGTTATCGGAATCGGGAGCGATCACCAGCTATATCCTGGAAAAGTATGACCCGGAAAATAAATTTAGCCCGGCATCGGACGCACTTGAGGATTGGGCCAGATATATGCAATGGCTGGCATATGCAGAGGGCTCGGTGTTCGCGCCCTTGCTGTTAAAAATGCTTACCTTGCGCAGTGGTGTAGATCATCCGGTGATAACACCTTTCAGTGATGCGGAGATTAAGCTGCATTTTGACCATATTTCGGAACAGTTGGGCGATAGTCCATACATCCTCGGCGATACATTCACTGGTGCCGATTTTGGCATTACTTATATGGTGTCAATGGCGGAGCGCCTAGGCCAACTCGGTAACTATCCAAGCCTGGCAGCCTACCTGGAGCGCATGAAATCGCGTGATGCCTTCAAACGGGCAATAGAAAAGGCGGTCGAGTAGAAAAAAAGGCGGGCGCAGCTATCCGGGTTGCTTGCCCGCCTTTGCTCAACTCAGGCAGTGGTTAAATTGACGGAACCAACGCGCTCAACATTTGATCTAACCCGCTGATTGGGGAAGGCTAGATTGGGTTTTTGGTTTGGAACTCTTCTGATACTTATTGCGATACTTGTTGCTTTGATAGGCAATGCAAATTCCCCCAATCACGCCTGGCGCGATCCAGGGAACCAGCATCCATTGCCCGGTTAATATTTCTTGTAAAAAACGGTTGCCCCCGAATACAAAAAACGCGGTGTAAGAGCCAATGCCCGCACCGATCATGGAACTCAGGTGGGCAATAAGCCATTCCATACGTGGCACTTCGGTTTTAAGACAGTAGCGCAAGTTCCCAAGCGACGCGCTGATACACAGCCCGGCGAATACATAAAAGAGGATTTTAAAGCTGCCGGTAGCCACGAAAATCAGACTGACGCCGAGCACACCAAGGATCGCGTTCAGTGCCAGGTGGCTGGGTGCGCGCATGAGTTGATGGTCGGTTTTCGAGCGCAAAGTCAGTAGCCCGTGGCGCACATTGGCAAAGACCAGAAACGCAATCGCCAACAGGAATAGCGCCACCTGGCGCTCCCGGTACAGTAATCCGGCCAGTTCTTCCGCTTGCAGTTGCAGCTGTGGGTGTTTGGCAGCGACGGGGTCGTAAAGAACCAGGACCGACATCAGCATGGCGGTCACTGCAACGACATACATCGCATTTGCATACCAACGACCCACTTTGTTGTGCAATGTGCTGCCTTTACGACTGGCGATGGGAATCCAGAACAAGATCAGTGACGTGAATCCAACTGCTACATGAATGTAGGTTAACAACGAGTGTGCAAATGACATGATTAGCCCCTTGTGATTGCCAATTTTGAATTGAGGCCAGTTTAGGTTTTAGCCTGAATCTGCGTAAGTGCGAAAGGTCACGACTGCAAACCATGACTTTTGGCCTATGCAACATTGATCCAGATCGGGAATAATCAGGCTATGAAAGAAGGCACCAACTTTTTCCATTCGATGGCAGCGTACGTAACCTGGGCGGTGGTTTTTGCGATCAGTGTTATGCAATTGTGGTCGCGCGACTCGCTGCTTGAGTCGGTGGTAATGCAGTTGCTTATCCTGCTTTTACTCGCTGTTGCGATCAATAGCAAGGTCAATGAGCTGAATCAGCGGCTGGCGTTCGCCAGCCTGATCGCGATGCTGGTATTAGTCTTTGTGTTGGCCTGGCGAGTGCCAGTGGATTTCTTTTTTATCTACACCATTATGTGGGTTAGCGTGTCGGTGAACTTCCTCAGTCACCGACAATGCTGGATCGTTTTACTGGGTATTTCGGTCGTCTGGTATGTAATCAGGGCCTACGCCTGGCAAAGTGATGCTGCATTCCTGGAAATTCTATTGGTTGGTACGTTTCATGTCTTTGCCCTGTTGTCGTCCAATTCGGCCCTGCAATCAACGCTTGCCAATGAGCGAACCCAGGAACTGAATCGCGAACTTCTTGCCACTCAGCATCTGCTTACTGAAGCCTCTAAAGAAAGTGAGCGCACGCGTATCGCGCGTGATCTGCATGATTTGCTGGGTCATCATCTGACCGCGCTGACGATTAACCTGCAAGTTGCCGGGCGTTTGAGTGACGGCGCTGCCAAAGAGAAGATCGAGCAGTGTCATGGTCTCGCTAAACTGTTGCTGAGTGATGTGCGGGAGGCAGTCAGTACGCTGCGCGAAACACCGGTAGTGAACCTGCGTGAGCTATTGGCCTTGGCGGTTCGCGATATCCCGCGCCTGAAAATAGAGTTAAACGTGGACGACGGCCTGCAGATCAAGAATGTCAATATTGCGGAGGTGATATTACGCTGCCTGCAGGAATCCATAACTAACACACTCAAGCACAGTACCGCCCGCAATATGCAGATTCAGGTTTCAGCCACCGACCAGGAACTGCGTTTGCAAATTCGTGATGATGGCAAAGTGGCGCTGCCCATCCAGCCAGGCAATGGCTTGCAGGGCATGCAAGAGAGGCTTGCGCGTTTGGAAGGGCGATTAGAGTATCGTGCTGAACCGGGCATGGTTATCGAGATCAGTATTCCACTGGGAGTCGCATAATGGTGATTCGCGTCGCCCTTGTTGACGATCAGATGCTGGTGCGTGAGGGCATTTTCAGTTTATTGAAATTATCTGAGAAAGTCAGTGTGGTCGCGCAGGGAACAGATGGCGACGAGGTGGTGGATATTGCCCAGCGACACCAACCTGATGTGTTTTTAATGGATATTCGTATGCCGCGACTTAATGGTATTGAGGCGATCAGGGCTCTGGTGTCAGCTGGCATTGATACGCCAGTGATCATCCTCACTACCTTTGATGACCACGAACTGGTTTTGCAAGGCATTCAGGCGGGTGCGAAGGGCTATCTCTTGAAGGACGTGTCGCTGGAAAGTCTGATCGACGCCATTGAGTCCGTGCATAAAGGCGAGACCATTGTGCAACCCGCCATTACAGAAAATCTGCTACGTGGACTTAAAGGGCACGATGCCGATTTTGATGCCTTGCCCAATCCCCAGGAACTCACCAAAAAAGAAACGGAAATTTTGCGCCTGATTGCGGGCGGTTACAGCAACAAGGAAATTTCCCGGGCCTTGTCAAAATCTGAAGGCACGATCAAAAACCATGTTTCGAATATTCTATCTAAACTGGGTGTGCGGGATCGTACCCGTGCAGTGCTTCGGGCGATTGAAGTCGGTCTGATCTAAGCTGTTTTCAGACGGTTTTCGTCGACTTTCCAGTTACGCGCCAGGTAGATAAATGGCGTGTCTATCACCGCGATAGCGAACTTGAACACGTATTTGGCGGCAGCCAGTTGCATGGCAGTGACAAAATCGACCAGGCCCCACCACACTACAATTCCGTAGATGATGGTATCTACTGCCTGCGAAATCAGCGTCGAGCCAGTATTGCGCAACCACAGATGTTTGCCATTAGTCGCCGCGCGTATGCGGTGGAACACCCAAACATCCAGGCTCTGGCTAATCAGGTAGGCGAGTAGTGATCCGGCCACAAAGCGTGGTGTGTAATCAAACAGGGTGAGCATTGCCGCGTGCACGCTATTGGCAAACTCGGTGGTTTTGGGATTGTCCGACGGGGCGAACTGAAGACCGATTTGGGTCATGACGATCAGCAATACACTGACCGCAAAGCCGAGCAAAACTGCACGCTGTGCTTCAGCTCGGCCGTATTTTTCGCTCAATAAATCAGTAGCAAAATAAATGCTGGAATAAAGAATTACCCCCATACTGGTTTGCAGCCCGAAAATAATCGTCAGCTTGGGGCCCTGTATATTTGCCAGCAATAAGCTGAATATAATTACGCCATACAAGCCGATACGACCAAAGATGCGGTATAGCAAGATGGCGGCCGTGAGATCGGCCATGACTGTGATCAACCACCAAAATTCCTGATTTATTTCCATTGGCGTGTGTCTGACTTAAAATTTAGCGCTCGGCGTTGCGGTTCATCATACCCGCAGAGCCGCTTTTTGTTGGAATAAATCCAGCCGACCGCAGTCAAAATCCCCGAATCAGTCCAGATACCGGCAATAAGTCCTTGCCAAAGGGTGGCCTGTTAATTAACAATCTTCGCTCTATTTCTATTTCCGATCTTTTCAGGAGTGCAGCATGACAACCGGGCGACAGTTATTAACCAATATTACCAGCGAAGGGCAGTTAGAATTTTCCATGGTCGAGGTGGATGTTCCTTCACCAGGTAAGGGTGAGGTGCTGGTGCAAATCCAGGCGTCACCGATTAACCCGTCCGATATGTGGCCGATGTTTGGGCCAGCCGATCTGAGCGCAGCAACGCTAGAGTACAGCGATGACCGTAAGGTTATGACTGCACCGGTACATAAGTCGATGTTGCCGATCGTGCGTTCGCGCCTGGACCAGGCCTTGCCGATTGGCAATGAAGGTGCTGGTACGGTGGTGGAAGCCGGGGAGGGCGCTGAAGCGCTGCTTGGCAAAACCGTTGCCTTGTTATCGGGTGCCTGTTATGCCGAATACTGTTGTGTACCCGCAATGTCATGCCTGCCCCTGCATGAAGGCACCACCGCCCTGCAGGCAGCTTCTTCATTTGTAAATCCTTTAACCGCCTTATCCATGGTGGAAACCATGAAGATGGAAGGTCACAAAGCCCTGATTCATACCGCGGCAGCATCCAACCTGGGACAAATGCTGAACAAGATTTGTATCGCGGATGGCGTCGACCTGATCAATATCGTGCGCAAGCAGGAACAGGTTGATGTGCTCGAGGAGATTGGTGCCAAATACATAGTGAATTCGTCCAGCGACACGTTCAGGGCTGACCTGACGGCCGCCATCGATGCAACCGGTGCCACCATTGCCTTTGATGCAACCGGTGGCGGCACCCTGGTCAGTGACATTCTGCACGCCATGGAAATGGTCCTGAGTAAAGATGCTACAGGATTCAATACTTATGGTTCTCCAACGCTTAAGCAGGTTTACATTTACGGCGGCCTGGATGTGTCTCCGACCGTATTAAACCGTAGCTATGGCTTGTGTTGGTCGGTGAGTGCTTACCTGTTAACCCACTTCTTGCAACGAGTGGGCATGGAAAAAGCTGGCGAGCTGAGACAACGTGTAGCGGATGAGCTGACGACCACTTTCGCCAGTAATTACACCGCGGTACTGTCTCTGAAAGAGGCCATGACCCCAGAGGTGATTAACTCCTATGTCGCCAAAAAGACGGGCGAAAAATACCTGATTGATCCCAGCAAGGCGGACTAATCCTACCCTCGGGTGGTAGTCGAAAACAGCATGGCGGAATATTCCCAACAGGCATTTTCGATTACCACCAATGGGCGGGGTCTCTATGAGATCGGCCAGAGGATAAATGACTGCCTGACGGATTCGGCTATTATTACCGGCCTGGTGCATGTGTTTCTGCAGCACACCAGCGCCTCACTCATAATCAGCGAAAATGCTGACCCCACCGTTTTGAGTGATCTTGAAACGGTGATTTCACGCCTGGCGCCGGATGGCGACCCGGAATATCGCCACAACTACGAAGGCGATGATGACATGGCTGCCCACATTCGGTCTGTGCTGACTACCAATGATCTGACTATACCCATTTCGAATGGCAGAATGGCACTTGGGACCTGGCAGGGCGTCTTTTTATGGGAGCATCGCTATCGCCCGCATCAACGAAAACTACTGTTAACCATAAGTGGGAATTAGCGGTATTAGGCTGTCAAATCCCCTGAATTGCTTGTAGGATGCTCGTATCAACCTTGTAGGGTTGAGGGGTTTATTTTTGTAAGGGTGCTGCTTTTAGGTTTGCATCTGGGGGTGCCGGGCATAGTGCGACAACAGACGCAGCACCACTGGCGGAATCACCCCCAGTTGCAGCTTTTCAGTACTTGTGACCACACGCATAACCCGGC
>JBCCFY010000074.1:0-7919 GCA_039110515.1 Pseudomonadota bacterium
ATAGCAGGCTGTATTGATGAAGACCTACTCCAGGAATCAATGGAGGTCATGCTTAATACTGTATCTGCCAACTGTGAGTCTGGGTATCAACTCGACATCGATGTTTTGATCCGGTACGTCCAGGATGGAATGACGCTTGAAACCTTCAACTTGCTGGTGCTCAACCTCAATCGAGAGTTGAGCACGCAGTTTCAGAAAGGCGGTGGTTCATATGGCTTCGTTATGAACTATAACCATGCCACTGTCCATTGATGGAAGTGAATATGGCCAAGAAAACCATCTTAGTCATTGACGACAACGAAATGATCATCAAGGCATTTCGGGCGTTATTGGGCGAAGATCGCTTTGAAGTTTACGGGGCCGAAAATGGTGCTTTGGGTATTAAAGAGTATGTCAGAGTTAAGCCGGATCTTGTTATCACCGATATGGAAATGCCGGTGATGTCTGGGGATAAGGTCATTGCGAGAATCAAGGCAGAGTGCCCGTTTCAGACAGTACTTGCGATGTCTTCACGATCATCGAATGAAAAGAAAGCCATTAACGCTGGCGCTACCCGGTTTTTTAAGAAGCCAGTCATGCCAGAAGATGTGATTCCTTACATTCAATGAAAAATCGGGTATACGATATGATTTGGCTGTAACGGTTACATAATGATAAATCACTGTTTCTAAACGATATTTACAATGTAACTATTTTCCTGTTTTTTTAGGGCTGATCTGCGCAATATTCTTGCTTTCAACCAATGCTCGTAAGTGGTCCAGTTCAGCCTCAAGAGTGGCGTTGCGCGATACCAGTTCAGCCATTTGCTGACGAAGCAAGCGGTTTTCGTCCAGCAATTCCTTCCGCTTTGATTTCTCTTCTTTCAATGCCTGGCTTTTCTCATCCCGTTGCTGCCGGGCGTCTTTGTTGAGTAGTTGACGAACCTTATCGGCGATTTCCGGGTATCGATTATGGATGGTTGCCGTGGATACACCGGCTTCCTCTGCCACCGCCGCAATGGAGAGTTTGCGTCCAGTTTTTACCTTGCGAACGCGGCCCGTGGTAATTCGATGAATCGCCAGCTCCAGTGCTTTTTGTGTTTGTTCACCTTTGGTCTTTGTCATGTGCCTGCCTACTCGATGTCAGCGCCCAGTTCGTTTAATACCGTTTTCGCTCTGGCAAGGTCGCGCTGAACCCGATCTTTGGCACCCTGCCCAATATCGTCGATGTGGATCAGTTCAAGTTGTTGTTCGTAGATGCCTTGCCAGACCGCTTGTTTGGTATCGTCAATCACGCTGTTATCGCAAACCGCACAGCGCGTTCGATCTATAAAGCCATTCCCTTTACAACCTGCGGTATCGTTGATGCACCAGACATGGCCAGCACCGCGAATATGTACCTGATCGCTGATGGCTTCTGCCATTTGCTTGCGGGTTTCGAAGACTTTGAGTTCTGGAGTCGAAGCGCGATAGTATTTAATTTTTTCAGCAGCACCGCCTGTTAACAGGGTTTCTTCATCCAGCCAGTGTTCGACAATGCCGATCTTGATTCCCTCTTTGGCCGAGAGCACTTCATCGTAAAGATCGATATCCTGATGTTCATTCAGCGCGTACAGCGCGGTCATGTCCAGTGTCCAGTGTTTGAAGTGATCTCTCAGGTAGACCAGATCTCCATAAGGGCTTCTGGCGGCATAGGTTGCAAAGGTTTTGCGGAACATATGGCTGTTCAGCTTCATGTCGAGCCCCAACTTACGGGCAAACTTGGTCAGGGTCTGGTTCCAGGTAATGTTAGATACTGTTCTGGTTAAGCCGGAATGCTTGGTCGTTCCGAGAAAAAGCGCGTTGCGATGGCGCCTGGCTTCAATAATTTCAGGGTCGTGTGGATTGTCATGTTTCCGCTGCTGGATTTCTTCTTCAATGATGGCTTGGTAAGGGGCAGCCCATTGCTCCATAATTTTCAGCGCTTCAACCGCTGGCTCGGGTATCATCCATTCCGTATTCCCGGCACCGGTCTTATCGGAACGACTGCGCATCCACCAGTATCGAACGCCCTCATCGTCTTCGGTGGAATACCATGGGTGTCGCTGTGCCGGATCTGGGTGAGCCGGATCATTTTTGAGGTAGGCCAGTTCATGGTTTCGGCAACCCGAAGTGGTGGCCAGCACAATGTAACAGGCGGTTCGCAGGTCAGTTAACGCTTCGTTGAGTTTCCTTCGGCCCTCGTGCCAACCCAATGTTTTCAGGTTATCTTTGTTGTCACGCAACGTTAACAGGAACTGACCACGTTCGATGATTTCCCACGAGCTTTTAAACAGGTGTGCCAGGAAAACCTCGGGAATGACCGGCGTTTTTCCTTCGATGGTCTCGTTGTGAGACCCCGAGATTATCCAGGAGGATGATTCCGGCCAGGGGTGGTGAGGCATCGGTGATTGAGTGAACTGACTCAATTCGTGAACGGCTTCGACCGCGATAAGGCGATGTTTTACCATCCCAACACTCAAGCCTTCTCCGTTCGATTTACGATAGGCTTTACAATCCTGTGCATAGTTGATGCAGTGCAAAGGTGTAATGGCCGATAGCGTTGTTACCGATCGCTTGGCTAACCAGGTGAGGAATGTCACCATGGAGTTGAAGGTTTGTTTTACCGTTAAGGTTGAAGGTTTTCCAAGCCCCTCTCGCCCTTTGAGAATGTAGCGATAGAGCATAGCCTTGGTTTCTGCTTTGAAGCATGCAGGTACCCGATCGAACTTAATCGTCTTGGATGAAGCGATGGCATTCGTAGCTCCACCAACCAATTGCCAGCGATCATCACCGTACCGGGATACCACTATATAAGTGCCGTCCTTTTGTTTCGAGGCGCTAATCACCAGGTGATCGAGATTGCCTTCCTGCCTTGCAACGCTCGAAGGCCTGTTCAGCAATTCTCCAGCGCTCACCACAACCATGCTCATGCGGAGGCCTCCAGGAGTTCACGATCACGCCAGAAAGGGTGTGGGGCGTTCTTGGCTTTTTGTCTGGCGGCCTCCACTTGCTCATCAGGGAATTGTGGCGCTATTTGATGATCAATAATACGGATAATGTGCGAATAGACCTTGCCCCAGTGGCGTGGACCAATCTCGTTTCGCTCCTTGATGATCAGCCAGTAGAAGCTGAACAGGCGATAGAGATCATCCCCCGTAATGACACAGGAGCGACAACGAAAGCAGCTCAGAAAATCAGTGCAGTGTTGGCCATTCTTTGGTGCTCGATCTCCATTGAGTGGATCACGGCATTTTCCTATCGGTGTGTTATCTGCATGACTGCCCAGGGTATTACTCATAAGTTCCTGAACCAGTACATCACCCATGAATTTGTGATCACGCTGCATCTCAGGCGTGGCCTGCAAATAATGGTCATTGGAGACCTTCAGGGTATGACCACCTAACTTGGCGGTGATAATGGGATCGTTGCCTGATAGCTTCCATAGACGATTGATGAAAGTGGCTCTCATGCGGGAGACATTAACCTGTAGGGGATTTCCGTCTAAATCCATTAGCCTGTGTTTTTCAACCAGCTTACTAGCGCAGTGATAAATCATTGGCTCACTGAGCGGGACAAGCTTACCTTCCTCACCGCGCTTTCTGGATTTATATATCCAAAGGTGATTACGCACTGATTCAGTCAACTCCCCTCTAAATTCATAGGTAAGTTTAGTAACGGACTCAACAATCGAAACAACATCTGGCATTACCGTCGTAACTGTTTCCAGGTCTTGAACAGTAGTGCGTAAGGATACTAAATGCGACTTTCCACCACGGCGTTTGAAAACAACCAGGAGCTTACGAGTTTCCTTGAGCGGATGGTCACGCAAACAATCCGTTGTCATTTCTAACAATGGCGTTGTATTGCGCCCAGATCTCAAAGCTATAGCCAGTATGCAGCAAGCTAATTGGTAACTTGTGAGAGGTTCGTTCCGGGCAAGCGCTTCTGCTATCTCCTTTCGTAGAGCCTGTGATAATTGGTTTCTCTCTTTGGACGACAGAGGGGCACTTGATTGCTTTTTCCGTCCGGTATTAGGGAATGGGTTTTTAGGGAAAAGCCTTTGTCTTTGTAGAAGGCCGCGCTCACACAGCCCTCGCAGCACTATCTTGACGTGAGTGTATCTGTTGTATTGAGTTGTCGTGGCTATTTCGCACTGATAGAGGTATTGGACAAATTGCTCGACTGTTTCCCTTTGAATATCCGCGAGACCAAGCTCCCTTTCCAGGGCAGACGAAACGGTAACCAAAAATTCGAAGAAATGATTAAGGCCGTTGTCACAACAACTTCTCAGCGTTCTATCTGAGTAGCTTCCATCATGGGTTCTTAACCAATGTTCAATTATCTGCTGGCAGGCAGACGCAACCTCATCAATACCTTGGTGATACCACGGACCAAAATCGAAGTTGTAGCCCACATTTACCACGGTATTCGCTGGCACCAACAGGTTCCATTCAGTGGCACCCACCTCTCCGGTTATTTCTTCGGGAGCACCTGTTTTTACGAATGTCTTCCTAGGCTTCGCCACTAATCCATACTCCCGGCGTCGATTTCTTCCTGATAACAGGTCATCAGATCATCCTCGACCTGATCCAGATAGTGAAGATATACCAATGTAGAATTGATGGAGGCGTGCCCCAGGCGTTGTTTCAGATACAGCAAGGGATCTTGGCACGTTTTGCTTTTTCGCATCTCATAAAGCGTGTGCGTGGCGTAGGTGTGACGCAGCACATGAGCTGTTACCTCAAAGTTCAGATTCAAGGCGACCAATGCGTGATTGAGACCAAAGCCTTCCGGCTTGTAAGGTTCGCCATACTGGTTCAAAAACAGTTCTCTGGGATTATTCTCCGCAGTGGTTAGCAATTGATGGCGTGTAACAATGAGGTAATCCCAGAGATCCGCCATGAGTCGCCAAGGGATGTCCACTACACGCGCCTTGCTCCCTTTGGTCCGCATGTGTTTTGGGTCTAGCGTGACACGAAACATGCCCGATCGTTTTTTGCCATCTAATGGATTGATCGCGTACTTTGTTGGGAATGTGTTAATTTCCTCCCGGCGTAGTCCAACCTGCAACCCCATGCGGGTCATCAGTTTGTGTGTCGGGTTCTCAATGGCATTTAACAGCTCATTTGCTTGTGCTTTGCTTAGCACTTTCAGCGGTCGTCGTTTCTCTTTCAGGAGAATGTCCGGGGCTTGTTTTGTACCACTGGAGGCGTTCACGTGCGCTAACAAACCTGGCTGCCGTGAGATCATTACGGTTTCAATATTGAAAGGTACTGTATCCACCCAGCCTTGCCGGTAAGCGTACCGGTAAAACATCACAATTGTGCGCAGGCGTTGGTTAATGGTGGTTTCGGATAGCTTACAGTGTTCGAGTGACCAATCCCGGTATAACGCCACAATCGATTGGCCGGAGTATTCAGTGGTATCAGTCCATTCAATGTTATTCGCTTCCAGCCAACTGAAATAGTCGTACATGTCCTGGCCGTAACGCGCCCAACTGTGGGTTGACTGGACACGGCCTCGGGTAATGCAGTGATACATCAAAAAATAAAAAGCAGGCTTAACCAGATCCAACGAGTTGTCGTAAATCAAGGGAAACTTAGAATATGACGCCCCATTGATCTCAAATGAGCTATTTGATAAGTAAAAATACAATAGTCACTCACCTCTTGTATTTTGTGATTTGTCATTCAACTATTTTAAATGGCAGCAAATACGATGATACAAAGTTGGTTGAATGCAAAGGAGATGTTGACAATAGCTGGTTACATTCAGTAACTAGACTATTCACGGGTAATTGTGATTCTGAAAGCCTAACTAATAGGGTTCTAGTATCTTCAATTAGTTTTGTCAGATTTGCATACGTTAACGCATGCGACGCTCCGGCTACAGCAGCTTTAGTTGCAATATTTTCGGGATGCACGCTTACTCGAATACATTGGTAATCGGGATAGTGATTTGAGAACCATTCAGCTGCAACTAATAGTTGTCCGTGTTCTTCTTTTGTTAAGGCATTTTTTGATTTCTTTCTGCTCTTAGCTTCAATAACGAGTCCGATATTTCCAGGCAATAGCCACAAAACATCCGGGCCTTCTCCGTTGCTATCATGTCTTTCCGAGGAAAAACCAATCGTTGGCGCTAAATCGGCCAATGCTTGTTCAAACTGATTGGCGGTAGCGTTTTCATTTAGATTTGCTACTGTATTTTCGAATGACTGTATTGCTCCTCGTCTCAATCGATATCCACCTAAAATTTCAACGATAGTATTTGCTTGTCCATTTGGGAGAGGTAAAGGCCTATACGGCGGTAAAACTTTCGGGCGAATTAGGTTGCGATTGTGGGAATAAGCCTGACGCTGAAGTTCTTCGGCTTTTTCGCTATGACCCCATTTGTCAGCTATTCGCGCAGCTATTTGTTCTAACCAGCCGCATATTTGCGGGTCTAAATTTCCGGCAGCAATAGTTCTTTCAACTTTGGTAATAGCTTTTTCATGGTAACCATCAGCCCATAAATTGAATGCCTTTCTTTCTCCACCAGCTTGAATAAAACCACTTTTGTCTGTTGCGGTTTCATCAACTAGTTCAGCAAGGGTTTCTGCATGGTATTCGACCCACCCATGATCCCTGCTATAGCTTCTTGTCATTGTTTGGGCTAGGTCTTTTAAATCAGTGACCTCTTTGCTAATTTCTGCACCCATCTCCAGCTGGGCGCGTGTCGCGTTAGTTAGAAACTTGAAATTTGCATTTTTGGCGATCCAGCCGGCCAAATCTGACCCTATGAGCAAAACGACACAAAAATCTCCTGCCCCCCGAGCCCCCCTACCAATTCCTTGTTCAATCCTTTGTGCAAGCATTCTCGTTATGGTTACTCCTCCATACAAAGAACTTGCCCTAAACAATTCGTAGTTCGACGTTCCAGAAGGCAGTCCATTCATTACGAGCAGTCGGCAGGAATTTCCAGGTAGATCAATTCCATCGTATCTATTTGCAAATATCGCGGGGCCAAACCAATTCCCGTTCTGCAAAGCAGCGACCAAAGATTCTACATCTTGAGAACCTTTTGCCACTTGACCAACATTGGCCCACTGCGATGCGGAACGATCTGAAGAAACCAACACAACAGAACCTAGCTTGTGATCCGATGTCCATTTAAGTAGCTGAAATGTATTTTCAAGACTAAATTCAAATGGCATCAGGTCTGGAATCAGAATCATTCTTTCACTAATACCTGCGAGTGATCGAGAGGTTAACGGCCTTTCGACCAACATAGGATCAGCATCAAACATTCTAATAATATCGCTATCATCTGCTATTGTTGCAGACATATATATGCGTCTGGGAGATTCTGAGAAGGTTGGAAATAAGCTTACCAAGGGGAGTATCGGCGTAATTGTAAAAGAGTTTCGACTGATAAGTGCGTGACATAGGTGCAGATTATCTCGCAGTAATGGCCAGACCAGGGCATACGAATCTGCATTTTTTCTAAGCAACTCTCTAACAGAGTCTAATCGTTCATGCCATGCCCAATAAGGGACTTCCAGTACAGAATATTCGAGTCCTGATACTACATCATCAAAAGTACCCAATCTCTCGGTATCTTTGAATGATTTACGAAATAGATCCGCGAGACTTCGATAACCATCATTATCTTCATCTGCTTTTACTTCAAGAGTAAATGATTCACGGACAACCGAAAAAGCAGCATGAGCATCATCTAGTATTACAGCGCCGACCCTTTGTGGATTAGAGTCCCCCCGCAATCCGAACTTGCTTCTTCCATTGAATAAAGCTTTATAGGTTCCTACTAGTATTGGATGGAGGCGTGTGGAAGTTCCTACCAGCTCATGACATATTGCCTTTGTCTAGATGATGTAATGGCCTTCCAATGTGTCCAGTGATGTGTAACAGGCAGTTCAGCCAG
>JBCCFY010000075.1:0-7741 GCA_039110515.1 Pseudomonadota bacterium
CTACTTTCATGGCTCAAGTATCAAGCGACTTTGCCCTTCTTGATGTATGGCCGCTTGAGCAATATAAACAAGTTGAAGGCATATGCGTGGATAATAGCGGCACATATTGGTTCAGCGAAGAAGCTACGGAAGGGCGCAAAGCATCGTTGTCTAGCGCCAGAGTAATGCCATAACAAGTAGCGCCATAACAAGTAGCGCCAAAACAGGTAACGCCAACGAGCAACGCCATTAAAAAGCGAGCTGATTGAAGTCTGGCAGCCAATCCCCTCAAGCTTATTTGCGGTTGTGAATAAGCGCTCTTTCATTGTCAGCAGTTGTTCTTTTAAAGTTATCTTTTAGTCGATGTTAGTAAAATGGCTAATACCCAACTGCCTACTTTCCTGTCTATACTGAAATTGTGATCGAATAAGTTGTAGCCAACCACAATTTGAGAGGCAGCGAAAAATGAGACGTTTAAACCAGTCCTTTTTAGCAATGTGCTTTTGTCCATGTTTTTTATTGGCGGGTGCAGCTAATGCCTCTGTGGTCGAAAAGGCACAAGAATGGCTCAACAAATATTCAGACAGTGACGATACGTTTTCCCTAACTCTCACTAAGAATAAAATTAAGTTCAAAGGCTGCAAACAAAAGCAGTATCAACTTGCATTTAGCCAAAAACTGGCGCCAATGTTTAACGTTGAAGCCATTGTCCATTACAACAAAGGGCTGCTTGACTACGGTGTTATGTCTCAGCGTGTCAGAAGCCACGAATTTGAAGTGGTTAGCTGGTGGGATCGAGGTGATTATCGGTTGGGGTTAAGCCATAAAGTACGCCCCCGTCATGAGATGAGCATTCCGGTTGCCGATACAATTCGTCTGCCTACCAGTACATCAGCAGGCCTTTACGTAGAAATTCCATTCAAGGAAGACAAGCACCTTCTTACTGTTGGAGCTATGAGAGAGTCGTGGGAAAGTGAAGGAGCATCAATGCAATTGCCATGGCGCTCCAGCCGTGACAATCAAGTAAAAGTAGAATACGCCATCACTTTCTAAATGATGGCGCATACGATTGTGCTATCTCACCGCTTTGCCATTCATAAGACATAAGTAAACTTAAAGCTTAAATCTGCTCACTTCAGACGAGAGTTCTTGCGCCAGTTCATCGAGCTTGTCACTCACGCTAACCAATATCTTAGTCGCATTCAGGGTTTCTTCACTTGATGCACTAATGTCATTAATGTTTCGACTGATATCTTCAACCACAGTAGCTTGCTCTTCCGTAGCCGTCGCCACTTGCGTGTTCACATCATTAATGTGAGCAATCTCCTCGGCGATATCTTGAAGCAGTTTGTCTATTTCATTGGTTGCGGTTACTACATCGGTTGTGCGTGCGCGGCTTGACTCCATTTGCGAAACGGCAGATTTAGAGTCTTGCTGGAACTTATCGATCTTCACCTGTATTTCATCAGTCGCTTGAGCGGCACGTTGTGCAAGTGTTCGCACCTCATCAGCAACGACTGAGAAGCCTCGGCCGTGATCGCCAGCCCGAGCTGCTTCTATAGCAGCATTTAGCGCAAGTAAATTGGTTTGCTCTGAAATACCTCGAATTGTATCGAGGATACCGCCAATGGCTGCGGTGTGTTCATCTAGCGATTGAATAACCCGAGACACATCTTGAATTTGACCCGAAAGACCGTTTATCGCGTGTACTGCACGTTGGGTAATTTCTCGACCGTGAGCGGAATTAGTTGTAGCCATATTCGCATTTTGCGCAGCATGGGTAGCTGACTGGGCTACTTCATTTACCGTACTGCCCATTTCTGTTAGCGCGGCTGCCGCCTGTAAGGTTTGATCGCGCTGGCTCTTGGTAGAGTTTTCTGTTTGATGAGACTGCTTCGCAACATCTTGTGCTGACGCCTTTAGTGCGTGACTTGTTTTCGCCACTTGCGAAATGGTGCCGTGAAGGTGATCAATAAAGTTATTGAACCCTTCCACTAATCGGGCAATTTCCTTTTGTTCTGGCATAGGAATACGAGAGCGTAAGTCGCCTTGTCCTCTGCCAAGCTGCTGGAAAACATCGGCCAGTGATTCAAGTGGCTTGGTAAGCGTGCCTGCTAGCCAAATACCAATAAGTGCGAAAGCGCCTGCTATCACCAAAGCCCAAATAATAATCTGGCGGCTGCCTGCATTTAGCGATGCGTAGAGCTCATGCTCAGGTACTTGTGCAACCACGTACCAACCGGCTTTTTCCACATAGGTACTGGCAAACAGTTGCGTGTCGCCTGCCGCGTCACTGGTGGCCATAGCAAAGCTCTGACGATTGAGTAGTTGCCCTGATGTGCTTGAATCGCTTATGGACGCTAACTTAGCCTTTCCTAATAACTCGGTATTGGGATGCGCGATAATGGTGCCGTTTCCGTCAACAAGAAAGACAAAGCCGGTTTGCGCAATTTTCACCGCATTGATGATATCTAGCAGCTCATCGACCGATTTAGCGACACCCGACATACCTCTGCCGTTTACTTGCTGGTAATTCGCAAAAAGTCGGTAACCTTGACCCGGTTCGTTGTATAGGCTTAGTGAAATTGGTTCGCCGCTATTTTTGTAAGCGAAAAACCACCCATCAAATTCATCGTTTTGTAGCACCCGCAAGAAACCATCTTGGTTCCAATATTTGTAGGTGGTTCTGTCTACAAATGAGGCTACCGTTAAATCGTTAAATTCAACGATATTACTTAAATAGCTAAGGAGACGGCGTTCGCCAGCGCTATCTGCGCCTGCCGACGACCAAGCAAGAATGTCGGGGTTAGAAGCAATGCCGTGAGCAACGGTAAGCATTACACTTGCTTCCCTGTCCACTCGGTTACCAACCTGTTTAAGTAATGAAGGAAGCTGAAGTTCTTCCATGTTCTCTTTAACGAGGTCACGGGCAATCCATTGGCTAATAGAACCTACAAGAATAGCAGCAGCAAGCACCGCCACAATAAGAGAAATAATGAGTTTTTGTTTTATACTGAAAGTCATGACTTTCGACCACGTAAGTTAATGCTGAAATTTATGATCAAGGGTGACGTGGCATTGCAGGCACAGCAACGTCTGATACTGAGTCCTAGGCGGGTCAGTACTACTCTCTGATTCTTACGCTAGTGCTATTGTTATTTTTAAAGCGCAGACAAGTTATCGACCTTTTCCCTGCAAGGTTTATACTTTTTGCTAGGGCAAAGAGATTGTGAAGCATAATTGACCAATAGGTCAATAGAAAGATGAGGCTTTACAAAAACGTCAGTTATAAAAAAGCCCTCTGCTTTACGAAGAAAACAAGAGGACCAATGGCGTACTGAAGCTAAATATTTAATTAGCCACAGCTAGGGCCTGTTGCTCTTTGATGTACAGCGAATAACAACAGGACCTAGGAAGGGTAAGTGCGTTAACTTACTCTTTGCTTTCCTTAGGAATAGGGAAACCACGGTCACGCATCAATGCGTCTACCTTGGCGTCACGACCACGGAACTTGCGATATGCTTCAGCTGGATCCATTGCGTTACGTACGGCGAATAGATATTTCACTAAGCGATCGCCTACTTCTTTATCGTAGAAACCACCCGGTGCTTCCATAAAGGCTTCTGCTGCGTCAGCTGTAAGAACTTCTGCCCACATGTAGCCGTAATAGGCCGCAGCATAACCTTCACCCGAGAACACGTGACCGAAGTGAGGTGAACGGTGACGCATAACGATTTCTTCTGGCATACCAAGCTTCTTAAGCTCTTCACGCTCAAAAGTATCAGGGTCAATCTTGCTAGGATCGGTAGTATGATACTTCAGATCCATAATGGCAGAAGCCATGTACTCAGTGGTTTTGAAGCCTTCATTGAAGGTTGAGGCCTTCTTAATCTTCTCAACTAGTTCTGCTGGAATTGGCTCGCCTGTTTCATGGTGAACCAGATAGTTGTTGATTACCTCATCGGTGGTCAACCAGCGCTCTAATAACTGAGACTGGAACTCAGTGTAATCGCGTACGCCAGAATGCGAAGACGGGTATTCTACGTCAGACGCTAAGAAGTGAAGGGCATGACCAAATTCATGGAAGTAGGTTTCAGCATCATCCCACGAAATAAGTGTAGCTTCGCCATCAGCACCTTTCACGAAGTTCGAGTTGTTTGAAGACAATACGGTCTTCTTACCATCGAACGTGGTGTAAGAGCGATACGTAGTTGCCCAAGCACCAGAGCGCTTACCTTGGCGTGAGAATGGGTCAAGATACCAAAGACCGATATGCTCACCGCTGTCTTTATCAGTTACTTCCCATACTTTCACGTCTTCGTGGAAAACGGGTACTTTGCCTTCTTCAACAGGCGTGAAGTTGAAGTTGAACAAGCGACCAGCAACGTAAAACATCGCTTCGCGAAGCTTATCAAGCTGTAAGCAAGATTCCTCTTCCTCTGGCAAACATCCATGCTAAAGGTTTTGGTGAAGGTACGGTAGCAGATGAAAACGGCGATTTTGATTGGACAGTCAGTACCTACAAAGACCAACTGATCGAGATCAGTTTCATCGGTTATACACCTGTTTCCTTAACGCTGGGTGAACTCCTGCGGGACAGTTGTCTCACAATTGAGTTGGAGCCCGGCACAGACTTGTGGGAAAATGCCATCATTGTCAAAGATTACCTTTTGGACGGAGTTACCGAAGGAGAGGAATACGGGGCGGTCAAAATGGACTACAACCGGTTATCGGCCTGGCAAAATAATGTGGAACACGACATTCTCAAAACCGCCCAGCTCATACCCGGCGTGACCAGTGTGGACGAAAGCGCTACCAATCTCAGCATCAGGGGCAGCTCCGCCGATCAGAATCTCCTCCTGTGGGAAGGCGCAAAGCTGTATGAGCCGGGTCACCTTTTCGGCATGATCTCGGCAGTAAATCCTTTTGTGGTCAGCAGTATGAAACTGTTCAAGGGCGTTTCCGAACCCAGTTACGGCAATGTGGTCGGCGGGATCATCGACCTCTCCCTTAGCGATTCCGTTTCGACCGTTTTAGAGGGAGGTCTCGGCACGACCTGGACAGAGGCTCACGGCTACCTGGCAGTTCCGTTGGTCCGCAAAAAAATGTCCCTGCTCCTATCCGGTAGAAATACCATTCAGGGCTTGATCCCCTCTCCTACCCTTTCCAGCTATTCTGCCAAGGTTTTCCAGGACAGCAAGATCGAAGAGGAAGAGGAGGAAGAGGAATCGAGGGAGCAATTGCTCAATTTCTATGACTGGAATGCCAAGCTGCTGTTTCGTCCTAATGACCATTTCTTTTTCAAAGCAAGCTATTTTAGAAGTAGTGACGAATTCAATTTTGAATCGACCTTACTGGAGGAGGAATGGTCGACCATTGATATCGCAACTTCTTCCACGGAAGCAGTAAGTTTTTCCGCAGAAATGAAACATACCGAGGGCTGGAGCTCGAAGTTTGCCTTTGCGAATTCGGCCTACCAAAGCGACTACCGGTTTGCCATCATAAGCCTGGATGATGAATTCGAAGTTTTCGCCAACGACATATACAATGACATCGTGGACAGGACCCTCTCCTGGTCCAGCCGCGTGATGCTTAAAAAGGTCGGCAATTTGGATTTTGGCTATGAATTCAACCGAAAAAGGGTCAATTATAACATCCGGGAAGAGTCCGCCTTCGAATTCGAATACGATGATTTCAATGCAGCAGCAGGTCATTTTCACAATTTTCATTCGGCCATTTCGCTGGAAAAGAAAGCATGGCAAATGAATGGAGGAATAAGAGCCATTTACTACCGGGAACTCGATACCTGGTCTTTTTCACCCCGCTTCAATCTTCAATACAAGCTGCAACCTTTTCTCAAACTGAAAATTTCGGCAGGCATATTGCATCAGTACATCAGTCAATTGAAAGAATTTGGCGACAATGACCTGGGCATCAATAACCAGGTATGGATTCTCAACCGTACTGAAGGCGAATCGGAGGCCACCCAAAGGGCCGGCAAATTTTCGATCGGCTTTCTGTATAAAAAGAACGGTTGGCTACTTGATGTAGATGGATACCGAAACAAAGTCACCGGCCTTCATACTTTTTCTCCCTTGTTCGGTATTGATTCGGAGGAAGATTTTTCGACCGGCTCCTCCACAGCACTGGGCATCGATCTCCTCCTTAAAAAACGGTTGAACAACTACCAGGTCTGGGCCAACTATTCGCTTAGCGATGCCGATTTTTTCTTTCCCGAAATTGAGGAGGCAACCTTCCCCGCCACTAACGCCCAGAGACATAATCTCAGTTTAATCAACAGTTGGAAACAGGAGAATTGGAATTTCTCCATCAGTTACCATTATAGAACCGGGCTCCCCTATTCCTACGCAGAAGAGGTCGTTCCATTCCAGGAAGAAGATGAGATCTACTACGGCATCGAATACGAATCCCTAAACGGAGAAAAGCTCCCGGAGTACGAACGACTAGACCTCGGCATCAGCTATCGCGCCGGGTTGAGAAACAACAAATTAAAATTAGAAGCCGCTTTTTCCATTATCAACCTCCTAAACCGGGAAAACATTTTCGGGCGCGACTATTACCTGGATGACGTTGATGAGGGTGATGCCGAACCCGAGCTCTTTTTCGTAGATAAGCAGATGCTGCGGCGAACGCCACAGCTCCTGCTCCGATTACACTGGTGAAATTTACTGCCGTACTTTGATGATCTTTTCTGTAAAATATTTTTGTTCCTGCCCGCTAATTGCCCTCAAAATATAGACACCGGCCGGTAAGTCGACCAAGGATATCCTCATGCGGTTGACTCCCGGCACCATTCTCTCTGTGTTTTCCAATAACGTCCGTCCACCGGTATCCGTGAGTACATACTGTAGATCCTCTGCCTGGTCGCTTTCGTAACTTAGTATGGTTTCCGATTTGGCCGGGTTGGGAAAAAGGCGAATCCGACCTAGGTCAATCCGGTTTTCCACTATTGCTGTAGTGCCCCCTTCAGACTGCGTGGTGAACCGGCCCATTTCCGACAAAACAACTTGTTCGCCACATTCAGTGGCAATGAGAAATTCATATTCCGTTCCAGGCTCCAGGTCTTCCAGAAAAATTTCCGGCTCATCGGTGTCGATCTCTTCCCATTCTTCCTCTCCTGCTTCCCGGTAGAGGAAAAGAAAATAGGCATCTTCCAGGGCATACTCCCAGTAAATAATCGCTTCGGTGGTTGTAATTTCTTCGATCTCCGGCGCTTCGATTTCCCGCGCTCCGAGACATCCCGCCGGAGCACCTTCCCCTTCTCCAGGTAGTAGATTGAATTTCACCTCTGCCAAGCCCGAACAGGTCGAATGACCGTGATTGGAGAATGCCGTAATCAAAATGTATCTGGCCTTAACACCGACCAGGTCCGGACCGGGAAATCCTCCATAGACGGCCTCTCCGTTGGCTTTGGGAAACATCATCTCTCCCCAGCTTGACCATTCAATGCCATCCACAGAATAGTCCACCCTGACCCGATTAAAACCCTGATCGAGCTGCGCCGGGTCGTTCGTATTCCAAATCCATGACTTTGACAAGTTCCTCACCGCTCCAAAATCATATTGGATCCAATGACTCTCGCCGTACATATCATTGGGGTTCATCTGCGTTTCGCAGGAACGCCAAGTGTCCTGCCATATCTTTGCATCCGGCTCAAAGCACTGGGCAAAACCGATGTGCGCCAGGAATAAATTGAAGATCAGTTGATATAGTATATGTTTCATTTTAAGATTTGTTTGAA
>JBCCFY010000076.1:0-4733 GCA_039110515.1 Pseudomonadota bacterium
TAACAACTACCGTTGTTAAAAGCTGGTGTCCCCAGCGAGAAGAACCCATCTTCGGAGGAGACTGCTGCTTGGGAGACGTAGCGAATAGCTAATAGCGTAGTAGCTAATAGCGAATAGAAGCGAGTAGAGCCAGGAGAGTGAGAGCTAGTGAGAGAGAACCGAGAGAGAGAGTCAGAGCAAGTGAGAGAGAAGCACCCAGCAGCCATAGAACGCGATGACATCGCCAAAGAATTCGCATCGATCACACCCAAGGAGTACCGCACCACAGTACGCGCAAAACTGTTCAGCAGTCAGCCCTAACGCAAATACCAGGCGTCCGGGCTAAGCCAGCTAAAAATCGCGATTATCGCCTTGAAATCGACCCAATCTAACCGTAATTGTTTATAGTTAGAACTCTAATTTTCATCACCTTTAACAGGAGCAAGCAATATGATTCACCCAGCATCTGCCTACAGGCAGTTTTTGCGTTCACTCGGCCTGGTCATGGCACTCAGCTCACCTGGACTGGTACTCGCCCAGGAAGTCGATTCTGTCGCCAAAGGCCTTGAGATAGCCAAGGAGAGCAAGGCTCGTGATCTCGGCTGGGGCAACTCCCAAAGCGAAATGGTGATGACGCTACGCAATAAAAAGGGACAGGAAGTCGTCCGCAATATGCGCAGCAAAGCACTCGAGGTCGAAGGTGATGGTGACAAAGCCCTGACCATATTCGACACTCCGGCAGATGTGCGTGGCACAGTATTCCTGTCGTTCTCCCACATTACTGAGGCGGATGACCAATGGATCTTTTTACCAGCATTGAAACGGGTTAAGCGGATTGCTTCACGCAACAAGTCAGGCCCATTCCTCGGCAGCGAATTCGCCTTCGAAGACCTGTCATCGTTTGAGGTGGAAAAAAACACCTATAATTATTTGCGCGATGAAACCATGAATGGCATGGACATGTTCGTCAGCGAAATGCGACCGGTAGACAAGTATTCCGGCTATACACGCATGGTGGCCTGGATCGATAAAGAGCACTACCGAGTACACAAGATTGATTTTTATGATCGCCGCGACACCCTGTTAAAAACCCTCACGATTGAGGATTACAATCTCTATAAGGACAAGTACTGGCGGGCGCACAAGCAATACATGGTGAACCATAAGAATGGCAAGAGCACGGACATCGAGATTAAAAACCTTACTTTTGATGTGGAACTGAGCGACGCCGACTTTAACGAAAACCGCATGCAACGCGCGCGCTAAACCCGCACTCGGAACGTTATGAAAGCGATTTTCTCTACGCTCGCCCTGTTCGCGGTCACACTACCGGCCCAAGCCTATGAGACCTTTAATGGCAGCGTGGAGATCGAGCAACGATTGTTCTGGCAGTCTTCTCCCATTGATCAGCTCGATAAGGGCCAAACCTCAGCACGACTTGAATTAGAGTATTTTCGCGACTGGAATGACGGCAAAGACCAGCTCGAAATCGAACCCTTCTTGCGTTGGGATGCAGTCGATGATGAACGCAGCCACTTCGATATTCGGCAACTCATTTGGACTCACCTGGAGACAAACTGGGAACTGGCAGCTGGAGTCGGCCGGGTGTTCTGGGGAGTGACGGAAACCCAGCACCTGGTGGACATCATCAACCAAACCGACGGTGTCGAAAACATCGATGGCGAGGATAAACTTGGTCAACCGATGGTTCGATACTCCTACTTTGATGACCTAGGCAATATTGACGTATTCGTTCTGCCCTACTTCCGCACCCGCACCTTTAATGGCCCTGATAGTCGCTTAACCGGTGGGCTGATTGTCGATAACGACAACGAGGTATACCAATCAGGATCCGGGCAGGACCACGTGGACCTTGCCTTGCGTTACAGCAATACGCTAGGCCCAGTCAGCCTGGGACTGTCTTGGTTTAGTGGCACCTCGCGTGAGCCCGACCTGTTGCGTTTCTTCGATCCAACCACGCTGAGTACCACACCTTTCTACCCTCAGATCGATCAACTGGGCGCCGACATTCAGGTCACTACCGATGCCTGGCTGATTAAGCTCGAAGCGATTCAGCGTAACCACAGCCAAAATGTGTTAGAAGATTTTGCCGCCATTACAACAGGAGTTGAATATACCTTCGTTGGCATTTTCGGGTCGATTTACGATCTCGGCGTGTTGGCTGAATACTCCTGGGATGAGCGCGGCGAACGCGCCACCAGCCTGTTTCAAAATGATCTTTTTGTTGGCGCTCGATTGGCACTGAATGATATGAGCGACTCGGAAGTGCTATTTGGGATCGCCAATGACCTGGATGACAGCGATAGCCGCTCCATCTTCCTGGAAGCGGCTACGCGAGTGGATGGATCTCTGACAGCGAATATCGAGCTACGCTACTTTGAAGCAGATAACCCCAATGACCTGTTGTTTCGTTTCAAAGATGACAGCTTTATCCAGGTTGGGCTGGAATATTTCTTTTAGCAGCGTGCGAACGCCTAGGGGATAGTCCAGTCCACTGAACCTATCCCGGTTTATTCGCCACAGCCGGGTAAGCTCTATTTAATACCAGGTAGCCGATTATTCCGGAAACCAGCGATCCGGCGATAATGCCCACGCGCTCGTCAAACAGGAGGTTAACGCCGGTTTCTTCGAACGCCAGTGAGCCTACAAACAAGCTCATGGTAAAGCCAATCCCGCACAGCGCGCTGACACCGTACAAGGCAGGCCAATTCATGCCCTGCGGCAACTTGGTAATCCCCATCCAGATAGCCAGGCCGCACAGCCCAAAGATTCCGATTTGTTTTCCAACCACCAGGCCAAGGGCCACGCCAATCGGCACATCATGCAGAATCACATCAGGCGACATATTCACCAGGCTGACCCCGGCATTGGCAAAGGCAAATATCGGTAATACCACATAGGCCACCACCGAGTGCAAATCATGTTCAAGACTCTTCAGCGGCGAGAACGTGGGATCAATCTTGCTCTTCAGGGGAATAAACATCGCCAGCACCACACCCGCCAGGGTCGCATGCACGCCGGATTTGAGCAATCCAACCCAGACCGCGATGCCGATCAAAATATATGGGCTACGTGACTCCACACCGCGACGATTCATAATCCACAGAATGACCGTACAAACGGCAGCAAATATAAGTGAGGCCGTGGAAATTTGCGCGGTGTAGAACAGCGCAATAATGATGATGGCGCCAATATCATCGAAGATCGCCAACGAGGTCAGGAATATCTTCAGAGAAGTGGGTATGCGTGAACCGAGCACGGACAGAACACCCAGGGCGAAGGCGATATCAGTGGCAGCAGGGATAGCCCAGCCCTTCACCGCGACCGGGTCATGAATATTGAAATACAGGTAGACAGCGGCTGGTACCGCCATGCCACCGATCGCACCAATACCCGGCAACATAATGTTGCGCTTGTCTGACAACTCCCCTTCTACCAGTTCCCGTTTTAGCTCCAGACCGACCAGGAAGAAAAATATCGCCATCAAGCCATCATTAATCCACAACAACAGCGGCTTGGCGATTTTCAGGGCGCCAACACGAATTTCTACCGGGGTATCGAGCAGCAAGTTGTAGTAGGCCACCAGTGGGGTATTCGCCACGATAATGGCCAGTAAGGCAGTGCACATCAGCAGAATGCCACCTGCTGATTCAAGTTGCAGAAATCGATTGATCGCGGATTCGCGGGGCTTGCTGGGATACAGTTCCGACATAAGGGTGGTGAACTACCTGTTATTCAATGTTAAGTGGACTAAAATTTGGGTACGAAGCGGTTAAATTCAATGACGGTGCTCGCGGATTAACTCGCCAAGCTGTTTGAACTCAGGTGCCCGAGGTGAGTTCTTTCGCCACACCAGGGCGATTGAACGCGCGACATCACGTTGCGTATCGATATGGCGGATTTCGGCGTCTGTATCATGGGTAATATTAGCTCGGACCGCCATTTCCGGCAGCAAGGTAATGCCAATATTGTTTACCACCATCTGCACCAGCGTATTCAGACTCGTAGCCTGGTAAGGAATGCTCAGATCCATGGAGTCCAGGTTACAAGCTTTCAGAGATTGATCCCGCAGGCAGTGCCCGTCTTCGAGCAACAGTATATCTTGCTGTTTCAGATCCTTGATTGTGACCTGCTGTTTCTCATTCAAATCATGCTGCGGGGGCAGGCAAAGTACCAGCTCGTCGTCAAACAGCTCCATGGCTTCAAACCCTGTGGTGTCGTATGGCAATGCAAACAACAGCACGTCCAGTTCGCCTTTGGCCAACATATTCAGCAGGTTCGGGCTCAAGTCTTCACGGATATATAACTTGCTGCTGCGATACTTCTGATGCATCGATTTCAGTATCTTGGGCAACAGGAATGGCGCTATGGTCGGGATGACACCAAATTTCAGATCGCTCTGAAATGCACCTTGCGACTGCTTGGCGTACTCAACGAAGTGATCTAGTTGCGTAAGAATGCCCTGTGCCTGCTCTACCAGCTCTTCACCAATTGGGGTGAGCAATACCGTACTGCCACGCTCAAACAGGGTGACCTCCAGATTTCGCTCTAACTCGTTAATCCCAGTGCTTAAGGCCGATTGCGAAACAAAACAGGCAGCAGCGGCCCGGCCGAAATGACGATGGTCTGCGAGGGCGCAGAGGTATTGAAGTTGTTTATTCGACGGTAAGTTCATAGGGTTAGCGGACAAATTAGTCGTCAATCAAATATTTTAATTATAAAAGATAAAATAA
>JBCCFY010000077.1:0-4629 GCA_039110515.1 Pseudomonadota bacterium
AAGAACAAAGGCGATACAACAATCTCATTCTGACAATCTTTTTTGGGTCATTCTGACAAAGGTACTATTCTTGTTCCCGCGAGGTAACAAAATTGCGCCTCTTTCGCAATCCATTTTGACGTTGTTGTGTGGTCTGGTTCGCGTAGATCCTCAAGGTGTCTTGAGTACGAGTGCTGACAGCGATCATCTCTTGGTCGGTCAGTTCAGCATCCCCCATTTCAGTCATGCCGCCGTGCCTCAATCCTAGGAAGGTAAAATCCTTGGGTAGCCCTGCTAGATCGGCCACTTTTCGAAAGCTGTGTTGGAACCCAGATATCTTATACGGCAAGTACTCTTTGCGACGGCCATCAATGTCATCTCGCATGACGATCAGTGGGCCGCGTCTTGTGGCCGAGTTTAGCCGCTCTGTTAGTTCGGGAAAGAGAGGCCCTTCGGCATCAAAGAGAGGCATGTCTAACGTCTTCTCTGTTTTGTGATGGTAGATGCGAATGGTGTCGCCGTCATAGTCGGACCAAGATAATCGGCTGAGCACATCCACTTGGCGTATCGTAAATTCATAGGTGAGGAGGGCAGCAAGAGCCATGGATGGTTTGCCTAGTTCGTCAGCTTTAGCAACAAACCGCATGAGCTGTTCTCTTGTGGTTGCAACGGTTTTGTTTTTGCTGTGAGACAACTCCATTTTTTCAAAAGGATTTGAATCCACATACCCTCTACGAACAGCCAAATTAAACATCCGGCTAGCCGTTCTTATGACAGCATTAGCTGTTGTCAATCGGCGCTTGCCTTTATCGTTGTATTGAATGCGTTCGTAAATGGCATCTGCCATCGGCGCGGTAATCAGCTTTATAGAAAAATCTCCCAAACGCTTACCTTTGCCTTTTTCTCCTCTTGGGCCATCGAGTTTGTGATTGGCAAGGAGCTTACAGCCATCCTCATAAAACTGAATCGTCTTCGGAGCTTTCTCTAGTACCTTGGGATTCCGCAGGAACCATTCTACAAGCCAATCAATGGTACCTTCCTTTGGTCCAGTCGAAACATCTGTTCCTAGGCGAAATGCATCTAGACGCCCATTGAGTGTCGCGGCGCGAGATTGCATTTCAGAAATATCATTAGGCAATGCTTCCGAAGAAACCGGACAGCCATCTTTGCGTCGTGCCCAAGATGGAGGATTGAAGTAGAATGCTTCTTTGCCATTACTGAGGCGCTTCAAGAGGACATATCTTGGAAGTTGGATTTCGTATTTAGCCAATGCCTAGACCTTTCAGAAGCTCTTCCTGTTCGGTCTTTGGTGAATCCTCTGAAGCACTGCCGTCATCGATAGCCCGTTCAAGAGCCACTCGATCCCAGCCTTTACGTTTTCGTTGAAGTGTCTTCGGATGAGGCGGCGGCCAGATGCCCTGTTTGACTTCCCGCTTGAACATGACAACGGAAGTCGCTCCCACGATGCTGGCGGCAATATCTGCTGTAACGATCCTTACATTATCGTTGGCAGCAGTAGGCGAGGCATACTCTGGTGAATCACTTGGTGATGCTTTCAATATTAATTCTCATAATCTCTCTTTTCTAACGGACCCAAATAGGTCCGCTTCAGCCCGCTCTAAATGAACGGGCTGTCAGCGTATCACCGACTACTATTGCAAAACCACTTTTGAATGTTCCACTTTGGAACGACAGCAATCGCAGATAAAAGGCTCTGTTAGCTGTGTCGCTACATGCCTTGCTATTTCAGCCATATCCTGGTCGTCTAATGGCCGTCCGTTCGATATCTCATAGCCATATGAGATATTGTTGACGGAATTTATAAAATAGCGTCTATCAACATCCGTTAGAGCATTAAGAAAGGTATGCTCTAAAGCCGCCATCGCCGCCGTCAAAGGACACCTGCTACGGTCAAACGGGATAGGTTTGGACCATGAGGCTTCTTCAGATTCCTCGAAGGCAATATTTAAACGACCGGCGAACCAGAGCAGCTCTTGTGGCTCTAATGCCAGCAGCTGTTTTGCGAATGCTTCAAGACGTTCACCAGAGGCAGACTCTTCAATGTTATCTGTCTGGCCACCGCGCTGGTTAGCTTCAAGATATGCTTCCACATCGCTCTTACGGAAGCGGACCTGGCGACCTATTTTATGGCGCGGCAGATTAAGTCTCTTAATAGTCGATTTAGAGATGCCTAGAAGTCTGCCAACTTGGCGATATGAGAGGAATGTTTCGTCAGCGCTAATTGCTGTAGGTGAAGTAAAGGTACCGGTTTGATCATCCCGATTAAGGGTCAATTTTAAAATATTCTCCTAATGGAAATACCAAGATCAATGTCTTGGGGCAGCCCATAGCAGGCTGTAATTGGTCATACTTCGTCAGTATGGGTAACAGTATATCAGGGCGATTCAGAAAAGTCAAGGAAAATCGCCTTAAGAGGGCAATTTAAATAAAGGGACAAGAACTCGCTAAAAGAGCATATAAAATGATCCCCAAATAACGCCTCAAAACAGGAGATCTTAAATGGAATTTTTTATATTAGAAAAATCTGATAAAGTTTACATTTAGAATGTTGATATTACAACATTTTTTCAGATATTTGGACTCACTTTGGAACAGGCGATAGTTGAAGTAGTTTAAGGATGTTATTTTAGAGTGTGGCCTTAACCATAATGCATCTTGACTTTTGGTTGAGTTCTAAAGTACCATCAGCTATAGATTCGAATGATGTTAGCTTAGCATTTATTTCTTAGAACTCAGATTGATACTACTAAAGGATAAGATGAAATTTTTTGAAGCTGCCTATTTGAGGCATAATGATCACCCGCTCGGAACATCTGCCGGGCAAGATTTCGAAAATTATGAAGTGGGGATTGCTGGGGTGCTTGTTGCGCCGCTTGGGGATGCTTCTTTAGCTGCTGGAGGAGCTATCTAATGCCAAAAATTGTTGGAAAACATAATTGGATAGATGTTGCTGCGATCTACGTAGGTCCGCGCTTACGAGGTCTCAATGAGAAGGCTGTTCAAAGTCTTACCATGGCAATTGAGGAATCTGGCTTCCAGGGGGAAATTGGTGTCACAAGTTATGACGGAGAGGACACTGAAACATACCTCTGGAAGCTGGTTTATGGGCATCATCGATTAGAAGCTTGTAAACGTCTTGGCATTCTCCTGGTGGATGTTCTTGAGTATGAAAATGTACCGCTTCAAATAGAGCTGCTTGAGATCGATGAAAACCTGTGCCGCGCAGAATTAACGCCGGGTGAAAGAGCGAAACATTTACAGCGCAGGAAAGAAATTCGTGATGAGCAGGAAAAAGATAATTGTGTAACAAATTGCGACACAAAGCCTGTAGGCCGGAATAAGGAATTTGATACAGAAACCGCAGAGAAGACGGGGTTAACAAGAGGCTCTATAAATCGCGAACGCACAAGAGCTGAAAAGATAGTCCCCTCAATCCTCGACGATATGATCTCTACCGGCATGGATAAAGGCGTTGAGTTAGACGCTCTTAAATCCCTCTCCCATGAAGAACAAGAGCAGGTCCATGAGGGCGTTAAGAGCAAACAGTTTGAGAGTTATCGAGAGGGCTATAAGTTTATCCATGGTGCTGATCCTGAGCAGGACAAAGAGGATCGCCGCCGGGCCTCGCTAATGCGGTCATGGAAAAAATGCACCTCGGAAGATCGGCAATGGTTCCTCCAAGAAGTAGGAGCGAAATTTATTAAGGCAGCTCCTGCTGAGCCGCAAAATGTCCGCAATAAGAAGCGGCGAGGGCAGACAAAAGAGAAACGCCTATCGACTCCTTTAGCACCATCTCCTAAAGTTCCTAAATGGAACAAATCAAGAACATCATTGTCGGGCCGCGCTACCAAATCAGACTTGAAGACCTCGGTAGGTACGACCGTTTTGAAGCCATATGCCTACTCTGTCGGAACACCACCATCATAAATCCTGACAGACTGCGAAAGAGGTTCTCTGGCGGCACTCGCATGATAGATCTGGAAAAGAAGCTGAAGTGTCAGGCTTGCGGCAATGCTGAAGGGAATATGCTTAAGGTGGGAAGGTTGAAGAGGGATTGACTATGAGTTCTAAAAAGCGACCTCCACTCAATGAAGCTGCTCTGCACGCTGCCGCAGATAAGCTCGAGGAGATTGGAAAAGGATATTGCTGGTGGCCTGCATCAACCAAGCCATGGCGTGAACTTGATCCAATTGGGAAAAATGAATTTCTGGGCGCGGTGGAGGAAGTTGTAATGGCTTATTTGAATTTGGCTGATCAAGGATGACCCGATATGCCAGCTTCTTGAGCAGCATCAGAATCTCTACAAAGCAGAACTGACACCGGGCGAAAGAGCTAAACACTTTAAGCGCCGTAAGGAAATCTTTGAAGAGATGCAGAAAGAGACTGCTGGAAGAATTTCTTCCACCAGCCTACCCGATGGCCGCAAGAAAGGCCCGCAGCATGAAAAGGGATTTGCTCAAGACACCGCTGAAAAGACTGGCCAAGCAAAGTGTACGTCGTCGAAGTTATTCGGACGATTTGAGATTTGAAATTAGGGAGTGTTTGGCTCCTTTTGTTGATGTTAAGCGGCTTTTGCCTTTTGGTGCAAACGCCTTCTGAGTTCGATAGTTTGTCGTTTGATTTTTTCTC
>JBCCFY010000078.1:0-4476 GCA_039110515.1 Pseudomonadota bacterium
AAAATAACATTTTTTTGATATTTTTTTTTTTTTTAACTACAAAACAAAAAAACTTCCCACATACAGCACTCGACTCTACATCACTATGACGGAAATCAATTCGTTCTAATGCCAACCTTTCACCTCTGAAAATCTGAGGAACAACGGAAACAATCGCAGAAAATGCAAATTCTATGGATGATCTCTCACCATTCGCGTCTTTTGTCCGCGTATCAAACGTAAGGTGCACCCTATTATCAGCTGATTCCAACGAAATGTATTGCTTTTCAAAAACCGTTGACTGAAATACTGACACAGCGTGTCGCGCCTGCTCTACGCTGGTGAAACTCCTCAGGAGATAGCCGAATATTCCCAGATTTTCTGATTTTACGTGCTTGCCTAGTATTAGACCGGCATGGATTCGATTTAGCCGCAGCGTGCACCAACGCAAAAACTCGGCATTATCATCCGATGGTAGCAGCCCCTGTTTAGGTGACAGCACCCTTCCCAACTGCATTTCAATTTCAGCAATAGGGATACCTTGTGCTATGAGAAAATCTATCCATGACCTCGTGAATTCAGCCCAATGGCATTCTATTATCGTCAAGTGTCTAATACTACTCAATTTATTCAGATCAGATTACGTGTCCGCTGTACTTGTTTCTGCAATCCAACTACATAGGACGGTTTGGATTCGTATCATCTAATCTTTTTATCTTTACCTAGGCAACGCTTTTAAGTACGCAACCAAACAAAACACGTACTACTCGTAACGTATGATAGAAAAATTCGACGCTCTAATTATGCGGAATTCGAAATTTTGCAATCCAAAGTAGTAATAAGGGAGCCAAAACGTTCTACCAAGTAATCAGAACGGACCCGTTACCTCTGGCGAATCGCATTACAGCGGGATCATCCCGCACAGTCCAGATACCGAATACGCTAACTTGCTCATCAGTATGGCTCAGCATCGACCGCATAAGTCGTCACATGAGTCAGACAGCACAACTGTGTTCTTAGTTGCTGCTGAACCAAACCTCCAAATAGCGAAACATATCGGGACACCGCTTACACATATTGTCTGTTGTCGCGATGATTTTGTTCTTTTGATCAGGAACCTCGCGAAACTCACAGCGCAATAGATTAAAAAATAAACAATACTATGTTAGCGTCAATTTGTCGTGGACTTAAGCCACGATAATCTTAATCAACAGGAGAAAAAAACTATGCAGACTATGAATGCAACAGGTATTCGACCTCTTAGCGATACCGAACTTGACGCCGTTAGCGGCGGCTATGTTTGGTGGGCTGTTGGGGTTGGTGCGGCGGTCGTTGGTGCTGCTGCAGTAGGTGTCGTGGTCGGAGCAAAGCTCATAAAGAAGTGGAAGAACTATCGTAACAATCACGGTGGCCACGGAAACCATGGAGGACACCACGGTTACTCGCACTAAGCCATCTCAAGATGAGATCAGGGATGACAGCCGGAGTCCCAATCATAGACGAAGTCAGTGGAGTCCAAAAAACGAAGGTGACCTCGGTCACCTTCGTCCACGCTAGAAGTGCAGTTGAGTAGATCAGACATGTTAGGATTTCAGAGTATTCGGATTAGCAGCCTGCAAGACGATTTGCAGGAGCTTGAACAGATTGCCGGCCTCTTGTGTATGTTATTGCATGAGTCTCCGAGAGTCGCCAGAAAAATCGCAATTAACTGGCAAGCGAACAAAGAGTACTACGAACGAGCTCATACAGAAAGTAATGGATCACTTGGTGTATGTGCAACACCAACCGATTTTCCAATGGTAGATCCTTATCGTCGTGATATTGATCGACTCAAGCACTATGTGAGTCTGAAACAAAGACACCTTCTGTTTCTTACTTTTCACTACGGAGACTACCTTTCGACAATTCAGAATATCGTGCATTTGATGAATCTACGGCGCGCGGCAGTCATTCATCAAAAGCAAGGCATTGATCACGTTGCTTTATTTGCCTCGAAATTTCCCTCCTCGCATCAACTTAAAGTGTTAGAAGTCGACGGGCCTCAACAGATGAGCAGTGCGATCAGCCAATTGCATGAAGTAGACGCTGTTTTCGCGTTTTTCGACGAACCCGCAACGCGATTTGACGGACATGCAACCTTCCTGTTCGATAAACGAGTACGATGGACCAAGGCTTACCTTGCGATGGCGAATGCACTCGAAAGCCTGGTCGTGCCTTACGTATCGGAGCCGACAAGCTTCGGATACACACCCGCTTTTCAGGAAACAATTTGCTTCCTACAACCCAACGACTACCAACAGGCCAAAGAGACTTCAGAGAGATTAGTTCGTATTGCGGAGCAACATATACGAGCCGCTCCGGAGGAGTGGCACTACTGGTCGCGATTAGGACATATGCTTGCGGATGAGTGAGGGAAACCAGATGGAAAGGCAAAACGACTTGTTTAGACAACAGGCTCTTCAGTACTCAACGCAACGCTTCTATGGTGATGTTAGCTCTCTTAATGGCGTAAATATGTGGGCTGTAGTCGTGTTCTTGATTTTCATTGTCGTCGTAGCACTCATCTATTTGTTCATGGCAGACTATTCGAAGACACAAGTCGTAAATGGTTACATTAATCCTAAAGATGGCTTGGTATCTATCCATTCTCGTCGCAACGGGTCGATTCTAAAGCGACTCTATGTTGATGAAGGAGCTCTTGTGCAATCAGGAGACAAGTTAGCGCTGTTTTCCAGCGCTAATCGATTGTCCACGGGGCGTTCTTTAGACAGAGAATTAATTGTCGACCTAAAAAACACGCTAAAAGACCTAAAAGAAATATCTGAAAGGCAGAGTGAGCTTTCGTCCGCAAAGTTGACACGACTGAACGAGCAGCTGGATGAGGCAGACAGAGAACTCGATATCCAATCGAAATTTGCGCTCAAATATCACCAGCGCCTACAGGTACAGAAATCGCTACAAGATGCCAGAAAAGACCTCTATGCGCAGGGTGTTTTGTCCAGCGCACAATGGCTAGATATGAAAAGCGAATTTCTGGAGTATGAAGCGTCTTTACTTGATGCGCAGCAGCTCACCCAGGAATATCGATCGAAAAGAAATTCAATTCGCTATCAGATTAACCAACATCCTGCTGAAACCGCAAAGCAACAACGCGAACTGGATTTGCGAATCTCTGAAATCGATCGCCAGATCACGCAATTGGAGGGCGGTAAAGACGAGCTCTTAGTGGCACCGATAGCCGGTAAAGTGGTGGCTTTACAATACTCGCTGGGTGACGCTTCTTTCCCAAACGTGCCCGTCCTGTCAATAGTGCCCTCTAATTCCAAGGTCGAGGGTATCATATTGATGCCCAGCGCGGCCATTGGCTTCATTGAGGTTGGGCAAAGCATACAATTACGACTCGATGCCTACCCTCATCAACAGTATGGAACACAGACGGGTACGATCCGCACAGTATCAGGTGCCCCGATATCGGCGTCTGAAATAAACGCGCCTATTTCGGTTTCTGGACCGGTCTACATTGCAAAGGCCGAACTGCAAAGCTCTCAAATTGAAATCGCTGGACAACAGAAAAAGCTGCAGCCCGGTATGTTATTTGCCGCAGACGTTTTACTGGAGCGCCGAAGCTTCATGGAATGGATTCTCGAGCCATTTTTTGGTCTTAAAGGTAGGACAGTTTAATGCTGACTTTCAATCGGTCAAAAATGCCCATATTGCTTCAATCGGAATCTTCCGAGTGCGGTCTTTGCTGCGTGGCGATGGTTGCTGCATTTCATGGTAAAGAACACGATCTGCCTGATTTGCGTCGAACACTGGGAATCTCTCTAAGAGGCGCGAACTTACGGTCGCTGATCCAAATCGCAGACTCGATGCAAATGTCAAGCAGAGCAGTAAAGGCCGAGCTTTTTGCATTGAAGAACCTGAAGCTCCCCGCCATACTCCATTGGAACCTGGATCATTTTGTTGTCCTACAAAAAGCCAGCTCCAAATCAATCACCGTTTACGATCCCGCCGTCGGTATTCGACAATTTAGTCTGTCAGAAGCAGGCAACTATTTCACCGGTGTAGCGCTGGAACTCGCACTCAGACAAGACTTTAAGCCAAATAAAACAAAGAAGAAGCTGACTCTGTCCGATTTTTGGAACAATACATTTGGTCTAAAAGGCAGCTTTTTGCAGGTTTTTTTCTTATCGATTCTTGTTCAGTTGTTCGTGCTGGCACTGCCACTTTACATGCAGATTACCGTTGACGAAGTCCTTACAAAGTTTGATAAGGACTTACTGACCGTCTTGGCAATTTGTTTTGCAGGCGTCACTGTAATTGATGTTGTTACAAAAACAATCAGAGGGCACGCTAATCTATTTCTAGTAAATCAGTTGCATTTCAACATGGGCAACAGCGTGCTGCATCACTTGATTCGCCTACCTTTAGGTTATTTTGAGAAACGCCACCTTGGTGACGTGGTTTCACGTTTCGGCTCAATTAAGCCCGTTCAGG
>JBCCFY010000079.1:0-3723 GCA_039110515.1 Pseudomonadota bacterium
ATGGTGGTACAGATAAGGACGTTGCCCTGGGTAAAGCGATTGTTGAACACGTTAATGCGCTGCTGGACTTAGACTCATTTGCTCTGGATGGCACCCAGCTGCGGATAGATAAAATTCGCATGCGTAATAAAGAACTCGTATTTTACGGGGTTGCCAAAATCAATCAGTTTCCAACGAAGAAGTAGAACGCCCTATGGGTCATCTTTCGTATTGACCTGAACATCATGGGAGCTTGAGATTCCGTGTTTAGTGGTAGTGGGAATGCGCAATCATGAGATTGCTAACCAGCTATCAACCCCCATGACCCTGAAATGCGATCTACCCATGACGAAACGCCCCACTAACATTTACGACCGATACCACGCCCATGTTTATTTTGATGGCAACTCTGTAGAAAGAGCATCTGCCCTATGTCAGAAGGCTGGAGAACTGTTTGGGGTAAAAGTGGGGCGGGTACATCTGAGACCAATTGGTCCACACCCTTGCCGGAGCTGTCAGCTGGCATTTGATAAAACTCAATTTGCTCAGCTGATTCCATGGTTGGAGAAAAACCGAGGGGACTTTACAGTGTTTGTCCATGGGCTGACAGGAAACGATCTCGCAGACCATACTGACCATGCCTCCTGGCTTGGCAATCCGGTACCGTTAAATCTGTTGATTTTTAGAGACTAAGGGCTTGTTAAAAATTAAAGTCATGGCGTTGTTCCTTCAAATCATGTCTTAACAAGCCTTTCAGGCTTAAACTGTGAAGTAGTTTCTTAACAGCTCCTAACTGTTTCGATAGGCTTTGGGCGTCATATCCGTGAGCTGCCGAAATTTTCTACCTAAATGACTTTGGCTGTTAAATCCGCAATCAAAGGCAATTTCTATAATGGGTTTGTCAGTTTGTTACAATAGTGTTTTAGCCTGTTCCACCCGTTGTTGTAACAGATATTGATAAGGTGACAGCCCAAGAGATTGTTTGAAAAGACGACCAAAATGAAACTGGCTAATGTCCACTAGCTCAGCTAAGTCAGCTAGTGTGATTTCATTTCCTAAATGGGCATCAATATAGTCTAGAACCTGTAACAGTTGCCGTTGGGGCAACCCGCCAGTGTAGGTGGGTAACTCAGGTCTGGTGGTGGCATGGTGTCGCAGTAAATGTACCGATAATACATTTGCTAGCGAATCGACATATAGTTGATTGCCAACGGATCCTTGGTGGAGTTCTGATAATAGCAGCGTTGCGATCACATCAATTTGAGGATCCTGCGTTTGAAACGCCTGCACGAGTTCAATGCGATCCCCATCTTGACCTAACGTTTCCCCAGCCACCTGACGCAAAAATGAGTCTTGAAGCCGAATTTGCGCAATTTCCACATTGCCACCCGCCTGGGTAAATAGCCTTGTATTAGCTGGGGTAATCAGCAAGTCACCTTTGCTGTAAAGGCCCGTATGGGTACGAGTATCGTGCCGGTGGGAAAATTGGAAGGGGCGCGGCGATAAGAATAATCCCAGGGTATGTTCTGCTTCATAGGTCCAGGGATCTTCACCCGTCGCATAATCACAGATATGACGGCAATGGCGAATTGCCATGGGTCCCCATTGCTGAGTCACATGCCATTCCGACTGTAGGGACTGCTGTGCAAACTGAGGTTGAGACATGGGGATCAGCGGTGACACCGCATATGTAGAGCAAGCATCGTGGACTATGGCGCTCCTAATCGAGGGGGAACTGATCTCAGTCTAGCTTCACTACATAACTGAGGGAAGCCACTGGTTTGACCAGTGAGACTAAAAAAGCTTTGAGCGTTCCAGCAGTAAAGTAACTCCCACGGTGGCTTGAATCAGCCAAACCGTAGGAGGAAAAGATAATGACGGAATTGTATCAAAGCTTGTCTCATTCAAAATGGGACTGTACCTACCATGTTGTGTTTGTGCCGAAATATCGGCGGAAGGTGATGTTTGGAGAAATACGAAAGTTTCTTGGGCCGATATTTCATGAATTGGCCCGCCAGAAAGAGTGTCGGATCGTTGAGGGGCATCTGATGCCGGATCATGTGCATATGTGTATAGAGATCCCGCCAAAGTACGCTGTCGCGTCAGTGATCGGATTTCTTAAAGGGAAGAGTGCAATCGCGATTGCACGGCAATTCAAAGGAAAATCGCGCAATTTCAGTGGAGAATCGTTTTGGGCAAGGGGGTATGCGGTTTCGACAGTGGGGTTTGAGAAAGAGGTTGTGAAACGTTATATCCGAGACCAGGATATCGCGGATAAGAGCGGCCAATTCTAACCCATCAATCCGGAGTAACGTCTGGCAGGGATAGAGCACTCCCGGCAAGGACACCCGCCTTTGAGGCGGTCCTATTCATCAAGCCACCGGCTTTGCCGGGGGTGTGCTGACTGCATTGGGCGCATTGATACAGCTAGAGCGTCTGCTAGGACTCGATGGGGTCGTTCCACCTGCACCGGGTATTGTTTATCCAGACACAGCCCCACAGATTGAGCCGGCGCTGCAAGTGTTAAACCAGTTTGGCGTGAGAGTTTCACAATTCGGAGATTTTTCTGGAGGAGTATCTCTTAATTACTCTTCTCCGCTTCCTCGTCATGTGGCTGTCAAACGTTAGGCATTGAACAATAACAATTTTAAGGAGACAAGATCATGAGTGCATATGTTGTAGCCCAGATACAAATAAACGATCCGGATGAATATCAAAACTATCTAGCTGGTTTCATGCCGGTTTTTAAGAGACATGGCGGTGAGCTGCTTGCGACTCCTAAAAATCAAACTGTCGTAATTGAGGGAACTTGGGCCTATCCAAATACAGTAATCATGAAATTTCCCAGCATGGCGGCTGCACAAGCATGGTGTGACGATCCAGACTACAAAGCTCTTGCAGAGTATCGAAATCGGTCTGCCGATTCAAACCTTGTAATCGTCGAAGGAATTTCTTAGATGTCTCTGCTATGCCTGGGGCAAAGACATTAGTGGCTATCTTAAGAAAAGTCCTTCCCAGAGAAACCGCCATTGACCCAGATGCGAGTCAACAGCGGCCAAAACCTTGCTAAGGGCAGCAAGCTAAGGAGTTCAACTCGTCATGCAGAGCTGTCACACCATCTGTGCCGACTGCAACAACGATGCACAGTCGCGCGCATACTGCGCAAATCGTCTTGGATCGTGTCCGGTTACCTGCTTTATATCGTTTGTGATGCGGCTTGCTTGATCCTCACGATAGTAGCGTTCAAGGTCAAGCATCCGATCTGCGATCGCATCCGGCATTCCTTCTGCCAGCATGCCGTGCTTCAAGTCCGACGGAGAAAGACTGATATGACTGATTGAACGCCCAAGCACCTTCGACAGTTCGTTCGCGAGATCGTCATAGGTCAGTGCCTCGGGGCCGGTCAACGTATAGGCCTGTCCCGCATGGGTAGGTTCGGTTAGCGCTTTTACAGCCACTGCAGCGATGTCACGCACATCGACATGGGCGATCTTTGCCTCGCCGCTGGCACTGTAAAACGCTGCATCGGTCTTGATCGTCTCGCTCATAAACGTGACAACATTCTGCATAAAGCTGTTAGGGCGGAGAAACGTCCAGGCCATGCCGCTCGCTTCAATCGCCTGCTCGACGGGCCGATGAATCAGGGCAAGACTGAAGGCCTCATCTTCAGCTCCCATGACGGACTGCTTCACGATGTATTGCACGCCAACCGCTTTTGCCGCTTCGACGGTGTTGAGTTCGAGC
>JBCCFY010000080.1:0-3251 GCA_039110515.1 Pseudomonadota bacterium
ACTGATGTGTTCGAACTGGAAGTGGCGGCTGATCCGCAAATATCCCCCGATGGATCCCAGGTGGTCTATGTTCGTCGCTCCAATGACATCATGTCGGATAGGGCGCGGGCTAATTTATGGATTGTGAATGAAGATGGCAGCGAACATCGCCCGCTGTTGTCAGGCGCAGATTCTTACTCCAGTCCACGGTGGTCGCCAGACGGTACACGGCTGGCCTATGTTTCAAGTGCAGAAGGCAGGGGGCCGGAGCTCTATGTAAGATGGATGGATACCGGTCAAACCGCATTACTTAGCAACCTCAAACATGCGCCCGGCGGCATCACCTGGTCGAACGATGGGCAACAATTAGCGTTCACTATGTTGGTTGATGCAGAAACAGGTTCTCTCGCAACGCCGCCAGCCAAGCCTGAAGGTGCAACTTGGGCGCCAGGTGTCACAGTCATTGACGAACTTACTTATCGTTTCGATGGGCAGGGCTATCTGGATCCAGGCTATACCCACGTCTTCGTTATACCAGCAGATGGGGGTACACCCCGGCAAATTACCAGTGGTGAGTTTGATCACGATGGTGGGCTGACCTGGTCACCTGACAACGATTTGATTGTGCTGTCCGCCAATCGCAATGAAGACTGGCGCTATCGCGGCCAGAATAGCGATTTGTGGTCAGTCAATGTGCAATCTGCCGAGATGTCCCAACTCACCACCCGCGATGGGCCGGACTATGCACCGACCTTCTCACTTGATGGCAGTCGTATCGCGTTTCTCGGTTATGAGGATCGTTTGATGGGCTATCAGAATGTGGAGGTGAGCATTCTTGACCTGGAAGCGCAGGAGACCAGTGTAATAACTTCCACACTTAATCGCTCAGTGAACAGCGTGGATTGGGCGGGCAGCAATAGCAGCTTGCTTATTTCCTTCGACGATTTCGGCAAACGCAATCTTGGCTCTCTGGATATGGAAGGCAATATTCAGCCCCTGCATAGTGACGTAGGCGGGGTTGGTATCAGTCGCCCCTACACCAGCGGCGGCTACTCAGTCGCTCGCAATGGCGCCTATGCCTACACAGCTGGCGATGCCCTGCGACCTGCGGATGTTGCGATCGGCAGGCGTGGTGAGTCCGAGAAACTGACTTCATTAAATGATGATTTGCTGGGGCATAAAACTCTGGGTGAAATGGAAGAGATTAGTTGGCGTTCTTCCGTTGGTGATCATGACGTGTATGGCTGGTTGGTGACCCCGCCAGATTTCGACGCGTCCGAGCAATATCCATTGTTGCTTGAAATTCACGGTGGGCCTTTCACGGCTTATGGTCCCTATTTTTCTACCGAAGTGCAGATGTATGCGGCAGCAGGTTACGTGGTGCTCTACACAAACCCCCGCGGTTCCACCAGCTATGGTGATGAGTTCGCGAATGAGATACATCACAACTACCCTGGTCAGGACTATGATGATCTGATGTCGGGAGTTGATGCGGTGATTGCCCGTGGTTACATCGATGAGGAGCAATTGTTCGTAACCGGCGGGTCTGGCGGTGGTGTTTTAAGCGCCTGGATCATTGGCAATACCGATCGCTTTGCCGCGGCTGCGGTAGCGAAGCCAGTCATTAACTGGATCAGTCATGCCCTGTACAGTGATATCCCGGAAGGTGTTACTCGTTACTGGTTCGAAAATATGCCGTGGGAAGATCCTGATGAGTACTGGCGACGCTCACCTTTGTCTCTGGTAGGCAATGTGACGACGCCAACTTTATTATTAACAGGAGAGGCGGATCATCGTACACCCATTGCCGAATCGGAGCAGTACTACCAGGCCCTGAAGTTGCAGCAAGTGGATGCAGCGATGGTGCGAGTGCCTGAGGCTTCCCATGGTATTGCCGCAAGACCGTCTCATCAAATTGCCAAGGTTGACAATATCCTGGCCTGGTTTGCGCGCTATCGAAAAGAGTAATGCTAATCAGTCTTGCGGGCGGCGGTAGGCACGTTGTTGCACTTGCCGTTCGTAAGCGAGTGCAGCAAGATCTTCATTTGCGGTGAGTAAATCTGCTTCCAGGTTTTGGAGGCTAATCAGTCGCTGTTCCAGTTCAGATTCGGATTCCAGCTGACCTTCATGGTTGATGTGCTGTACTTCGATATCGCATTGATGCTTAAGGTAGTAACTCACCAACAGACTGCGATGGCAGATTGCCGAATCCTTGCAGGCGCACAGCATGGCGATACGTAAATCTTTTTCCAGCCCATTACGCAATCTTGAGATGCCTGCCAGAAACAACTCGGACTGCATCAACCGTGCAAACTGAACCTGGCCTGTTTCATCGTAGTGGGCATCAAGCTTGGAGCGCGGGCCTAGTTCCGCCCCAAGATACACATAATGTATTCCTGCTTGTTGCAAGGCCGCTTGCAGCGGCTCACGATGATATTCTTTAAACACCGCGCTGTAGGGGACTGAACGGACATCAGCTATCGCTGTAATTTCGTGGGTATGCAAATGTTCGATGAAAGTGGTCAGAGGTTTGGTCGCATAGCCGATACTGAATAAAGACATCATTGCTTCCTGATTAGCATTTTAAACCAAAGTATTGCTGTGGGGTTTCGGCGGCCATCAGATTCCATGTTCACATTATGTGCAGCGTCGTATGCAGTGTGAGATGACAAGCTTTTAAAAATTATGGTTGATCAAAGTCAAAATTTCTTCGCTCTTGCAATAGGTTTCGTGTCTTTGCTTGATCTTATCATGCGATAAGATACCAAGGTTGCTCTGACATAACGTCCTGACACTTTTCAAACTGGCCAGATGTGGCCGGACATCACATCTGCCGCAGATCTCAGTTACTCTATTAGCCTTTTTCCTCTTCAAAAGCATGCCATTTTCGTCTGGATATTTTGTCCGTCCCACAATTTTCTCTCCTGACACGGAGCAAAAATGGTCGGACAATGTCCAATGTCTGGCCGTTATTTCGTGCTCTGCTAATGCGAGCCAAAAATGGCGTACGCGCCTGGATCCATACTATCAAAGGTAGTATAACCATAATCGTGAGAGGTAGAGTGATTGCCATTACCATCTCTCTCTTTCGTCAGCGAGGCCAGAAGCGCAATACGAGTGTCGTCCGGTAACTCACTCAATGCCATGGTGTCGGCAAATTTCAAGGCTGAGCCAATCAGGAGTCTTGCCCCTACCTGCCGGGGGTGCAGGCGAGGATGCACTATCGCCTGGTCGACCGCTGTCTGCCGCGCACCTACCAGCAGATGTTGGAG
>JBCCFY010000081.1:0-3070 GCA_039110515.1 Pseudomonadota bacterium
ATGTGAGATCTGTAGTACTCATCACTCTGATACCTGCTATGTGTGTGCTGACCTGCCCAGCTGCAGAACATAGACCTATCATTCAGTTCACTTTCAACAAACCTATGGTATGAAGAAACATGGAGAAGAAACATTCGGATATGTTGATAGTAATGGTGTTTGAGGTTATGACGCTGGATTTATGTGAGCCGATTTAGGGTCAATGCGTGTGGTAACGCCAGGCACAGTACCGCATATCAGGCAAATGCTCCCGCATGTCCCTGTAGTGGTAACGCCTTTCACCCGCATAATGCTCTCGCTCCCTCATCTCACGGGTTTCATCTGGACGCTCCCTGTACGGCCCATGGTGCATACGCCGACCGCCCATTACGTTTTCCACCGTGTCAGAGGATGGCGGAACCACTTTTAATCCAATGTCGAACGAGTTTCGACATGTGGATGATCACGCGTTGTGGATTGATCCGAACAACACCGATCACCTGATCATTGGCGGAGATGGTGGGGTTTATGAGAGCTGGGATCGGGGCAAACTCTGGCGACATGCACAAAATCTGCCACTGGCGCAGTTTTACCGCATTCAACCAGACAATGCTGAACCGTTTTACAACGTATGTGGTGGTACCCAAGACAATAACTCGCTCTGTGCCCCATCTCGAACCGACGTAATCCATGGCATCACCAACGCTGACTGGACCATTGTGATTGGCGGGGATGGTTATAAACCGCAGATCGATCCTAATGATGAAAATACGATTTACGCACAATATCAGTACGGTGGCCTGGCGCGGTACGACAAGCGAACCAAGGATCTGATTTCGATCACGCCACATCCAGCCAGCGGGGAAAATCAGTACAAGTGGAATTGGAATACCCCATTATTGATTAGCCCACATAAGTCCACTCGCCTGTTCTATGCTGCAGAAAAAGTGTTCCAATCGGATGATCGGGGCGAAAACTGGAAGGCAATCAGCCCGGACTTAACCCGCAAGGTAGACCGCAACAAGCTGGAAGTCATGGGTCGAGTCTGGAGCGTTGATACCATCGCGAAGAACGTTTCGACCTCGATCTGGGGTGCAATTATCGCACTCAGTGAGAGTCCCTTACAGGAGGGCTTAATTTATGTTGGCACTGACGACGGGGTGATCAGCGTCACCGAAGATGGCGGAGATAATTGGCGACAGACATTCAGCGTTAGTGGTGTGCCGGACATGTCTCTGGTTGAGGATATTATCACTTCAGTCCACGACGAGAACGTTGCTTATGCCATATTCGACAATCACAAACGAGGCGATTACAAACCTTATGTCTTTAAAACCAGTGACAAAGGGCGGAGCTGGAGAAAGATCAGCAATGATCTACCGGAATGGGGCTCGTCACACACTATTGCTGAAGATCACGTGGATCCCAATCTGCTGTTTGTCGGAACCGAGTACGGCTTGTTTTTCAGCCAGAATGGCGGAAGAAACTGGTCAAAAATGACCGGGGGACTGCCAACTATTGATGTTCGGGATGTGGAAATTCAACGACGTGAAAATGACCTGGTCGTGGGAACCTTTGGCCGTGGAATCTATATCGTGGACGACTACAGCCCACTAAGAACTGCCGCAGTCGACCTCAAGAGCAATGCGGCTACTTTTTTTCCCGTCAAGGACGCCTGGCTGTACCTGGAAGGCAATCAGTATGGCAATGAGAAGAAGGGTTCGAATGGAAACTCCTTGTACACGGCTGACAATCCAACCTATGGCGCCGTGTTCTCTTACTATCTGAAAGATGGCTATAAAACCTTAAAGGCACAACGCCGTGAGCAGGAAAAGAAACTGGAGGAGGAGTACAAAGACACCCCCTATCCAAGTTGGGATGCTCTACGCGAAGAAGACAATGAAGAAGCGCCGACCGTCTTCGTCGAGGTCACAGACAGCCAGGGTGATGTGGTCAGACGCGTTCCTGCAAATGCAGATAAGGGGTTTCACCGAGTGGCCTGGGATATGCGATACCCATCACTCGGCCCCATACAGCTGACCAAGCCCACTGGCTATATCCCTCCCTGGGGGCACCCACCGAAAGGACCCATTGCGTTGCCGGGAGAGTACACCGCCACGCTTAAGAAGAGACAGTTGGGTAAGGTAGAAAGTTTGGGTCAATCGCAGTCGTTTGCCGTCAAGTTGCTTAACAACAGTGTTGAAATAGCAACAGACCGTGAGGCACTCCTGGCAGCGCAACAAAAAGCGGGCGATTTATATAGACAGGTTCAGGGCGCTGTCAGGGCACAGGATGAACTATCTTCCCGTATTGATCATGTGAAACTGGCGATTGTGGAGACAAACGATTCAAGCGAGGAGCAAGCTCAAAAAGTTAGAGCACTTCAGGCAGACCTGGCTAACATCAGAGTGCTGCTCAGTGGTGATCGCACTATCAGTTCTCGCCAGGAACCGGTTCCCTGGTCGGTAAGTGGACGAACCTCGTTTATCTACGGCAGTATCGTTAGCAGTCAGCTCAATGTATCAGGAAATCACTTGAGCTCGCTCACTATCGCCGAATCCGAGTTTCAACGCGTCGCTACCCTCATGCAGCAGCTGAATAATGAGCTGAGTTCTCTGGAACAGGAACTTGATGGGATAAAAGCGCCTTGGACACCGGGTAGGGTACCTTCTGGGTCTTAAACCAATTGAGTAAGGTGGCCAACTGGTTGACTATTTTGAACTGTCCCGTTAGGAGTTATGCAGTAAACGCACTCAGTGCCGACCCCGGCATTTCTTCAGGCTGACGTATGTGTACTCTATGGCATTAATAACTGATCTAAAATAGTTAAAGCGAACAGGTCGAGGAGAGAGGATGAATCAGCAACAAAACGAGCCATATTTTTTTGCTATGGCCATAGTCATGCTGGCATTGGTAGTGCTGGGGTTCGGATCTAGCTTTTTCAAGCTTACCGAGCTGGCATTGGCAAAGCCACTGGTCGTTCATATCCATGGTGTTGTGTTTCTCGGCTGGTTCGTTCTGTTCGCGGCTCAAGCCAAACTCATCGGTGCGGGAAATTATCGGCTGCATAAACAATTAGGGCAGTTAAGCC
>JBCCFY010000082.1:0-2942 GCA_039110515.1 Pseudomonadota bacterium
CCACTGCTGTCCCACAAAAAAAGAAGTCACACAGCGAGCCTCATTTGAGGCTCGTTTATTTTCCATCTGTCCCTATCGGGTTTGAGTATTTCAGCAAGTGTTTTTCGCTCAAATAAATTCAACTGAAGTACTCGTATAATCCGTTGAACGCTCCAACCAGATTTCGCGTGATGGCGTGCTAGAGACAGTAGTAAATAGGTAATCATGGCGATCCAGATTTGAGTCAGAACCGCATTTCTCGAAAGCCCAACAAATGCCTTGATCTTCAGGTTCTGTTTAATCGCCTTGAAAAACAATTCTACCTGCCAACGGTCTTTGTAGAGTGCAGCGATAGTGGCTGCTGACAGAGCGAACTGATTGGTTAAAAAGACGTATCGTTTGCCTGTGGCTGAATCCCGATACCCGATCCGACGTAGTGTCGGAGCCCCTCGTTTAATTGCGTGTGCACTGTTCAGTTGGATCACCTGGTCACTGGTGACGCCCAGGCTTCTATTAACCTCTCGACGCTCAATGACTTGGTAAACAGATTTCGCCCGCAAACGGGTAACAAAGCTAACCCCTTGTTTTGACAGGGATCCAAACCATTGATAGTCCACATATCCTTTATCGAACACCACGATTGAGCCCTTGGGAAAACGAAACTTTCTCCCTTGAACCATATCGTTTTCCTGTCCATCGCTAATGGCAACAAACTCTGGCACCAGATTCGAGTGATTCAGTGCAACGCTGAGTTTTACATTCACTGTGTCATCCCGGTGCGCGGCCCATGGAAACAACTTCAACGACAAATCAATCGCACTGGCATCCAGAGAATAGAGTGGATTTTTGAAACGAAACTTATGCGATCCGCCTGGCAGCGGGTTGGTGTTGAGAATCTTATAAAACAACGATTCGTACAGCGAAGCCGGTTGTTTTTCATTCAGTCTGGCAAGCGTGCTACGGGCAATGGGGTTGGCTCCCAGATGATACAACTTCGCCTGTTGGGCCTGCAGATTTGACTGAATATCGCGCAAACTTTGCCGGCCGCTCAATTGTGACATGGCCATGGCAACAAACTGGTCCCAGCGACTGGCTGCGCGCAGTTTTTGACCCTCATGGTGCTGTTTGGCGAGACTTTCAAATTCATGTCTCGATACTGACGTGAGCAGCTGATGAAACGCAGTGTTATGATGTGACAAAGCCTGAACCCTTGTGGTTAGAACGTTTTCTTTGCAGATTCATTCTAACAACTTGGATTCAGGCTTTGCTTTTACTGTCAACTATGGGACAGCAGTGGTCACGTGCCATCATTGCACTGCACGAACACCCTGATCATCACTGGAACAACAACGAGCTGGCGGAAGTCGCTGGGCTGTCTGTGAGTCGTTTCGTTGAGCTATTTGGTCAGACTGTTGGCCAGACCCCCATGAGCTATGTTCGACACTGGCGCATGATACTGGCCCGTCAGGATGTTGAACGCGGAGAGCGTGTTCAGGTAGTCGCTGACCGTTATGGCTATACCTCAAGTGAAGCGCTGGGGCGTGCGTTTAAAAAAGAGCACGGTGTCAGCCCCCGACAACTCAAACAATGAGCGACCACGGCCGGGCCGAACTCAATAAGGCATGTGAATGGAAGGGTGGACAGCGCAGATAAAAAGGCCTGCGCCAGTCGCTGTGAAGTTCTGGTTGATAACCGGCAGTGCCCTTCGTTCGTTTTACGAGCGCCTGCCTGCAAGCAGGTGATCCAGAGATATTTTTCCAGCACCATAAATAGCCAGGTATATCAGCAGAAAAACCCACAGCGCCCGTTGATCAAGAATCGCTGCATCTGGCAGTCGGTCAAACATGGACCCAATGGTTTTTTCATCGGCACCATGTGCGGTGATATCGACAAAGCTCTGTACAAACACAAACACCACCATGCCAATGGCAGCAATGCGGGTAAACAATCCCGCAACAATCAGCACCGGAAGAATGAATTCACTATAGGTGCCTGCGATGACAATCCACTGGTAGGGGAATGACGGCACCTGAGAAGCGTCGTAGCCGTATTGCTCAACTACCGTTGGCAGGATCTGAAAATACGCGTTGTCCTGAACCTGAAAAAAGCCACCTAAGCCATCACCGACTTTTGTTTTTGCGGAGTTGAGGAAGTAGATCAGCAGCACCGAGGCAAAAGTGATTCGCGCCAGAAGGCCTGGAAACCAGTCTTGAAGACGCTCCTGGATCCACCCGAATACGGATTGGTGTAGCCTGGTTACTGGGTTTGTCATGGTATGTCTTTCTTGTTGGTGGTTAATGGTTTGGGTTGGCAAAACGGCTGAACGCACCCAGACCGATCAATCCGATAAGGGCTGCGCCTGCATCAAATGTTGTATCGAATTCAAGCGCCTTTTCGGCGGCAGCAGCCAGTGTTTCACCGCTTTGCAGTTTGCGTAGAAATACTGCTTCGGCGCTGTCGACAATATTGACCTGCACCTGTAACTCAGGCCGGGTAATGACCACGGCTTCACCGCGCTGCATATCCGGCGTGTGACTGGATGGCTGTGATTGGTGCAGGGAATTATTCCAGATCGTTCCTGCCGGCCACGGTGACTCCACAATATGCAACGCCGGGTGGCAACAGATTTGAACCTGCATGACTGACTCTGGCGGCAATGTCGATAATGCTGTGATGTCCAGTACCGGGGCGTCTTCGCTATGAAAGGCTTGCAGGTAACTCCAGTCAAGTTGTGCCACATCGGATAAGAACGGATACTTTTCGACACCCGGCAGGGTCGCTACAAACGCGCCGAAATGACGGCCGTATTCGGCCATTACCGGTTGTGTTGGCGGCTGTGACTCTATAAATGCCCGTGCAGAGGCCTTAAAAAAATCTTCGCCAAGTAATTTGTGCAGTGCGGGGTAGATGCTGCGAAGTGAATCAATAAGGCTTACCACGCGATTATTGCGATAAATATTAAA
>JBCCFY010000083.1:0-2782 GCA_039110515.1 Pseudomonadota bacterium
AACCATAACTACACTATCGCGATCGGCATCTACTTGTTGGGCAACATACTCCCGCTCAAATTCTGTTTCTAAACCTTCAACTAGATCGATAAAGTCTTGTTCACTTAAAGTATCTAGACTCATGGAGTCAGAGACAGACCAATATTCTTGTCTTCCAGATAGAGCAGCAGATTGGGGTAACAAATGGGCTAAGTAAACGTCCTTGATATATCCTGTGGCACCACCACCCCGCCTGAATTTACCCGTTCCTGTTAAAGTCAAGACTGCCAAGGCGTCTAGCCTCTGACATACCATTGCCGTCAGGCTAGATTCTTTGGGGGGTTCGGGCTTTAATTTGGTGGCAATACAGCGAATTCCCGAAAGGCGTTTTTCTCCATAACGAGGTAGCTCTAGAAGAGGTATCTGAGTCTGGCGTGCATTACCAACTCCAACCCTAATTACCTGTGCTGGGTTTCCACCCACTGATACATTTCAACAGTACGCTTGAGGCTGACTGCAGCGACAGCCATTCCGTGTGCAGAGTCACTGAGGATCTGCAACAGCATAATGAGGTCATAGGTCAAAGGGTCATAGGTCAATGGGTCATAGATGTGAGAATTAGTAGAGAACAAAGTTGAAGTCCAGAAACGCTCTTAATTGCGGGTCACTGCGCGTGATCACCGTATCCGGGCATAACTTGGGGAACCAGGCGCAATAAGCCTTTTCATTGCAATCACGTAGCGCCTGCGGCGAATTGACTACAAATGCACCCTGCATTTCGGCCAGTTCCAGGATGTAGGTTGAATAGACATATTCCATGTCGAACGGCGGGTCCTTGCGCATCAAGATGGCATCCAGGCTGCCCAGTTCGATCGTCTCGGCCTCGCCCAGGTCAAACCAATGCTCATAGTCCTGCTGGATCTTCAGTGGGCGCGCAACGCCCAGGGCAACGCCGTTGTCCACGGACAAATCGTCCATTTCAAAGTAGATCAGTTCCCAGTCCAGCAGCTGCGCCTGCCATAACATTTCAAAGGTGCTGTCTTTCTTGATATTGATGGACTGAATCGGGTCCATCACCACGCCGAGTTTCATACAGAAGCTGCTCTAAAGGTCTGTTTTCCCAATGGTACAGCGAAATACATATATCGCAAGTAAAGCTGGCCGGATCGACATGATTTTGCTGGTTTTTCCGCTTCCCAAGAGACGCTACAATAGGCGTCAAATCACGCAGTTTTTCGCACTAATCATGACACAACTAAGCACCGAGCGCCTCTTGTTGCGGCAATGGCAATTATCAGACTATCAGCCTTTTGCTGAACTCAATGCCAGCCCGCGGGTGATGGCGCATTTTCCCGACACGCTAAGCCGTGAACAGAGTGATGATTCGGCCAGGCGATATACCGAGTTTATCGCTGAACACGGCTGGGGTTTTTGGGCTACAGAGCTCAAGGAGACAGGGGAATTTATAGGGTTCATCGGCATTAATAGTCCAGCGATAAAATTACCGTTTTCACCTTGTATTGAAATTGGTTGGCGGCTGGCCGAACAATATTGGGGGCATGGCTATGCGACCGAGGGTGCGTTAGCAAGCCTTGAGCACGCCTTCACCAAGGTGGGTACGGACGAGGTTGTCTCAATGACTACCACAACAAACCACAATTCTGAGAAAGTCATGCAACGTATCAGCATGCGGAATACCAATGAAAATTTCTTATATCCGACCATGGATCCGGCGCACCGACTCGCTGAGCATGTTCTGTACAAAATTACTCGAGAACAATGGCTGGCGGGGAAACCTTAAAAACATCTAATCGTGCTAGCAATCTCTGTCCATGCAGCCTGAATTTGTTATTATGTCGGCCCGTGGAATACACGGATACGCACCAGCGATAAATCAAAATTAGAATCCGATAGAGATCCAGTAAAACAAAAGGTAAGAATATGAACCATTCAAAGCATCACACAGTTACCGTTGGCAAGCTGGGCACCCTTATAGTCATTGCACTGTCGTTGGTGCTTTCTGCCTGTGCCGGCAAGCGCAAAGCTGAACAGAATGATGACAGGCCCGTTGTTGATATGACCCGCCCACCGGAACTGGTGCGGGATATTAGTGAACAGCGAGTCGAATCAAATCCGGAAGAAACTATTTCATTCGAGGAATGGCGCAAGGAACGCGACGCCAAGGATGCCGAAGCAGCTGCTGAAGACGCGGCCGCAGGCGAGGGAGCGGACGCAGATCCCGAATCAAACTGACAAACTCCAGGTCAGGATGCTGGGAATCGCTCGTAGTCTAGTGTCACTCTGATACGCTGAGATCTGCCACTCAAAGTGGTTGGGTCTGAGTAGTGCCTGTAATAATCTTGTAACGATCTGTGTGCAGAATGCTCGCATCTTGATGGTCGAGTTGCAGGTTAAGAATTCATTGACCCGCTTTCAAACAGCTCGCTATCGAGAACAAGGCATGTCGATTTTACTAAGATGTGCCCTAACAATAATTGTTACAACATTCTCAAATCCGAGAGGTTAGAGTTAATTATGAAAATGAAATTATTGGCGAGTTTGATCGCTGCTACAGCATTAACAGCACCGGCTGCAAACGCTGAGGTTAAAGTCTCCACCAAAGGTGGATTGAAAGTTACCAGTGGCGACTACGAATTCAAATTCGGTGGTCGTATCATGTATGACTACAACCGTGCCGAGGAAAATGGTGTGGTCGATGAAGACGATTTTGATCTTCGTCGTGGTCGCGTATTTGCCAGCGGCAAAATCGCCAAAGACTGGAGTTTCAAGACCCAGTTCAACG
>JBCCFY010000084.1:0-2632 GCA_039110515.1 Pseudomonadota bacterium
AGTACTATTCCTTTAATTAATTAAAAAAATCTGTTTTGATAAAGAAAAAACGAAAAAATGGCAAAAACGTCTACTAAGGTCCTGCGCTCCAGAAATGATGAGGAGAAGACGGCGCGTCGTGAAGCATTGCTCGATGCGGCACAAACCGCGTTCGTGAATAAGGGCTACGAAAATACCTCGATGGACGACATTGCGTCTGAAGCTGGATTCAGTCGCGGATTACTCTATGTGTATTTCAAAGACAAGAAAGACATATTCCATGCGCTGCGTGTGCGCAGCGTGGAAGCTTTGCGTGACACCATGCTTAAGCACGTGGACAGGTCTGCAGAAGGAATTACCCGTGTTCGACAAGTGGGCGAAGCGTTTTATAACTTTTATAAAAATCAGCGCAGCAATTTTGATTGTTTATCGCTAAATATTTCCCTAAATGCGCAAGATACAGAGTTAAAGCGGGGAGTAGACCATGACACTGATTCGCTCAATGCTGAAAAACAGACCATGCAAATAATGCTTGATGCGTTGAAGGCTGGCGTGGAAGATGGTTCCATAGACCCGGCTAAGGTAGAGAATCCGTTGCAAACTGCCATGTTTCTCAGGGGCAGCCTGCATGGGGTTATTTTGCTGCAAGACGAAACCGGCAGCGCTATGCTGAACACAGAAATTTCCGACAAGGATGCGCTGGTCGATTTCACCCTCACCAATATGACCAACGCCATAAGACCATAACTTTCAACGGGCTTTGGCGCGTTGAGTCTTCAAGCCAGTCAGCCGTAATGTTGGATTGCCGCTAACGACTCTTTGACGAGCGATCACTCAGGTGGGATATCAATGGTGACCAGGACCCCCGCAACGGGTTTGTTAGCAATACGTATTTCCCAGCCGCATAAGTTACATAGCCTCTTGACGATGTTAAGACCCAGGCCTTCACCAGCCTTTTCGGTGCCACGGCCTTTAACGTGACGATCAAAAATATCCGGGAGAACAGCCTCATCCACACCTGAACCAGTGTCTCCAACAATCACCTGGTTCTCATTTATGTAGACTGTAATATGACCTTGCTCGGTATGTTTTATTGCGTTTCGGCACAAATTGCCCAGAATTATTTCGAGTACCTTTTTGTTGACGGAAACGCGTAAGTTCGCATTTCGCTGGACGTTTAACTCGATACCGCTATCGCCAATCAGGTTCCTTAGCTTGTTCAGTTCTGACTCGGCGACCTCTGCCACGTTGAGCTCCTCGGTTATTTCAATGCTAACCGGATCACGGGCCAGGATCAGAAAGGCATCCACGAGTTCGGAGATATCCCTGCTGGCCCGACGGATCATCCGTATTCGTTCCCGACCTTTTTCGGACACGCCATTCTCGGCTTCGATGAACTGAGCTGCACCATCAATGATGGTGATAGGTGTGCGCAGTTCATGGCTTACATCGGCGCTAAATTGTTGTTCGCGCTCGATCATTTCGTCAATGCGTTTTGTATAGTCTTCTACGGCGTGGGCAAGTTCGCGCGCTTCACCTCGATACTGGCTGGTGGTGATGTTTAGTGGCGTTTCATCGCCTTTGGTATTTTGCAGGCGACGCGCAATTTTTAGTACCGGGGAGACTGCGCTAGCGCTGAGCTTATACGCAACCCAACTCGTCACATAAACAACAATCAGCAACAGGCTCAAAGGGATGATTCCAAAAAAGCCCACCAATCTGTCAACGTTTTGTCCCTCAAAAACCAGGTACAAGCGGCCAAAATCAGAATCTCTGACGTAGACCGGCACTACATCCCGCTTGCCCTCCAGCCTTACGCCTGCATGCAAACCAGCTGGCAAGTCAAGTAGCGCTGCCGGTAAGGTGTTTTCGCATTCCGTACAACTTAAGTAACCCACCAGGTTCCGAGTGCGGGGTAATGGGAAGTCTTCATCTTGTAGCCGTTGACTGATGAATGAATCGGCTTCCAATTCCAGTGCTTCTTTTACCAGTACTTGTTGCAACACCCAGGACGCGGCGATCAAGCTGAGTAATACGCTGATGAAAATAAAAATGGCCTGTAATACATAGGAATGCCATTTCTCACGGACTTTTTGAAACGCGCTATTCTGCAACATAGAGGCGATAACCAATCCCATGCACCGTATGCAAAAGATTGCTGGAGAAAGACTTATCAATTGCGGTTCGCAGGGTAGAGATATGAGTGCGCAAGGAATCTCTTTCGATCAGGTTATCACCCCAAACGAACGACTCTATTTCCTTACGTGCGACAACCCGATGACTGTTTTCCATCAGTAATCGCAAAATCTGCAGCGTAACCGGTCTCAGCGATATTTTTTGTCCGGCACGCTCGACATGCAGGCTGTCAAGGTTCATCACGAGATCCCCAACCACCAACTCTGAGCGGTTGCTGAGCAAGGTTCTTTTCCATAAGGCTTGCAGCCTTGCTTCCACCTCGAGCAATTCAAACGGTTTGAGTAAATAATCGTCTGCGCCTGCATTAAAGCCTTCGAGTTTGTCTTCCAATGAATCTTTAGCGGTCAACATAAGGATTGGAACGACCGACTTCTTAACTTCACGGATCTGTCGACATAACTCAAAGCCATCGATACCTGGCAAAGCAAGGTCCAGAATGATGGCATCGTGATCTTCG
>JBCCFY010000085.1:0-2631 GCA_039110515.1 Pseudomonadota bacterium
CAATTCCAGCTAACTACATCAATGACATTCAAACAAGTCCAGCTAACGAGATCAATGACAGTCAAACAAATCCAGCTAACTACATCAAGTTATTTGCCGATACAACTCCAGTCGAATTTGTTTCTGATGCAGTTGAGCAGAAGGACTTGGTGATTGCAACAGCTTACAAACAAGTATTTGGCAATGCCCATCTGATGGAAAGTGAGCGGGTTCTAGAAGCAGAATCACAACTCCGGAGTGACCAAATTACCGTCATGGAGTTTATTCGTCAATTGGCTAAGTCAGAACGGTATCGAACTCTAGTGTTTGAGAAGAATTCAAATTTACGTGCTATCGAACTCAACTTTAAGCATCTACTGGGTCGTGCGCCTGACAACTATGCAGAAATCTCCGAACATATTGCTCGCTTAGTAAATGAAGGATTTCATGGGGAGATTGATTCTTACATAGATAGTAAAGAATATTTTGAATTCTTTGGAACCAATATTGTTCCCTACTACCGAGGCTACCAAACTCAAACAGGTCGGAATCTTGCAGGGTATACTAACTCTTTCCAACTCGCGCAAGGCAAGTCGAGTAGCGATAAATCAATGCCTCCATCATCCTATAGGAAGTTAGACAAAAACTTACTTAATAGTGGCTCTAATGCCATTACGGTATTGCTTGACAAAATAAATATATCAGAGGTAATACAAAAATTCTCTCAATCCTCCCCCCGTCCCCAACCTCTGGTAAGTAAGTATGGTCCGAGATCAGTATCCCCTTCGGCAAATATTTATGCTCCTGAAGAGATCATTAGAAGAGCCTTGAAACTCGATAACTCCCCTAAGCAATCTCAAATATATAAGAAAGATATTAAGTCATATGATGTGCCAGCAATTCCTGATTCTGTTACGATTATTCGAAAAGCCCTAAAACTTACTGATACAGAAAAATCCTAAAGCGCTTGTAATGTCAGGAGTTTCATCAGGTGTGATTTTCCCAATCGTCCCATTGGTGAGAACTTAAGCAGAAGGGCAAAAGAGCAAAATTTAAACTATTGGGTAGAGGTCGTTTTTGGCGACAATTCCACTGTTTTTGTAGATCAGGTATAGGACTTACTCATTGACAGAGAAGCCAAAATAACAGGTATTTTTTTCAAAGCTTCTAGCTAGATTTTTCAATCATATTTTAGCGTTAGCGAAGCCATGCCGAAGGCTTATCGCTAGCAATTAAAAGTGATATTCAAAAGCTTGAAACAAGGTATTGACGTTAATACACAAGATGGTCTTTTTGTACAGTGCGTAAGTCCTAAGGTAGTAATTCTTTAAATACTTTTTCTGCGGAAATAACTGGAAATGTTAAAAATCGGGCTGGCTGACCCCGCGGAAGCGAATATAGCTCATTTACGGAGAGCTCATTTAGAGCGAGCGTACTGTACATGTACCTGTAGATCCACTGCATGCTGGGGATTCGCAAAAAGCGCTTTTTATGACTCCCTGATGGTTGCCGTTGGGCGCGGCCGGGTTTGCTCCATATGGGGCAAGAGTCTATAATTATATGGCCCCCGAGGGTGCAAGGTGTGACCGATCGACCCGAACCGGAAGCCGAAAATGGACTTTTTTGGCATTTTGGGGCTTTCGCAGGAAGCGCATGCTTTCTGACTTTCTATGCATGGATTGCACATGCACAACACTGCTGACGATGGAGTGTTGATCAAAAACTTGCAGGACAGGAGCAAAAATTACTTGCAGGACACCACGGCTTTGTTTCTGTTTGGAGTGCTCTCCTATCTGGTGCACCGTCTGAACGTCGAAATCGGATCCATTGTCCACTGGATGATTCTTGGAGCCAATGGAGGACAGCATTTTTGATCAAAATTTGATGTTCGTGGCCATAATGCCGGGCCCAGTTCGCATTGCCGACGTCGTGCTCATGGTGGATGCCGACCCCCTGACTGGTACGGTGTTCACCGTACTCGTACCACTTCCGGTGCGGCCGACGTATCGCGTCGTCCGTGTCAACCAGCCACGCGTAAAGCCTAGAGGATATCGCAAATCGCGCGGGAGACAGCTAGCAATCTCAAACTTCAGTCAAAGCCATCGGAAAAAGGCGGAATGTTACTGTATTGATGGATTGGTCTTTCCGAACTTTCGTGAACTGACTTTTTGCAACAGCAGGTTGGCAAGTTGCGGCCTACGTCTGCAAGCCTTCCCCTCTGCGGCAGAATATCGCGCCAGCTGCTTTCTGCGATTGGACTGGCTTGCTCGCGTTCGTGTCACGTCCATCAAGGTTAGTTCATGAACTGTGATTTCTTGGTCGTCCACTTCCAGTCCAAATATGAACACATTGTAGATGTGCATTGGTTTTCAAACAAGTGAGAATTACGATCCGACCCTTTTTTAGTCTCGTTCACGCAATCCTTCTCTCAGCATTACGATCAAGCTGGTGACTCTCTGGCAAATTGAAATCTCAAAGTCTAATCCTCATAGTGACATCACCCCAGTCCTCTTTGGGCCTCCCTCCACGGACTCCCACCCAGGGGAAATTGTACTGATGCATACATGTATGGCACATTTGGGTGGATCGATGTAAACTTAGTTTGTCAAGCAAACTTTGACATCTGCCCTTGCCCATGGCTGCCAATTACTG
>JBCCFY010000086.1:0-2616 GCA_039110515.1 Pseudomonadota bacterium
ATCGTCGTGTCGATATTGGATTTAGCCGCGACTTGTTCACCAAGAAAGACAAGAAGCCTAATAAAATCAACACCTTTTTTGAGTCGGGAAGGATTCAATTGGAAGTTTTTAATATTCTCGGAATCAACAACACAATCAACTACACCTGGATTGAAGACGTAAGCGGACGCCAGTACGCCATTCCAAATTTCCTCACAGGTCGTCGGATCAACCTGAAGTTGGCACTACAGTTCTAAGTTGCTTTAGGGATTATAATAGTCATAGAAGTTCCTTGTCCTTCTGAGCTATCAATGGTCAATACGCTATGATTTCGCTCTAGCAAATCCTTGCAAATTTCAATTCCCAATCCTGTTCCTTTCTCTTGAGAAGTCCCTTGACGTGGTTCGTTTTTACCCCTTGACAATAATGCGTCTACAAGTCGCTGCGGCATCCCTACGCCGTTGTCTTTAATCGTGAGTGCAACTGATTCTTCGCTTACCGATGATTTGATCTCTACTACTCCTCCGCTTTCGGTGAATTTTATAGCATTTGAAACCAGATTTCTTAGAACAACGAACAACGTGTGGTCGTCAATTCGTGCAGACGCATTGTCAACCGTGTTGTGTAATTGTATTTTCTTGAGTTTGCATTGCGAATCACCAACCTGCACAACACGCTGCACTACTTCTGCTACATCGCATGTGGCTATTTGACCCGGCCTTAAGTATGAACTAGCTTCAGCCCACGACACGAGATTAGCCAGTATCAAGTGGCCGTTTTCCACCGATTGGCGCATCATGTCGTAGATCTCTTTATCCGACAAAGGAGTGCTCTTATCTTGGAGCATATTGACCAAACTCTCTATTTGGCCGAATGGCTGCTTGACATCATGTCCCAAAATATGTAGCAATTCCATTTTCCCTGTCTCCTCGGTCTTTCTAACTTGATCCAAAGCCTTATTCCGCGCCTCTTCTTCACGTTGATCCAATCTAGAAATTAATCCCTGTGAGAAAACAGAAAGTCCAGCTCCAGCGGCAACCGTTAAGAATAAAAAAGTGGCATAAGGAGCAATGTCGGCCTCTAAAAACGGCAGTGATATTATTGCCATGGTGAACGCCACTTTAATCCCGAGAATCAAATAAAGATGGACTCTAGGCAGAAGAATTCCAGCAACAAAAACAAATAGCCAACTGACAATCTCAAACTTTATATAGTAAGTGGATATGTCAAAATTTGCTCGGTATTCCCATAATAGAATACCTACGAACATGCTACCCAACACTACATATAGGCAGGTTGCTAGTAACCAGTCGATTCGTCTTAGTACAGTATTTGCCAACAACGTGGCGATGCCGATTATAGAGAGATTTACAATGTCCTTGTAAATGAAAAAGATCCCATCCGCAATATTGTATTCCACGATGAGATCTAGCGTAATTCCAGCCACGCAAAGCCAGATGGTGAGGTGGGCTAACCCCGGAAAGGCCCGCAGACAGAATCTGGTTAAACTGGTTGATGATGGATAAGGTAAATCCATAGGTGAATTTACAGCTTTCAGACTACAAACAAAAAAGCAGTTATCAACTCTGATCCCATTTGGCGAATGCCAAAAATTCCAGAGGCTTAATACACAATTGTTTATTTTCGTGTCGATGCGATTATTGCTACTTCTCATATCCCTCTTTATAACTACCATTACGGCACAAGCCCAAAAGGCACGTGATTGGATTACTCTTGGCGACGAACGGGCTGAACAAAATGATTGGATGGCGGCATTATCGTGCTACACAAATGCATTTGAACTTGACTCAGCTGAATTTGACTATGCACTAAAATACGCAGAGGCTTTGCGTATGACTCGAGACTATGCAAAGGCCGAATATTACTACGACAAACTGTACAGCAAGGATCGTGGAAAGGTTTATAAACAAGGTCAGTTTTGGTTGGCAATGATGCAGAAGCACAACGGCAATTATACTCAAGCGCTGCGAAATTTTAAGAAGTACTCCAAAAAAGTGAAACGCGAAAGCGAAGGTTACGAATACCGGAAGTGCATCCAAGAAATTGAAGCGTGTACTTGGGCTATAAATGCTCGAAGAGATGATTCTGAGGTACAGATCGAAAAAATCGATGATCCCATTTCTACTCCGGCATCGGATTTGGGGGCCTGGCTCCTGCCCGACTCCACTTTTCTCTTTGCCAGCGCGCGCAAGAAAGGCAACGAGATTCCAATTCATTTGTGGTATGCGGATTTCGATTCTACATATTCCAATCCAGAGCAGGTTGAAGGCGGTAAATTAACCCAACAGGCCAATATGTGCTTTGCGGCGATCGAAGTATCGCCCAAATAGCCCTGGCGATGCCTTGCACCCCTGCATCACCCCCATAGTCCATTTGAACTGCGCCGTTTCCCCTGCGACCTACCCTACCGTACCCTCATACATGCATCGAATGGCTTCCACGACATTGCTGTCAACCCCTTGCTCGGCTAGTAGCATTTGGAATAGCCGGTCGCGCGGCATGATTTTTGTGATTATTTTATTCCACCATGTACATAGCATGTGACCATGCAAAGAACCAAGCTTCTTGTTGTATGATACCTAGCGGTCTCTAGCAAATTATCTCTGAACCCCTAAA
>JBCCFY010000087.1:0-2566 GCA_039110515.1 Pseudomonadota bacterium
GCAGATATCGTGGGTACCGACACCTTGCTGAGTGAAGCGCAGAGCACCATCGACCGCGATCAACTCAGGCAGGCGCTGGCACGAGAAGATGTGGCGGCGCAGCTTGAAGCGTACGGCGTCAGTACGGAGGACGCGTTGCTCCGGGTTGACCGCATGACCGATCAAGAAGTTGTGGCCCTCAATGAAAAGATTGGCGAATTGCCGGCGGGTGGCGACATTCTCGGCGTCGCGTTGGTTGTGTTTATCGTTTTGGTATTCACCGACATTATCGGTGCCACCGATATCTTCCCGTTTATCAGGCCGGTATCTAACTAGCCATAGAGCAGTGAGCAAGGTTACCGGTGTCATCGCTCTCGCGTTGATACTGGTACTCGGCGGATGCACCGCTCCCCAAACGCGTGAGTTGACGTCTGCTTGGCCTGAAGAATTAGAGGGCCAGGCAGAACTCGACTTCGTGCCTTTTTTCCCGCAGTCGCGCTACCAGTGCGGACCCGCAGCCCTCGCCACGGTACTGACCGTTCAAGGTATCGATGTCACACCTGAGGACCTTGTTGGCGAAGTCTATGTTCCTGAACGACAGGGTACTCTGCGAACCGAACTGATTAGCGCGGCGCGTGCGCGCGGCTTGATCGCCTACCCCATCGAGCCCGAACTGTCCGCACTCTTCGAAGCGTTGGATGCACGGCGTCCGGTGCTGGTGATGCAGAACCTCGGTTTGGACTGGGTTCCACAGTGGCACTTTGCGGTTGCGGTGGGTTACGACCGCGCTTCGCGCGAATTGGTTTTGCGCTCGGGCACTATCGCACGCCACGTGGTGTCGTTTAGCACCTTTGAAAATACCTGGGAGCGCAGCGATTACTGGGGCATTGTGGTTGCAGAACCTCGGTCACCGCCGGTTGGTGTTGCGCCGCTAAATTATCTACACGCGGCGCACGCCCGCTATAGCCCTGCCCTGCACTGGTTCCATTCAAAAGCGATTAGCGCCCGAAGACTCTCCCTGGCATGGCATGAATGGTTAGTAACTCATCCACAAATCCATCGCCTTAAAGGCCAACCTGTTTATCTAGGAGATGGGATCAAAGTCAGCAAGGAAGGGAGGAAAATGCCTGGGGTTAAAAGATTACATCAAGAGTCAGAAAATGTAACCAAGGCAGAATGGATACGGGGTCATTACTTTGGAGCGATAACCCTACTGTTGGAAGCAGGGTCTTGTCTTTTTGCCGTTCCTGTTACCTTTGAGTTACAAGACGGTATCAAAACTACAAAGGATGATAAAAGTACAGTAGTAGATAAAATGTCGGCTTTGTGTACAGACATAATAAATGCAGGTAGTTACATCATTTTAGATGCTTACTTTGCCTCTAAAAAATTGCTCTGCGAGTTTAGAGAACATAACTTACACTTAATTACGAGAGTACGAATTAACACAGTGGCAAAGCATCCAAAACCTGCAGGCATCAAGCGTGGTAGAGGCAGACCTAGAACCTGGGGCGAATCAGTGAAATTAAGGAATTTGTTTAATGAAGAGGAGTCTTTCACAAGAGAAACTTTACCTCTGTATGGTAAAATGGTGACGCTCAAATACCGCAGTATAGAGCTACATTGGGATTGCCCTCATAATAAGGTACGTTTTGTACTAGCAGTGTGGCCTTCAGGAAAGCAAATAATTCTGCTCTCAACCGATGTTACTCTATCACCGACAGAAATTGTGACCGCTTATAGTTTGCGCTTTAACATTTACGTAACTTTCCGCAGTTTCATTCAACTTTTGTCCGGTTTTAGCTATCGATTTTGGATGAAAGGACTCAGAGATGGCCACAAGACTTGATTCTGGCTCAACACCAGGAGAAAAAACAGCAACTTTTCAACAGAAAAATAGAAGCCTTTGAACGATTTGTACTCATTAATGCTATAGCACTAGCTATTTTACAACTACTTAGTTTAGAAATGCCCACTGCCATATTCAAGGACTTTCCTCGTTGGTTTCGTACCCTACCAAATCATGGTTATCCCAGCGAGCAAATCGCGAGTGTTAACACTTCAAGAAAACAGAGAGCGTATTTTAGCTAAAAGTCCGTCTGACATACTTTTGGCAAAATTTCTAGCTGCTAAAATCCCACCCACAAGACCCTGGCATCTTGAGCGTTTTGTCAGATGAAATTTAAGTGTAAGATTTGAAAAGAACTTTTTACTGTCCAGTCGTTATTAATTGGTTTGCGAAATACGCTCAACAAATTAGTCTTTAAATTCATCACCCAATATTCATTAATTCCCGCCCCCGCATAAATCCTTTTTTTCTCGTTGAAATCTTTACTTAAAGTTGTGTCGGCAATTTCGATTAACCAGAAGATATCTTCTGCTTGTGGATGGAGGCGATCGTACTTCGATTCGGGAAGTTTGATAATAGCAATATCTGGTTCCGGTTCGGAAGTCGATAAAGTAATAGGATGAGCCTCGGAAACTAAAGCTAAATTTCCCAATATCTGACGCAAGTAATTAGCACCTTTTCTAATACGAGAAGCGTGCAAAGGACCTTCTGGACTCATCTCAATAATATCTCCATCAA
>JBCCFY010000088.1:0-2407 GCA_039110515.1 Pseudomonadota bacterium
ATGAAGACGAGCGCGAGGAAGTGCGACTCGATGCCTTTGGCTTAAAGGCGACACTGAGTGGCGGCGTGAATGTGCAAACCCAGCCAGCACTTACCGGGTATGGCGACCTGCGTATCATTAACTGGCGCTACGCGGCCTATGGTCAAAACCTAATCATCCGCACCGGAGAAGTGCAGTTTAACGGCCCGTTAGACCAGCCCATTCTGCTGGTAGAGGCCATTCGCGATCCCGATCTGACTGAAGACGATGTGATTGCAGGTGTACGGGTTGAAGGTCCGGTCAATCAACCCAGCGTGTCGTTATTTTCTGAGCCTGGTATGGATCAGGCCCGAAACCTGGCCTACCTGTTAAACGGCAGCGGCGGGCTCGGCGGCGGCCAGATGGATGAAAACTCCTATGCTGCCATGCTGATAGGTTTTGGTTTATCCAGCTCCGAATCACTCACCAGTAATGTGGGTAACGCACTGGGCATTGAGGATTTATCGCTCAGTACCACTGGCCAGGGCAGTGATACCAAGGTAGCTATTTCTGGCAAGATCGCCTCAAACCTTACCGTTCGCTACGGCGTGGGGATGTTTTCTGACGAAGATAGCGGCGGTCAGGAAGTTGCATTACGCTATCAAATCCTGTCTAACCTGTACCTGGAGATTGTGCGCAGCCTGTATACCACGGTCGATCTTTACTACCAGTTCACGCTGGGAGATAACAAGCCCAAAGACACCGCTGAAAAAGGCAACAAAGACTAGTCGGCGGATGACACATTCAGGCCCAGGTCGGTGATCCGGCCATTATTAAGGCTGTAAATCCAGCTATGGATGGTTAAAGCCTGATTTCGGGCCAGGGCATCTTTTACGATGGTAGTGCGCTTTACATTCTCGGTCTGGGCCAGCACATTGAGCTCACACAAGCGCGCAGAACGTTTATTCTCTGGCAATGCCCGCACTTCGCTGTAGTGTTGCTGATAGATATCCTTAATATGGCCAAGCCAGTTATCAATCAGGCCAAACTGCTTGTCACTCATTGCCGCTTCCACACCACCGCAACCATAGTGCCCGCAAACAATAATGTGCTTAACCTTTAACACGTCCACCGCGTATTGCAGCACCGATAAACAGTTAAAGTCGGTGTGGATAACCATATTGGCCACATTGCGATGCACAAAAATATCGCCGGGCAGTAAATCGACAATCTGATTAACCTCAGATCTGGTTAAGCCAGCATTAGATTGTTGCTCTCTAACAGTTCAAGCTCCTGAGACGTCAAGTCCAATGATGGCTTTTCTTCTTTTAAACAGTAGGCGATGAGTCCGCCGAGCAAATTCAACATAAACCCGTGCATGCTGCGGTGTCGTGAGTGTTCGATGTAAGAAATATTCTTCAATTGATCGTTCACCGTCTCAATGATGAATCGCTTCTTTAAGATGACCCGATCCCACAGGGAAATGAATTTTTTCTTCATGTTCTTTCGAACTGTCGTGATCAATTCAACGCCTTTGTCCAACAGCTCTCCAGATAGTGCTTTGCTGATATACCCTTTGTCACCGTAGAGTTTACCAAATAGCGAGTCGGCCATTTCTGCCACCGGTTTTCGGTCATCCACGTTGCCCTTTGTGAGTTTCAGTGCCACGATTTCGCCCAGGTGATTGATGATCAAATGCAGTTTAAATCCAAACGACCAGCCCATTGTGCCTTTGCCATGCTGGGCAATGCCTTCAAACACTTTATTCCTCTTAGCGCGAATGATGTGACATACCTCTATCTTGGTGGAATCGACAAATTGTATTCCGGTGGGTTCGCCAAGCTTTGACGTTAGGTAACTGCACATAGGAACGACGACACCAGGCATCAGAGCAAGAAACCGCGTATAGCTTAATAACTCTGGAAAATAGGGTTTGAGCTGGCGACAAACATAGTGAAGATAGTAATTCTTGAAATCTCGGTAATGCGACTGGTGGAAATGGATAATGATGGTCATCACTTCGGCGGGAGATAAGCGGCAGGCTCTGCGACGCTTGATATCTCCGTTCTCTAACAGCATGCATTGCCAGTGCTTGATAAATAACTGGCAGAAATCATCGACATCGCAGTAGGTTTCAACTAACTTATTCACGCTCGTTCCTTCTTTTTGGACCAATTACTCTTGGTCGAATGATCGGATCAGGGAACGAGCGTTTAGTTCCTTCGATTTCTTAACTTCTTATCCGAAGCTCAGGTTAAATAACTTGATATTTGTTTTGAAGAAAACCACAATTTCACTCAAGCTATTTAAAGCTGGTTGAGCCTTTACCTAGCGTTTTGGCTCGTGGCTGCGCCTCAGTCGCCGTTAAGACTGGGGCTTATCTCTTACAAACTACCCGAAATCACAAGCCCCAGAAACGAGTAACCCCTCACAGGGCGCTGATCTAACG
>JBCCFY010000089.1:0-2322 GCA_039110515.1 Pseudomonadota bacterium
CGCACATCTCCGGTCCGTAGCGCACATTTCGCGTGCGTGCCGCCGCCGCGCCGCGCGGCTGGAGTTACGTCAGCATTGTGAGATGACGTGTTTGATTGTACATGTTCTACAGTGTAGGTACATGTAATTCTCGAGATGGCTTGCTTGTGCGTTTGAAGTCACTGTTGTAACAAAATCTAATCTACAATGTCATGCTTTGGAAATATTCACTTGAGTCTCGCATTATCACCGGTGATTCATTTGTACCGCATTGTAGTAACACGTCCAAGACTGAGCCCAAAGTGGAAGAAATCACGAGGGTTTTTTTCAATTCGAAGGGAAAGGCACCCGGCAAATATCTATTCTCGGTGAGCAACATGTAAATTTACATGATCTGTTGACGGCGCACTAACATCATGCATAGTTCACATGAAGCTGCCTAATGCTGCTGGTGACCGCATACAAAATTCAGTACATTGCGTGTGTACCATCAGTCATTCTTGGCACATCTCCCACCCCTTTTTTCACGGGAAGTTTGTGCATGGTCGCGGGTACTACAAACATTATACTGCAACTATCAAGAGAGTAGAGAAAATAGAGAAGTTGTGGCAATCCTGAGTAATCCCCCTCCCCCTCCCCTGTTGAGACCATGCTATCGCCCATGGGTTTTGTGCTGGGACTTGACGGAAGTTGAAAACCAGCTGGTAAAACAGATTTGAATTTGTCCACAATAAAATATGAAAGCAGGGCCCGGAAATTTGTAATGGTGCCTGAACTCATGAACTCAAGGTGCAAAAAAAGCAAAATAAGAGGTGCTGTGACGACAGACTGAGCAACCAGTGGTGGACTAGAAGAAAATGATGCAGAGCTGAAGAGTGGGAGACTGAGCGGCAAGTAGCAGGCCTATCAAATCGGGAGTGGTATAAAATTTATAACACAGCAATCCAGAAGAACCACAGTTCGTACTAGATGCGTAGCGCAGAACAGCGAAGCAGAGCGGATTCAAGTCAGCCTAAGGATGGCATCAAGAAAGCAGGAATTGCCCAACTCAATAAAAAAACTGTGCTCAAACAGCAGTAAATCAAAGTGAAACGATTCAAATGCCCGGGGCGGCGGAGAAAATCAATGTACGCGTCTGCCAAAAGGCATTGGGCACCGCTGTTCGATTGAAGAGAATACTACCAGTGCATTTCAGCTCGAAAAAGTAAGAGGAGCAAACTTGGCATAAGCGAGTGTCAACGAGCAAAGCCAGCATGGCTTGTCAAGAACTGCCGGGAGAAATCCTCAAGACTCAAAGCACGGAAGGCAAGCAAGGTTCAATCTCAATACTGAGCGATCAGTCACAAAATTTTACGCAACACGGGGGTGGGGTGGGGGGGGGGTTGGTAGTCATTGCACTGCGCTGGTGCCTGGGAAGCGCTACTAAAGTGACGACACCAGTCAAGTACAAATCTCGGCCGTCTGGAGACTCTATCCGATATTCCCAATTGAGCCGCACGCCATCGATTGGGGACATTCTGGTTTTGACCGTAGCATTCATCCCCATTCGCAATGCCTTATGGTAGCGGATTGAAAGCTCGACCACGGGCAAGTCGCAACCAAGGGCCACTATCTCGCTAAAGTCAACGCCAATCGATCGCAAGGATTCTATCCGTGCCTCTTCGAGCCAGGTTATATATGTCCCGTGCCAGACAATCCCGGCATAGTCCGTATGGTGTGGATGGGCTCGCACCGGATACTCGAACCAGTTACCGGAATTTTTTTGCGGTAGGGGAGCGATCGCTCCAGTTTCTGGTAGTTGCGGTTGCTTCTCGTTTTCCTCGCTCATGTTACAAATCGTTTCAAAACTCTACATTTCTAAAATTTTTGAGGAAGTAATAAGTCATATCCTTAAATTTTAGAAGGCTGTGGGACTAATGGCGCGATCTGCCCGCCCCATACCTACCAAAGAGGGCTTGGTGGAGTAGTTTTTATGAAACAACCCCAGTTACCTGCCTCGGACTTAGTAGTTTTCCATAACAAAGATGGCAAGCTAAAAACCATAAACTATCCAGAGATACTCCATGATTGAAAAAATATTAGTTACCGTTGCCGGACGGGGCTTATGCGAACAGATGGTCAATATGTTGATGGAAATTCCTTCCATCCAACGGGCATCGGTTACCGTCTTGCATGTTGTCTCTCCAGAAGTCGTAGCCGACGACATGGCTGACAAATTGGAACAGGGGGGCAAAATTCTTGCGGAAGCAGTCAAGTCTATGAAGATAGACCCTAGCAAGGTTAATCCTAGACTCAAACAGGGAGATCCAAAAACTATTGTCCCCGAAGTCGCTAAGGAAGAAA
>JBCCFY010000090.1:0-2305 GCA_039110515.1 Pseudomonadota bacterium
CTGGTTGCTGGGCCTGCCATTGATACTCACTATGCGGTCGTCAGTTTGAATGCCAACGTTCTCTGCTGCCGACCCAGGATAGACGTGACGCACCAGCAGTTGATCGTTCTCTGGTACCAGGTCCATTCCTGCCATATCAATCTCAAATGGCTGTTTGAGTCGGTCTGTTGGGCTGAGCACCACGCGTTTGGCTGGATAATCGATGAGAAGGTCAAACCGCTCCAGTACACCGAGGCCGATTAGTCCGTGCCGATTTCCCGAGGTTGCGGCGCCAGACACCGAAAATGCGGTAATCACATTATGCAGCTCGATGTCGCCCAACGTAAGTGATGGGATTCGTGCTACCTGCGAGGTGACTCTTCCAGACAGCCCCCATCCATGTCGTTCTATGGTCGATTCAGGCGTCTTGATTTCAGGTAAAGCTCCGGGTAACAGGCTTAGTGTTCCGTTGCTGCCAATGTCCATTTGCAATTTGGTTTGCAGCGTCGTGTCGGGCGTCAGGGTGGTGGTGGCTGTCAGGTACGGTTTTCGCCCCGAGAAGCTGATAGGTAATACAGTGTCGGATTCGCCTGCAGCTGGTGGTAGATCCTCGTGAATCCGCATCAGATGATTTGTAAGGTCAATCTCCACAGGGTAGCGTTTAAACAGATCGAAGCCAATTACGCCATCGTATTGCGGTGTGTCACCAACTGCGAACGGCAGAAGTTTCCAGGGCATGACGATGAGTGTTTGCTGGTTCAGTTTCAGCGTACCGATTCCAATATCGACATTATTCACAATCGAGCCGGTGATGCCGTTGCCAGAACCTGCTCCTCCTACTGCGATATCACCAGCGGCTTCCAGATTTAAGGTAGCAGTGCGGCTGCTGCCAAAGATGGCGGTCATGGGTGCGCCGGTGTCCAGAACAAAGCGAAAGGGACCTTCGCCATTGAGATATACCGGGATAACGATATGCGTATCATCGGGGCTAATCGAGACTTCAATGTGGTTTGCATCTGCTTGCCAGTCGGAGCTGCTGAATGTGTTGGCAAAATAGGCGCCGATTGATGTATTGCGGAACATCAACCAGCCGATGATGGCCAGGATTAATAGGGCAATTGCCGCCCATGTAGTTACTTTTCTCAATGTCATTTTGTTTGGTCTATCCAGTTTTCGGTCGTGTTTCGAACCCTACCGTTCATTCAAATTAGGGCTTGAATAAAGTTGTCAGGGTGCGCTTAAATGATAAGAAAGCGATGAAATTCCGGATTCGCCACCTGTGGGTCTATGTCCGGCTTCAAGCTGTACCTAAAGATCGAATGTGCGTCGCAGCACGCAACAGCTTCAATGCTTTTATTATGTTTTTTTAATGCTTTTAGGACGAAACCCAGAATATGAATGACGGAATGCCCAATCGATCCAAACGAAGTAAGCGAGATCGCTACGCCAGCTTCGGAGACTACGCCTTCGACATGGATACAGAAGAATTGTTCAAGTCGGGCATGCCGGTGAAGCTGCAACCACTACCGGCTCGCTTACTCGCCATCTTGTTATGTCACAAGGGTGAACTGGTGCGCAAAGAGGACATTAAGCAGCAATTATGGCCCTCGTCCATCGTGGACTACGAACAACGAATTGCCTCAATCATGCGTGATATTCGCAGCGCTCTGGAAGAAGACAGTCAGAAGCCCGAGTTTCTGGAGACGGTCTCTAAGAAGGGATATCGCTTTATTGGAGTACTGTCATACGCCGACAGCAAGAACGGTAATATTCAGATTCAACTGAGAGTCCGAAAACCGATCCTTATGTTCAGCCTCGTTGTTTTGGGGCTGCTCGGATTGGGGATGATATTTTCGGTTGCCAGCTAAGCCTGTGGAATCAACGGGTGGTAATTCATCAGGTCTCTAGGCCTATTTTTCTGTTAAGCGTGAATACCAACTTGCCTGTTCGATGCCTTTTGCGATGAATTCCGCGCCTTTTTCACTTAAGTGTGACTCATCAAAAATAATTACATAGCCTTCGGGTGTAACCCGCAGACAGCCATCTGTATTGCAAAACAGCTGCGTTAAATCAAAGTAGTCGTAGCCATTCGCACTTGTGCGGAGCAGGTGGTTAATATTGCTGGCTTCGGGGTGCAGGGGCGTTCTGATCTGGTGTATCTGGGCAGAAAAAGAGTGCTTGCTGAGAAACCAGATGCCGTTTGAAACGTGATGTTAAACAGCTATATAACGGATCAGCGATGAGTGTATCCTTGTCTGAAATTCCTGCTGCACTGATAAGCTCTTTTATCATCGATTCTCTGCGCTGAATATCACATTGGTAATTC
>JBCCFY010000091.1:0-2192 GCA_039110515.1 Pseudomonadota bacterium
GAACAAGTACTGGAAAGCTGGTACGATGACAGCCCATTGCAAAGAGGCGGCCAATATGTCTATAGTGATCTATGCATCGAAACGATGATGATGCTCAAGACTTTGTATAAATTGGGTTATCGGCAAACCGCAGGCTTTGTCAGTTCCCTGTTCGAGCTGCTTGGCTGGCCTGAGGTGTGGGTTCCCAGCTATACTCAATTAAATCGGCGAGCACATGAATTGCAGATTGCGGCCTATGAGATTCCTGCGGTTTGCGGTCCCCTGCACATCGCGGTAGATTCAACAGGGGTTAAGGTCTATGGAGAAGGAGAATGGAAAGTACGCAAGCATGGCTGGAGTAAACGCCGGACATGGCGTAAATTACATCTTGGGGTAGATCCAGACACCCATTATATCCATGCCCATACCCTGACCGAAAACAGTGCAGACGATGCCTCACAAGTGGAAGATCTGCTGGATCAAATAGATGAGGATATTGATGAATTCTCCGCAGATGGTGCTTATGATAAACGTAAATGTTGGGATCCGTTACAGCACAGAAATATCAAGGGCATTATTCCACCGCAGGTGAATGCTAATTATTGGTATGATGAAAACGGAGAATTATTAGATCACCGGCGCAATAAAGTTCTCAAGCAAATTGATAAACGAGGGCGAAAGAAATGGAAAAAGCGAAGTGGCTATCATCGTAGAAGTATAGCTGAGACCGCCATGATGCGATTTAAAACCATACATGGCCCCACACTTTACTCCCGAAAACCACAGGCCCAGCAAACCGAAGTCAATATCAAAATCAAGCTGCTCAATATTATGACAGCCCAGGGCATGCCGGTTTGTAAGAAGGTCAAAAGGAAGGAAATGTCCTCTTCCCCTAAGTCGCAACCGGTTTAAAGTAGAGTCTATAATTAATCTGTTCTAGTTCGTCCGGAGTCGAATAGTCAATAGAACTATGAGGCCGGATGGTATTGTAAATGACACTCCATTGCTGTATTTCTTGATTGAGTTCTGATATACTTTTGAACCATTCCAGGTTCAGACATTCTGTTCTGAGTGTTCCATTTAGTCGTTCAATTAATCCATTCTGAGCGGGTTTTCCGGGTTGAATGAATTTCAATTCAATTTGATGGTTACTAGCCCAATTTTCTAACCGGGCGGAGATAAACTCTGGACCATTATCGCATCGGATATAAGCAGGTACACCTCTGCATTCAACCACTTTATCGAGTACTTCTACTAGTGTTTTTGCCGAAATACTGGAATAAGCCTCGGTCCATAAGGCTTTTCGAGAATACTCATCCATGATATTGATGATACGAACTCTGTCTTGTCCAGGACCCACTATCCAATCACTAACAAAGTCCATGGCCCATCCCTCATTGATCCTACCAGGAGCCAAGAGGTCCTGATATTGACGTTTGATTTTTGAACGCTTGGGTGGAAGTCGGAGATGCAAACCCTCTGCCTTCCAAATTCGATATACCCGTTTATGATTCCAAGGATGCCCCTGGCGGCGTAAATAATGAAACACCATCCAAAAACCCCAGGCTACAAAACGTTTGCTTACTCGATGTAATAACTCTGCTATTGCCAGATCCTTTTCTTCAGGCCGATGCCCTTGCTTACGCTGATAATAGGTCTGGCGTCGAAAGCCCAAAACAGCGCAACTCCTTCGAATGCTAACCGTTTGATTCGACTTAATCTGATCAATCATCTCTTCTTCGCGTCTTGAGCTTGATACTTTTTTAGCATCTCATAACCTTCCGATAAAATCCCATGATCTATACTCAATTCTGCATACATTTTCTTGAGCCGAGCGTTTTCGACCTCCAATTCCTTAACCCGACGCTTGTCTTCATCTTGGTCGATTTCTAAATCCTTTTTCCATTTGTAAAAAGTGGCTGGACTAATCTGGTGCTTACGGCAAATGGCCTCCACGGACGCTCCTGCGTCTCGCTCAGCCAATATCGCCATACGTTGTGATTCGCTAAAACTACTTTTGCGCATCGCTTTTTGTTTTGAAAGTTAGATAATTTTTCCATAACTCTCTACTTATTTTTGGTTGCGCGATTTGGGAAGAGGACAGTACAGCTTAAAGCAAAGGGACATAGCAACCGATCGATATCGGAGAGTATTGGGATTTCGCGTAATATGGTCAATGATTATGTGAAATTATTTAAAGGCATAGATCAGTC
>JBCCFY010000092.1:0-1952 GCA_039110515.1 Pseudomonadota bacterium
CCCTCGTAACACAGCCAAAATTCATATTCATCTTCCAAAATTCCATTATCCATTCCTTCAATCAAGATTTGTGATATCTACTTTGCCAGAATCATTTTATTCTGGAATATTCGCATTTCTCCGTCTTGCCCTTTAGCTCGGAGTAAATAGAAGTAAACGCCGCTTGCAAGGTGATTCGCTGAGTATTCAAAATTGTGAAAACCTGCTGGCATGTCGTCATCTACAAGGCGATCAACTTTTCGCCCTAGAATGTCATAAAGCTCTAACGTGACTCTCCCCTCAGCAGGTAGTTCAAAACCAATTTTAGTATTCGCTGTAAAAGGATTTGGGTAATTTTGGTCGAGCTTGATAGCTTCTGGAGCAGCAACTTGAATATACATTTCTTTCGTGCCAAGTAAAGTGCTGTCATTTGTACTGATCTCAAAAATTAGCCTCCTCCTTTCTCCAACGGATGCATTTCGATTTACTGCAAATTCAAATGAGGTGGAATGCCCCCGAAGTTTAATCCAGGTTCGATGTTAGTGTTGGCACGGGGTTAAGGGTGTTTTTGTGATGGGCAGCGTACGCTGCCGGTGTCAAATAATCCAGGCTACTGTGGGGGCGATGCTCATTATAACGGCGTCGATATTGCTCGGCCAGCACCTGGGCTTCGAGCAACGTGGTAAATAATTCACGATCTAACAGCTCATCTCTGAGAGTGCGATTAAAGCTCTCAATATATCCGTTTTCCCAGGGTGCGCCTGGTTCAATATAGCGTGTTTCCACTTCATACTCTTCCAAGTACGCTCGTAGTCCTTTTGCAATCAGTTCAGGGCCGTTGTCGCTACGCAGGTTCGCTGGAGGGCCATGCAATGCAAAAAGCCTGTCCAATTGTTCGATTACCCGCTGCGATGTAATGCTGTAAGCTACATCAATGAGTAGACACTCCCTGGTGAACTCGTCGATTATAGGCATGATCTTCAACTGGCGGCCGTCTTCGGTTACATCATAGATGAAGTCGATGCTCCACATATGTCCTGGATGGTTTGCTTTCAGACGAACACATCCGTTTTCACTGTGACCGATATAGCGGCGTTTGTGCTGTTTCTTCGGCACCTGTAAGCCTGCCTGCTTCCATAAGCGATGAACGCGCTTCTGATTCACCTGCCAGCCTTCTCGGCGCAGTAGCGAAGTAATCATTCGATATCCTGATCTAGGATTCTCTTCGACTAACTTATGGATCCGTTTGACCAAAGGGCGATCCTTCTCTGGTTGCCTGGGCTGGTAGCGCTGCGTTGAACGAGGCTGACCGATCGTTTTACAAGCCCGCCGTTCACTAATGCCAAGTTCCTCCTGAACATGTCGGACAGCATCACGACGGCGCGACGGGCTTAGTACTTTCCCTCGATAACTTCCTTTAAGATTGCCTTGTCAAGTGCCATCTCTGCAACGAGCTTTTTGAGTCGAGCATTTTCATGTTCAAGTTCTTTCAGGCGTTTGAGCTGATCGCGTTCCATACCGCCATATTGCTTCTTCCATCGGTAATAGGTTTGCTCCGAAACTTCGATTTGTTTGATGGCTTCAGCCATACTGCTTCCCTGAGCAGTGAGTGCTTCGACCTTGCGAAGCTTAGCAATGATCTGCTCTGAGGTGTGATATGATCTTTTCATATACGGTTCGGTTGGGGTGCAACTCTAACATACGAATTGGATCAATTTTTTGGAGGCACTCCAAAAGAACTCGAAAATGCTAAAGTGGAAGTAAACAGTCTTGTTGGCATTGATACCTATTCAGAAGAAGAAATTCTTTCTTATGCAAATAAAAGCAGAGCAGTCCTTCATGGAGAAGCATTAGAAGAAGTTGGAGTGCCTCCAAAAAATTGATCCAATTCGTATGTTAGAGTTGCACCCCAACCGAACCGTATATGAAAAGATCATATCACACCTCAGAGCAGATCATTGCTAAGCTTCGCA
>JBCCFY010000093.1:0-1897 GCA_039110515.1 Pseudomonadota bacterium
ACAGGGGTAGAGTAGCGGGCGAGCCTGTTTGAATATTCAGGCTCTAACATTTATCTCCACTATGTTTGCAGTTTTTGCCCGTCATTCCTGCGAAGACAGGAATGACCAATCCCAGAGTATTTTTAGGAAAATTGCAAAGATAGTGAACTCGTTCAGTTAGCCGGGGATTTGTTACTCTAATTTGATACCATATGAACCATGCCACAATTACCATAACAATTTCAACAAAGGAATCGATACGCAATGCTTAAAAAGTTCTTTCACCGTTTCTGGCAGCCGCCTCGCGCCCACGGAGATATTATTGAGGACCGAACGGTCAGCTTTCTGGAACTCTTCTACGATCTGGTCTATGTGGTTGTGGTGGCGACAATGGCCCACGCGCTGGCGCATCACCTCTCTGGTGCGGCGATTGTTGAATTTGTCGTCCTCTTTGGCCTGGTTTGGCTGGCTTGGCTCAATGGGACCCTCTACTATGATCTCCACGGACATGAGGATATCCGCACCCGCTTCTTTGTATTTGCCCAGATGGCGATCTTAGCCTTTCTCGCTGTCTATATCGAGGAAGCGTTCACAGGCGGGCCGGGGTTTGCACTCGCGTATGCTGCGTTTATGACCCTGCTCATGTGGCTTTGGTATACAGTCTATCAAGTCGACCAACGTGAGCAGATTGAGGATGCCGCTGGGATGGCACTTCGCTACATCCTCCTGATTGGCATCACTGTGGTCGTCATGATCGTTTCGGCCTTCCTCCCCGGTGAAATACGTCTTATCGCATGGGGACTGTTGGTCGCTATGTGGTTAGTTGGGGCGGCGGTGCTGATTTGGATTTGGTCAGGCGATGAGAAGCGTCTGGTCATGAGCGAATCAACGGTGGAACGCTTTGGGCTATTTACGATATTAGTGCTAGGTGAGGTTGTGGTTGGTGTTGTTGATGGGTTGGCCGAGTCAGATCGCAGCCTACCTGCCATGGCCACAGCGTTTTTCGCCCTGATCATTGGCTTTGGCCTCTGGTGGAACTACTTTGATCGGGCTGGCAGAAACCTGCCGCGCGCCACGAGCATAAGCATTCTCTGGATGTACTTACATCTCCCACTTGCCATGTCGATAGCCGCCGCGGGTGCATCGATGATTAGCATCGTTGAACATGCCACAGACGCACATCCACCAGCGATAGCCACTTGGCTGCTGACGGGCGCAGTGGCACTGAATCTCCTATCGTTGGCCGTCATCGGTCTGACCTTACAGAACTACAGTCAAATGCCACTCGTTTTCCGCCCCTTTTCCTTCGCATTAATCATCGCAGCTGGTGCGAGTTTACTAGTCGGCTTCTGGCAACCTGGGCCACTTGTACTCGTACTAACCTTGGCTGCTCTTCTTGCCTTGGTGTGGATATTTCTCGTTTGGCGTTGGCTTGTTTTAGAAGATGGCGCGGAGTAGTGACGATACCCATCCACTTTATGAATTACTGGACACAATGGGAGCGCTCATCCACGCCTATGAGCAAGAACATTACCGCATCCCCGTCAGCAGTGGTCCAGATACATTGGCCTATTTGATGCAAGAACATGCGTTGAAACAATCTGACCTACCAGAGGTCGAATCGCAAGGGGTTGTCTCCGAGATTTTGAGCGGACAGCGAACCCTCAATGTACGACAAATTCAGTTGCTTTCGGCGCGATTTCACGTGCCTCCGGCAGTGTTCTTTTATTTAAGACCTGACCGTTTTGGCGATAAGATAACGCATATATTTCACCCTTTTTTCAAATTTTCGGGTAACTATTCAGGGGGGGGTAGTAATTTGAACTCAAACGAGAATCAAACGAATCGCTAACGTAAATCAAAGGCGAACCCCCTATCCTAAAAGAATGAACGAAATTAAGCAATCAGCAACTGAAAA